>CAIZRG010000018.1 GCA_903935335.1 Oligoflexia bacterium
AGATGGCAAGGAGAAACCCCTCATCTTTATACGGGCCGTTGGGTATACGCTTTAGCAGTAGGGGGAGGTCTACTTTGGCGGGATTGCTTTTCTTATGCTCATCTGGGATTAGCAGTGGGGTCGTGGTTGCCTGTTGCTGTTTGGGATATTTGGCACACAGGCCTAGTTTCAGTTGCTACTCCACTTGTAAGTCTCTTGACTCTCCCCTTTTTTTGCCTTTCTGTCTATCCACTGATCCTCATCAGTCTGGCTTTGGATGCACTGGGTTTTTCATCTCTTGCTCAAGCTTTGTGTGGCTTCGTATCAAGCACAGCGTATCTCTTTCTAGAAAAACTATCTCAACTGACCTTATTACCCGGAAACGTATGGTCTGTTCATCCCTCAGTCCTTCTTCCTGCTTTTTTCATGTCTTCTTTATTTATAGGTTTATTTCTGGGATTATTCCCAGGAAGATTGCTAGGGTTAGACCCTGGAATTCAAAATTCAAGACGACTCTGGGAGACTTCTCGGATCAAAAAATATCGAGTAGTAGCTATGATAGTCATCCTTTTATTACTCCTCGCCCTACGCTTCACACCCAGCAACTTAAAAATTTCAAAGACGCCACTTCTGGCTTCTCAAATTGAGCAATTAGATGTGGGCCAAGGGGATTCAGCCCTGGTCAAGGATCTTCAAAATCAAGTGGGACTGATCGACACAGGCTCTGCAAAAACTTTGTCTGCTGACCAATGGCTTCAACTTCTTTCTGAAAGAAGGATTTACAAGATCTCTTGGGTAGGATTAACTCATCTTGACGAAGACCATTCAGGAGGACTTCTTCACCTCATTCGAATCATCCCTATCGGTTGCATTGCCACCCCACGCCGAGAGATCAACTCGGAGAGAGGGAAAATTTTTCAAAAAAGATTAGCTGCCTTCGGCCTATTCCTTCAAGACTGGAATTCATCATGCATCCCATTTCCGCACTTCGCGATTCAGCCTCTATCTTCACGGTCTTCTCATCAACATCAAAACGAGAATATGGGAGTCATCTGGATTCCACTTCAATCGGGCGGCTTTTACCTGTCAGCAGGAGATGCAAATGCGAAAGAAGAGCCTCGAATTGCAAAATGGGTACAAGCTCAAATCCAATCTTACCCGTCTTTTTCAATTCAAAATCATAGCCGAAGAATTTTAAAAGTAAGCCACCATGGATCACGTTTTTCAAGTTCAGCTTTATTTTTAAATAAAATTCGACCTACAGAAGCCTGGATCTCGGTAGGAGTCAAAAATCCCTATGGACACCCTACTTTTGAAACTCTCTCTAAGCTCCAGCAATATAGAATCCCAATTCGAAGGACTGACCAAGAAGGATACTTAAGCTCTCAAGTCGTCCCTCAAGTTTTAAATCGTACCATGAAAAAAGAAGTCTTCCTCCATCCACAACAAAAATAAGACCCCTCCCCCAGGAATTTGCAATCTTTCAACTAATAGTGTACTATTATAGACAGTTATTGACTTTTTTAATACCTTTTCTTAAGGTCTTTAAAATCAAAAAACTCAAAAAGTTTTTAAAAAAATCAATAATTACAAATTGTTATGAATTTTTCAATATTTATTGCTTCATTTATTCAGATCACACTCTTAAGCTTTTTACTTTTGAGTGGGGTATCTTGTGCTCTTTATACTCCCGACTCAGGGAAAAACCAGGTTATAACTACATGCAATGTCCCAACTGACCAATCAGGCACTGTTTCAGGCCACTGGCAAGTCACTCCTATTCCAATGGCATTTCATCAGAATGACTTTCAATCCAATGAGATCAGTTCTATGATCAACGCTGTGAGCACTTGGAACAATTTTTTTACAGCAAGTAAAAATATCAAAACCTTAGATGGATCTACAACTGACAACCCCAGACTTTCAACTGCCACAAACCCAGCACAATCAGGACCTATTTGTGACCATGGCCTGGTGCAAGGAAAATCCTTTAGTGGAAACGTTGTTATCTATAAATTGGGGCAGTGGCCAAGTGCCTATCCTGCCAGTGCAATCGCCTTGACTAGCTTTTGTAGCATCTCTTCTCAGCCCTATCCAGCGATCTACATGGCTCTCATGGAAATCAACTATCAGAACTTTTTTATAGAAGGTCAAAAAAATCCAGATCTTGAGTCGATTGTCCTCCATGAACTCGGACATCTCCACGGCCTAAACCATAGCTGTGAAGTCACTAACAAAACAGGAACCCCCAACTGCAAGGATCCAAACATTGATCCCTCTTATCTTTCAGCCAGTATGTATCCCTCTTTCAGTTTTGATACTGCAGGAATGGGTGAGCAAAGACGATCTTTAGGTAGCAACGATGAAAGCCGTGCCAACTGTCTTTATTAAATCAGTCTCAAAAATCCCAAAAATCCTCTTTGAGGACAACCACTTAATTGTACTCTCCAAACCATCGGGACTTCTTAGCCAGGGAGAATTTCGAGGAGATCCAAACCTTGTCGACTGGCTTCGAAGTTATTGGGGTCGCTCTTATGTTGGCCTTGTCCATCGACTGGATCGTAATACTTCAGGAGTCATGGTTGTTGCCAAAAGAACCAAATCAGCTCAACGGCTGACCTGTGCACTTCAAGAAGGAAAACTAACAAGAAGTTACCTCGCTTGGGTCATTGGAAATTTATCTACCCCCGTCCAGTGGACCCACCTATTAAATAAAAATTCAGTCACAAATACTGTTGAAGTCGTCTTAAGGGGAGGAAAAACCGCCTCTTTGACAGGCATCCCCATGAACTATGGAAATTGGAAGGGTCTGGAACTCACATTACTCAAACTGACCTTAGAAACAGGCAGGTCTCATCAAATTCGAGTTCAAGCTGCTCATGAAGGCTTCCCCCTTTTAGGAGATCGTAAATACGGGGCACTCCAAAATTCCTTCTCAAGAATCGCTCTTCATTCTTTTAAAATCAGATTCCCTCACCCCATTTCTTCTGAATTTCTTGAATTCGAAGACCCCTTGCCTCCTGACCTATCAAAACCCATCAAAATCCACTAAAAAGTTCTCTTTAAAATCCAACCTTTTAAATAACGGGTGGACTCTTGCCCAAAACAAGTAGGGAAAGTTTCAGGAAGTTCTATTGACTGAATCACTTTAAATCCCATTTGATTTTGAGCCGCAGCCAAAATTGCTGACTCATACTGACTCCAGGAAACTTGAGCTGAATTAATAGAAGTAATGAGGTATCCCTCCGCTGAAAGCACGTCCAGAGCCAAACGATGGAGTTTTTCTAAATCCCGAGCAGTTGAAAATCTCCCTTCCTTTCCTCGAGAGAAGGAGGGAGGATCTAGAATAATACAATCAAAAATCTCCTTTGACCGTTTTAACCGACACAACCATTCAAAAACATCACCGACAATCCATTGATGTTTTTGAAGATCTAGTCTATTTAGACTAAAATTTTTCTTAGACCATTCTATTGCTGATCTCGAAAGATCTAAAGTAATCACTTGCTTTGCGCCTCCCTGAGCAGCAGAAACAGAAAGGCTTCCGGTATAAGCAAAAGTATTTAAAATTCTGAGCCCACGCACCCTTTTAAAAAGCCAGTCACGAAGGGGCTCATGATCCAAAAATAATCCTGGATGCCTTGTTTTCTGAAATTGAATCCAATACTGACATGCCCCCTCCTCAACAGGAAATCCATCTAACGGTGGGCTTCCAAATAAAACCTGAGCCTCACTCGCAATTCCATGACGTGGCCGCTTCACCCCAACCATGCAAAGAGCACCCTTACTTTGAAAAAACTGAACAATAGAGCTCAATTCAGGAGAAAAATCCCTCTCCCACTGAGTCATCCAATAATAATCTCCAAATCGATCCACGGCAATTTTTTGAAGACCTCCTGTCCCTTCACCGGGGCCATGAAACACTCGAAGAACCTGAGTTTTTTCAAACCAGCCTGTTGCTTCTCTCCACCTCCAAGCTCGCTCTAAATCAAACACGAGACCCCTTATTTCTCAGTTCATCTAACCAAAAACTAAAATCTCCAGGAAACGAAGCTTCAAATTTCTCCCCCGTAGGAAGCTCTAAAGTTGAAGCATGAAGAGCCACTCGATCGACGGTTAAACTCTCATTTGAAAAAGAAACTTCACGCACTCCCCCATAATAAGAATCTCCCCAAATGGGGTATCCACTTGAGGCAAGATGAATTCGAATCTGATGACGACGCCCTGTTCTCGGAGTCACCCTAGCAAAAAATCCTTCTTGATATCTTTCCCTGACCTCCACTTGAGAAACTGAAGGAACTCCTTGAATGAGCCGGTTGACTTTCATGATCGGAACTAGAGGCACTCCACTTGCTAAACAATGATAGACTTTTTTAACTTGCCTTTTTTGAAACCATATAGCTGCAGTACGATGATCAGCCTGAGTTCGAGCAAACAAGAGCACTCCACTGGTCTCTCGATCGAGCCGATGAACAACCCAGACTGATTTAAACTTATTTTTTAGCCAAACTGATAAAATTTTTAAATCTTCTTGAGCCATAGGATTTTTAACTAAAGAATCTCTTCCTGGAATGGTGAGCATCCCCGATGGTTTTGAAACCACAATCCAACGAGAGTTGGTCTCCAAAATCTGGGGTTGAAATTCACCTTGAGGTCTCATGATATCTCATTTCTCGAAAAAATCGGCTGCAGTTCTTTCTTGGTCAGGATAAAAGCTGATCTATGAAGAAAATTTTCAACTCGAAAAAAAACTTTTTTATTTCAACTACCAGTATGGGAACCCTTTTTCTATTTTTTTATTTGTTTTTTTGTGCCAATAGCTCTAACTGTGAGCTACAGTTTCTCCGAGTCATTCCTTCCCAACTCACCCCTGATCGTCTCGAAAGAAATATTGAATCCATATCCCGATGGCCTCAATGGTTTCACTCACTCAAACAAGCAGAAATGATTCATCCCTCAAAAACTCAGCAAATCCAACCTGGATCAACCATCTCACTTGCTATAGATCCCAAGAAAGGAGCTAAAAAACAGTTTAAAATGACCCTCCAAGTGAAAGAATATATTCCTGCAAAAAAATTGACTCTCACGCTTTTAAAAGATTCTTCCGGTCGTATCAGTCGAATTTTTGATCACTTAGAATGGACTATTGAACTCGAACCAACCCCTGAGGGAAGTCTCATTCGAGGTTTAGCCATTGCTCACACTTGCCATTGGAGATCCAGGCTTTTGGGTCAAATCGCTACAAAAATTTTGATGAATCAAGTGTTTTATCCGGATCTTATTAAGCTTTCTCAGTTGAGGCAGCCATTTTCTTTGGATCTACCTTCTGAGACAGGTCTGTCTCAGATTTAGCTTCGAGTTGTTGGGAAACCTCTGTAGAAAGCCAACTTTCAAGCTTTTTCCACCCATTAACGGTACTCCCTTCACAGATAAAAACACTGGATTGAATCGCCCCAGTTCGCAAAGCCGATCGAATAAACACTTTTGAAATGGGTCCATGGATCGTTTCACCATCGTATATCCATAAAAAAACTCCCGATGGATCCGAATCTCCTGTAAAAATCTTGGCATCCTGAATTCGATTGATTTGTCCAGTTGCTTCATCCCAACACTCACAGTCAAAATCTAATTCTTGTGAGAATAAACGAAAGGCGATTTCATTTTCTGACATTGGCCCCACAACTTGAGAACCATTATTTACAAACCAACGAATGGGTTTAGGTGCAGAACTCATCACGACCTCAGGTGACACTCCCTCACGACCCTCATGAGCTGCGAATTGGACAGGTTCATAGGGCACTTCAACCATAACCACTTCACCTTGTTCATTTCGATAACCAGAAACACTATAAACATCTGTAAGTTCAGTATCGTAAGTCAGCTTGACCTGACCTTGAGGATCTCCAATCAACTTTCCTTCGGCTTTTTTCCAGACAATCTGAGAAACTAAAAGATCCAGTCTCATAGTAACTGTCAAACGATTCAAAGCCTTAGCACAATTCAAGACATCCCCTGCTATACTGTAGCGCTGATGCTTCACTGGACCTAAACGAGCTACTAATCCTGGGCCTTCATGCACACTCAACCCAAAAGAAAGCTGCATGAGCTGATCTATTTTCCGAATTTCATTCAAATTAAAAAAATGACTTCTTAATTTAAGAGCACACAAAACAGAATGCCATCGATTCGATTCATCTGAAGATAATAATCCCCAAACTCCTACAAACGATTTTTCTGACACTCGATCAAAAATGCCTCCAAACTCCTTAACTAAGGAAGCTGCACTCGTAAAATAATCATTGATCACCTCAATCGAATCTTCAGCAGCTGTTTTCACTAGAAGCTGATTGAGTTGCCTCAAGGTGCAATAAAGAATTGTAAAAGAGCCACTTTTTAACGACTGCCGATTCAATTCTATTCCTTGATCATCTTCTCCACTCAAAGAATTTTGTGACGGTAGAGATAATTCCTGATCTCGTCCAAACAATTTGGAGCTTATCCAAATCACCCAATATCCAAATACGAAAAAGAAAACAAAAGCCATTATGAGAAAATACATCATTTGAGACGTCATTTGCTGAGCTACTTCACTAGGTCCAGTGTTAGGTAGAGTGGTTAGAACACTCAACTGACCTACCTGAATCCGACTAAAAGCTCCCATTAATGACTTCCCCGTTTCATTAATAAAGGATAATTGACCAGTAAGTTGATTTGAAGCACGCATAGCCTGAAACAAGGGGTTATAAGAGAATTTTTTCGCACTACTGAGAGGACTACTCCCTGTCTGAGCAAGGATGTTTCCATTTCGATCGACTAAAAAACCAGAGGCCCTTGAGTTTTCCATAAATTCATTTTGGAGCTTACCTAAACGGAAATGAGCTACTAAAATTTCATGAAAAGCTCCAGCTCCCAAGGGAACTACTAAACAAGCAAAATTAATTTTACCTAAATTAATTGAAGATAAAAAAATTAAAGGATTTCCTTCAAACACAGAAGCAAACTGATTTTTCTCAGCCACTTCTGCAAGTTGAACTTGCTGAGACAAATCCGGAAAAATATCCCGATACTTTGAATTCATAGCACTATAAATTCTTTTCGGTACTGGCTTTAGATCAAATGAATTGGATTGCTCTCCTTTTTTCCAAAGAGATACATCCAAAACGTCAGAATCAGTCTCAATCTGTTCTGAATAAGACGGGTTAGCATTTGTTTTTCCATCAGCAGCAGCAGAAAATACTAGAGGATGCAACTCCATGACCCCTAGAACGACCATTTTTCTGATCAAACGGTCAATTTCAGCCTGATATTGATAAGCTAAATTTGAGTTTGATTCAGAAACCAGCTCTTTCAGATACTTCTGGTTTTCATTTTCTATCCCTTGACGATAGTGAAAAATACTGAAGCCCCCTGTTATCATCGATGCAACAGCAAGGAAGGTTCCAAACTGAAGTCCTGAGATAAAAAAAGATTTCTTTCTTTTCAAATTTATTTCCTTCAGCTCCACTATCGGGATTTTGACGGTAAAAGTTGAAACGATTTTCATAACACAACTCGTCATTACTTTCGTAGTCAGTGCTCGAGAAAATGTCATTTGGAACGTGAAGATCATGATAAGGTGAGCTTAGATATCTTTATGAAGCCTGAATGTCCTTTTTGTTTATTGAGCCTTGATTTTATTAGACAATCTCTAAAACCCTCTGAGTTTATCTTCCCAAGAACTTCATTCATCTTCAATCAGATCACCACAGATTCTAGACAAGTAACCCCAGGGTCTTTATTTGTAGCTCTTCAGGGAGACCAATGGGATGGTCATGATTTTATTGAAAGCGCAATCTTTCAAGGAGCTCGAGGAGTTATTTATCAAAAAGGTAAACCTTTAAAAAACTCTGTTCTTCATGCTTTAAAAGAACCCTCTTGCTATGGATTTGAAGTAGCAAACCCTCTGGACGCTTACCGGAAGATTGCAGGAGCTTGGCGCAAGCAATTTCAAATCCCCATCGTTGCAGTAGCAGGAAGTGCCGGAAAAACAACAGCCAAAGAAATTCTTTCTGCTATTTTATTAGGTAAATGGCAAAATGTCTTAAAAACTCATAGCAGCCAAAATGGGTATCTTGGAATCCCGATGACTTTACTGAAAATGAATGAAGAAAATGAAATTGCTGTCATTGAAATTGGAATTGATGAAATTGGATCCATGCAACAGCACCTGTCCCTCGTCCAACCTACAGCTGCATTTCTCACTTGCATTGGCCCCGAACATTTAGAAAAATTGATTGACCTTCCAACCGTAGCTGCAGAAGAAAGTAAAGCTTTAACTTTTGTTACACAAAAAGGAGGACTTATTGCCCTCAATCTTGACGACCCCTGGATCAAATCTTATGCAGTCAGCCTTCAAAGCGACCTGAACAGTAACCCTCAAAGCAAAAAAACAATCTTCTTCACATTAGATCCTAAAAACCAAGATTTCTCTAAAAACACCTTATTAGGTGAACTCAGTAAAGACAATAAGACCCTTTTTGTTCATGGAATGGATCTCGACTATTTTGCGTTTCCCCTCCTTTTACCTGGAAAACACAATGCAATGAATCTTTTAGCCGCGATCTCTATCTCCATTGGACTAGGACTCACAACCCATGAAATCCTCAAAGGTCTTGATCAGTTTCAAGGAGCTCCAGGCCGTTCTGAAATCTACCAATTCCCTGAATCAACTGTAGTCATTTGCGATTATTACAATGCTCAGCCTAAATCCATGGAAGCAGCGTTTGAACTTCTTTTTCAGCTTGCTCAACAATCCACTCCAGCTAAGAAAACTTGGGTATGCTTAGCCGATATGTTGGAGCTAGGTCCTATGGAAGCACAATTTCATCGAGAATTGGCTGACTCGATCATCCGACTCGGTTTCGATCATGCCCTTTTATTGGGCCCAAGAATGAATGAATTAGAAAACGAATTTAAAAATAGAAACTTCAAAGGGTCTCATGTCCATTATAAAACTCATGGTGAAATCGTGAACCATCTAAAAATCCATCTTAGACACGGAGATTTTGTGCTCATTAAAGGATCTCGAGGAATGAGAATGGAAGAGGTTTGGAAACCCCTTCAAGCCTGGATTCATTCACAATGGAGTTCCTCCAATGAAAACTCAAATTTTACCTCCTAGCCCTAAAAATATCGCCAGAGCAGCTCACGCCATTCAACAAGACAATGTGGTTGGAATGCCAACTGAAACTGTATACGGGCTAGCTGGGAATGCCTGGTCTCCCACTGCTTTAAGCCGTATTTTTAATACAAAAGATCGTCCCAAGTTTGACCCTCTTATTATTCATATTGATAAGTCTTCTGGCACAAAAGGTACTCAAAGATTATCAGAACTTTCCCTCATTGACTCAGCCCAGATATTACCCTCAATGAGAGATCGAATTGATCTTTTGATCGATCAATTTTGGCCAGGTCCACTTACCCTGATTTTACCTAAACACCCAGATGTACCTGATTTGGCAACCAGCGGGCTCAGCACGGTTGCATTGAGAATGCCACAACATCCGGTGGCTCAAGCTCTCATTTCAGCAGCAGGATGCCCTTTGGCAGCTCCGAGTGCAAATCGGTTTGGTAGAATTAGTCCTACTACTCCAGAAGCTGTATTAGAAGAACTCGATGGACGAATCTTATGGATTTTAGATGGTGGACCCTGTGAGATCGGAGTTGAATCCACTATTATTGGGTTTAATGAAGAGCAAGATCTTTGTGTTTTTAGGCCGGGGGGTACTCCGATTGAATCTATTGAAAAAGTCTTGCAACAAAATATTCTTATTCCTTCACAAAAATCGATTCTGTCTCCAGGAATGCTTGAAAGCCATTACAGCCCAAAGAAAACCTTGAAACTCCTTCCTACTTCAGTCTTAGACCTAACCACTCAGAATATCGAAGAAATTCAATCACAGCTCAAGCACTTCCAATCTCCCCACGCCGTTGGACTTCTCCTGATGAAAGGAAACTCTCAATTCTTGAGCTCCCACTTGAGTCAGGCTATTCATCGCCCTGTAATAGCTGAAACTCTCAGCCCATCGAACCAAGTCGAAGAAGCTGCCCACCAGCTTTTCTCTCAGATGAGAAAACTCGATAGCTCTGATGTAGCTGTGATTTATTCAGAACCTTGTGTTTATCTGCATGGACTTGGGCATGCTATCCGGGATCGTCTGAAGCGGGCTAGTTCATGAGAAACTCACTCATCCCCTTTCGCCGAGAATCGCTAGATACCTGCCTCCAAGATAGCTTGATCGACTCAATTATGATAGACTGTTTCCTTTTGAAAGGGCAGTTGTGTTTACTGGAATTATTGATCAAAAATCATCTGTGGTAAGCCTTCATCCAATGGAAGGCTCTCTCAAAATTGAAATTACGACTCAGTATCCGGATCTGGTTTTAGGAGAAAGTGTGGCCGTTAATGGAGTCTGTCTGACCTTGACAGAACTGACTCCACAAGCAACGGCTTTCTTTTTCGTGAGTTCAGAGACCTTAGATCGAAGTAATTTCAATGAGTTACGCCTTGGCTCTCTTCTTAATCTTGAAAGAGCCGTGACTTTGCAAACTCGACTTTCAGGTCATCTGGTTCAAGGTCATGTTGACGGAATAGCAATCTTTTTAGAGGCAATCCCTCAGTCAGGGAGCCAAAAACTTCGCTTTGAAATCCCCTCTCTTCTTGCTCGATACTGTGTTGAAAAAGGATCAATCGCATTAAATGGAGTAAGTTTAACAATCAATTCAATTCAATGCTTAGATCCAAAAATGAATCCTTTGATTGAAGTCACAATGATTCCTCATACAAGAGAGTGTACAAATCTCTCTGTGCTTAAGCCTCAAGAAAAGGTCAATATTGAGATTGATGTTCTAGCTAAATACGTGGAGAAATTGTGTCATCCTTAAACCTTGCTCTTGAATACCTTAAAACAGGGAAAATGATCATTCTTGTGGATGACGAAGACCGTGAAAACGAAGGGGATTTAGTTCTTGCAGCAGATCATGTGACCGCAGAGGCTATTAACTTTATGGCAACCCATGGCCGTGGACTGATTTGTCTTCCCTTAGAAGCTTCTCGGATTGAAGAACTGCAACTCCCCATGATGACTGCAAACAATCGCTCCCCCAAAGGAACAGCTTTTACAGTTTCTATTGAAGCTAAACACGGTGTCACCACTGGAATCTCAGCGCAAGATCGCGCTCAAACTATTCGAGTCGCAGCAGACCTCCACCAAGGAGCTCAAAATCTCATTTCTCCAGGGCATATATTTCCTTTGCGAGCTCAACCCGGAGGGGTCCTCATTCGTGCCGGTCACACAGAAGGATCCATTGATCTAGTTAAAATGGCAGGCCTCACTCCGGCATCTGTGATTTGTGAAATTATGAAAGAAGACGGCACCATGGCTCGTCTTAAGGACTTAAAAGTATTTTCTGAGAAACATCAACTTCCGATTGTAAGCATTAAAGAAGTCATTGGTAGACGAATGGAGAAAGAGTGCTTGATTGAGCAAGTAGCTATGGCAAAATTTCCATCTGAATTTGCCGATGAAGATTTTGAACTCTATGCATTTCGCAGTCTCATCGACGGCACAGAACACCTTGCATTGGTGCATGGAAAAATCCAAGATCCTGTATTGGTTCGAGTGCACTCAGAATGCCTCACAGGAGATGCACTAGGATCTTTGAGATGTGACTGTGGCCCCCAATTGCATGCCTCTTTACGACAAATTGGAAGTGCTCCTAGTGGAATTTTAGTTTACATGAAAAAACATGAAGGCCGAGGCATTGGACTTGCTAACAAAATCCGAGCCTATGCTCTCCAAGATGAAGGGATGGATACAGTCGAAGCCAACCGTCACTTAGGGTTTCAGGCAGACCTCAGGCATTATGGACTAGGAGCTCAAATCTTAAAACATCTCGGGGTATCTCAAATTAAATTACTGACTAATAATCCTAAAAAAATTATTGGCCTAGAAGGTTACGGTCTTTCAATGGTTGAGCAAGTCCCTATCGAAATTCCTCCCAATGTCCATAATCAATCTTACCTTCATGCCAAGAAAGAAAAATTGGGTCACTTACTCAGTTTTGGAAAAGGACGGTTGGAGTGATGATGAAATTAGCCATAGTCATCAGTCGATTTAACCCTGAGGTAACAACAGGACTTCTTCAAGGGGCTCAGGATTATCTTCAGGGGAAAAACCAACGGATTTCTGAGGAAGATGTGTTCTGGGTTCCTGGAGCATTTGAAATTCCCCTAGTAGCTCAGGCTCTTGTCAAGACGCAAAAGTACTCAGGGATCATCTGTCTCGGTTGTGTGATTCAAGGAGATACGGCTCATTTTGAGTTCATTAGTCTGGGCACAACAGTAGGCTTGATGCAATCCATGCTGAGTACTCAAACCCCCCTTGCCTTTGGCCTGTTAACAACCTACAACGATGAGCAAGCCCTGGATCGAAGCAGGCAGAATGCTCAAAATAAGGGAAAAGAAGCAGCAGCTGCTTGTCTAGAAACAGCAGAACTCCTGCTCAAGATCTCAGGGGAAACAGGAAAAATGAAATGAGCCATATCCATCAAAGTCCCGACCATGGTCACATACACTCCAAGGAACGTTCCGCACCTCAGGCTATTGTAGTCGCTATTTTAATCACAATCCTCTTCATGATCGTTGAATTAATAGGAGGATGGCTATCGAATAGCTTAGCGCTGATCTCTGATGCCGCGCACATGCTCACTGATGTAGGAGCCATGCTTCTCAGTTTATTTGCAATTTGGGTGGCTCGTAAGCCTACAACTCCAACGATGAGTTTTGGATACCACCGTGCTGAAATTCTTGGAGCATTGATCAGTGGACTGTTAATTTGGATGATTTCAGGAATACTGGTATTTGAAGCTTTTCATAGAATCCAATCTGCTCCGGAAGTCAAAGGGCCGATTGTCTTTGTAGTAGCCTCTATTGGACTCATGGGAAACCTCTGGAGTATGGCGATACTTCACTCCAAAAGAAACAGCAATTTAAATGTCCGTGCAGCTTACCTTCATCTCTTATCAGACTCACTAGGTAGTGTGGCTGCCATCATTGCTGGAGTGGTCCTTTGGTACACCAACTGGAAACCTATTGACCCTATTATCACTATTGTTTTTGCAATACTCATGCTTGTGAGCTCTTGGAGTCTCATCAAAGAAGCCATTGGAGTGCTGATGGAATCCACTCCGACACACATTGACCCCTCAGCAATTCATAAAGAACTCAATGCCATTCTAGGAGTAGAAGAAACCCATGATCTTCACGTATGGGCCCTTTCAAGTGGAAGATTAGCCCTTTGTGTTCATCTGATTACAAAAAATAATGATGCCGTCCTCTCCATAGCCAACCAAATGCTTCAGGAGAAATTTGGAATCATTCACACCACGATTCAACTTGAGCATCCTCAACTTTTTCAATCAGACCGTTGTTATGATTGTGTTCCAGTTGAGAACCTGGCAATAAAGTGATAAAGATACAAACCTTGTTGCACCCATAGCTCAATTGGATAGAGCATCAGACTTCGGATCTGAGGGTTGGGAGTTCGAGTCTCTCTGGGTGCACCAATTTTAATCCTTAAAAATTTCGATAAACACAAACGTTTGCTACTCAATTTGGAGCGAATGACATCTGTTTACAACCCAGAATTGAGATTGGGCTTTGGCGAGAGATCGCGATGTTTGAAACTCATCATTTTTGTTTGCGAGTTTAGGTTCTCGTCAAATTCCAGATGAATCCTGAACCCTCCTACGGCCTGAATCTCTTGTAAACCATCTACATGCATCCCTTTGGTTTGAAATTCTGGAAGCAGTTTGGCTTTGGCTCGAGCGTCTTCGAAGGATTCGGCAGAAACAAAAAAATTAACGTGACTTTCATAAAGTCCATCGCAGACATCGACATCATAGAAACCACAGTGGACTAAATATAATTTCATAAACCCTCTCCAACCACTCTGAGAACAGTAGCTATAGAAAAATGTGGATACTCTTTAGAAAGTAGAGTAATTGAAATCTACCACATGATATGCATGCCTTAAAAGAAGTTTCCATAACAAATGTAAAACATACTACTGATTTTAATGGGTGTGGCAGTAGGTTGATGATTAGCAATGATATTTATGAAAATAAGTAAACGGTCTTGGTTGCTCTGGTTGATTGCTACTTCTTTTTTCTCCTTTCAGTTTATTTTGAGGCTATTTCCAGGGTTAATTATGTCTGACATAATGACTAAGTTTAAAGTCAATGCGATGGATTTTGGAATACTTTCGGCTGCCTATTATTTTGGATATGCAGGGATGCAAATCCCTATAGGAATCCTGTTAGATCGTTATAGCCCTAGAAATGTAATCTCAGTTTGCGCCCTAGTCTGTAGTGCTGGAATATTTTCTTTTGTGTACTCAACACAGTGGTCACTTGTGGTATTTGGGCGGTTCTTGATTGGAGCTGGATCGGCGGCTGGCTTTTTAGGAACAACTAAGATCATTCGCACGTTTTTTCCAGAATCTCGCTTCACCTCTATGGTTGGGATGAGCTTTTCCCTGGGACTCTTAGGTGCGCTCTACGGTGGCAAACCCATTACACTTTTGATTGAACAAATGGGCTGGACCCATGTACTGATTCTATTGGCTTGGATTTGTTTGATCATTGCAGTTGTGGTGTACCTAACATTTCCTCAATTCAGTCAAGCAAAACAAGATTCATCATCTCTGCAGAACAAACCCAACTCAGCCGCCACATCAGTTCGGGAACTATTTTCTAATCATCGCTTAATATGGATTGCGCTTTCAGGTGCAGTCATGGTGGGCCCTTTAGAAGGTTTTGCGGACGTCTGGGGAATCTCTTATTTATCCACAGTGCACGGATACACTAAGTCCCACGCTTCGCTCATCACTTCGTCGATTTATTGCGGCATGTTATTGGGTGGGCCAATATTGTCATTTTTCGCAGACAAGTATCGAGCATTTTATACAATACCTGCTTTATGTGGTCTTCTCATGGCCTTGTGTTTTGGATTACTCTTGTTAGCATCAGATGCTCTACCCTCAGAGGCATTGATGGTCATCATGAGCTTTGTGGGTATCCTCTGTTGCTACCAAGTGATCGTAATTGGACTAGCTAGCCAAGTCGTTCCTTCTCACTTAACTGGACTTGCAACATCATTTGCAAACTGCATGAACATGCTGGCAGGGAGCTTCTTTCACTTGGTCATGGGATCCATCATGGATTTGAAATGGTCGGGGACTCTTGTAGACGGGATCAAGCTCTATGACAAGCAGTCTTATATCAGCGCTATCATGATCATTCCAATAATGCTGATCTTAGGTTTTATAGGGTTTACCTTACTACGGACTCAAGCTGGCCAAAAAAGTTAATCTGGACATCTATCTCAATAATAAATCACTACAGAGCTCCCAAGAGCTTTTCTTAAAGCATAGAACGATTCAGCATCAATATTGGTTCCATTCAGGTCCAGAAATTTTAACTGAGTCAGTCTTTCCAGATCAGCGATTCCGACTGGACCGAGGCTGTTTCCCTTCAGATCCAGTACTTCTAACTGACTCAGCCGCGATAAATGAGCAGCCCCTAAATCTCCGAGATTACTCCCTGTTAGATACAGTGATTTTAACTGAGTCAGCTGTGCTAAATGAGCAGCCCCTAAATCTCCGAGGTTGTTCTTATCCAGATCCAGCGTTTCTAATTGAGTCAATTTTTCCAGATGAGCGGCTCCCGCATCTCCGAGGTTATTCCATGTCAGAGTCAGCGATTTTAGCTGAGTTAATCCTACCAGCTGGGCAACCCCTGAATCACCGAGGTTATTCCCACCCAGATCTAAAAACTTTAACTGAGTCAATCCCCCTAGATAAGCAGCCCCTAAATCTCCAAGCCTGTTTCCCCTCAAATCTAGAGCCTCTAACCGAGTCAATCCTTTCAGATAAAAAACACCAGCTGCACCGATATCGTTCCCCGTTAGAAACAACTCCTCTAACTGAATCAATCCTGCGAGATGAGCAACTCCAGCTTTGCCAATCATGTTCCCACGAAGATTCAGAGATTTTATATTTGGAAAATGCTCCTGGATAAAATCTAATAAATTTCTTAAGCTTTCAGCGGTTATGTTTGACCTAGATAAATCGAGTGCTTCAAGAGCTATATGCACTTGACCTTCAGATCCATCTTTAAATAAAAGAGCAGTTAATTTAGTTTTAATCTCAGCTGCAGAACGCCCTTTGACTTGAATCACTTTTACCCATTTTGGAATTAACGCATTGAATCTTTGATTCACTTGTAAAAAAGCAACCCAGGATTTTTGATCTAAAAATCCAACTGTATGTTTTATTACCTCATCAGGAACATCATCGATGCCTGACTGAATTTCTGACTGAGATAAAACAGGAAATTCATTAGAAAAAAAACAATTTGGGATGAAACAGCTTGGAATAAAACAAAAAAATAAATAAAAATTTTGCATTGCAAAGATGCATATTTACTTGCTGCTTTAAAATCAAGAAAAAATAATTATTTTAAAATTATTTTATAGGATGAGGCTCTAAGCTCATTAGATTTCAGGATATTTAATATGAAGGGATTAAAAAAATTTCTTGATAAAATTCTCTTTTATTTTAAATTTTTTTGATCTCATCCACCGTAAAATAAGAATAAGGTTGAGTGAAATCCACAACTTGCCGAGAGGAGGTAGATGCCCCATCCATCTGTGATGGTAAAAAATCCTCTAAAGACCCATCTCGAGAAAAAAATAGCTGTAACTTTTACTGTCTGACACGCCTCCATGAGTAATACAATTGCTTTCATCAATGTTACAATCGAATGAGTCGTATCATTATCCTTATTTATAATTTCCCAATGAAGGGGTGTGGGATACAACTCAAAACCTTGAAAACTTAATAAAAGTTTTTGATCACTATAAATGACGCTGTGGATAAGCAAAGGATCGTTTTTTAAAACAGCTATTTCCAGAAGAGAAGGACCGGATTTACATTCACAAGCTAAAAAAATATAAATAAATAAAATTTAAAAAAAAGATAGACGCTTCTCAGAAGATATATTTTTTATCAAGAACTTAGTTCGAGTCCTGTCTTCAATTAGAAAGTGCGAAGATTGAGTATCTAAAAGATAATTAAAAATATATTTTTTTATTTTAAAATGAAATTTCATTGTTTGATGGTTTTTAAAGTAAAGTTTGTGCGCATATAAAGATCGCTTTTCCTGTCGAGTTTTTAAGTTTTTTGATTCAAAAGTGTAGTATTCCAGTCTGGTTCAAACTGAATACAAAAATCGCCGATATTAAAAAAAGTAGTGATACGATTATTAGGGGTTTAAAATCTCTTACGCCAAACCAAAGTTGTTAATACGTGCTGCTTTCATTAAAACATGGAAAATCTATAGTAATATTTATAATTTAATTAATTTAAAATGGATATGAAAATATGAAAAAAAATTTTTTATTTATCTTTACGCTGATTATTGTCAAAACAACTTATTCTTTCGGAATGGATTTATCTAAAACTAAATTGATAAATAAATTAAAATTTAAAGAACTTCAAGAAAATTGTATCTATTTCGCTTCACCTTTCATGATAGCTGAGCTGGATCATTCTTTATTTACTCCAGAGTCTTTTACTGAAAATGAAATAAAACACTCAATTCAAAAATTTACCTACACGATTCCAGTCATTAAGATCGAGGGGATGCTTTATTTGCAAAAAGAACTGCCCTCTTCTATTCAGATCCAACCAGGGGTTCATATAAACAGCTTTCCTGTTTTAAACTACATTCCACTAAACTCCCTACTTCCAATTAAAAATACTATCAAAAAGATAAAAGACATTGAGGTTGGACAAACAAATTACCTTAAAAATTCTCATTTACATCTTAGTCCAAATGAATTTAACCTTGAATTTTTAATTTACGCTTACGATATGGTTTTTGGCAGCCCTTCCCATGAAGCAAGAATTTCTATTACCAAACTAGAAAATGGAACTTTTTTTGCTAAAATCCCTGTCTCAGTTTATCTAAATGAAATTGGAATGGAAAAACTAAAACCAGGGAAAAAACATGAAAATAATCTTGAAACTTTTAAAGTAATTGACTTCAGAATCACATATTAATCGTGCTTTTTTAGGGGCTACACTTTTCTCTAGCTTGGAGTATTTGGTTTCTCAATACTAAATTTATTAAGTAAATCTTTTAGACTTTCTAGATCTTTTTTGGTCTCATTCCTGTGCCTTTTTACTCTTAAATCTGGGGTCTCATTTTTAAGGAAATAATTATTATCAACCTCCAAAATACCTTTAGACCACATACTTGGATTTATTTCAGAGTACTTCTTTTGCCAATGCTCTCGCCGCACTAAACCTACAGATTTTGGAAATAAAAAACTTGAATAATCTATATTAGACTCCCAAAGATAAACATGAACAACTTGTTTCTCTTTTGGAAAATGGATGTGAGATCGGAATCGAACTGTTCTACCAATAATTTGATCAAGAAGAGCAGAGTTTTCTACCGGCTCTAAAATATGAAGTTGCTCTGTTCCTATTAACGATATCCCTTCTGTAATTTCAGGATGAATTAATAATATTCTTTTTTTGTTTTTATTATATTGCTCAAGCACATCTGTTTGCTCCTGAGTTGATTGACCTGGAGACAAAAGAACGACTTCCTGTTTTAAACCCTTGCGTTCTAAAAATTCAAAAAACTTCTTAATTCCATTATTGAAGTAATTAGAGTAAACAACTACTTGGCCCGAAGTGAGTTGGATTATTTTTAATATTTCTAAAAACTTAGGAGATTCAATCCATTCGTTATTTTTTCCTTTAAATTCTAAGTTTCCAATTTCCATTCCAGAAGAAGTGTTTGCTAAAAGTTGTTTCTGTATAATAGTGCTATGAAATTTTAAATATTGATCAGATAGGTTTTGATTTTGATCAGCTAACATAAGATGAATTTGCTCGATGCTCATGTCTTCATCTATAAAATTTAGAAAAAAATTAGCTTGGAGTTCGTTATATTCAACTGGCTTTTCTACAATCTTTTTAGTAGGGTAGTTTTCATTTGATACAAACTTCACATTATAAAAAGACACATAGTTTTGACAAAAATCTTTCCACTTTTGAGCATCAAATTCACGAAAACTCACTTGGTTTGCTGGGAACACTTCATTTAAAACTGGAATAGCTGCTCCCCCTCCTAAAGCCACTAGCGGAACGGCTAACGGCATAGCAGTTCCGAGAGTCACTAGTGCAGTAAAAGTCATAAAAAATGGGACTGCCATCAGCATTAATTTACTTTCAGTGATATGCCCACGCACTAACGATGTGACTGGCTTAATCTTCATAAATTCAGTCTTAAACTTCATTGAGTCCACAGGAAAGGGCTCATCATCTAACAAAAGGTTAGCAATGTAAGAAATATCTGATGTATCTATGAAAATCGGAGTCCCTGTGAGTAAGATCAATTTATCGGCTGACTTAATTTTAAAATAAGCTTCAATCAGTTTTTCTGATTGAACTGGAGTATTTAGCCTCATTTGCTGAATCCATTTATGAACTTCATCTACAATCACAATCGTGTGACTGAGATCACGACCTAAAATCTTGTCGGTCTCATTCAAAGAAATAAATTCATATCGACTAGGGTTTTTGACCCCAAATGATTCCATTTGTCCGAGCCAATTGCTCTTTAAAAACTCAGGCAAAAGAATCAACACTTTCTTTTCTGGATTTTTCTCAGCGTAGCCCAATGCAATGTAAGTCTTTCCACTGCCTAGAGAATGAAAGAGAAGAAGCCCTTTTTTTTCAGGATTCTTCATTAAATAATCTACTGAAGCTTTCTGGTGTGGTTGTAATACGACCTCTGCATTGGCAAGCCCAACTGATATACTCAGAAACACTCCAGCAAAAATAACTTTTTTAAAGTACTTCACTCAACAGACTCCTCACTCTGAATGAGTCCATAACATAAGTTCGACTCACTATCAAATTTAGCTCGACATCGCCACTGAGGGTAAGGTACTCCTCTCACTTGGGTATGAACACGGTTTTTTCTTTTATTACAGTTTTTGCTGGACTAGTTTCAAGTGCATACGGCCAAGAAACAAATCAAAAAGTGGATCATCCCTTTCTTAAGCCGCAAACAAGCTTAGTCTTAGGAACCACAAGCTTTGAGGTTCATTTATCCAATGATGTCAGCCGCTCAACTTCTACCTTCAATAAGACAGGCATCGGAACCTATGGCTTTGACATTGAAGTAAACTCCACCTCTTTTTTAAATATCGGTGGTTACTTCAGAGCGTATTATCAAGACTCTGAAGGTCGTAATCAAGATTTATCAACTCAGTTATCCATTTTTTTAGGAGGCTTTACTCGTTTCTTCTATAGCCCTGATTTTTTAAAATCTAAAAATTTTATCCCTAATTTATTTGCCCGGCTTGATTTAGGAGCAGGCCCTGCAATTTATACTGCGCCCTCAGGACTCTTGGCTCAAACTGGACTGCACCTAGGAAGTGAAATTTATTTTAATCCATGGATTGGACTAGGCTTGAGTTACGGAAGAGTTTTTGAATACGGAAAAGAGACACTTTCAAGTGGTCTCGATGGATCGTACAATTCAACTTTTGTGATCCGTGGCCAGGTCATTCAATTTTACTTAAAAACAACGTTCTTCTAGCTTGAGTTTATTTTACTCAATAAATGCAGTTTCCATCGCTTTGAAAGTTCTCGAATCACAGCCTCAGCCCGAACGCTATTACCCACTCGATTGAGCCTAGGAGAAAAAACGACAATAGCAAGCTCTCCTGGAACAATCGACAAAATTGCCCCTCCCACCCCACTTTTAGAAGGAAGTCCAGTGTCTAAAAACCACTGTCCACTATCATCATAAAGCCCAGAAGTGACCATCACGGATAAGACATTTTTTGCAATTTCGGAATCAAATAGTTTTTTACCACTCAAGGGCTGAACTCCCCAGTTGGCTAAAGTAGCCCCCATCACTGCTAAATTCTCTGCATTGACCAAAAGTGAACACTGCTTAGTATAATTCTCAAGAGTGTCTTCGAGATTACGATCAATCATCTCATATTTTTTTAACCGAAGGGCTAAGGACTGATTCCCTGCATTCGTCTTCATTTCAGATTGAAAAACTGTCTCACTCACCTGAAGGAGGCCCCCAGCAAGTTCGTTAAAAAAAGAATGAATCTTACTCCATTGATCCATTTTAGATTGTCCTGGAATTAAATTAACAGTCTGCAATGCTCCGGCATTGACCATTGGATTTTGTCTTCGATCTTCTGTTTTGAGTTCTAAGCTCAGCATTGAGTTAAAAGGCAGTCCTGTTGCGTTGACTCCTATTTTTTCAACAACAGGTTTAACCCCTAATTCCTTCAGTGCAAGTGCATAGGTAAAAGGCTTTGAAATGGATTGAATTGAAAATAAAGCTTTTGAATTTCCATAAAAAAAACGAGAACCATCTACTTTCACAACTGCTACACCAAAAAGATTTGGATCTACATGTTTTTCATCTAAAGCTGGAATATAATCAGCATTTTTCCCATCCTTAAGAACTGAAACTCTTTGAAAAACATCGGGAACATCTTTTTTGATTTGTTCAAAAGTCACTCTTGCAAATGAAAGTTGAACGGAAAAAAATGAAATAATAGCAATAGAGAACACTTTCCTCTTCATCCTCACTCCTCCTAAGCAAGTTGTCTTTATCACATTTTTAAATGGATTTTTATAAAATTATTTATAAATTAAATAATTTTTTCAATTGTTTTAAATTTTTTTAGTTTATGTAGCTCGGTCTTAAATTGGTGGCTCCTCCGAGAGTCGAACTCGGACACCCGTAAGGATATACGATTTTGAGTCGTACGCGTCTACCAGTTCCGCCAAGGAGCCAATCGATCGAATCATTTAGAATGGAACAATTTTCTTCATAACCTAGATCTTAAGACCTGTCTAGATGAGAGATGAGCCCATCCAATCCCAGGATCGAAGATAAAGCTCACCCTGAGGGGATAATTGATAGATCGCTCCTAAAGGCAAAGGAGCCATCTCTGGGCCATGGCCTACGGGTAAACCGAAAGCAACGGGTACACGCAGCTTCAATCCAAATTCTGAGAAAATCTTACAAAGACCACTTCCCTCTGGAAGCACTTTTCGTAAAGGACGAAGCTCTTGAGGACGTGGGGTCTTCAAAATTCGAATTTTTCCTTTCTCAGAGGGGGCCTTCTTCAAAACTAAGGGTGAATAATCCCGGCAATTTAAAAAATTTCCAAGAATAATCCCTTTTACCTTTCCTACAGTCTTTGAGTTTAAGAGTTGGTGTAGCATCCGATCAATCCGATACAAACTCTCATCCACATCCTCCAAAAAAAGGATGCAATCGTCTGATTTCCCTTCAAAAGAAGACCCCAGAAGAGCACTCCAAACTGTTAAATTGCCTCCCACCAAAGGAGCTACCAAACTCGACTTAGGAGAAAAAGAGCCTAAAAAAGATAATTTCTTGCCTGACCAAGGCTCCTGTGAAGGACAACCACGAATCCATTGGAAAAGTGTCTGAAGCTCAGAGGCGGGTAAGATACTAAATTTTCTGAAGCTAGGCATCGGAGCATGGAGAGTCGACCAACCCCACCGCTGTCGAACAAATTCCATCAAGGCTGTTGCATCTGAATATCCAATGAGAAGCTTCTTGGAGGGTACTCCTTTTTTACGAGTCATGGCATCCAGTAAGGGTAAAAGACGAATGGCTCCATACCCTCCCCGAGCACACCACAAAGCCCGAAGTTCTTTGTCATGAGCAAATTCAAAAAAAGCTTCCCCTCGCTCCTCATCCGTCCCAGCAAAAAAAAGATGACTTTGAAAGCACTGAGGATGAATCTTAACCTGAAACCCTGCTTCACGGAGGGTATGAACTCCTAACTTCAGTTCTACTCGAGGAACTTGAGAGGAAGGAGCAATAATACCCAAAGCTCGATCCATTATTTTCATAGACTCAAAATCGAATACTCAACGAGTTAATTGAAAGTATCATTCCAAGCACAATAGACCATCCGAAGCTTAAGAAAAGACACAGTAAACGGGTATAAAGATTGACCTTGGATCGCAAAAAAACAAAGATCGTCATCAAAATGAGAAACCCCTCAACCCCAAACACTACCCGTATTGAATTAGGCACCTTTGCTTCCCTCCAATCCAGTGATACTGACCCCCAATTGCTGAGCTAAGGATGTTAGCCCGAGTCGGGTGCGAGTTGAAACCCAAAAAACAGATTCAAAATGAATCCCTAGCTCCTTGAATTTAATCCGCACCTCTTTCAACCGACGTACCCGCTCTGATTGATTTTTTAGGGTATCGACCTTAGTAAATACAAAGGTAACGGGTATATTTTCTAAATTCAAGAATTCGATTGCTTTTTGATCAATAACAGTTGGCCCCACTCTTGCGTCGAGTAAAACAACAGCCCTCTCTAAGTTCTCATCAGTTTTCAAATAACTGCTAATCAATTTTTCCCAATGATTTCGCTCTAATTTTCCTGTTCGAGCATAACCGTAGCCAGGCAAATCGGCTACAATTTTACCCATTTGCTTCCACCAATAAAAATGAATAGCTCGTGTTTTTCCAGGCTGATTGCTGATTTGTGCTAAGTTGGTTCCCAAAAGAGCATTGATGAGTGAACTTTTTCCTACATTGGATCGGCCCACCATCATCAGCCTAGGTTCCCGATGACCCTTTAAAAAAGCTCCTCGAAACAACCCAGGCAATTGAGAAACATCGGCCAAAGTCATTAAAAATTCAGATTTTTTTATCATGATTAGGTTTCATCAGTAGCCAATTTAGATCAAAAAAGAACCAAAAAACGATCTTAAATTCTTTCTCATTTTCCACACTGCCCTTTTCCATAAAAACCAATGGATTCAATTTCCTTTATTTTTTCAAAAAGATAGAAGCATTCTGATTGAAAAATCAGAGATCAATTTTTCATTTTCGGATTTCGGCACAACCCTTGCTTTCTTAAAAAGTTTTTTACAAGGAAAACGGAGAAGGAGAACTGAAATGAAAAACTGGCGACTCAAAATCAATGGACCCTCGGGAGAAACTCGCCTGATCCCTCTTAACGGAGTGACTACAATTGGAAGAAATGAATCCTCTACCATTGTTTTAAAAGATCATACCGCTCAAAAAGACGCAGCAACCATTTGGCCCGTTCACCCTGACCACAACTCTCCTTTTTGGATCAAAGCTGCTGCTGATAGCCCACCCATCCTTCTTGGAGATCTTTCTGTTCGAGAGGCTCACTTGCCTATAGGAATCTCATTCCAACTTGGAGAAACCCACTGTTGGGTAGAATCTACAACAAAAAACCCAAGTCTCCCTCCATTTCCATCTGGAGTACGCCCCTGGTTGACGACTTCTGAAACAGGATGCCAAGCTCTTTGGTTAGCCAAAAAAACATCGGTAACACCTTTGTCTCTTTATTTAGCAGGTGAGACAGGCACAGGAAAAGAAGTACTCGCCCAACTCATACATGCCTGGAGTGACCGAAAATCAGGTCCATTTGTTCCTATTCACTGCGGAGCTCTTCCATTATCACTTGCTGAAAGCGAACTCTTTGGACATACCAAAGGAGCTTTTACTGGTGCTGTTCACCACCGCCCTGGAGCTTTAATGCAAGCCCATGGAGGAACTCTCTTCCTCGATGAAATTGGAGATTTACCTCTAGATATTCAAGTAAAACTCCTTCGTTTCCTTGAGAATGGAGAAATTCGACCGGTGGGTGCTGATCGATGCTCTCATGCTGACGTCCGTTTAATCTGTGCAACCCATCATCCTCTTCAACAGCTGGTTGAAGAAGGAAAATTTCGAAGAGATCTTTATTATCGTTTAGCTTCGGTCACTCTTTCCATCCCACCTCTTCGGGAACGACCCGAAGATATTGAAATGCTTGCGCGAAAATTTGCATCAGATCTACAAAAAACTCTTACTCCCCAAGCTGTTTTGAGATTACAGGCCCATTCTTGGCCTGGAAATGTCCGAGAGCTGCGCCATGCCATTGACCGAGCCAGCGGACTTTCTGGATCCTTCCAAACCCTATTAAATGAATCTTCATTTGAATTCTTGCTGACCCCTAATCACATTAGCCAGGCTCCTGGTTTAGAAATGGGAGCTTCAGTTCTCAGTCTCCATGAAATGGAGCGTATTGTCCTTCTGAAAGCTCTTAAGCTCAGCCATGGAAATCGCTCTCAAGCAGCTAAAATTTTAGGGGTTGCAAGAAGCACTTTATTTGAAATGTTAAAAAGGCATCGAGTCTGTGGCCCTCGAACTTTAATGGCCTCAGGAAACTAATCGATGATCATTCTCGGAATGTAAAGATCAGAAATCTTGCCCATAGGAAGCCAGTGATTGAGTCGTTTTTTAAGAAGTTCCTTGAGCTGTCTTTTCCCCTCCACTGAAAGTAGTTCAGATCGACTGACAGGTCCTAAGACAGCCGTAACTTGACTGCGAACTTGCTCAAGGTGATCAAAAAGAAAATTTCGAGTCTGACTTGAATCACAGAAAGCGACAATTTCGAGCTCAACCATTTTCGTCCGTAGTCGAACCTTGGGCTGAGGCTCAGGTAAATCCTCCTTGAGCTCTACCACAAAACTTCCAAATGAAACGAGACTGGATCGCCTCAGCTCAATCTCTGAAGCTTTTCTCTCAGTTTCTAATAGATTTCTGGCTTTGAGTTGATTTGCCTTCAGAGCATCCAATCGATTTGCCTGTTGAACTCTCACCATGAACTGAAAAAAAACGATTAAAAGACAAAAGAATGCTCCAAAAAAAACTCGGGATACCCAACGAGTCGAGCGATCAGAAGAAACACAGCCTTTGAAGAGGAAAATAATCTGACTGAAAAATACGTTTTTTTCTAAAACTAAAATCAGAGAGGAAACCTGAGATCGACCTCTCATCAGCTGAATCAATTGATACATGAAAGCCTGAAGAAATAAGAGCTGCTCTTGAAGAGTACGCTTTATTTTAGAAACCATCTTTTTTTAGCATAACTCAACCCATCATGGCGTCCAGATATTCTCGTTTTGTTCAAAATTTTGACCCATCCGAAAGTTTTTTCACCTAAATCCGATGAATCTTCTGATGACTCTTTTGCTCAATCTTCTATTCAATCTGAAAGCACTTCCATGGATTGCAGTCATTTTATTGACTCTCTTCAGTTGTTCATCTTTGCATGGCTTGGGGGATGGCTCTACCCATGAAGATCCGATAGAAAAAGCAGCACTGATAGAAAAAAACCAACCGATATCTACTCTATTTCTGTTACGTCAGGAGGAAAAAATTCAAAGAGCCATTGCTTCCAACTCAATCACTTTAGGGATGAACATGATTGAAGTTGAATCAATTCTAGGAGAACCACAAGAAATTCAGATAGCAGGAATTCCACAGCAAAAGAACCAAAAGTGGATCTACTTAAGCCATATCCCGAGCGGTATGGGGAGTGATGACTCTCGAGCTGTTTACTTTGAGGAAGGACTCGTGGCCGGCTGGGAAAATACAAACGGTATTTAACTCAATCGAATGACTCACCTCTCCGAATGCCTTTTTCGAAAATTGTGAATTCACACAGAACCATGCTAAGTTCAGCACCCTATGGAAGCTATCCTAGAGTTTGAAAAGCCAATCGTGAATTTGGAAAAAAAATTGCAAAATCTACGAGATCTTGCAAAACAAGAAGGAGTCGATTTCACAAATGAAATCCAACTCCTTGAAAACAAAATGCGATCTCTGATTGATGACACCTATGCTAAGCTCAACCCATGGCAAAGGGTACAACTCTCAAGACATCCGAATCGACCCTATACACGAGACTACATTGATCTTCTTTTTCCAGACTTTATGGAACTTCAAGGAGATCGGACTTATGGAGACGATCAAGCCATTATTGGGGGAGTCGCCACTTGGCCCCCTGCTCATCCAGGGAACTCTGAATCAAGCACCTCACCCTCCAAAAACTTGGATTCCAAAACCTCGATCCTCATTTTAGGACACCAAAAAGGTCGAACCACTAAACAAAAAATGGCTAGAAACTTTGGAATGGCTCGCCCCGAAGGATACCGTAAATGTATGCGACTCATGGGGCTTGCCCATCGATTCAAAATGCCAATCCTCTCCTTGATTGACACTCCAGGGGCTTATCCAGGCTTAGAAGCGGAAGAAAGAGGACAGGCTCAAGCCATTGCTGAATGCATCCACTTGATGTTTAAACTCAATGTCCCAATTCTCTCGATTGTGATTGGAGAAGGAGGATCAGGAGGGGCCCTAGCCATTGGAGTAGCCAACAAAGTCCTGATGCAAGAGTATAGTATTTACTCAGTGATCTCACCTGAAAGCTGTGCCTCTATCCTCTGGAGTGATTCAAGTCTAGCTGAACGAGCCAGTGAAAAACTGAAAATGAGCCCAAATGAACTTCTCAAGCTAGGCGTCATTGATGGAATCATCAAAGAACCTCAAGGAGGTGCTCATCGAGACTGGTTAACTGCAGCTCACTACATTCGAACAGCATTAATTGAAAATTTTGACATTCTCAATGAAAAGTCAAAGGAGAACCCACAGTATTTAACGGAGGACCGAATTCATAAGTTCAGAAACATGGGGTCAGAAGCTCTTGCTTACGCCCCTCAATTAACAGGAAACTAAATCCTTGGTGAAAACCCATTCACTTCAATCCATAGCTTATTTATTAGTCATCTCAGCACCCTCGGGAGGTGGCAAAACGACTCTCTGCCAAAGACTTCTTCAAGATTTTCCAAATCTCACATTGTCCATTTCTTCCACAACTCGGCCACCCCGAGGAGTGGAAAAAAATGGAATCGAATATTTTTTCTTAACTCATGATGAATTTGAAAAACAAATCCAAGCCCAACAATTTGCTGAATGGGCTGTTGTTTATGGAAACTACTATGGAACTTCAAAAAGAATCCTTGAAGAAATTCTTGAAAAACAGCAATCAGTCCTCTTAGATATTGACGTTCAAGGTGCCAAACAATTAAAGGTCAACTTTCCAAGCCAATGTTATCGAATTTTTATTGCCCCACCTAACCTTCTTGAGCTTGAAAAAAGACTGCGAAATCGCGGTACTGACACTGAAGAGTCGATTCAAAGACGCCTGAATCAAGCGAAACTAGAAATGCAAGAAGGAATGAACTTTGACTCTGTGGTCATCAATGACCGATTTGAAGCAGCTTACCAGGAACTCAAATCCATCTTAGAAACAAAACTTTCTCTCTTTCCGAGGCAAAAATAGAATGCCTAAAGCTCGTATTCCAACGATTGAAAGCATTTGTAGTAAAATCTCAAGTTACTATCCTGAAGCAAAACTAGATCAAGTGAAAAAAGCCTATGAGCTTGCATCAAAAGCTCATTCTGGGCAACTCCGCTCCAGTGGAGAGCCCTACATGATTCACCCGCTTGGGGTAGCTCAAACTCTTGCGGATCTTCAATTAGATCTACCTAGCATCATTACTGGACTTTTGCATGATACAGTCGAAGATACTGCTGTCACCCTCAATCAAATTGAAACTGAGTTTGATAAAAATATCGCTGAACTCGTTGATGGAGTTACTAAGTTATCAAAAATTACCTTTAAAACTTCAGAGGAAAAACAAGCCGAAAATTTCAGAAAAATGATTCTGGCGATGGCAAAAGACATTCGGGTCATTCTCGTCAAACTAGCCGATCGGCTGAATAATATGAGAACCCTTCAACATTGCTCTCTCCTGAAGCAAAAAATCATTGCTCAGGAAACATTGGATATCTATGCACCGATTGCTAACCGCTTAGGGATTAGTTGGATCAAAATTGAGCTTGAAGATCTTTGTCTTCGATATTTACACCCTGATGTTTATTATCGACTCGCCCAAAAAGTCTCTAAAACCAAACGAGAACGAGAAAAATACATCGAAGATGTGACTCTGATTTTAGACGAAAGACTTAAGGAATACGACATACAAGCACAAGTTTCAGGTCGAGCTAAACACTTTTTTTCAATTTTTAAAAAGATGGAACGAGGAAAAGTCACTTACGAGCAAGTTTTTGATGTCATTGCTTACCGAATTATCGTGGATAATATTACAGAATGCTACAAGGCATTAGGCGTGATTCATGCTGCTTATAAACCAGTTCCCGGAAGATTTAAAGACTACATTGCTATGCCCAAGGCTAATGCCTACCAATCTTTACACACAACAGTCATTGGTCCGCATGGAGAGAGAATTGAAATGCAAGTCCGCACCCAGGATATGCATCAAGTGGCTGAAGGAGGAATTGCAGCTCATTGGAAATACAAGGAAGGTAAATTCGATAACAGATCCCATGAAAACGTAGAATGGGTCAATCGACTCTTAGAATGGCACAAGGACTTATCCGATCCAAACGAGTTCTTAGAAACTGTTAAAATTGATTTGTTTGCAGAAGACGTTTTTGTTTTTACTCCCAAAGGGGAAGTTAAACAACTGTCTCATGGAGCAACTCCCCTGGACTTTGCTTATGCCGTCCATACCGACATCGGTCATAAATGCATCAGCGCTAAAGTTAACGGTAAGATCGTTCCTCTTAAGCACCGACTAAAATCAGGTGACACCATTGAAATTTTAACTTCGGCTTCTCAGACTCCGTCCAAAGATTGGATAAAAATTGTTAAAAGTTCACGAGCTAAAACAAAAATCCGAAGCTATATCAAGGAACAAGAACGCAATCGAGCTTTAAAACTTGGAAGAGAACTTCTTGAAAAAACTCTAAAATTTTTTGGCCATTCCCTTTCTAAACTTGAAAGATCGGGGGAACTATTAAAAGCAGCTCAGAGCTTTAATCTTCGAACAGAGGATGAACTTTACATCCGAACAGGATATGGACGACTCACGCCTGAAAATATCATGAAGTTCCTTTTGCCAAAAGATGCTCTTGAAAAAAAGCTTGAATCAGCAAAAACTGAAGATGAAAGCTTTCTCAAACGAATGTTTAGCGCTGCTAAGAAAAGGAATGAAGACGGAAATGCAATTACTGTTGGAAACTTAGATGATGTTTTAATTCGTTCAGGCAAATGCTGTAATCCGCTTCCAGGCGATAGCATTATGGGTTTTATCACCCGTGGACGGGGAGTCACAATCCATGCCGTCAGTTGTCCTAAAGCACTGGATAGCGACAAAGAGCGCCATGTTGATGTTCAATGGAACATCAACAATACCAGCACCATCAAACGGCATGTCCGGATTCGCGTGATCTGTTTGGACGAGCCTGGAATCCTTGCAGTTATGTCACAAACAATAACTGCCTGCGGCATTAACATTGCATCAGTCAATATCCGTACAACGAAAGATAAAAAAGCGATTGCCTTTTTTGATGTGGAAGTCGGAGACATCACTCAGCTCCAAAAGCTCACAAGCGCTCTTGAGAGCAAATCAGGTATCATGAGTGTAGAAAGACTCAAATCTTAGTCTGAATTCAATCACAACTAGTTTTCCAAAGTTGCAATCTCATCAAAGTTGATGTAAAAGATTGTGCAATACAAAAGGTAATTTTTTATATGATCTGCTTAGGGGCAAGGTGGGTAATGGCTCAAAAAATGAGCAGAAATCGAAAAACCAGGAAAATATTTTTTACAGTTTTTTTGTTGATAGGGTTGCTCTTTACTCCCTTTCAATCTCCTTCTTGTGCAGAGGAGCTGCGTTGCTCGGCGCCTGTAAAAAAGGAAGATTCAGCTTGGAAATTGATTCGAAAAAAAACTCGAGCTCGAACTTTTACAGAGTTCATGACTCCAGCATTGGATAACCATGGAAACTCCATACCCTATGAAAACGGAGGACAACTCGGCCCTACGAATACTGCTAACATCGTCTGGGTTGATTATGAAATTGCTGAAAACACTAAGTTAGTTTACCACCAGCGCTTTGCCATGACCTATGCCTCGACTGCAACTGACCCTGCGTTCAGTACTGTTTTCCGAAACCCCAGATTTGCCTTGAGAAAAGTCAATGTCTTTAAAGTCCCAAACCTAACAACCACGTATGATCTGTATTTTCAACCTGGACTTGCACGCGAGGCTGAGCGAGCAGGAAGAGACCTTGAATTTGGATTCAGAACTGTAACTTATTACCTCATCCCTAGATCTAAGGTAACCTTAGGTGCAATCACAGAGTTTACCCTTGCTCGATCCAATCAACTGAACGCCCCTCATGGATCAGCCAACCTCTATAGCTGGTTGATGCCCAATGCAAGCTATGAGCTCAACAAAATTTTTTCAACTCAACACTATTTAACGTTAAGCTTCCAACATACTCGAGGTACTCAAGGCTTACAATATGACTATCCAATGCCATTCAATATTCAAAATGGAATTGGAGTTAATATTTCTGAAAATATTTGGGCTGCAGCGTTCATCAATAACTATCTCAATACAGCACCCACTTGGTCTAACACCTGGGCTTCGCTATGGTTAAGTTTAATCTTGCTTTAACTCCTGCGAGTCTTCACTCTTGAATGAACTCTGGTTAAAAAACAAATTTTCTTCATCCAATTTTTTTTTTCGAAATTCTATACGCTTTTGCAAGGTTTCTAAACCTTCTTTTATCCAAATAGATTCAATTTCTTCAGGAAAAACAAATAACATTTTCTTCCTGAGCTTCATTGAAATTCTGAATAAGCTATATCGCGGGTTTTCAAGGACTAGATCAATTACCGAATCTTTAATCAATTCATTAATAATCTTAGAAAAACAAGGAATTACAGACTGAAGCTGATAGAGATCAGAATAAGTAACATCCGTATTTTCAACGTTCAAACTACTTAAGTTATAACAGTATTTAAGTTGTTCAAGTCCTTGCCTGGTAACGCATGTATTCTGAAGACTGAGAGTCTTTAACTCATTCAGACCTCTTAAAAAAAAAACTCCTTGATCAGTCACTGAGGTCAAACCAATCCACAGACTTTTTAAGTGAGGATGATGGGTCTTCAAGTGTACTAACCCATCATCAGAAATATTCGTGTTGGTCAGATCCAAAGCCAATAACTGATTTAAACCTTTGAGTTGACTGAGTCCTTGACAGGTAATACCAGTCAATCCAAGCCCTAGACTAATTAAATGAGGATGATCCGTTTTGAAGTCTCGAAGTCCTTCATCTGTAACCTGAGTTGCTGTCAGATTAAGCTTTTTGATATCAACCCAACCTTTGAGATAATCAAGACCTTGATTGGTAATCCCAGTATAACTCAAATCAAGCTCTTCTAACTGCTTCAAATTTTGAATCATACAGAGCCCAGAATCTTTAATCCGCGTAAACGATAAATCTAATTTTCTCAGATTAATCAACTGAAATAAATTAGAAAGATCCGAATCGTTTGCTTGAACAATCTTGAGTTTGAGTTGAAAAGGAACAGAACTTAAACGTTTAAGTGATTCTGGAGATACCTGATCAAGAGTTACATCGAGCATAAAAAAATGATTAGATGGATGAATATGATATTCTCTTAAAAAAGATAACTCTAAATGAGGATTATTTTTTTTGAATTTTTTTAATCCTTCGTCGGTCACGCAAACCTGATTCAGATTAAGCTTATGCAAACCAGACTTGAAATCGTTTATAACTTTTAGCCCTAAATCAGTAATATCAGTAGATTCAAGATTTAAATTTTTTAAATTAAAATATTTTAAAAAAACTAAACCTGAGTCTGTAATTTTTGTAAATGAAAGATCCAGTGTTTTTAATTGACTCATAGTTTGATGAATTTTCTTTAGCTCATCAAGTCCTTGATCAGTAATGTGAGTATGACTTAAATCAAGCGCTCTGAGATGAGATAAATTTTTTAGATGAGAAAGCCCTTTATCTGTAATCAATGTAAACCCTAAGTATAAATTTTCTAACTGTGGTAATTGACTAAGATGCTTGACTCCTTCATCTGTAATCTGCGTCTTACATAAACCAATTCCAACGAGCCCAGAAAGACGACCTAGACTAGTTAGCTCTGAATCAGAAATATCGAGAACAGTAAGAACAAAATTAAAATCAAGAGAATTTAATTTTGCTAGATGTTTTTCAGTTAATTTTTTGATTGCAATTCTTTCTGTTTCTAATTCTTCTAAATCAGGAGATGAATGGGATATGATAGGAAATAAAAATAAAATAAATAAAATTTTAAAAATCATAAACACCCTTGTTGTATTTTTTAGTTTGCTTAAAATTGAATTCAATATACTTTAATCTTAAAATTCTAGTGAATAAAGACTTGGAATATTAATTTAGTGTGAATATTTTAGATTAATAGTAATTAATAAAACAAAAGACTTGAATCGATCAGCTTTTAATTGAAGGATTCTTTATTTTTTCTTCTTCTCTAAAACAGCTTTGAGCTGATCTCCCAAAGTTCCAAATCCACTGGAGTTTGTAAAACCAGTATAACTCTTCCAATCATCCCGATTTGGATCTTGAGGCACTTCTAAGGCTATCTTTCTCTCATTCAAATGTAATTCAGAAATTTGAACAGGAATAACATCTCCTAATTTGACTTTCTCAATCACAAAGTTTGAGTTCTCTTGTGCCTTGGATTTAGGCAGAAGACCCACTACTCCTTCTTCCAGTTGAACGAAAAGACCATAAGGCTCCCTTCTTTCAACTTTCCCATAAATAATCGTCCCGACAGGAAATTTTTGAGGGACTAAAATCCAAGGATCTGAGCCTGCATCTCTCAAAGATAGTGCAATTCTCTTGGCATCCGTATCCACTTCTTGAATCATAACTGAAACTTGTTGCCCTTCTTGAATCAGCTCATCAGATCGTACCACCCGTTTTGTATAACTCATCTCACTGAGAGGAATCAGTCCTTCAACCCCAGGCACAAGCTCAACAAAGGCTCCGAATTTCATACAACGAGTGACTTTTCCCTCAACCACCTGCCCTTTCCTCACTCGGTCAGGTAGACTCTGCCAAGGTACAGGCCCAACTTGTTTCATAGATAATGAAACTCTGAGTTTCCCTTCGTGGAATTCAGTCTTTAAAATTTTTAGAGTGATTTCTTGACCGATAGATAGCAAATCAGAGGGGTGACTCACCCTGGACCAACTCATTTCTGAGATATGAAGCAATCCCTCTACACCCGGTCTGAATTCGACAAAGGCACCAAAAGGTTCAATCCGCTTGACTTTCCCATGAACGAGATCTCCCCTCTGGTGATGCTCAGTTAATGCCCCTTTAGATTTTTGACGAGCAGAAAGTAAGTTTTTCGAGGCAGGCTTAAGTGAAAGTGAAATCTCTGAGTCACGAATTTGAGTGACATAAAGATCAACCCAATCCCCAACCTTAAAAGAAAGAGTTCCATCTGGATTAAGAAGTTCTTTTCTAGGTACAACTCCATCGGTCGAAATACCTGGGGCACCCGTTGAAACAAAAATCTCTTCCTTGCCAAGAACTAAAATTTCACTTCGAACCTGATCTCCCACAGAAAGCTTCCGTTTAGGTTTTCGAAGTGAGTTTTCAAACATTTTTGAAAACTCTGAAGAATCTTTAGAGTTTTCATCCTCATCTCGATCTATACCCACCTCATCTCGATCTATACCCACCTCATCTCGATTCACTAAATCTATCATGGCTTTCTGATACCCTAGTTCCTAATCAATATCAACAAAGGATGGAGATCTATCAATTTGACGATTTTCTAGTTTTGAACCGTTACAAAAACAGGCTCAGAATCTACACTGTAAACCTTACCCTGAAAAACAGTTTCACCATGAACCAAAATTTTGTACTCCCCATTAGGAACAGTGGCTGTTCTCCAAGAGATTTGCATTTTCTCAAGAACAAAGTCATTTGACTTGTAAGTCATCATTTTCCCATCCAAATTAAAGACCCTAAACTCTAAGTGCTGAATTGGAACAGGTGAAAAAACTGCACTAATCATAAATTCTAAAAGTCCACTGAGAGGAGCATTCAAATTCAAATCTGGAGCTGGAATAAATGACAAGGACTGCTCAGGGACCCGATTCAGCACAAAAAACTCACGAATTTGAGACCGAATGACCTCTAAATCTGAGGAAAAACTCTCAGCAATCACTTCATATCGTCCATCAGGTAATTCAGAAGAATCAAAAGATACAGAGCACCCTTCATCTTTATCACCTTGACAGCTCAAATTCTTCACAGACTCCCCTTTTTCATTTCTGAATTGAAAAGAAAGAATCGAGTTTTCTAACTTTAGAGTCTTAGCAATCAAACGTACTTGACCTGACAAATACTCCCGATCAATCGGTGCAACAATGGATAGTTCTTTTAAGTGAGTTTCAACTTGAAAAGCCCAAGTTTCTACCCCTAATCCTGAGATATCATCCCAACTGATCCAACCATATCCCCCCTCACCCCACTCAGTTCCCCAACTATTCTGAATCAACCAAGCCCGTCGTAAATCGTCATACCCAACTAAGCTTACAGCATGACTACCTACATAATCTCCTGTAACATGTTTATAAATCCCTTCGGAATAGGTTAAAAAATCAGAATAGACGTTTAAAGTCGTAACCAAAGGCCCCTTATGAAGCGCTTTTTTTATAGTCTCAACACACCCTTGCCCATCGGTTGGAGTTAAGAAATTTAAAATTTTCACTTTCCTCGATGAAAAATCAGCACAAACCTGATCACATTCAACATCCTCTCCTGTGGATCCAGAAGAATAAGATAAGCAGGCAGCATCCGGAACTCCTATTTTTTTAAGATATTCAGAAGCATATTCTGGCAACCAACCTAAATTACACCGACCCCCTCCACAAGAAAACAAAGCCTGAGGTGAAAAAGTTGGCTTTAACCATGGAATTCCAGCAGATATTGATGTTTGTGCTTCCAGGGTTGCAACTGATGCAAAAGCAACGCAACTGCCACAATTCCCTTGATTCATCACTGGACCTAACCAATTGATTCCATCTTCATTACGCCAATCTATAGATTTAATTTCATTCATCTTAAGACCTCTGATAGGCTCATAATCTAAAGATCCACGCACAAATCTTCCTAACCCAAGTATTTTTTTTGCTTCAATTAGACTTTGCTGAGTCAACCAATTTTCACTGGCTCTCCAGTTTTCATGAGTATCAGCAATTTGCTCTTGAACATCTTGAACATCTATTACCTTTTCAGGACCAGCTAAAGCTGGCAACTCCAAAGCCCTCGCCAACATTCCTGATATCAGGATCATTATTAATCTCATGACATCCAAGAATATCAGCATAAAGAGAATCTAGAGAGTCTTTTTTTTAATGCATTGCAATAAAAAAATTATATAAATAACAGAGGTTTATTGATCTATAAAAAAATTCAATATAAAATAAAAATAATGCTAACCTATATCACTAAAATAAATAAATTTTTTGTATTTTTATTTTTAATGATGATTTTTAATTCAATTTATAATTTCGCTTCCGAATCAAACAAAGTCAGTATAGGTATGTTACTAGGAGTGACTTTCCCTAGTTTAAGTAGTGGTGCTTTTGGCTATGGTGTAGAAACCCATTACAGAATTCTTCCAAATCTTATGACTGGAGTCTATTATTATCGATACCAAATTGGCCTAGAAATATCCTCAGACCCCTCCTCACTTTCATCAAAAACATCAAATACCTTCTACGGAGCTGAAAGTCTGATGGATTTTGGGGGTGGATTTGGCTTGGGACTCAAAGCAGGAATTGTTAAAATGAATTCTCAAGCAACAGCGACAGACTCTGTGAATACAGTTACATTTGATACAAATAGAAGTTCTTTTTTTATCGGCCCAATGATGAGCTTTGATTATCCAATCGGACATTTCTCGGCGGGAGCCCAAGTGAGCTACCTCCATACTTTCAGTGATTCAGCCCCTAAGACTTTAAACTTACTAGCCACAGGCAAAGTCAACTTTTAACTCCCAACTATTGGATAAAAAGGGGATTTTATTTAGATTATTCTTGATTACTTTAATACAGTATTTGAGTTAAAATAAAAGAACCACTTTGAAAAATAAAAACATCAAGAAAACAAAAACTTAAATGCATATTAAAGGAAATCTATTGGCTACTCAAACTAAAATCTATCCTTATTTCAACGTCTTCTCAAAGTCCTTTTGGATGTGCATTCTAGGTATTTGGGTGGCCCAAGCAGCTTGCATTAAAAAACTGACCCCCCTTCAGCCCTCCATTCAGCTCTTCTGGTCAGCTAATCACGAAAAGGCAGTCAATAGCCCCGGAGGAGGCTACCGGGTTTACTACAGTCAAACTCCAGGTTTTGATATCACAACGGCATCCTGGGTTGATGTTCCTTATCAATCTGGCTTAAATGCACCCACATCTACTACCATCCCTAACTTATCGCCTGGTAGTTATTACATTAAAGTCGTGGCATATGCCGCTCTCCCATCCGTTACACGGACTCAACCACCTTCTATCCAAACCACAGCAGGAACTCAAAGCGCCCCTTCCATTGAGATTAAAACCATCATTCAAAATCGGGGGCCATTATGAAACTTTTTCTACTTTGCGTCTCAGTGGCACTTCATGGAGTGGCCCTAAAAAGCTGGGCTATCTCCAAGGATTCTTTCTTTGGGGAAAAAGACTTTGTTCCCGGAGAAATTTTAGTCCAATTTAGATCTACTACAAGTTCAACTTCAAAAGATCAAACTTTGATTCGACGTTCTAGCCTCAGAATGCATGATATCAATGATACTGGACTATCCAGAGTTATTCTTTTGAACGATCAAAATGTTGAACAAGCTATTCAATCTTTAAAAGATGATCCTCACATTGAATCTATTCAACCTAATTTTATCTACCGCATGGCCAAAACCCCTAATGACCCTCTTTACCCTCAGGGCTGGTCCTTAAAAAACACTGGGCAAATCATAACAAAACCGGCAGGAGCATGGGACAATATCTCTTTGCCCAATATTGGAGTAGCTGGAAATGATATTGGAATAGAATCAGCATGGGATTATATCACAGATTGCCAAGAAGCTCCCATTGCTATTTTAGACACAGGAATCAATTATAACCACATCGATTTGGTTTCTAATCTATGGAACGGAGGAACTGCCTTCCCCAACCACGGTTATAACTTTATCGATGGAAACAATGACCCTATGGATCAGCAGGGGCATGGCACTCATTTAGCAGGCATCATTGCAGCCACCGGAAATAACTCAATAGGAATCTCTGGAATCTGCTGGAAAGCAAGTCTGATGGCAGTCCGAGTGTTAGATACCCAAGGCGTTGGAACGACAGCTAGTATTACTCAGGGAATCCATTTTGCAATACAAAACCAAGCCAAGATCATTAACCTGAGTGTCACTGGCTCGACATATGATTCTGCAATTTTTACAGCGATTTCAGATGCTGATCAAGCTGGGGTTTTAGTGGTTGTTCCTGCAGGAAACAACTCAACAAACAATGACAATAATCTTTCCCCAAACTATCCTTGTGGATACCTACTTCCCAACCTCATTTGTGTGACAGCTCTTGATCAGTCTTTTTCATTGGCGAGCTTTTCTAACATGGGCCCACAAACAGTTCAGCTTGCAGCACCTGGAGTCAACCTCGTAGCTCCTTGGGCTGGTTCTAACGCTGTGATTGATGGAATAGCCTACCCCTCTCTCATGACGCAAGGCTGGACCTCAACGAGCAATTCTTTTCCTGGATTCACCTCCAATGGGTGGGGATATCATCTGGTTCAATTTGATTCGACCCTTGCTGTCCATTCTTCAGGACCACTCACAAGTCATGCCCTCACCAACCCTAATTCCTATGATGGCTCCACCTTATATAGCAATGGAACAGATGACCGAATCTATAAAACCTTTGACCTTAGAGCTTTCTCTCCTCAAGTCGCTGTTTTAGATTATTATGCAATCCTAGACACTGAACCCGGACATGACTTTTTTTATACAGGCTATAATCGGGGAGTCGGTGACCCTTTTGTATCAGGACAGCAACTCAACTCACAAAGTGGATCTACTCAGGGTTTTTTATATCCATTTCATTATAATATTAGCTCTTGTGCGAATCAACTTTGTACAATTGGGTTCCGACTCCAAACCGATACTTCAAATTCATCTTTCGGAGTAGCGGTCTTGCAACTTGCAATCAAAACGCTCACCTATGATTCAATAACCTATAATGTCTTACAAGGAACTTCTCTTGCGGCTGCTCACGTTTCTGCAGTTGCATCCATGCTTATGTCTTATAACCCCAATTTTACAGTTGAAGATACCCTAACAGCAATGATTCAAGGAGGAGTTTTTGTTCCTTCTTTGAATGGCCAAATCAAAAATGCCAAAGCCCTTCATGCTATGGGGGCTTTAAGCTATATCCAGCCTCCAACAGGACTTAAAGTGATCGAACCCTAGAATTAGTCATTTATTCCTCCTTCCTAGTAGGTTATAGATGTTTGCATACTCTTGGCACTCGTTGATTAAGGAGAATTTATGAATCTAAGTACCCAATCCAAAAGGGGATTTCAGGCTCATCCCTGGCATGATGTACACATCGGGAAAGAAGCTCCCAGCTTGATTCCTGCTGTGATCGAAGTTCCCATGGACTCTAAAATTAAGTATGAACTGGATAAAGAAAGTGGCCTGATCCGAGTCGACCGAATTCTTTTTAGCTCAGTTCATTACCCGGCAAACTACGGTTTTATTCCTCAAACCTACTGCGATGACCACGACCCCCTGGATATTCTCGTGCTAGGACAAGATCCAGTCGTTCCGCTTTCAATCATGATCGCTAAACCGATTGGCTATATGCAAATGATTGATCAAGGAGAAATGGATAATAAAGTGATCGCAGTCCATGCCCATGATCCAGAATATAACCATTACAACTCCCTCCAAGAGCTTCCTCCTCATCGAATGGCTGAAATTAAAAGGTTTTTTGAAGACTATAAGGCTCTTGAACAAAAAACAGTGATCGTCAAAGATTTTTTTGACAAGAAAGAAGCTCTTCAGATCATTCAAGAATCACTTGATTTATACTCAAAAAATTGTCATCTGCTTCGATAAAAGGGTTGAGCGGCCAACCCAAATGGAAAAAGAACTGACAACACTCGATGCACTGAGAACCCTACTCAGCAAAAAAGACCCTGGAACTCAAGAAGATCTACGTGCTGATCTCGAAAAACTAGGCTTCGAAGTTACTCAGTCCACTATTTCACGCAGCTTAAAAAAACTGGGTGCTTTGAAAACTTTTAGTCCAACGGGTGAGTCTTGTTACCGACTTCCAGAAGAAAAAACTCTCACCCATGCTCAAGAATCTTTGAGTGACTTAGTAACCGATATTGTACATAATGATTTTTTAATCGTAATCTATACAAGCCCAGGCTCTGCATCCGTCATTGCTCGTAAATTGGATTACTTTGGAAATGAAAAAATCTTAGGAACAGTTGCTGGGGACGATACTGTTTTTGTTGCAATTCCAAGTGGAAAGTCATTAAGAAAAATAGCTGTTGAACTAAAAGATTTTTTTGGAAAAGGATAGAAACCTGGAACTGCTCTGCGAGCCCCCTTAACTCATCGTCAAAGAGTTCACAATGGCTCGAAACTTCAAGTCCGATGAATCTGGCAAGAAAGGTTTAACCACTTGAAACCATCCGGAGATCATCTTATCTCCAACACGTGGCATTTGATGGAATTCGCGATATCGAGCAATCTGATCTGCGAGCCAAACTAATGTTGCATGCTGATGGATAGCGCTCCCCCTTCGCTCAGCCAGAAATGGCTGATGGTGATAGAGAACAATCCAATGAGTATCCGGAAAAAATCCTAAAGTCCATAAAATCAAGTGACTCATCATATCATGAGATAATTCATATTTTTCAATCTCTGCTTCCCAACAATCTTCTGGGAAACAGATTAAATCACGCTTTTTAATGAACTCTACCTCGGGGTCTTTCACATGGGAGAGTTCAATCGAAGCAGGCTTTAAACCAACAATCGCAGCTTCTCTCAACACAAGAGACGGTTCATTGCGAATCAATTTTTGTTTCATTTTCTCTTTGAATTGCTTTTCAAAATAATCATCATCTAAAAAATAAAAAACAAGTTTTCCGATATCATGAAGAAGAGCATGAAGACAAATATCCTTCTCAAAATCCGAGTTTGGATAAAAACGGTTTGATAGCTGCCTTGCGATCGAACAAACCTGTAAGCTATGCTTCCATAGATCTGCTACAAACTTAGGAGTAGGAGGAAGTTGTCCTTCGCTGTCAGGTTTTAATAGGATGCCCAGAACAAAATCAAAAACAAATCCAGCTGAAAAATACTTAGGTGCTAAAGCCCCCCCATACATTTCAGCTTCAAGTGCATAACGCAGTACAGTCTTAAGTGAATCATCCCAAGGAGTCATGACCTGATCTCTTCGAATAATCGAAGCTGCCAGATAATTTCTTGATGAAACAAATCCCATCATTCCTAAAGCAACTTCAGTGGATTCGATGAGCTCAGACATTTTTGCACCAAAAGATCGATTTGCCACATCAATGAGATTTGCTTCAACAGTTGGATTTTCCTTAAGAATTCTAGCAAAATCAGGATATCGACCCGCTGAATGAGTCAAACTTTTTAAAAAATTAGACTCTTCGACTGAAATGATAAGCTCGCCTAAAACCATATCAACAAACTTGCTAAAATCGAATGCCACTTTTAAAATTATAAATGAAGAAAAGAAATTTAAAAGAGTAAACTCAGACTTAACAACAAACAAAGGATGAACTGGTTAATTCTATGAGCTTTAAAGTACACGAACCTAGCCCAGGAATTTTTGTCTATCATGTTGATACCGCTTTAACTAAAATTGACACCGTAAAGCTTTTAAGAGAAATTGAAAACTCCCTGAGAAACGGAAAATCAAAACTCATTATTGAGCTCTCCGCGGCTGCTGCTACAGGTAGCCATGGCTATGGGTATCTAGAAAAAGCCTTTCGAGGAGTCCGAGCACTTGCCCAAAAACTTCATGGAGACATCAAATACATCTTACCTAAAAAAATTTCAGATCGAGTTGCAGGAACTCTTTTCGACATTAAAATTGCTATCAATGCTCTAGCAACTGTTCCCAGTGCAGAGGATATCCGAGAAGAACATGTTAAACTGAGAGAACAGCTCATCTTTCAAGAAGTCCAAGTCAAAAAACTCACAGAAGAAGTAAGACTCCTCACCCTCAAAACGAAGGAACTCGCTAGCCTTGTCAATCAGCCCCAATCGGACAAAGAACTGCGAGCTGCTATTGATCATTACCGAAAATTAGCCTGTGAAGTACAAATGGATACCCCCACTTATCGAGAAGATCTTTCTAGAAAATAATGCATTGCTTCAAAACCTAAGTTTTCCTAAATGACACTTATTTTAAGTAAAGTTAATTTTCCAGCACGCAAAACATAAGTTTGGCCTTTTTTGCATAAAAACCACTCATCTGTTACGACTTCTCCATCCACTCTGACTGCTCGCTGCTGAAGTAACCGTCTAGCCTCAGACCTGGATCGAACAAAACCTTTTTCTACTAAAAGAGAAACCAAATTAAGCCGACTCTGTTCATCACATGCAAACTCAACGACAGGGAGTTGAGTCGTTAGGGATTTTTTTGAAAACAGCTCTTCAAAGAGCTTCTTTTCTTTCGCTCCAACACCCAAGCCATGATAGCGATCCACCAGTTCTTCAGCGAGTTCTTTCTTTGCCATCATTGGATGTAGAGAACCGTCAGCTAATCCGTTTTTTATTTTTTCTATTAAAAATGTTGGCTTTGAGCTGAGTAGGTCGTAATATTTAAGCATTAAAGAATCAGAAATTGACATTATTTTTCCAAAAATATCTTTTGCTGAATCTGTCAAAGCAATATAATTATCTAAGCTCTTAGACATTTTATTCACCCCATCCAATCCTTCTAAAAGGGGTAAAATAATTAAAGACTGAGGAGAAATATTAAAACATTTTTGCAAATGCCTCCCCATTAAAAGATTGAATTTTTGATCTGTTCCTCCAAATTCAATATCTGCTTTCATCACTACGGAATCATAACCTTGTAAAATAGGATACATAAATTCATGTAAAAAAATAGGCTGTTCCTTGCTTAATCTCTCTGAAAAATCATCTCTCGCAAGGACTTGCCCCACAGTACTCATCATCAAAATCTGAAGAAACTGACTCAAATCAACCGAATGAAGCCAATGACTATTATAATCAATCCGAGTTTTTTCGGGATCTAGAATTTTAAAAATCTGATCCTGATAGGTTTTAGCATTCTTTTTCACTTCTTCTTTTGTTAACTGCTGTCGAACTTTGTTCCTACCCGTAGGGTCCCCAATTTGAGCAGTAAAGTCTCCAATCAAAAAATGAACCTCATGACCGAACTCCTGTAAAAGCTTGAGCTTCTGGATGACAACCGTATGTCCTAAATGAATATCTGGACGTGATGGATCCATACCCAGTTTTACAATCAGCGGTTGATTGGATTCATAAGAAGATTGAAGCTTTTTTAGAAGCTCATCTTCTGAAATAATCTCTACAACTCCTCGCCTGATTTCCTTCAATTGCTCTTGGGGAGTTACTCTAAAGCGACTTGAACTCATGGCTCTCCTTCACTCTTATTTTTTAAGAACAAGATAGAATAATCTATACAAAGCTTCAAGTCTATTTAGATGAAGCCTATTTGGATGAAAGAGGAACCCTAGAAGCAAGAGGTTCATTTTGAAGCAATAAAGGGCTTTGAATTAACCGCTTTGTTTTCTCAGACAAAGGGACAAATGCATGGGTGTACAATTTTGAATACCAATAGTAGTTCCTAGCAATAGAAGACACATACTCACGAGTCTCTTTCAGTGGCAACAAATCTAGAAACAACAACCGATTGCTAATCGGATATCTTTTCAGCCACTGCTTAATTCGATTAGGCCCTGCATTATAAGCAGCAAGAGCTAACTCAACATCTCCATCAAAACTGCTGACTAGTTTTTTGAGATACTTGACACCTAATCGAATGTTCACTTGAGGCTTCCAAAGCTGATTTCGAGAAACCCTTTCTAGTTCACGAGCAGTACTGGGTCGTAACTGCATGAGACCTAACGCTCCAGCAGAACTTCTGGCTCTCTGATTAAAGGCACTTTCCTGCCGAATCACCGAAAGCACGAGGTAAGGATCCAAAAAACCCATCCATTCACTAATCACTGAGGACTCTCGAAGAGGATACATCACAGCCAAAGCTTCCTTTGAAATCAACTGAGGATTTTCCCTAAATAACTTGGCCATCAACTCAAATCCGGCCGGTCTTTCCCCTACTCGATTTAAAAGAACCACCCAATAAAGCTGAAAGGGAACTTCCTGACTGAGTTGAATCCGAGATAAAGAAGACAGTAAAAGACGAGCCGTTAAACCCATCTCCTTCTCAGCCATTAAAGCTTCAACCGCTCGAGCTAAATCGTTGAGTCCCTCATCTTTCTGGGATCGAAACCGAACCTCTGGGTCAAGTCCCTTTAAAACTTGTGGAGAATCTTCTCTTACCCATGTATTAGCCAAAAGATTATGAAGACTCAGTGGATATTCCTTTAAAAGCCATTTCTGCAGTTGATCTTTTTTGATTAAGTCTTTGAGCTGATCAGCACAGAAAAACTTCCAATAGCCAATTCTCATCCGATAACTGGGCTCGAGCAAAGCTTCAGGAGCTGAAGACAAAGTATCTAAAGCTTCCTTGTATTTTTGATCCCAAATTTGTAAAAGCCCAAGACGATAAACAGACTGAACTGAATTCACATCCGGTGCACATTTTTGACTTTGCTGATATAAGAGAGTCGCTAATGACTTAAACTCATCATAAGGAAACTCAGCCTCCAGACGAAGACCCAAAGCCAAAAAAAGAGCTGAAGACTGACATTTCTCATCAGCTAAGGCATAACGAATAACCGATTCAATCTGTTTTAATTTTTTAATTCTTTTAAGTGCATCACCCAATTCTCGAGCACTTCTAGAAGCTAATTCTGAAATTTCTCCTAATTTAAGTTGACGAATTAATTTCTTAATTCCGATTTTTTTAGCTAACCGTGAGTTTTTTTTTGCTTTTATTTTATCTCTCTCTAAATCCAAAATAAAAGCGCAAAAAGGATTAGGAGAGGCTAATAAAGGCTTTGCACATGAAGCAATCCATCTTTTTATGGATTGACCTTTTCTTTTTTTATTTAAGTAAGAATATTCTTTGGCTTGACGTTGAAGAGTGATTTGGTCTTCTAAAGACTCCAAAACCAATCCGGTCCGACTCTGATCTTCAAGAAAATCAGAAAGATGTAAAGTAGAGGAAGACCAAGCTAGATTTATCGATAAAAATCCTGCTAAAAATCCAAAGACAAGAGAAGTCAAAAAAAAACTCAAGCCATTCATGATCCACACACCTTTTTGAGGTAAACACAGGGTTAAGAGCCCACACACCCTTTTTTTTTATTATAGCTTGCTTCATGTAAAAGAACGTCCTAAATAAAAAGAGTGAAGCGTTTCAAATGGATGGTTTTTTTAGGATTTGGAATTAGCCTTGGAATCAGTACAGCATTTATTGCTGTGCGTTACTACAGCTATTTATTTTCAAGACACATCAATGGCGTAGTAATAGCTATTGATCGAGTCACACAACCCAACACTATCATTGGAGGAGCAGCCCCACTTTCTTCGGCTCAAGTTTTTTCTTTTGCTATTGCTATTAAAGACCAGCAAGGCGAAATTCATACTTCCAGCAGTGAAGACAGACAGTGGGCGGTCGTCGAAAAAGGTCAGTGCGTAGAAGCGAAATACTTCCCTTATCCACCTTGGCAATTTGATAAGTCAGGGACTTACTCAGGCGCTCGACTTCTTAGGCTCTATGAGTGCTCTCCTTAATCAGATCTGAGCTTCAAGCAATGCCTCAGGACATAAACTACGAAACTCGCAAAATCGGCATCGAGGTCCAGGCTTAGGTATTCCAGTCGCTCCATTCAGAATCTTTAAGGCTTGATCTAACAGCACTTCCCCTGAAATTCGACCCAAAGGAACCGAAACAACTTGAACCCCTTCAGTACAAATATGAACCAGTTGAGCAGAAAGATCTTCCTGCTTCAGACCAGGTTCCAAAAGAGTCAGAGCCCATGCATAAAGATCCATTTGCGTTTGGTAAGCACGTAAAAGCACTCCCATGGACTTAGGTTTTTCAGTCACCTTAAAATCCACAACTGAAAATTGCTTCCGCTCCTTTTCCTGTAAAATCAATCGATCGATTGATCCCACGAGTACTTCCCCTCGAATAGGAACTTCGAAAAAAAGCTCAGACCAAACTTCCCTTCCTCTCTCCAAATGAGTTTCAACCATAAGCGGAGAAGACCGAGCCCAGTCAATCAAAGGTGCCGCCTGAAATCTAGATCCTCCCACCTCTTTCTCAATCTGGTACAAAGACTCCTCGTCTTTTCTTTCTAACGCTTGATGAACTCGCGATCCTAACTCCGAATCAGCTACCCTGTCTTTAGACTCCGCCTCCTCTTCGTCTACCCCATTCAATCTGTCCAGACATTCTACTGGACGAACAAACTTCCATTCATAGGCCCGAGGACAAACAGAAAGAAGGGTCCATTCCGTCACACTATGACGAGCGCGAGTCATTCCCACCGCCCCCTGACAATGAAGTCCCGATAGTCTAGTCGATGGTCTAGAATGATAAATAGATTCTTTCTCCTCAACCTGCAAAGCAGGGTAGAATAAAGAATTGCTTTGAGGTACCTCCAAGGAAGGTAAAGAAACAGAATTCACCCAAGACCCCCAATGGTCTTGTTCTCTTGCGTCTTCAGGAACTAAACGCTTCTCAGAATCATCCAACAAAGACCAGGACGGAGGACAAACCAAGATGAGTCTCTCCTTGGCTCGAGTCAAAGCCACATAAAAAAGTCTTTTACTCTCAGCCAAATTTTTTTTACTTTCTAACTCCCTCCAGTCAAGCTCATTCAAATTTCCTCGGTCTCGATCTCCATTCTCATCTCGCTGACCTAAGTAAGCTCCCTGAGCGCGATCCCAAAACAGCAAAGGCATCTCTGAAGCCCGAGCTTTTGGACCCAAGTCCACTAAGATGACCTGAGAAAATTCAAGGCCTTTAGAACCATGAATTGTTAAAATTGAAAGCTGCCCTCGATTTCTAGGCGCTGGAACTTCTCTTTCTCTCCGGCTAGTCTTAAGAGCGATTGAAAGCTCCTGAACAACCTCCTGAAAGTCTAGACCCTGAGCAGATAACTCCTCGACACGATGCCAAAGAGCTAAAAGTGGAGCTCCCAATTCGTCTGCAATCTGTGGCAATTGAGAACCCTCCAAAAGAGCAAGCAGCAACTCTCCAGGTCGAACAATTCGACCCTGAAAAGGCTTTAAGACTTCAGCTAATGGATAAGTGGACGAAAAAAAAGGAATTCTCCACGTTGGATCTTGACGCACCCACTGATCTAAAATAATATCAGGAATTCCAACCCAAGGTGCCCTCAAGAAAATAGCACCCGAGAGTGAATGCCCGGGTTGACTCCACCACCTCAAAAATGCAGTCAACTCTCTCACCCTAGGGTCTTCCCAAAAAAGTCCTCCGCTTCCAATGGCTATAGGAATCCCTCGAGAAGCTAAAGCCTGAATCCATTTTTCATTACCTCGAATTTTACGAAGCAGAACGACCATCTCATCTAAAGGAACCCCCCTTTGAACTTCAGATAAAATCCAGTCGGCAAGATCGCCTGGATTTAAAATTTCAAGACGTACCACAGACTCAAAATCTTTTTTCTCTCGCACTGGAACTAAAGCCTCAAACTCAATTCCAGATGATTTAAAAATAGGTTCACAAACTTGATTGGCAAACTGAATAATTCCAGGTAAACTTCTAAAATTCCAAGTCAAAGACTGCTTCAAGGGAAGTTTGTCGCAATATTCCTGAAAGACTGACACATCTGCATCTCGAAACCGATAAATCGATTGTTTTGGGTCTCCTACAACTACCAGATTAGTTCCTTGTGGTCTAGCCATCTTCCACAAAATCTCAGCTTGTAAAGGATTGGTGTCTTGAAACTCATCAATCAAGATCAGCTCAAATCGACGATGATAAGCCTGCTGAACCGAATGACTTTGTAGCGCTTGATGAGCTCCCCTTTCCAAATCATAAAAATCTAAAACCCCTTGTCTACGCTTCAAACGCGCATACCGATCGAGAACAAACTGAGCTGTGCATTCAAGTGCCCTTGAACTCAAATCCTCACTCATCTTCAAAAACTTCAGCACTCCAAAAGAACTGAGCTCCCTGACTCTGAGAAGTAAACGAGCCACTCCATCTTGGCTTTCACGATCCAATAAGTGCTCAAAACTTTCTTGAACCTTTTTTGGAAGCGAGTCTAACCAAAGTGCCTCAATCGCGTTTTCCCAAAGCTGAAAAGCCTGATACTCAGACAAAATCACCTCTTCCCCATCAAAACCTGCGGCTCGGGGATATTCTCGGATGAGTGATCCACAAAGCCCATGGATTGTCATCACCCAATGCGGATGAAGACCCTGTGATCCTAATTGTAAGAGCCCAGTGGAAAGCTTGGCTCGTAAATCACTCGCAGAGCGCTCTGTAAAGGAAACTGCTGCAAAACGAGCTTCAGAGTTTTTCTCCACAAGTTTTAAGCACTTCGAAACTAAGGTTGTTGTCTTTCCTGAACCCGCTCCTGCCATGACTGAAAGGCCCTGACCCCAAGTTTCTAAAACTCTTTGCTGCTCAGGAGAAAGCTCAAACTGAGAGCTTTTTGTAGAGTTTACCGTCGTCTGAACCCACATAAATCTCCAAGGATACACCGGCCACATTCTTTTTCTTTTTTTGAAGTTCTAGGCCTAGCTTCAAAAAAACCATTCAAAAAGCCTTGAGCATCGCGGATTAAAGTTTTTTCCATCTCTGCCCAAATCTCAGCAGGCTCTCCTGATATTAAACTTTTGGAATTAGCTCTGACGTAAGTCAAACACCCTTGACCCTTCCCATTCCATTTTTTAAAAAAAATTCCATTAGATCTTGCTCCTCGCCGGTCCAATTCAACGAACTGAGCTCCAATAACAGGTAAACCCATCTTTTTTTGTAAGGCCACAGCATAAAACGGCAGCTGAAGCCGATATCCATCTTCAACCATCTCTCTTCCTTGAGGAACTGTTCCTGAGGTTTTGTAGTCGATCACAAACAATCCTTCGGCATGCTGATCAATTCGATCAGGTTGACCCATGATCGTAAAATCAGGATAGCGTATTTGAAATAAATCCTGATCCAGACTCATCGGTTTAGTCTGTGCTCTTTGAATATAATCTTTTTCTTTTTGACAAAAAGTTTCTAGTGTCCAAGTCATTCTGGATTTTAAATAACGCTCCACCCGATCGCTTCGAATCAACCCCTGAGGACGTTTGACACACCAAGCTCGCTCAATGGCATCACTGGGACGAATGCCAAAACAACCCTGAGAATGGCTGGATTCCATTAAAATGCGAACTGCTTCATGTAAAAGATTTCCACGAACATCAGGCCAAAGCTCAGTGTCAGGTTCTCTCAAATCTCTTAATTTCCAGCGATGAAAGCCTAATGCTTGAAATGAACATCGGCTATACCGATCCATCAGAGTAGCCGACAGTTCAGGTGCACACTGAGGTAGACCCTGAGCAACCCCACTGATCATTGCAGGAAGCTCTACAACCTGAGGTGGAATCGCTTGAGTCAATCCGTAACTCTTAGAAAATCTCGGATGAGATCCCATTTCAAGAGGAGCTGCAGGGAAAGGCTGACCTAAGGCCAACTCCAATTCCTTCAATAAAGGTAAAATAGACTCTTTTTCACTTCCATCGACAGAATAAAGATCATCTAAAAAGGTCACTTGAGTTGCAGCCTTGATCCAGTCCAGTAAAATATTCAAACGTTCATTATGAACCTGAACAGAAGATCGAACAGCAAACTCTGCTGACAAAATTTCTCGCTCCCTTTCACTCCACCAATAAGTCCCAGTTCCAACTCCATTGAACCAGTTCTGGGGTAAACCAAAAATCCAAACCCTCTGAAAAGGCTTTAATGGAGCCTGTTGAAGTCGATAAATTCCAACTCCCTCTCTGGGCTTTAACTGTTCAATGGGAGGAGTTGCCTGGCTGATCAAAGACAAAAGCCTTTCAAACCAAAACAAGAGTGGGGCACGCTTCTCAGACATTCCGACTCGCCCCATGTCAGCTATCAAAGTTTCCCAAATAGTTTTAAAAAAAACGAGAATCTCAGTCTGAACTTTCTTATCTTTCTTATCCTGCTCCTCAAAGTGACTCAAGCAACGACTCAAGGCTTGCTCATGACTTTGAGCTAATTCTTGACAGGTTCTTCTTCCTCCAAAAAGGCGATCAAGCTCCACTAAGCTCTTATAAACTTCTGAGAGCAAGCCTCCTGAATAAGAATGCAACCCCTGACGAATCCCTCGAACCTGAATTTCTTTCACCCAACTAAAAAACTCTTCTTTCATCTGAAAGACCTTAAGCCATGAAATCACCCTTTTCCTCTCAAAGCCTCGAGCTACGACCTCTAAGGGCAGCAAAGCCCATTTTACGGACTCATCCCACCTGAGCCTGGTTGGATCTCTTAAATCTGCAAGAGGGATCCCTCTTGAATTTAAGGCTCGATTCAAACTCCTCCTGACTCCGAGAAGATCAGGGATTAAAATAGCGTGATTACTCCAATGGATTGACCCATTGAGCTGCTTAAAACTAGAAAAAATCTCATCTGCCAAAGCTTCAGCCGCAGAATCCAAAGTGTGCCATCGTTGCCACTGAATTTGAGTTGTAGGACTCCATGAAGCAGAAAGGCTTTGAATCGAACGTACTGAAACAAACTCTCCTAGTCTTTCCCAAAAATCTCTTTCTAGGCTTTCAGGTTTTTGAACACTCCAGATGAGAATCTCTTGAGGCTTCCTTAACTTTGGAGGCCACCCTTTACTCAAGACACTCATCCCTTCATGAATCAGCGTAGGCAGATCATAGCACTGGGCCTCTTTAAGCCAAACCTCATAGGCAACCCTAAGCTTCTTAAGATCTTCTCGAAACGGGCTGCTGCCCATCCGCTGAGCTAGAAATTCATTAAAAACAGCTTCCTCTTGCATATGAGCAAAACTCAAACGCCCCACTTGCATGGCTTGATCTAAACGATGAAGGAAGTTCCTCTGACGTCGAATTTGCTTGAACTCAGGTAATTTTGAAATAATTCGAGGTTCAGCTAGCAGAGTCCTTAAAACCTCCTGACGAGAGGAAGGCTTCAAGATGGAATCCCGTGAAACCCCAGTCAGCTTCATGCAAAGCTCTTCCAAAGTCAGTATTGCTTCACTCAAAAACCCTTGGCCTTGAGAAAGAACAAGAGCTTTCACTTCTTCACGAACAAAACCTGACCCAACTACCCACCACAAATGAGGACGTAAACCAGAAATACCTTGAGAAAAATCTTTTACCCGATCAGATGATGTTATCATTTAATATCATACTTCTTAAAACACTTCTTAAATGAAATGTCGAAAGTGCCTCATTCCGGTAAACACCATCGACATTTCATTTTCATTGCAAGCTTGAATGCTTTCAGCATCTCTTAAACTCCCCCCTGGCTGCACAATATATTGAATCCCTGCACGATGAGCGATATCTACAGTATCTCGAAATGGGCAAAAAGCATCGCTCACTAAAACACACTCACTGAGTCGACCTCCACTCGATTGCAGCACTATTCTTGCACGAGGCAAAGCAAGCAAACAAAGTGCATCAATCCGATTAGGTTGGCCCTGCCCTGCCCCAACCAACTGAAATACCCTAGATCCTTCATTAACCTCACGCACCAGAGCAATCGCATTGGATTTAAGAGACTTGCACACTAAAATTCCAAATTGAGCAACCTGCTCTTTTTCTTTGGGCCATTCAAGTTCAGTCACTGACCTGAGCGTTTCCTGAACGGTTCCCTCTTGGACTTGATCAGGAGACTGGTAAAGACACCCTCCTGGAACATCTACCCTAATTTCTTTTGGAAAATCGCCCCATCGATGAATTCGAAGCCCTTTTAAGTTCTTTCGCTTAGCTAGAAGCAACTCAATCATCGAACTATCCATTCTCAGCTCTGGAGCTGCAATAAATTCGATAAAGCACTCTCTCAACCATAGAACAGTCTCTTCTTCCAAAGGCTGAGTAAACACTACACACCCTCCAAAAGCTGAAACAGGATCACCTTCCCAAGCATGCATTAACGCAATTTTCTGAGCTCCTGGAACTGAAAGTGGAACCCATGAAACCCCACAGGGATTATTGTGCTTCATAATCACAACTCCCGAAAAAGATGGAAAGACTTGATTCAAATCACTGGCAAGCATATAGGCTGAGCTTAAATCTAAGACATTATTATAGGAAATATTCGTAGAACATACCGGATCACTCCACTCAATCGGACTATCTGGATTACAATGAAAATAACTTTTTTGATGAGGATTCTCTCCATATTTTAAGATTTTTTTCTCTTTCGATCCCAACTCTCTAGCTATCACTGAATCATAATTTAATATACAATCCCAGGCTTCTGAAGCACAACGTTGAACTGTAGATGGCAAAATTTGTCCCTCTGTTTTTAATTCTTGAATAATATTAGAATATTGAGAAGGATTCGTCAGAACCAAAACATCTGGAGAATTTTTTGCAGCTGCCCTAACCAAAGTTGGACCTCCAATATCAATTTCTTCAATCAACTGTTCTTGTGAAATACCTGATGAAATATCTAAATGATGAAAAGCTGATCCAAAGGGATAGAAGTTCACCACAACACAATCAATAGGCTTAATCCCTAGTTCTCTTAAATCAAGCTCATCCTGAGAATCCCCTCTCCGATACAAAATACCACTACAGACTGGAAACGATAAAGTTTTCATCCGACCTTGAAAAGATGTAGGACTCCCTGAAATCTTTTCAATAGGTACGACACTCAATCCCGCATCCAGCAAAGCACTGGCTGTACGCCCTGTAGCAACTAATTCAGCGCCCTGTTCTTGAAAAATTCGACCCAACTCGGAAAGACCTTCTTTATCAGAAACACTAAATAAAACCCGCCGAATCACTAAAGGAGCACTTGAATCATTTTGCACTTGCAGCCTCCTTATAAGCATTTTCAAAAATAGCTAACCCCTGTCCAGGAGAGCTAGCCCTTGCAGGCTGACTTGTCCAATCTGGATAAGCCGTCCATCGAATAAATGCTTCAGGATGTGGCATTAATCCGAAAATTCTCCCTGAACTATCAGATAAACCAGCCAGACTCTCTTCACTGCCATTCAAATCTACGTCATACTTTAAGCAAGTCATCCCTAAATGGTTCATCTTATCTAACATTTCAGTCCTTCGGGTAGAACCTAGAATAATCCTTCCCTCCGCATGACGAACAGGAACTTCGAAGGTTCCTAACCCCCTTAACCACACACACTTGTTGCCATGAGGAGTAACTTTAACCCATTTATTGATAAAGTGACCCCTCAGATTATGCGTAATTGAAACTTCCCGACCAAAAATCCCCATTCGAATCAAAGTTTGAAATCCATTACAGATCCCAAGAACTAACCCTCCTCGAGCCACATACTCTGTCAGATTCCAACCTAAGCGATACTGAATCTTAAGCGCCAGAACCTTTCCAGAAGTCAATTCATCACCAAAAGAAAAACCACCAGGAAATGCAATCACTGAATAAGTCAGAGACAATTGGTTTAAAGTCATTTTTTCAGAAATTAAATCATTTAAATGACGAATCTCACTCTCAAAATGAGCCATTTGAAATGCTTGAGCTGTTTCTGTTTCACAATTGAGCCCATCTCCTGTTAAAATTAATGCTCGAATTTTAAGACCACTCATTCCCAGTAGCCCTCTTTTGACCAGGCCGATCGGATACGTTTAACATCCACTTTAAAAAGAGATTTTAAATTTGTTGAACTCTCTGGATCCACTAATGATACTTCTAAATACGGAGGAGATTGAACAATGCCCAACCTCTGAAATGGCACTCCAAGCTCTCCCCACTCAAGCTCAATACTTTTTGAAAATTCTTCTGAAACTGTAGCCACAAAACTATGAAAACCCTCTCCAAACAAGAACTCCCAGCCATTGACTCCGACAGAAATGTGAAGAGCAGCCCCGAACCCTCGAGCTATTAAAGATTCTGCAACCGCAACTAAAAGCCCCCCTTCTGAAATATCATGCAAGGACTTGAGTCGAATCTGCAATTTACCAACAGCACCGCCTATCCAAGAGTAAACTTTTCGAGCTAAAGTCCAGCTAGGTTCTCCCGTTCTAAACCCCCGTTCATCCTGAATCGTGGGTTTGATATCTCCTTTTTGATTCAACATGAACATCAACTCAGACCCCCAAAGACCAAACTGAGACCCTCCTAATAAGTAAATACAATCCCCGACTGCTTTAAAGTCAGCAGTTCTGCAAAGCTTAATATCTGAAACACGTCCGACAGCGGTCATAAGAAGAGTTGGAAGAATAGAAAGAGTGACCGGACGCCCCTCACACTTGCCTTGAAAGTCATTCTTCATGCTGTCTTTACCCGAAACCAAAGGAATCGATAAAGCAAGTGCAGCCTCCCGAAGTCCATAACAAGCCCGCACTAAACTTGCCATTTTTTGAGGACTTCTCAGTGGATCTGGCCAGCAAAAACTGCTGACTAGAGCCGTTATGCAATCAGATGTGCCATACTCAGCACCTACACAAAGGATATTACGAAGCGCTTCATCGACACTTGCCTGAGCCATTAAGAATGGATCAATTTCAGAAAGTTTGGGTTGAATTCCACAACCCACAGCAAGCCCTCGATCTGAAATCACTTTGGGCTTAACCACGCCCGCATCATTGGGTCCACTCAAAGCTGTGAGAGTCCCTGAAATCACTGTATGCAAAGGTTTGATCACCGACATTCCCTGCACTTCATGGTCATATTGACGAATCAGCCACTCTTTAGAAGCGATATTGGGTTGACCTAAAAGATGAAGCAATATATCCCCTCCCTGCCCAATCAAGGAATCCAAGCAGGCCTGAGCACTTCCCAAACCCTGCTCAGGAGCAGAAGGACGCCCCTCCCAAAAAGCTGTGAGCTCTAACTGCGGTAAGCCTTCATACAAAAACTTTAAATCAAGATCAGCCACTCTCTGCTTGGAGTAGTTCATCTCTAACCTTCCACTCTGAGTAAACTCACCCAAATCACTGACTTCTACCCCTCGTTTCTCTGCCAATAAAAGAAACTGAGGCATCTGCTCAGGTGGAACTGCCAAAGCCATCCTTTCTTGAGATTCACTGACAACAAGTTCGAAAGGCTTTAACCCAGGATATTTCGTCATGGCCAATCCTACATCTAAAATAGCACCTCCTGAAAGACGAGCCATTTGTCCCACTGACAAAGATAATCCCCCTGCTCCATTATTGGTCACAGCACGATACAAACCCTGATCCCTAGCCTCTAAAAGAAAATCCATAACCCTTTTTTGAGTCAGAGAGTCTAACTGAACAGCCGGCAGTGAAGAACTGGCATCTAAAGCCAAAGATGAAAAGGAAGATAAGGTCGATTGATGAATTCCATCTTTTCCGATTCGACCACCGACCATACAAATTCGATCTCCAGATAAAACCTGTTTGAACTCACAAGACCGCTCCCCACTCCTACGAGGCATGAATCCACCAGTCCCACAATAAATCAAAGGCCTTCCCAAATAGTGGTCATCAAACACCAAAGCTCCATTGATGGTAGGTACCCCTGTTTTATTGCCTCCATGTTCTATCCCACGTCTCACTCCATCTAAAATTCTCCGAGGATGTAAAATTCGATCGGGTAAAGGCTTGGCATAATCTGAAGAAGCCAAACAAAAAACATCAAAATTAAAGATCGGTTTAGCACCTAAACCACAGCCTAAAATATCTCGATTCACAGCTCCAATACCCGTTAAGGCGCCGCCATAAGGATCTAAAGCCGAAGGAAAATTATGAGTTTCAACTTTTATGCAAAAAGCATCTTCTTCGTCAAAACTATAAATTCCAGAATTCTCATGAGAATCAGAAAGCAACCAGGAACGACCCACCTCAATTGCTGTTGCTCGAATCGTACTTTGGAAAAGATTCTCGATTTGACGAGGGATAAGATCAGAATCTTTTTCTTGATAATGAATCTTAGAATTAAAAATTTTATGCTGATAGTGTTCAGACCACGTTTGAGAAAAAATCTCCATTTCAACATCAGTGGGCTCTAAGAGCCCCTTTGATTTTCGAATTTCTTGCTCTGAAGGCTCAGAAAAATACTCCTGAATCGCCTTCATTTCAATGAATGACAAACCCCAATATTTTTTTTGACTGAGATCTTCTAATGCCGAAGCTTCTAAATTTTTTAACTCAAAGATTTCAATAGATTCTGACCCCTGGCGAGGAATCTTAGGAAGATCGTATTTAATTCTTTCTTGATGAAAACGATCATTTTTTTTCAATAACTCTTCTGGCACCAAAGTCCAAGTTTCAACCAGTTCATTACAAAAAATTTCACGAGCAATGATGGCTAACCCGTCTTCATTTAAATCTGGACCTTCCACAAGCCACAAACCTCCACTGGAGGCTCTGGCTTGTGATAAGGATCGACCTAAAACAATCTCAAAGGCTTCAATCAAAGCCCGTCCTACATTATCAGTGACACCTGCTCTAAAACGTCTTTCAATCCCCCAAAACTTTCCGGGACGAAAAGGAGACTCCTGCATCAGGTCTTGTAGACCTCCTGACTTCCCTGCTGCAGATGGCATTAAATTTCCAGTAAATACCCACTGCAATACTTTATCCCAACAAATTTCAGTAATAGCTGGAATCAACTCTTCTCGAGGAACTGCAATATCTAACCAATAGACTTCTAAGAGCCTCGCCCAACGAATTTTTTTGCGTAAATTGAAATCAAATAATTCGATTCTCCTCAAAAGCCTCTTTGAAACTGAGTCTTCAAAATCTGGACGTAAACCCACTTCAATTCTGGCGAGCACAAAACCTCCTAAACCATCGACTTCTTCTGAGTGATAAAATCTGAGCATTCAGCTTTTTTTATTCAATTGCAAGCTCAATTGCATATTAATGCATTGCGTTTATTTGTGTGAGTTGAAACTCTTGAAACAACAGTCTAAACTGATCATGAAGGATTTTTAAAAAGTGGAGGTTCCCCGAATGAGTTCTGCTGGAAGTCCAGTAACTGGAATTATTGATGAAAGTCTTGTGATTATTGACTTTGGAAAGTATGAGGGGAAAAGTGTTGAAGAAATAGCAAAATTAGATCCTCTCTTTTATGAAAAGTTAGCCACTGAGAAAGAAAATGGAGTTTTTGCCATTCGTCGTCACCGGGATAAAACTTTTCGACTTTATATCAATCCACTTTCTGATATGGATCACTAAAAGCCCCACGCACCTCCTGCTGAACCCTGTAAGCCAGAAGCACCTTTTGAGGTCTGAAGCATTTTACTGGCTGATAGGACGGTTGAAAAATAAGCACCACAACCGCGAGCACCCACCTTATAGTCAGCTATAGCCTGATCATAAGTCCTCTTCTCATCTCGATAGTCTTTACGTTCTGCTTCCCAAGCTGCCACCGCATTGTCATGGGCGGTTTTTTGCGCAACTGTAGGCCTTGGCCTTGTCGGCAGCACAGGTTTAAGTGTGGTCGGTTCTACAGGTTGGGCCAAACCAGGAGAATCACACATACTGGTAGCCCCTGTATTTAAACTAGCCGCGGAACCTCCACCTAATCCGGGGTGATTTGTGATTTTTGCCAAAGCTGTCTGCAGTTCGGTGACCTTATCCTGAGTGCAGTAAGGTGAAAAATGACAATTTTGAGCAGCGCTTCCTAAGTCTACAATGTTTTTAATGAGTTGATTATTTTTCTGACTAGCACAGCTTGCCTCTAAGTTTGAAATCTGCACAAGACTTGAAGATAGTTGACCATATTTTTGATCCAATGAAGATTCAGCAGATGCCAAGCCACCCATCCCTCCACTCATGATTCCTGATAAGTCGGGTAAAGGAGGGTTGACATACTGTCCCACTAAATTCAGCACATTTTTAGGGGGCTTGACCAGCCCTGTTTGGGCATCATACTCGAGCGGCTCACCCTTCATTGGAGTCATCTTAAATCCAGAGCCTTGACCCAGCGAGGCTAGTGCCGTATTCAAAGTATTGATTCGATCCGATATCATCTGACTTTGAGCACTCAGTTGACTTGCAACCTCCTTCGTAAAGGTTTCAACGGATTGATTAAAGGCCAAGGTGTTTTGTTTTTTAATATTAGAAAGTTCTTGTCTTTCAAAACTAATCTGTTTTACCTCTTTCTGAAGACTCGTCACACAGCCATTGAGTCCATTACACGTTAGATTTCGAATAGAACTAGGACTATTGCCTTTGATTTGAATATTGATTGAATTATTTACAGATCCATTTAAAAGATTTCCCATTTTATTTTTAATATCATCCAAGCAATTGATTTTAATAGCTGTGTTATTCTGAGAACACCGACTTAAATTTAAAGAAGAGCTCTGATTCGTTAATCCAGAACTAATTTTCGAAAATTGTTGACCATATTTATTAAATAATACTTGAATATCAGATTCAATACTTTGCTGTTGTATTTTTAAAACAGATTTTGCTTTTCCAATCGTTGTATTAGCACGAGAAGATTCTAAATTAACTTGATTAATTGCTCTTGAGTTGCAGTTTTTTATGGTACTGAGTAAAAATTGTTCAGCATCAGTCCCACCGATTTTGTAAGCAGCAAGCCTAGACCCATAAATTCGATCAATATCAGCAATTGAGAGAACATTCAGAGGAGCCTGAATACTCGCATCAGATTCGTTTTGATTCGTAGGAATTTTTGAAACCGATGATGTATCTCCAGTTATTTGACCTAGGAGAGATTTTAGTCCTGCTGTTTTTGATTGAGCTTGAGCAGTCTGAGTAGCATTCTGCTCTACTCTCCCATTTGAACCTAAGGTTTGACCTTGCTGAAAGCGACAAAGCAGATATTCAGAAGGGGACACTGGAGGACCGTTAATGGCACACTTGTAAGAATCCACAGAACGATTATTAAAACAATCCATCGTCAATGACATTTGACGCACTTGAATTTGCTCATCCAAGGACCTTTCCGCTAAAACTTGCTGCTGATAATCTTTTCTTTCTTTTTGAATTTCTCCAGGCATTGCACTTAACATTTCTTGAGTTTTTTGTTGTAACTCCAAAAGTCCAGGAGCACCTGTCTTTCGGTTGGTGTTGAGTCGATCATTCAAATCTTCTATTTGAACTTCACGATCCTTATCCATCAACTCAATATTGGAAATATATTTTTGCATGTTCTGAATATTGTTTGAATAAAGACCTGTAAGTGAACCTGCTTGTTGGGTGAGCATATTAGCTTGGGCCGTCAAACAATTGACTTCACCATGAACAGCCTGAATCTTTGCCTTCTTACACTGAAGCGTACACATTGCCATCTGAAGCTGCATCACCATTTGGTGAGTCGCCATCGGATTACTACCCGTCGTTTCACAGGTCATTGAACTTGTATCGGGGGCTACATCACTTCCAGTACAAACCATACTGATACTTACTGCAGCAGACATAGGGCAAATACCCCCAGCAGTAGCCCCTATTGCATTTCCAAAACTATTTCCTGCCTGCATACTGGCTCCAAAGCTTTGAGCAAAATTCTGTATCGGAGCAGCAAAATTAGAACAGCTCGTAAAAACATTAGCTAGACTGATGGATTTAGTAGCATCCCAGACAGGAGGAAGAGTTGAATTAAAAAAATCAGTAGACACTAAACTGAAACTAGAATGGGGCTTTATGAGTAGAATCAAGCTCAAACCTAAGGTCAAAAAACAAAAAGCACTCCGCCTAAAAGCAGGCCTGCAAAATTTGTTCATCCTTGAACATCCCCCTCCACGCTTGAACTAGTATACCTAGAATTATTCGTATCAAACAAGAAGGAATTGAAATTTTAAGCGCTTTAATCAGGAATTTCTAAATAAAACACTAAGCTTGCTCTGAAACCACCTCTCGAATTGCCTGAATAATAGATCCTATCTGGGGAGTACTTGCCATTTCAAGAGGATCTGCCAAACCTACACCTGGAATAAAAGCTCCTGCTAAAAGCCTAGGTCGAGCTTCTAGAACATAAAACAAATCCTCAATTGTTCTTCGAATCAGATGCTCCCCAAAATTAGTCACCTCGGTGTCTTCATTCACAAACAAGACCCTTCTTGTCTTTTCAATCGAAGCTGATAAATGCTCCCAGTCATAAGGCCAGAGAGTCCTCAAATCAATCACCTCTACGGATACCCCTTCTTTTTGAAGTTGACTTGCAGCTTGAGCACAAAGAGGCAAAGTACGACCATAACTCACTACTGTAATTTGTTCACCTTCATGCACCGTCTTAGCCACGCCCAGTTCAACTGTATAATCTGTAAGCCCAGAAGGCCACTGAGGTCTCCAGCGCGATCGATCCGCAAGAGGAGCATCAATCATTTCCTTTAATAGCTTCTCCCCTTCAGGAGTCAAAGGAGGTTCTCCAGGAATCTGCTCCTGTCCCCTGATTCTCATCAAAGCTTTAGGCTTTAAGTACATGGTCGGATTAGGCTCTTTTAAACAGGCAATCATTAAACCATAAGCATCTAAAGGATTAGAAGGCATAACAATCTTCCAGCCTGGAATATGGGTCATCGTCGCATCAAATGAATGTGAATGATAAATGGATCCCCGAATTCCACTGCCCACCGGCGTCATAACTGTTATTGGGAGGTTCCAGTCTCCATGGGAGGCCCAAGATTGCATTCCACCTAACTTTAAAAGATCAATGGTATTATAAATATAATCACAAAACTGAACTTCAGCAACGCATCGATCCCCTGATAATCCTAATCCAATTGCAGCACCTACAATCCCACGCTCATCCAAGGGAGAATTCCAGCTCGTTTTAAGTCCTTGCGTCGCGGTAAAAACTCCTCCTAAAGGAGGCCCAACATCTTCTCCAAAGATATCTTTAACCCCTAAATGAGTTTCTCCATAATGTAAAGCCATCCGAATTGCCTGAACGAGAGTAGCCATCTTACCAATACCTACCCTTCTGACCCCAATAGATAAAGTCATAAATAGTGGAAGGATCAGGCATGGGCTCTTGTTTAACTTTTTGAGCCAGCTCTAAAATTTGAGAAGTGTCTTTCTCTCGAATTTCATTCATTTTTTTTCTGGTCAGAATTCCTGAAGCTTCTAGCTTCTTTTCAAAAGTTTCCAAACAATCCTCTTCCTCAGTCACAAGATTACACCCCGTGGCTGAACTATGCCCATACAAACGAGATACTTTTGCCTCTAACAAAAACGGCTTTCTCTCAGTCCTTACATAATTTATGGCTTCTTTTAAAGCAAAGTAAGACTCCTCGACGTCATTGCCATGAATGGTTCGAGTCTTCATTCCAAATGCCTTGCCACGATCTGAGATCTGCCCATCTCCATGCTGAGTAGAAGCATGAGTGGAAATCCCCCATTCATTGTTGGTCACTATCATTAAAATCGGCAACTCATTTCCAGGACGAGTTGACCAGATGAGACAAGACGCAAAATCTCCTTCAGCCGTTCCTGCATCTCCCCCATTCACAATCGTAATCCCATTCCCTCCATGCCGACGCTGAGCAATAGCACTCCCAATCGCAGTGACGTACTGAGTCTCAATCGTAGAAGATATAGGTACGATATTCCAAGCTTTTTTGGAAAAATGGTTCGAGAAATTTCTCCCCCCCGAGTAAGGGTCGGTCACCGTATTTTTCATTTGCCTTAAGGCATCTACGGGCTCCATCCCCAGAGCTGTCACAATAGCTCCAGAGCGATAATGCAGATGGAGGTAATCAAAATCAAGACCCTGACCTTTCTTAACTTGAAGCCCTAAAGGAACATTAAAAGCTTCCTCTCCTGGACCTCCAATCCAGAAGTACCCATCGGATTGCTTATACATCCGAATCAAACGCTCTTCGAGGACACGCGACTTCACCATCAACTGATGAATCTGAACCAAGAGCTGGGGTTCAAGTCGAAACTTCATACTCCCTAATTTAGACTGACCCTGAGGGCCCACTTTCATGGTTTCTTTCAAGACTCTTCCTCCATTCAAACAGACTTCCAAAAATAGGCTGCTAAATAAACAAAAACAACTAAACCTAAAAAAGCTGCATAAGCCTCATAAGCCTTATTCTTCATTGCTAAAACCCATGAAAAGACATGATTTTCTGTTTCAGGATTGACTTCAAGCAAAGCCTTCCGATGAGCTACAAAAAAAGGAGACCAAAAATTTGGGAAAAAGCGTGGAACAGTTTGACAATAATGAAAGTAAGAATTTTTAAAAATACTCTGCAGCTTCACTTCCTCATCCAAAATAATAAAATGATAGATCACTGCAAAAAGAACGGTCACCCCTCCTAAAAGCCACCCATGACGCAGAGATAAGACAATACCCACTGCCATGAGATAAGTCCCTAGATAAAGAGGATTGCGAACATAAGCATAAGGACCTCCTACTGCAGGTCGAGTATCTTTTCTTAAGTAGCCACTGGCCCAAAACCTAAGAGTTGCTCCCAAAAAACAAAGAAGCACTCCCGGCCAAGTGGGATAATCCCGAGCAAGCCATCCCAATAAAATTGAAAAAAACCAGGCCAGCACAATTCGTGTTTTTCCCTGGATAAACCCTCGAAACCATTTTAATTTCTTTTTGTTCAACTTTTTTTTACGCATCACTTTTCAATTCATATTTGAGCACTCATACTTAGCACTTTTACCTTCAAGATCGCAAGATGATTGAGGGCAAACTCAATGAGAGGTCTCAGAAGTTGTGGCTATTGCAAATTTTTCAGCTCCTGCTTTTCGAGCATGATCCATGACTTCAATGGCAGAACCTAGAAACGCTTGGCGATCCCCTTCCAAAATAACTAATTTAGAAGATGTTTGTAAAAAAGCAGCCTTTAGAACTCTCTGTAAATTTTCTAGCTTTCCTGGTGAGAATTCCTGTTTTTGAACTCGAACCCCTCCTCCGGGCAAGAGCGTAACAATCACCCCTTCTGGCTGAGACGAAGCTGTCTCCTGACTGACCTGAGGCAAATCAACGCTCACCCCCATCGAGTTTAAAGCCGAACTTGTCACCATAAAGATAATGAGAAGAACTAAAAAGACATCAGTCAAAGGAGCAATATTAATCTCTGAGACAATTGGACTTTCGGCTTCAGAATCTGCACTACCTAAAGTTTTAAAAGCCATTTTCTTCTTCCTTGGATGATCTTTTTGAATCAGTTACATGAGTCGATAAAAGCTCACAAAGCTCCTCAGCGCTCACTCGAATCAGAGTCGTCACCGAACTCCATCGAGTTTGAAAAGCATTAAAAGCTAAAACAGACACTACAGCCACAACGATTCCTGCTGCAGTTGCTATTAAGGATTCAGAAATCCCTGCAGCCACAACAGCAAACCCTCCTGAGCCGACTTTAGCGATACTTTGAAATGACCTCAAAATCCCAATGACTGTTCCAAAAAGACCAATGAAAGGAGCTGCATTTCCAATGGTACCTAAAATCCACAGATTTCTTCTCAACTCTAGGTTGATCACTTGTCGTTTTCTTTCAAGAGCTTCAAACCAGCCGTCTTTTAGTCTTAAATCTTTCGATCTCAATCTCTCCAAAGCTACCTGAAGAAGTCGAGCAGTAGGAAGTCCATCATGGGAACGACACAAAGTCCCTAATGCTTCAAAATCACTGCACAATAAGGTATTAATAGCCAACAAATGAAAAGACTTCAAATCCCGCTCGAGCCACTTATAATTCCAAAGTCTTTCAAAAATCACTCCCCAGGCCACTAAGGAACAAAAAACTAAGGGAACCATTGTAAAACCACCACTCACGACTAAGTCCCAAAGAGATTGAGAGTTCAATTCTGATGTCGACATCTTAAATGATTCCTTATTTTTAAAATATTTTGTTTTATTCCTTGCAACCGTAGCGAGCCGTTCTTACGATGTCAATTGTATGCATAAGCCTGCAACCTGGCTTTTCCAGTTATTCTTGTTAGGGTCACTGATTTGCTTCAGTGGATGCCATAAAACTCCCCTTCCAAAAAAATTGTTTCTATTCAATCCTTCTAAGATATCCCAACTCACTCTCACTCGACTGAGACCTCAATCAGGAGGCACGTGGTCAGCAGAACTACAAAAAATTGGGAAAAATTGGGAAATTCTTTCTCAATCTCCCAATCAAATCCTCTTAGATCGATTCGCAGATGAGACTTTTATTTTCCATCTTGTGGACTCCTTTACATCCATTAAAAGAGTATCTTCTGCTCCTTTAGCTCCACTTGAATCTTTTGAACTTGCCCCCCCCCATTGGATTGTTCAGTGGAAATCATCTCAAGGAAATCAAAGTTTTCAATTTCAACTGGGGGCTCAACTCAATCAAACGCATGGATACTACTGGATAACAGACGGCAATCAAATTTGGGTCGCCCAAGGTTCTACATTTAAGCTTCTAGAAAGAATCCAGTCTTTTGAAGATTTAAGAAAACGAACCTGGACTCACCTTTTGCCTGACTCTGTCGACGAGATTGAACTTAAGAACCAAGGAAAGCCATTTTTTTACGCTCAGCGAGAAGGAGATCAATGGACTGACAAAAATCACCGCCCAGTCAAACCTGACATCGAACTTATCCTGCAGTCTACTTTACTAGCCAATTGTGAATCATTCGTTGACGAAACTGAAAAAGCTCAAAAACTTCATGCACTTCTTGAAAAAAAATCCTTGCTCGAAATTCGGCTCTCTGGCCGAAAATTCCGAACTCATTTTCTAAGAATGAAACCAGATCAGAAAACCCTCTGGGGAACTAATACTTCTCGATTCAATACCGTGTTTCAACTCAACCCTCGAATCTTACAGATTTTTAACGAAACATTTCCTCACTTCAATTCCTCCTATCACCATCATCGTTCCTAACGATCCAATCATCAGTAAAACCACAGCTGAATTTAAATAAGCAGAAAAAAACTGTCCAAATTTCGCTAAAGGTAGATAATTAAAAAGAATACTCTCGACTCCCGCTGTAACTGTTGTGATTGAGACAAATACCAAAGGAATACCGGTGACCCACAAATACCGAATTTTTCCTGATCGAGCAATCCAAAGACTTCCGATAATTAAAGCAATGGAAGCAAGAAGTTGATTAGCAATTCCAAAAAGTGGCCAAATTGTGGAGATACTTCCTGTCCAAATAAACCCAGCCCACGCAAGTACAACAATCAAGGTCGATACAAAAGTCCCTATCATTCCATCAGTTTTTCCCCAAGACTCTTTGATCTTTCCAAAAAAATCCTGAACAATAAAACGAGCAACTCGAGTTCCAGAATCAATTGTAGTCAAAATAAACAAGGCCTCAAACAAGATAGCAAAGTGATACCAATACTCCATGAGATGCCTCAGCCCTGGAATCCTAGAAAAAACTTGGGCCATTCCCACTGCTAAAGACACAGCTCCTCCAGTCCTTCCAGCCACTGACTCTCCCACCTGCTCTGAAAGCTCAGGAAGATTCACAACAGACATACCTAAATCCATAAACTTCTCAGCTGACACATTGATCGCAAAATAATCTTCGGGAAAAAGTGCTGATGCAGCAATCAGAGAAATAAGGCCAACCCATCCTTCACACAGCATCGCCCCATACCCAATCATTCGGCAATCCCTCTCATTGGAGATCATTTTTGGAGTTGTTCCCGAAGCAATCAAGGAATGAAATCCAGAGATCGCTCCACAAGCAATCGTGATAAAAACAAAAGGAAACAATTTTCCAGAAACAATGGGTCCTCCTCCATCAACAAATTTTGAAACCATGGGCATATGAATCTCGGGATTTACAAAAATCACGGCAAGCGTTAAAGCACCAATGGTTCCTAGCTTCATAAAGCTTGAGAGATAATCCCTCGGACACAGAACTAACCAGACAGGTAAAACACTGGCAGCAAACCCATACGCTCCGATCCCTACAATGAGTTTTTCACGAGACAAGATAAAATAAGAAGCTAAGGACGTTTCAGAGATGATCTTACCCAAAAAAACGGAAGCAACGAGACAAACCACTCCAAATAAAGTTGCCTCAAGAACTCCTCCTTTACGAATGTAATAAAGATAAATCCCCATAACCATGGCTATAGGTACCGTCGAAGACAAGGTAAAGGTTGCCCAAGCACTGGATTCCAGTGCATGCACAACAGCCAAACCCAAACCTGCCAGAGCAATAATCACAATAAAAAGAATGGCTATCCCTGTGGTTAGACCTGCAATAGACCCCATCTCAGCTTGAGCAATTTTAGCAATACTTTTACCATCATGCCTCACACTCGCAGTTAAAATGACAAAATCATGAACGGCTCCTCCTAAAACCACTCCGATGACAATCCACAAATACCCAGGAAGAAAACCGAACTGAGCAGCCAAAACAGGACCAATCAAAGGCCCTGCTCCGGTAATCGCAGCAAAGTGATGACCAAACAAAACCCATCGATGAGTGGGAACATAATTATGTCCATCTGCTAATCGATGAGCCGGGGTCACCCGATCCTCGTTGAGGGATAGAACCTTTGCAGCCAAAAATGCACTATAATAACGATAAGCCAGGGTGAAGGTACAAAGAGCGATTAAAACAAATGGAAGTGCTTTCATCATTGAAGACTTGTGATAGCAATAAGAAAGACAGGAAGCTAGTGTGCCTCAGAAAAAATTTTATTATGAAAATTGCAATTAAAACAATCCTTTTTGATTTAGATGGAACCTTAATCGACAGTGAGCTGTGTGCAGCCACAGTAATGAAAGACTGTTTTGAACAATGGGGGATTCAACTTTTACCCCAAGATGTGACTTATATTACAGGCCGAACTTGGGAGCTCACCTCGAGATATCTCTTTTCGAAGTATTCTTTTCCTTTATCTCAAGACTTAGCCAGAAGTGAACTCATCACTCGCTATCGGCAAGCTTTAGAAACAAATGTTCAAATTGTCCCAGGAAGTGTTCAAGCTGTGGAGTCTTTAGCACAAAAGTTTCCATTGGGACTTGTTTCAGGTTCATGCCGATCTGATATCTTAAGCGTTTTGAAAAAACTTGGGATTCAAAAACACTTTCAGATCATTCTAGGTGCAGAAGACTACCCTCACAGTAAACCTGCTCCAGATGGATACCTCAAGGCCATTCAAACACTCCAAGCAGATCCTCAATCCTGCTTAGTTTTTGAGGACTCTCAGGCTGGGATTGCCTCTGCCCGAGCTGCCAATCTTTGGGTAGTTGCCATTACTTCGACCAACCACTTTCAGCAAGACCAATCTCAAGCTCATGCTCAAATTCAAGATCTTTCTGAGATCTCTCCTCAATGGGTTCAAGATCTTTCATTCGACTGAAGTTTGAACCTATGCCATGTTTAGAAAGAAAGGAAAAAAACTCATGAAACCAATTTCTATTTTATATTTTATCATATTTTTTAGCTTTGCTATCTCTGCTTGCACGAAAAAGGAAAATCCACAAATGAACTCCAACACAGCAAATCTCGGTTCTATTGTAACATCTCCAGGGGCAGGTATGGATCTTAAAATTGAAGAACCAAAAATCGGAACAGGTGCTGAAGCTTCCTCAGGAAAAACTGTAACGGTTCACTATACGGGATGGTTAACGGATGGTAAAAAATTTGATTCTTCACTCGATCGCAAAGAACCCTTTAAATTCATGCTGGGTTCTGGGCAGGTTATTCCAGGTTGGGACAAAGGAGTAGCCGGTATGAAAGTCGGAGGAAAAAGAAAGCTGACCATCCCTCCACAATTAGCTTACGGAGACCGAGGTGCAGGTGGAGTCATCCCACCAGCCGCGACTTTAGTCTTTGAAATTGAACTTCTCAATGTTCAATAATTTTAAAACCATTTCTCAATGAGACCTTGAAGGAGACCTTGTATGACTGATTCACAAAATGGACTCTCATCTCAGCCAAAAAGCTCTGAAGAAATTTTGGTTGTGGCTTCTAAACTCAAAAACTATATCCGAGTCAAATCTGGAATGAATACCTCGAGTTCTGTTTTAGAAGCTATTTCTAGCCAAATTCGTCGCCTCTGTGACGAAGCCATCGAGCAAGCTAAAAAAGCAGGCAGAAAAACAGTGATGGACCGAGATTTTCAAGTGTCATCCTAAACTGAGATGGCTTAAAAACATGGCTAGCTCAAAGCTTCAGGCTCTCTTTCAAAGCATTGGAGGAGAGCCTACCTTAAAAATCATCCTGAGGGATTTTTACTCTCGGATGGCCTCAGATATTCTGATCGGATATTTTTTCCAAGGAAAAGATTTATTGGCCATTTCAGACCGACAGACTCAGTTTCTCCTGTATGGATCTGGCTTAATAAAAAACTACTCAGGAAAATCTCCCACAACTGCTCATCGATCTCTACCCCCAATTTCTCAGGGGCACTTTGATCGAAGATTGATTCTACTCAGAGAAACTCTCCAAGAGCATGGTCTTTCTGAGAGCAATATTCAAATTTGGATTGATTTTGAAAATGCCTTCCGAGATGTCATTACCTTTTGAGTCCTCCCTCAATCACCTTGACTAAATGAATTCGAAAGATCAGGGTTGCTCCTGGAGGAACTCCAGCTTGAGTCCCATGATCTCCATAAGCAAGATGAGAGGGAACAACTAACTCAATAGTTCCACCTTCTCCAATCCACTGAATCCCTTCTGACCACCCTGGAATCACTCCATTGAGAGGAAATTTTGCAGTCTCTCCTGTTGCAGGCGTCCCATCAATCACTGTCCCGTTGAGTAGCTTAGCCTGATACTTCACTTCCACCCAGTCCTTGAATGTCGGCTTTTTTTCTGACCCAGGATTTTTAATCTGATAGGCCATTCCAGAAAGAGATCGAGTCCCACCTTGACGACGCACAAACTCGTTCAGATACTCTTGACCCCGTTTTTTTTCTTGCTCAAGCTGTTTTACTTTCCGATCATCGAGGAGACCTCTCAGCTTGGGTTTGAATTCTTCATAGTTGACCTGACTTTTGCCAAGTCCTGCCCAATCGTAAAAGCCCAGAGCAAAAACCTTTGCCTCTGAAGCACTCATGGAGATCGCATCGACTTGCCTAGCCTGCTGCTGTCCAAGGACATAAAATGCCAACCGTTTCGGGTCTGAAAGCTGATTTTTGACCCAAACCCATGAAACCCCTTTTTGTCCTAAGATAAACAAAAAAACACCTAAAATCATTCCAATCACAATGGATCTTGGATGTAAGTTCCAGTTTTTTTTGCTTTTCAACCACTGAGTCAAACCCTGTCTCTTTCGTTTCATTTTCAATCCTCCCCCTCAGGATTCAGTTCTTGATATAATACAGAATGCTCAAAATCCCTGCGGCTGGACTGTTTATATCGAAGAACTGTTTCCTTAAAAAATTTTAAAATTTCCGACCGGTTGTTTTGGTTAAGCCATTTTCTCAAAGCTTCGAACTCTGCACCTTCATATTCCATTCTGCCACTCAAAAATTTAGCTTGTACCCGTAACTTGACAAACAAGTCTTGATTTTCCAATTCGTGATAAGCTTTTTCTAGATGATCTAAACCTTTGTGCTGCTCTACAAAACCACCGGAAGCCCTGACAAATCCTACCCCCATTCGATAAACCAATGCTTGAAGTGAGTCAGCAGAGTTTTGGTGATCCAGCCAATTTCCTAAACTCTCTAAGGCTTCATCCCGAGTCAACATCACAACTTGGCTCACTTCTCCGTGATCGTTTAAGAGGACTAAAAGGTCATCCATAAACCCCTGATAAAATCCAAAAGGAGTAAACTTGAGTTCATTGTCAGTATTTGCTGTAAAAATTGGAAACAGATTTAAAGAGCCATAAAGACTTGGGTTCAATTGAATCGAAAACTTTTTTAAGTCTGAATGAGTATCAAATAACTCTTGAAGTTGAATGACAGGAGGATTTTTCTCGATATCAGATGAATTCAACAGTCCATTTAATAAGTGATTTACTGACTGAGCTTGAGCCATCAACCCTCTCTGTAAATGATCTTTTTTCCAAGAAATTTCATCTTTTTTATATCTTTTATCAAGTTCATAACTTTCAACTTCTTCCTCTTGTTCTTGCTCTTGTTCTTGCTCTTGCTCTTGCTCTACTTCTGACTCAACTTCCATTTCTTCATCTTCTACTTCATCAGAATGAGGAGATACAAATGTATCTAGGCGCAAAGATTTTTTCTTACTTTCTAAGGCGTTTTTAAAATCTGCATCAAGAGTTTCTGAATTCTCAAAATATTGTTTAACAGTATGAAATACTCTTGTAATTTCAGTTATAAGATAATCAAGCGTATTCATTTCTACAATGGGAAACCCATACCTCTGATAAGGATGTTCTCCACGAGGATTGCTAAAAAATTTCTTCACTCGGTCGAAAGCATCAAAAAGTTCTGGACCTACTTCCTTACTCACCAATGACACAAACAAGCTATCAATTACGATTGCTTTTTGGGATCCTTTAACCGATCTAAAATTAAGTTCTCCTACCTTGATCGCTTCGTTGGTGGCTAAATACAGTAAAATCTGTTCTAAAGGAACTTCTGACTGATCTAGAATCTTCTGACTTTCACCATAAACATCGACCAAAAGCTTGGACATGATCTGAAGATCATCTCTTGTCGTCATCAATATCACTGACTGAGCTACCTCAAGATCCCTCAATCTCCAAGCGGCTTGTAGCAAGTCTCTCATAATTGTAAATTTACTGATTGTAAGAATTGCTCGGGCTTGAAGATGAACCTTAAGATCTGAACCCGTTGTATGCTGCATATCCCAGAAAGCTCCTGTTTTTGCACGGTCAGTATCATGCGCAATATAGGGATTCACCTGAACAGACAGCCCTCCGCTAGACTCTTCTTTTTTCATTAATTGATGCTTATTTTGATCATCATAAAAAATAACCTGGGACAGTTCCTTATCCCATTGACCTAGGACAGCAGCAGCCACAGATTGATTCTGTCTTCCACGAAAGAAGCCTCCTTGATCAATAATTGAAAAATCATTAACTTTATTTGTTTCAGGATCAGTTAATTTACTATTTCCAATACTATTAAATATCGATTTTACAATTTTCTGATCTTCGTCATTAACATGTGGAGTATCAATAACTAAAACTTTTTTAGAATTTTCATTTTTCCAAAGAGCCATCAACGTTCTTGCCTGAGAATCTGATGGAATTACCTTTGAAAAAAATTCTGGAAATGATTCATAATTCCACAGAGTGCCGCTCATTCCACGAATTTTACCAAACAAAACAGGATAGATATGAGAATTAGTAAATAATTGATCAGGAAACACCTCAATCTTAGGCGTGGCGTAGGACTGAATCAATTTTAAAACATGCTTAGGAACTTTACTAACAACCTTAGCTCCATTAATGATCTCTGAGTCTTTAAGATTCAGAAACCTTCCTTCTGTTATATCTGCTCCAAAGTATTCTTTTAATGGTTCTAACATACGCTTTTTCTTTTGAGGATTCTTCATTAATCTGAATTGCTTTTGAAGTTCTTTTATTTCAAGCTTAAACATCTTTAGAACACTCTGTTCTTTGTTCTGAAGATGAGACTGGACCGTATAATTCAAAGCTTCTAAATCAGATCCAAATCTTGACGAGAAAACAGGCGATCCTGAGTGGTAAGGAATACTAATCATAGGATCACATTTTGCATTCAACAAACTTTTTTGACCTGAATGACCAGGCTCTCTTTCTGAGCAAAGACCATAATGAACAAGATATGCCTTCTCTAAAGTCATTGCTAAGGTTTGGTTGATTTGAGTAAATAATACAGTGAGAACATTTTTCAACTCATTCTTGGAGTGTTCTGAACTTACACTTAATTCATTTAAATATTTTTCAATTAAACTCTTATCTTTAAAATTAAAAAACGCTTTCATATCTGTTCGATTTAAAGCATTAAATTCTAAAATTAAATTTTTTTGATCAAAAAAGATTTCACCTGTATTTTCTTCGGTAACTAAATCAATTAATCTTCCCCTAACTTCAGCTCGATAAGTATCGCGACTAAATGGACGGGGATTCATACCAAAATCTAAACGAAACGGAATTTTAACTTTTTCTGTAATGTCCTTGTCTTCAGCTAATAATCGATAAACACCCATAGTAGCATTGATGATACTGGACTCCAATGGGCCTCGACTCCCCATTGAAAACCGGTGAGAGGCCATGATATCTAAAATAGAATCAACTTCATCAATCAAGACATGGGTATATCCCTTAAATATTGAAAAAATATCTTGCAAGATTGTAATTTCATCGGCTTTGGATTTCTTTTCAAAATCATTGGTTAGTCCTTGATATTCATAAAGAGCTTCAATAAAAACAAGGAAAAGACTTTGAATACTGCTATTAGAGGTTACAACGACTTTTCCTAAGTCCAAATCTGCCCTCAATCGCAAATAAAGACGCTCAAGCTTCACTGAGTCATATTTATCTTTTCGTAAAACTCCGATTCGATCCACTCCCCGACCAAAGACCTGATCTAACTGTGAGCTCAGCTGCATAATCATGGACGGAAGCAGAGTTTCTGGTAAAACAACCATACTCAAGCGTTTTCCTGGAATTGCGTTAGCATGACTTGCAAGAGGGAGAAGAACTGAAGTTTTTCCAGCACCCATAATCATTTCTAAAAGATTTGACTTTTCTTCTGAAAGAAGCTCAAGATTTTTAACCTGATCTTCTCGAATGAGAACTCTCATATGATACTCGAATGAAAGATAATCTGGATGTTTTGAAATTTGATAATGTCTGGTAGCAAGAGCAGTTTGATAAATTTTCTGGAGCTGTTCTTGAGAAAGTTTTTGAGAAGGAGGTGAATTAGACGATCCCGTTTCAGATTCAATCAGGATTGGCTTAAAAGCTTGAATAATTTGCTGAGCACGAAAGTAATAAGTTGAAGAAACTAAATATGCTGTAATTAAATCTTTCCAATGACTTCGATCTAGGCTTCGATTTGCATAGGCTTTAAGAAGAACATCAAAATGAACCGAGTTTTCTACATCAGCAGATCGAAATAAATTCTCTTTTGCACTTTTCCATTGATCTTCTGGAAGAGATGCTAAACGTTTTTCAATTTGATCTTCAAGTGATTTTACTTTTTTAAGAGATAATTTAGCCTTTTCTTTGATATGTTTATTAATTTCATTTAACGTATTCCCTGTATTTCCTTGCCAGACGTACGTCTTTCCTTTTGGAAATTTTTCAATAGACTCCTCTGTTTGCTTCAGTTTATTAGAAATAAATGGATCGTTTTGTCTCTTTTTTGAATCGACTGTGCTGGAATGATTAACTTCTTTTCTAAAGACTTTTTTTAGACCTTCTTTTTTTTGATTCAAAGCATCAGCTTCTTGCTCTGAAAGATCTTTTTCTTCAATAATGCTCTGCATCATCTTTAATGGAACGACAGGCTCTGTGAGATTAAACTCAGAAACATCATCAGTAAAATGATCTTCATCCTGATTTTCATTTAGCAATACCTCGCTTAAGTGCTCATCTCTTGAATCCCAAAATCGTGTTGAAGTCCTAAGCACACTTTCCGTAGCTTGCGATTTTAATGAAACTTCTTGAAGTTTAGGAAGTTTA
>CAIZRG010000019.1 GCA_903935335.1 Oligoflexia bacterium
ATTTGGGTGTAGAGTCAGCTTTTGAAGCTGAGGCAATCTCAATCGAGGAGGGCTCAGGTGACTGTTTTTCCTCAAGTTTACGAAACTTGGCCTCTTCTACACCAGAAATGGCATCTTTAAAGTTGCGAATTGCTTTACCTAAGGTATTGCCTAGTTCAGGGAGGCGACGAGGTCCAAAGATGAGCAATACAATACCTAAAACTAAAAGGTGCTCGCCAGAAATACCAAACATAAGAAGGGTATACCGTTCACTTCTCCGTGTGTCAATCAGAGTCCTTTGCCTCGTTTTAAGCGAGATGATTGGAGTCAAGGAATGTTCTTCTGATGAAATTGATCCGGTCGGGACAAACTCCTATCAGATGATTACTGGGGATGACTCGGAAGAGGATCGGGGTCATTGGGATAAATTTTATAATACTGGAAGCTATATTTATGGGAAGGAGCCTGCAGAGTTTTTGTGTCAGCATCAGTCTTTCCTTCGTGGAGGACGAGCATTAGATATCGCTATGGGGGAAGGACGAAATGCAGTTTTTTTAGGGAAAAAAGGAATGTTAGTTGAGGGTGTGGATATTTCTGAGGTAGCGGTTCGCAAAGCAAAGCGTTTAGCTATGGAAAATCGAGTCATTATGACTCCCATTATTGCAGATTTAGCTCACTATCAGATTAAGCCGGATACTTATCATGTCATTTTGAATTTCAACTATCTGCAAAGAAATATGATTCCTAAAATAAAACAGGGACTGAAAAGAAAGGGAATTGTTATTTATGAGAATCACACCATGGATCAGCTCTCCAATCGGGTAGGGCAACATTTGCGTAGAGATTACTTGCTCAATAGGGGGGAGTTAAAAGAACTTTTTGAGGATTTTGAGATTTTAGTTTATCGTGAAACTAATAATGGAGAAGATGCAAAGGCCAGTTTAATTGCAAGAAAACCTTAAAAAAGAGTTCCACTTATCCACATTCCAAATGCAGTTGCTTTGAGAATTGATGCTTGTTCTCTAGTTTCTGCATTTTTTCGTTGGATGGCAATGGGGTAAGTGACAATAAAAGGGAAGATCGTTAAAGCTTGGTTAAACGTATGGGTGATACCGAAGTTAATCGGAATTGGACTCAGTCTCCAAGAAGGACTCTCTCCATTAGATAGGAGGCTAGCGTTTAAAATGTTCCAGCTTGAAATAATATGTTTTCGGTAATCAATCAGTGTTCCTATAGTAATTTTAGTGGAGGACGCAATACTGTAATTGATTGTGGGCTGTAATGAAAGAATAAGTTCAGGTTTATTTCGGGGCATATAGCCTGCATTCTTGTATTGGCTCTCTGCTGAATTTCGGTCTGAATAAAAAAAGTACCGAGGACTTAAAACGCTGAAAAATGACCATTTGCTTTTTTCAGGCTGATATTTCAATCCTGCAAACATTCCAGGAGTAAATAAAGTTTGTCTTTGCTTAGATTGGTAACCTGAGAAAGGAGACGGGAAAAAATAAGGGAAATCTGTATTGATACTCCCCGTAAGGTCCCATCCATTTTTAGAAATGAATTTCCCAGAAATTCCAATTCGAGGAGTTTCCCAGCGGAGAGGAGTAAAATTTTCGTTTTCTTTGTAATTATTAAAAATTGTTTTGAACCGATTTTGAAAATCGATAGCAATATTATTTGAAAATTTGTATCGAACTGAAAACTGGTTCTGAAAATAGATCCCATCGTCATCAGGTTTACCCAGTTGGTTTGGATAAAATTCTCTCGAATCAGGATGGAACCCTGGACCGAAGGCGTAGGTAAAATAAGTGATTCCAAAAATTTTCTTGATTTGATCTGTAAAACTTTCCTTGTTTTCATGGGGTCCATCAAATTCATGAGCGACTGACTCTGAAATAGGGACAGCCGTGTGGGTTGTTTGACCATAACTTGAAAAAGGCCAAATACCTAAATAGGCGATGATCAAGAATTTTGGATTTTGCGTTAATTTTAACACGTGGCGTTGTCATAGCATGGTCAAGAAGTTTGGACTACAAAAAACATTCAATTTTATTGAAATTCAATTTTCAACAGAAAAACAAATAAAAACAGATATTTAAAAAAATGGAGAGAAATTTTAAAAACTCTTGCTTGAAAGAGTCGAAGGTGGAAGCTTAAAGTATTTTGATCGAAGTATGAGTGAATCCATGAGGGGGGTGGAAACTGGATAAAGACGAGGTTAAGACTTGGGATTTTACAACGATTCCAGAAGTGGGTGGGAAGTCTACGATTGAAAATGTAACATACACAGAATACGGAGGGATTTTTGAATTCGATGTGAGAGTTTATGAAGACGAGACCCAGACTCGATTACGAGAAACATATTCATTCCGGATTTTTAAAACTAAATATTCAGAGAAAAATAGAAGAGTTTATTATACAGGTAAAATGAAAAGAGTTCGAGTCAATTAAAGATAAAATCTTGAAGCTTAGGAAGCTTTTTAGGATATTGAGATATCAATCATTAGATTTGAGGAGGAATTCTTTTAGTTGTTAAAATTCCTTTCCGTTCAAGTATTCGGGTGACTTCAATGAGTTTAGTTTGTCCTGCTCCTATTTGGATTGGAGTGATATTAGGGGTTTCTAGATATTCTTTGATTTCAGCTGCAGCTATTGGGGTAGATCGAGCAAGAAATCTTTGCTGAATGGGTAGATCTACTTTATGAATAGCGTAAGCAATGAGCATGGCAGGAGCATGGGCCAAAACTTCAGAGAGCTCTAAATCTGAAAGTTCAACAATATCATTAAAATTTAATGTATACTGAAGAATTTTTTCTGTATAAGCAGGATCTTCTTGCATACCTACGTCGATCATTTTTTGTCTTCGAGAAGGCGGAGTTGTTTCGATGAGTTCAACAATTTTTCGGAATCCGTCTGGGTTTTTTTTAAATCGTGTATAAACACCCATATGACTTGAGTTGTGTTACTTTTTTTGTGGGATAAAAGGTTGAGCTGAAGGGGCATTTTCCAGCGCTAAGTTCCAGATTTTTCGAGCCAGGGCACGAGGCTCGTCTAGAGATTGCCAAAGATCGGGTTGATACCCTTGAGGTCCTTCAAAGGCTTCATGCTCCCAACGAGCAATGTCTGTTTGAAGCTGAGTTAAAGCTACAGGTGCTCCGTCAGTTTGGAAGAGGCTTAAGTATTTGTCTTTTTGAAAAGGGAACTGGGACATAAATCTTACTTTACTCGAAAAATAAAGAGATTCAAGCAATATAGAATTGGTCGGGGCAGCAGGATTTGAACCTGCGACCCTCTGCTCCCAAAGCAGATGCGCTAGCCAGGCTGCGCTATGCCCCGATGCGTTGCACATTAGCGAACTCTGATTGACTCGTCAAATCTATCTGACTTGGAGTGGGTTAATTTTAAGGAGTCGTTTCTTGTTGTTTTTTACCTCATGCATTTGATCCAAGCGAGCTTTTTCAAATTTTGTATCTAATCTGCCTGATTGGGCATCAACAATGGCTAATCTCCAGAGGTCTAGGAGGAGTGGAAATTTGCCATGAAATGCTTTTAAATAAGGATTGATCAGATAGGGTTCAGGAGTGGCAACTATTCCTCGAGTCGATCTTGTCATTTGTCCTGAAGTGATAGCTTGTGTGTTTTCAGACTCCAGATCAATCGGTTTTAGGCCACGCCCGGCATCGACTACGCCTGAAAGGACATAGACTTCTGAGTGCTTGGAATCAGCTGTAACAATAAAGTCAGTGCCTTGAACTCCTAAGATGAGGGAGGAAGTTCCTATAATGAATCGATGTCTTCGAGGTGAAATAACTTCAGTTTTCTCATGATTTTGGGGTTTTACTAAAACACGGATATCTCCTTGGTGGAGCTTTAAAAAAGGTGTTCCGATAAAGCCTTGTCCGTCTTTTTCAAGTTCAACCGTGATGTAGGATTCGGGAGTGATCAATACTTGAGTATTTTGATCAAACGTGAGGCGCATCGATCCTTGAGCTCCGGTGAGAAAAGAATCACCCCATTCTAAGCGATATCCCTGGATCAACGGGCGAATAACTCCGTTGTGTCCTCGGACCATGACTGTTTGAACTCCTAAGACCGATTCTAGGTAGGGCCCTACTTTGACCTCTTCCACTCCAACTGTGATCACCTGAGACTGATTGGAGAGGGCTTGTGCACTGAGAAGAAAAATGAGGAGGGTTAGGGTTACTCCCGAATTTTTTCTCATCTCAAACCATCTGAGCAGATTTCCCTACCATGACATTGAGAATGGCTTTGCGGATAGAGTCGTTTGGAAAGGGTTTAGCCACCATTTCGTCAAAAAGATCTTCGTTTGTTCCTAGGTTTTTTAGGGAAACAGATCCTGTGAGGAGGATGATCTTCATGTCCTGGTAAAGCTTTTTAGCTTTTTCTGCAAATTCAATTCCTGTCATTTCATCCATAGCAAGGTCTGTTATCGTGACGTCGGGGCGACGAGTTTTGCATTGCTCAAGGGCTTCTATGCCATTGCCTGCTTCAAAAATTTCACAACCCAGTTGAGAGAGAATTGATTTTTGCAGACTTCGAATTCGAGGCTCATCGTCTACGACTAAGATTTTCAATCCTTTTAAATCTTTTTGGAGAAGTGCCTGAGCTTTGGCTAGGTCCTCTGTTTTGATAGGGAGTGTCAGAAAAAACGTAGCCCCATGACCTGGAGTTGATTTGGCAGTGAGGGTCCCTCCGTGTTTGTCTGCAATAGCAGCACAAAGACTCAGTCCTAAGCCTGTTCCAGTTCCAATGGGTTTTGTAGTGAAGAAAGGTGTAAATAATTTGTTCATGACTTCTTGAGGCATACCAGGACCATGATCCACAAATGTGACAATAATACAGTCTGATCGATCATTGTATTTGGCATGAATCTCAATCTGCTGAGGTTCATCTCTTTTTGTTTCATTCAGTGCATCTACACTGTTTCGAATGAGATTGATTGCAATTTGCTCAATCAGGGTAGGATCCATCATGACGTGAGGCAGACAGAGAGGAATATCATGAGTCACGGATACTTTGTTTTTTTGGGTAAAGTGTTGGGTAAAGTGAATTGCTTTTTCAATGATACTGTAAATATCTGTAGGAACTAGATTTTCTGGAGTGAGAGGCCCATGGAAAAAAGTCTTTAAGTGGCTTGAGATTTTTAGAATTTTTTGAGCTCCTTTGCTAATGTGATCAGTCAGCTTTTTTGCCTCTTCCAGGTTGATGGTTTCGTAGTTGAGAACATCAGTTAGGGTTTCGCTGGCGGCTAAAAGGTAGGTGAGAGGATTATTGAGTTCGTGGGTGATGCTAGCAAGGAATTCGCCCGTGGTTGCTGCTTTTCCATATTGAATGAGTTGATCCTGGGTTTCCTTAAGTTTTTTTAAAGTTGATTCCTTTTGTTTCAGTTCAAACTGATATTTTTTATAAAGAGATTGTTCAATAGAGACATCTCGAATGAAGATCACCCATTGTCCCTTTTCAGGGGGTGTAGGGTTCACTTGAGTTTGAGCTGAGATTTTTAAAATAATGAGGTTTCCATCAGAGTCATAGAATTCGTGCTCAAAGTAGGGAGATCGTTGTGAAGTGAGGTCAGTTTTTTGTTGTTTGAAGAAATTTTGGAGAATAGGTATTGAAAAAGAGTGATCAAAGCTTTGTCCTTGTTGAAGTTTTTTAGGTAAAGGCAGCTTTTTTGCAACTTCATTGCAGTAGATAATCGATTTTTCTGAGTCTAGTACTAATACTCCATCGAGTAATGAATCAAATAAATGGTAGTTCATTGGAAGCTCCATGAATGAATTCAATAAATCCCCTAGAATCCATTCTAGATTAATTTAATCAATTATACTATATGAATTTATTTTTTTTTAGTTAGATTGAAGTCATTCTTTTTTGAAGCGTTGCGCTAAGTGCTGCCCCACATAAAACAATAACCCAAAGAATATAAATCCATAATAGAAGAATAGGGATTGCTCCTAGGCTTCCATAAATAACATGGTATGTCACAACTGACTTTGTATAAAAAGAATAACCTAGACGAGCTAGGATCAGACAGGTTGAAGTGAAGAGCGAACCCGATAAAGCACATAACCCCTTGACTGGGGTGTGGGGAACCCACTGATAAATACAAAACCAAAATACGATGGAACCGATGAGAATTCCAGTTCCACTGGGGATAATTCGGGTAATGACCAATGGAGTTGAGCTTGATATTCCTATAAATATAGAAAAGGCTAAAGGACCCAGCGTAATCCATAGCCAGTAAGAGGAGATTCTCTGATAAAGGCTTTTTTGGATTTTAACTTTCCAAATTTGATTAAAAGCCTTATCGACATTAAAGAGCATGCTCATGCTTGTAAAAATAAGACCTAAAAATCCACTGATTCCAACAGCTCCGGTATGGGCATTTTCAATAAATTCATGAAGAGCAGTGATTACTTTTTCGTCGGTTCCCTCAGCTAAATAGGATAAAATCAATGGCTCTAAAATGAGATAAAGCTTTTGCATTCCTCCAAAAGTTTGAAATGTAGCAAAAACGAGGGCTAGAAAAGGAATGATCGATAAAAGAGTGGTATAAGCTAAACTCGAGGCAACCATGAGCAAGTGAGCTTCTTGGATTTGTTTAAGCGTGTCTTGAGACACTTCAAAGATCATTTGAATGGGTTGTTTTTTTAATATTCCTTTCAAAACAGTCATTTAGGCTCCTGATTGCAATAAATGGGTGTAAGCAGCTTGTTCTTTTTTAAATTCATTCATTTTTTTCCCCCACGGCTTATTCCAAGGTAGCCCTGGAGTTAAGAGGGCTTGGCAAAGTTGTGACATTCCAGAGACGTCCTCCAGGTGCACAAACTCGGGAGCAGGGCCATGAGCAGGGCTTGAATCAGGGCCCCCTTCGAGGCTTTGATTATGGTAATTTCCTAGAGGAACCGAGATTCCCATGCAGTGAAAACCAAAAACAGTGGCTACAGTTGCTTCACACGTTCCTCCATCCATAATACGTTTTTGATGGCGATTTGGAAGGATTTCTTGGGCTAGATCAGAAAAGACTCGTAAGGTGCCTGGATCAAAGACGGTGAATTTATCCCCTAAACGGACTACGGGACCTTTCCCAATTTCTGCTCCCAGGAGAGTTCGAGAGGTTTCTAAACTGATGCATAGGGGTGATCTTTGAGCATGGTCTAGCCAACCAAGTTCAAAATGGCCAATAGCTCCTATGAACCCCACTTCTTCAGCTCGTGTGAGAAGTCCAATCCATGGAGTTTCTGAGGTTTTCAGTGCTAGGCTTGTTATGACAGAAGCGCTGACAAGATCATCTGCTGCTTGGGTGTAGAGGAGTTCACCCTCTTGCCACCAGGGAGATCGGAATGAAAATCCTCCAAAGATACTGGAAGCTAGGCTCTGAGAAGAGTCCTGGTTTGTGTTTTCGCTCAAAACAACAGTAGCAGAATCGATGGACAGTCCAGAAGGCTTTAATTGGACTTTCTCTAAAATCCCTTGAGTCATCCAAGTTTTTGGATAAGTAGCTAACCAGACCTGGGCTCCCTCCAGATGTTGAGTGGGTGATCCCCCGAGCCATTTGACTTGGAGGCGATTGCGAGAGAGCCACTGAGTTCCATGAAATCCAGGATGATCCAGGTGAGCGATAAAAAATCTGAGAGGTTCTAAATTTTGATGAGAAATTTTTTCGAGGTAAGCTTTCCGAGAGTCTACTCCAACCACCAAGTTTCCGATGGGATCTAAAAAATGAGGGACTTGAGATTCCTTGAGTGTTCGGCTGATTTCAGAAATAACATAGCCTTCTCGAAACGGTGCTGTCGGTTGGCTTAAGATCTTTTGGAGAAGTTTTTGTTCAGGATTACTTAACTTAAAGTTCATTAGGGTATCTTCATCAACCTTTCCTGATTCATCTTTCCTGTAGCAAACTTGGTCTGCAGAGTCGAGGATGGAAAGTGCTTTCTAGTTCAAAAATCTTTTTCTTTCAGAAGGCGATGGAAGTCTGCAGGTTTCGCTTTTTCCAAACCAATCATATCGACTTGAAGCAATCCAATCGTAGATCAAGTCTCTTATTTTTTCTGGAATGATGAAAAAAATAATGACAAATTTCCACCCCCCTTGGAGTTTGTAGAGGGTTTTTAAAACAGCTTTTGACTTCAGATGTATTCCTTTGTCATCCAAAAGCACAATAGATTTGAGATCTTTTTGGATGAGGTTAGAATCTAATTTTTCTTGTGCAGTTGACCCTTGGAGAGGAGCAAACAAAAACAAAGACGGATCTCGTTTTAAAATGAAGTCGACAGATTTATTGCAAAGCATGCAGAAGCCATCAAAAAAAAGGATAGGATGAGATTTTTGACTCATAGAAATGATCTTACAACAAATTCAACCTAAAGATTTAATATAAATTGAAAAAGTTAATGATAACAATAAATTATTGTTTTTATTGAATTTAAGTGCTTAACTTATTCATTATAAATAATATTAACTTAATTTTTTACTGCATTCATGTTGATTAAAAAATTTTTTTTGTTATAATTCGCAAGCCAGTTTAAATGTTTTCTTAAAGCTTAAAATGGCTTTTGAAATGCGCTAGTTAATGAATTTTTTAGAAAAATGAGCTTTATGCCGACTTATTTTATTTATTTTTCGTTTATTTTAATTTTGTTTTGTTTTCCTGGTTGTGGGAGTAGAGGAATTGAGGGTGCTCTGACTCCCCCTGAGGGAGAAAAGCTTTTTCAAACAAAGCTTTCTCTCGCGCAATTGTCTGCTGCTCGACAATGGTTCGCGGAAACTAGAGGAACTCAGATGGTGGCGCCAGTACTTGTCAATCCGTTATATCAGCTGGACGTTCAGAGTTTTGTACTTGATGGTTTTACAGTTCCTCAGGCTCCAGTTTTTGGAACTTATGATTATCCAGGAGGGAGTGCTGGTTTAGCAATTAAGTTACCGCATGAATTTTTATTTAATATTTCTGAAAAAATAAAAAATGAAATCAAAAAAAGAGACATTCAAGCAGTTGATTTGTTTTTAGTTGTGCAGAAATATGATTCTAGATTTTATAATTCTGAACTAGCGCATGTTGTTAGGTTACGTCCTCATTTTTGGTTAGCTCCATTAGGCCCTCACCCTTATGGGACTTGTTTTTCAGGAAATTTTAGTGCTGCGCTTTATGATTTTGAGTCTTCGGTTGGGGCTGATGTCAAGCTGGATCAGCTCACTCAATTTGACTGGAGTATTCATCCTGCAACTGTAGAGGGAGTTGCAGTGACCCAGTATTCACCTCCCAATGCCAGTGTCAATATAGGTCCTGCAATATTGAATCATTCAGGTTGGTCTTTGATTTTAGATGAACAAAATCATCGAGCAGCTGTGACTTTGCATGGAATTTATTCCGATGCTAGAGGAGGCCCTTATGATAACTTTCAAGCTGTTGTAGATGCTCACTTTACTTTGAGAAATATAATAACCCATTTAGATTTAAATCCAGTGTTTGCAGGTCTTTTAGCTAAATTAACGGCATGGGTTCAATAATGAGTAGGAATATCTATTTTTGAATTAGGTAGACATAGTTTCTTTGAAGTGGGTAGTTGAATAAAATACCCACAAAAAGAGATACAAAAATAACAGAAAGAATATAGTGAATCTGTAGATGTTCTGTTACCAGAAAAACTCCAAAGCTATTGAGTAAAAGGCTTCCTCCTGAAACTATACCATATCTTCGGGCTTGGCGCTTGAGCTGACCGTGAGAAGCTTGAAAGCTCCAATGGCGATTTAAGAAAAAATTGGAAATTGCTCCTGCCAAAGCTCCCAGTGCTGTTGCTAGAACGTACCAGCTTTGAAAAACTTCGACAAAAAGCAGTACAATAGCATAGTCAATCCCTGTAGAAAAAATTGAAGAAATTTGTGAGCGGCTAAATGAAGATTGAAAAAAAATTTTTATTTTTTTCAAGTGTTATTTCCACGGCTGTTTTTTTTACGGTTGGATTGGCGGATGATTTGAGGCTCAGTTTTCCAGTCCTCTTGGGATTGGTTCAGGCGGTAGACTAGCCAGCCGATGAGCAGAGCGTAAAATGAGCCCCAGAGGATATCTAAGATGTAATGGTGGTTGAGGTAAACAGCTGAAAAACACATCCAAATATAGAAAAAAATACAGAACACTCGAAGAGAGCCTAACTGAAAAGCAAAAAAGACCGCTAAAAGAGGGTAAGCAACATGAAGAGAAGGAATAGCTCCAAAAACATCAGCAGCCCGTCCATACATTTCAGAAAAAAAATGAGTCCCTAGTATTTCATCGAAACGAATACATCCTGCAGAGCTAGCAGGAACATCAAGCCTGGCAGGGCCTAGGCCATACTTGGTAACATACCAAGGAGGAGCTGCTGCATACCAGTAGTAGGTTGAGTATCCAATGAGGTTGAGCCAAAAAAATGCCCATGGCATGCTGCTTGCTTTTTGTTTCACCTGAGCCGGGGTTAGCTTGCAAGTTCCTTTTCGGCTTAAGTAGAAGTTATAATACGCTGCAATCAGTATAAAAATGCTAAAGAACGTTAAATAGGCAAATCCCGTCAATAGGTCGAGTGCTCTTGTGAGATGAAGCTGACACCATTCATTTGGGGTGAGAATTCCTTGATTTGTAGGGATTCCAAAAAAAGTTCGATCAAAATAATAAGGCTCTGAAACATGAATCGGGCCGCGAATCCAGTCCGAGTAAAAGCGTTGGCTATCATAAACCATGAATGTCAAAAGGAAAGGGAGTGCGAATTTTAAGAATTTCCTGCCTTGTGGTCCACTATAACTGGCAATAAGGATAACTCCAACAGCAATGACATGATCCTCTCGAAGTCCGTTCAGAAGGATGAGTCCAACGACATAGGCTGTCATCAATATCCAAGGTAGGACTTTCTGTAAAAAAGTGAGATTTTTCCATTGTTCATACCCATCCTGCAGGGCAATCCAAGCTTTATTTAAAACAAAAACAAAAATGAAGAGGGGTTTTTTTAGGGATTTACAGAATTGAAGCTTTTTCATTTTCATTAAAATCTAAAACGAAGACGGTGTTTGAGTCCAGGATTTTAGATCTTTTTCCCAGGAGTGATTTTTTTTGGGTTTCATCGTTATTAATGTTTAAATGAAAAGAAGTGATTCATGGGCGTGGGACAAAATTTCAGGTTATCTTTGTTCTGATTCTAGTACAAATCTTGTTTGGTATGAACTACGTAGCCTCCAAAGTGATTATTGGTGCGATCTCTCCTTTAATCTGGGCCAGTCTCAGAAATCTTGTTTCTGCATTGATTTTATTTGTGATAGCAGTCGTTGACCGACGGAGAGTTCCTGACTTTAACGGTAGTTTCTGGGTTTCTCTCGTGGTTTTTTCACTTTTTGGGATTGTTCTCAACCAAGTCGCTTTTTTGGTGGGCTTGAAATATACAACAGCAACGCACAGCGCAGTTCTTTGCACCCTCATCCCTGTTTTTACACTCCTTTTAGTTTCATGGGCAGGGCATGAGTTTATGCCCAAAAAGCGATTGTTTGGGTTTGGATTGGCATTTTCTGGAGTTCTTTGGATTTATAAAATAGAAGAGTTTACCTTTTCCAATAAAACCCTTTTAGGGGATTTCTTAATACTCTTGAATGCGTTTAGTTATGCTATATTTTTGACATTTGGACGATTTTTCATTCGAAGTCATGACTCAGTTTGGATTACAGCCTGCCTTTTTGCAATGGGGGGTTTAGGGTTAGGTTTGCTGGCTGCTCCAGATTGGATTCATTTTCAATGGCCCCACTTTTCTCCTGCTTTAGCAGGATTCATGGTTTTTTCAGTTTTAGGGTGTACCTTGCTTGCCTATTTCCTCAATTTTTGGGCTTTGGCTCGTACTGATTCTTCAGCTGTGGCTGGATTTATTTATTTTCAACCCATTGTGGCTAGTATTTTCGCTTGGTATTATTTGGGAGAAACCCTGACTTTGAGAACCTTTATATCAAGCATTTCAATTCTTTTTGGAATGATCTTAGCGTTGTGAACTCGATTATTCCATGAAAAAAGGATAGACATGGCAAGCCGATTAAGACAGATCGCTTTTCTGCTTCTTATGGTTTTTTTTAGCTCAGCATCTTGGGCAAGTGTTTTGCATTTACCTAACACTCTTTCAGAGGAGGCTTTGTCTGAAACTGTTCCTATGGCTTTTTCACCCAATGATTTGGATCTTCTTGATTTTAAAATTCATTGGGCAAGAGGAATGATTCCAGGTGTTGAGTTTAAGCTTGTTCCTGGGACTTTGCAATGGGTTCGGGTGAGTGAAATCCTAGTTGTGCCAAGAGCCAGAATTTCAGTGAAAGTTCAAGACGGCGAGAGCGTACAAATTTTCCATTCAGGTTTTTCTCAGAGTGTTCAAGTCAGGAATGGCCAAGCAAATGGGGAGGTTCCCATTGCTTTGATCTCAGGTGAGGAAAACCCGATTCGGGTGGCTGTTAAAAAATCAGGAAAACTTGAGCAAGCAGAGCTTTGGGTTGAGTTTCAGCCCCGGTTTAGAAATGGGTCATCAGATCATTTCGTATCTTTAGACTCAAGCTGTTCTGCCTTTGGGTTATCAGCTCAGATTACAGGTAAAAAAAAAGAAAGTTGGGCTTATCTGGGTTGTCGTTTAATTCGGGGTCGAGAGGAAAGTCGGGATACTGCTAGTTTAGAAGTTTTTGTGTTCTGGGATCATGTGGGGTCCATTATCGAAATCGAAGGGATAGAAACTCGAGCTCAGACTCCCTCCGTGTGGATCTTGCGACTCAGTTCTCAGGCCAGGCAAATCGTGCTTCAGTCCAAGGACGAAAAGATGGAAATTCAATTCCGTGTCCCTCAGTACCTCAATCGTGGATTGTTAAGCTTGGGTTTGGGACCTTATTTTTTTGGGTTTCAAGGGGAAGACAAAAGAGTCTCAAGCCTAGCTCCTTTAGCTACTTTATATGGTTCTTATTTTTTTTCAGAAGGGTTTAGGCTCGTGGGGTTTGGTCTTTGGACTTTTGAGGCTCATCAGTATGCTGATTTAGGTCTTTATTTCTATGTTGAATCGGGACGCTTTTTGGATCGTCGTATCTCTACCCACCTCCTGGTGGGCGGGCATGGCCTTCATTTTAAAGCCTTGGATCAAGGTTACATGAGCGCTACATTTCCACAGGGGTTTGAAGTTGTTTATAGTGATGCCTTTATCCCTGGGAATAACTTAAAACTAGGAGCCTTTATTTATCCACCTATTTCTCAAGCATCTTATTACAACTGTTGGCTTCGGTGGGGGGCTAAAAAATTTATTGAATTAAACTATATTGCTTGGCAAGTTCAGCCCTCTGAAAATACACCGATCTTCAGTGCATCCACCTTAGGCTTATCTGTAGGATTTCCTTTAATTCAGTTTTGGTGATATTTCTGTCTGACGTGGATTGCAGGAGAATAAGACCTTGAAGGCCTATTTAGATTTACTGGATGATGTTTTAAAAAATGGAATTGAAAAAACGGATCGTACAGGAACAGGAACTTTTTCTGTTTTTGGGAGGCAGGTTCGCTATCACTTAGCAGATGGGTTTCCCCTGCTGACAACGAAGAAGCTTCATATTCGGTCGATTTTGCATGAGCTTCTCTGGTTTCTCAAGGGTGATACAAACATCAAGTATTTAAAAGAGAATGGTGTAAAGATATGGGATGAATGGGCAACTCCTGAAGGAGAGCTCGGACCTGTTTACGGTTATCAGTGGAGATTCTGGCCTGATGGAAAAGGTGGACACATTGACCAGATTGCATCCCTGATGGAAGGATTAAAGAGCCGTCCAGACAGTCGCAGACATTTGTTTCATGCATGGAACGTTGCTTACCTCCCGGACGAGGCTAAGAAACCTTGGGAGAATGCTGCAAATGGAAAAATGGCACTTCCTCCGTGTCATTTGCTCTATCAGTTCTATGTAGCTAATAATAAGCTTTCCTGTTTGCTTTATATTCGTTCGAATGACCTCTTCCTTGGTAACAGTTACAATACAACCAGTGTCGCATTTCTAACTCATATGATTGCCCAACAATGCGGTTATGAAGTGGGAGAAATTATTCTTTCTATGGGTGATTTGCATCTCTATAAGAATCATATTGAGCAGGCGAAGTTGCAGCTTACTCGGGAGCCAAGGACACTTCCAAAATTGGTGATTCAGCGAAAGCCAGATTCTATTTTTGATTACAAGTTCGAGGATTTTGAGATTGTGGGATATGATCCTCATCCCCATATTCCTGCTCCGATCGCTGTGTAGAATGGAGTGTAAGAAGAGGTAGGTTTTTATGTCGAAGAAACCTGATGCTACACTGATTCAGGAATGGTAAGAAAAAGTACTCTGCTTTGAGTCCTATTGATGGCTATGGAAACAAAGGCGCAGAGTATGATGAGTTGATCCAGTTTTGGCTTGATTATTGGAAATCAGAAGGAATCGAGTTTCCAAAAAAATTAGACCCTCTTTTGATTAAAAGACAACCTGATTATTTTCTTGAGGTCGATGAGAGTGTTTTTAAGTAGTTTATTATGACTCATGATCAATTGTGTCGAATTGTGGTTGTCGGAACCAGTGGCTCTGGGAAAAGCACGCTGGCTAGAGCGATTGCAGCTAAATTGAATATTCATTGTATTGAATTGGATGCTTTATACTGGGGTCAAAATTGGGCTGAACCTCCTATGGATGTTTTTCTAGATCGGGTTAAGAAAGCAATTGCTTCTCCGTCGTGGGTTGTTGAAGGTAATTATGGAAAGGTAAGAGATATTGTATGGAAAAATGCGCATACTCTCATTTGGTTAGATTATCCTTTTCATATAGTCTTTGGTCGCGCATTGTTACGAACTATTAAACGAGCAATTATAAGAGAATCACTTTGGAATGGTAATCGTGAATCTGTTTTAAAATCATTTTTTAGTAAAAGATCGATTTTGGTATGGATTATTCAAACCTATCAAAGAAGACGGCATGAATATACAGAACTTTTGAGTGGTCTAGAATACTCCCACTTGAAGGTTCTTCATTTTCGATCAACGAAGGAAACTGAAGTTTATCTAAGGCAATTATAAAATTATGGAAAAATCGAAATTACCAGTTTTAGTTCCTGCTCTTCAAATTCATCAGCAAATCATCCAGAACATGGCACGATTCTATGTTTATGATATGTCCAGGCACTGTGGTGAAGAGAGTGGATGGGAGATTCCTGAAAATGGCTTATATGAATGCTCTGATTTAAGCCGATATTTTCATGAGAAGGATCGATTTGCCTTTCTTATTCGTGTTCAGAAGGAATTAGCTGGTTTTGTTTTGGTCAATAAGGTTGGAACTTCTCTTGAGGTAGATTGGAATATAGGTGAGTTTTTTATATTAGCTAAATTTCAAGGAGAAGGGATAGCAAGAGCGATGGCTATTCAGATTTTTGATCGTTTTGATGGATTATGGGAAGTTGCCCAAATGCCTAAAAACTTACCCGCTATTCGCTTTTGGAAGAAGGTAGTGGATGAGTATTCGGCAGGCCAATTCAAAGAAAGTATTCAGGTGATTCAGGAACCTAAGCCCCATCCGATGATTGTTTTGAGATTTATGTCAAATAAAAGGTTTTTGACATGATTTCGAGCAAAGTAGACAAGACTGGGCTCACAAAGTCAATGAGAGTGAACCAGAAGGAGCATCCGTTGGAGATCGATACTGGGCCTTCTATCTTGGACTGGATTCATGCAAATAAAGAAATAATTCTTTATTTGCATGAAAATGTTTTCGCTATCTTTGTGCCAATAGAAACTCTGATCTTTTTTGATAAAAATAAAAAGATAAGCAGATCAAAATAACTAAATTTCTTAACTCATTGAATACATTAGGAAAATAGTCTCTTTCCCTTTTTTTTAAGATCAAGATCATTTCAAATCCGTTCATTTCAAATCCGTAATGAAAATAGAAACCATCGACAATTCCAAAATCAAGTTTATGAGAAGACTTCAAAAATGATAATAGCTCTCTGAGTAGTTTAAGATCATAAACATGAAAGTGAATCCTGTTATCTGACTCTGTGTAATACTTGAAGATGGCGTCAAACTCGGAGCTATTTTCTTCGCATTCATCCACTAATTTTACAAATTCTCGCCAATGCTCTATTTTATGCTTTTGTCTATAATTACTATTACGATTAAAATGAGCTTCAACAAAGTGCTTTAAATCTAATGGTTGTCTTTCAAAGTCATATTCATTGCTTCGATAATTTGGGATAGATAAGTATAATATCCCTTTATCACGAAGAACTCGAAACCACTCCAATAGTGTAGAGTGAGGATCATCGGTATGTTCAAGGATGTGATTTCCAATCACAAAATCTAGACTATTGCTTTGGATTTCTGACAGCTCATCAGCTTCAAGATAATAACTTGGCCGCACTAAATTTAACTCATCAAGACCATGCATTTGAGCATTCTGTTCTGCTATTATGCGATCAACATATTTAAAATGCGCAACATTATTTTTAATTTGAAGGGGACAATGTTAGGCACCGATTTCAATTCCTTGACCTTTTAAATAGCGGTTAGCGAGAAAAGTTCGGATTGAGTCTTTGAATTTTAAGAAAGCTTTATATAAAAATCGGTCAATTTTATTTTGCTGTGCAATAGATTGACAATATTGTTCTGCTCTTTTTGGCGAAGATTCTCGCATTATCTGTTTATAAAATAATGAAGTTGTTGGTTGAACTGTTTCGTAAGTATGCGTCTCGGGTTTGCTTATGTTTTAGGGATGCTGACATTTTCATGTTTAAAAAAGTCCATGCTATACTATTCGCACGAATGAACCTAGGTGGGCTTTTCAAAGCTCTATTGGAACCCAAAAAACCAGTGGTATAAAGTTGTATAAAAATTGTATTTTTATTGAATTTAAATTGTGATAAAGTTAATCAAAAGTTGGTTCATTGGGTAATCTTGTATTGTATTGCAGAGATGGAGGCGATTGATATGACAATGGCATTTAAAGAAATTGAGGTCTTGGACGATCTTTACACTGCAGAGAGTCCTTCTGAAATCAATCTGAAGCGGCTAGCTGTCCTTTTAGATTTAAAAGACAAGGACTTAGCTGAGGCATTTAAAATTGATCCCACTGTCTTCAGTAAAAGTCCCTATGCTTCCTCCCATCCAGGTCTCAAGCAATGGATGGTCATTTTTAATCTGATTATCCGGATCATTTCAGAAGCGGAACCAACACTCCCTCCTTCTGAAATAAAAATTAAAATGCAAAGATGGCTCAAGCTTCCACGCCCTGAATTTAACGGTAATAGTGCTGTTGACGAAATGCGAAAAGGCAAGATTCGCCAAGTCAAAAATCTCTTGGAACAGTTGACAGGGTGAACTGTGTCCGAACAGGAATACTCCGACTTCTTGTTTGACTCGGAGTTTGAAATTGAGGCCTATGCAAAATGGTTTCTTCGTCTTCCATTGGAGACTCTTGAAGATGAATTTACCCCTGAGGGCTGGAGAAAATTTTATGCACGACGTGAATTGAGGCTTAAAGCTGAACTCGATGACTTGATTCATGTGTCATTTGAATTACCTCATGTTTGCAGTCTTAAAAAGAAAACTCTCTTTAAGTTCGCAAAAAAATTCTATAAAAATCCACTCAGCATGGATGGGGCGTTGAGCAAGTCTTCTCGCTTCAATTATAAAAATATTCAGCAAATGCAAAATCGAGTCATATACTTTGGACAAGACAAACAATGCTGCTTCGGTGAATTATTTCATCTTGATATTCAAAAATATAATTATGCTTCTATCATTGGTAGAAGTGCAGAAGATGGAAGATATGAGTTCAAATTTCCACCTTATAAAATTTATGAATATGAAGTGGATCTCGACAACATCTTAATATTAACAACCGAATTAAACTATAAGGCATTAGGAATTCCAGACCGTGTTGTGAAAAACGAATGGTTTTCGTTCAATAATGAATTCGAAATTCCAACCTCTGGCCAGATCTTAGGCACTATGGTAAGAAATAAGGGATATAAGGGTATCCTCTATACAAGCGTACGCACCCAAGCATCGTCTAATCTGGTCATTTTTGAAGAAAATACAGGCCCACTCTCTTTTCGCTTGATCTCCGAGTCTGATCTTGACCCTACTCATTTTTTTAATCTCACACAGTAATCTATGTCGCTTGCCAAATTTAATTGAGTGCAAGCAAAAGCATAGTAGAGCTGGGTTTATCGCAGGCAGGTTTTCAAGAGGGTTTTTTTTATTAACTTCAGTTCAGTGTAAGAAATGATAAGCTCATAAAAAGAGAGATTATTTTCATGCAAAAAGCCCAATGGACAAAAAGCAAAGCAAGACTAAGCAGGATGAGTCAAGAAACAGATTCTGATTTAAATTGGATATTTGTTCCTGGGGGTCCCGGATTAGGATCAGAAATCTTTAAACAATTAACAAACCAGATTGAGTTACCAGGTGTTGTTTGGCACTTTGACTTTCCTAATGACGGTTCAAATCGGTTAAAAAATTTTCAATTTTCTGAAAAAATATGGAAACAATCTCTTTTGGAATCTGTAGATCTATTTAATCACCCAGTTTTAGTTGCACATTCATTTGGTGGTATGGTTGCTCTTTCGATTCCAGAGTTAGAGAAAAAATTAGGAGGATTAATTTTGATGAATAGTTCTCCTAATCAGGAATGGATGAAATTATTTAGTGGCTATACCAAAGTTCACCCAAATCCCGCATTGGAGCAAGCGAAGCTAGAATATTCAAAAATGCCTTCTGATCAAACTTTTAAAGAGTTTACCCTGCTAGCAGCACCTTATTTTTTTACTGAGCTGAGTATGAAGGAGGGCTTGGCACTTTTGTCAAAGCTTCCTTATAGCCACAAGAGCTATGATTGGGCACAGACGTATTTTCATCCTAATTATGAAGCAAACCTGATTCTTAATGATTTTCCTGTTTTGGTGCTTGGCGGTGAATTAGATTTCTTAACTCCATTGATTTTGTTTTCGAAAAATCCGTGTTTTTCGAAGGATAATATTGAAATTTTAGAACTTAAAGGCGTTGGGCATTTCCCTTGGGTTGGGAACTGTAAATTGGTTCAAGAAATTTTGAATGTCTTTATAAAAAAGCTCAAGGCAGAGAAAGGGACAGAGATTTCCTAAAAACTTTGGATACTTTTATTAATTCTAAATAAACTATTTAAGTTAATGTAATTTATAATTATTGCAGCTATTAAATTTATATACTAATAAATATTAA
>CAIZRG010000020.1 GCA_903935335.1 Oligoflexia bacterium
TATATTAATCAGTGTACTTAAAAAAGGGAGGTGATGAAAAAAGAAAGGTAGAAGTTTGTGAAAAAAGTCTTTTGTTTAATGAATGGAATTGCTCTTTTTTCCAGCTCAGCTTTAGCCGGTCCTGGTGTCTCAAAAGTTTTAAATGTAGTTACTGAGGTAGTGCCCTTAGCTACAGTTCGAGTGGAGCCAATAGGCTTTGAAACATTACCAGCAAAAGAAACAAAAAGAGTACCAATGCAAGAAGTAATACAAAAAGTAATACAACAAATCCAGAAAGAAGAACCTAGTTCTTCTAGTTCAAATAAGCCTGTTTCTTGGGAAGAACAGTCTAGATCACAAATAGAAAATTCTTTTAACCAGTTTGAGTCATTAAATGACTATGGCCACGATAACGTTGAGCAATTTATCCAAAACACACTGAACCCACTCAATCAGTACCCTCAATTCATTTTAGTTGTGAAAGAACGGTTTGATCAATCGAGCTCTTTAGCTCGAAAAACTATCTATGCGCAAATTCATTATATAGGAAACCCATCTGATCAAGGGATTCTACAGTTTTTACAAAAAGACGCTGCTCTTACTGCATCCGAGTTTGAAAAACTTGATGAAATCCGAAATTCTTTTCTTAACTCTCGCATGAATTTTCATACGGGGTCCCAAGCGGCTTACGGCTGTTACTCTGCATCTAGCAGTTCACCTCCTTCTTTTGATACTTCAGTAGCAGGAATCTATGAAAACATGATCTCACGATTCCTCAGCCGTGTTTGAAAGGAGACTTTAAAATAAGACAAGCTTATGCAATAGGTAAAAATAAATTATGAAGAAATTTACCTTTCTATTATTTTCTGTGATCTTTAACCTCCATTTTTGCTTTGCCGCTTGTGAAGAAGAAAGACTTCGAAGCGAACGAGCTAGAGACCTATGCAATCGATGGACTGATTATAGTCGTTGTACCGCCGTTGCTGGTACTATCATAGGGGGGCTTATTTTCCCTCCGCTTGGAGGATTGTGTGGAGCCGCTGGATTAATCCCAGGTGCTGTTGCAAAGCGAGTGTGCGACTTAGCAGACCGAAGAGATGATGTCTTACGCAAATGTGAAGAAGATCATGCTTTTGAGCAGAAGCAAGCTCTAGAAATGGCCCGCGCCCAGTTAGCTAAAGCTCAAATTGAAGCTATCTCTAAAGATTTAACTGAAATGTCTATGGACATCCTGAAGAGATTTGAACAGCGATGCGAAAACGAAATTGATGAACTCATTGAAAGCTATACTGACTCTAATTGTGACCTGACAGATCCAAAGATCATTGAACAAATGGAAGTTGAGATCGAGGCCATTCGTAAAAAATATTTCTAAGTCTTAGGAGGTTAACATCCATGACCCCTTCAAAAAAGTTAGAACTGATTAAGAACAGAAGCTCCAAGATGAGAATTTTACTCCTTCTTGTGAGTTTTTTTGTTTCACCAGCCCTCAGTTTAACTGTTCTTGCGATGGAAGAGTCCAATGAAGATGGCTGTCGGACTCAATGCGAGGTGATTACTTGGAGTTCCAGTGATTCAAACACTCCAGATACGATGAGGTTTTGTGAGAGAGACTGCGGTCCTAATATATCTTATGAAATGCCAAGTTCTATCCCACAACCCCAACCTGCTGCTCCTATTTCCCCTCCTATGCCTCCGCCGCCCATGGCTCCAATGGCCTCTGTGCCTAACCCATCAGTGTTCACTCCTTCCTCAAGCTCAAGTTCGCATCAAGATCCTTTTGCTTGGAGTGCCTCAATGGGAGGAAATACACCTTCACACAACTATCTCCCAGCTGTAGTGAACGGACCTGCTATCGCCAATTGCGCTTTATCGATTCTTTCCATGTCAGGCATGAGAGTTCAAACCCCTGATTTCTCTCATTTGAGAGCACAGGCTGATCAAAATTGCAGAGAGGCTGAAGCTTGTTATCAAAAAATTCAAGAGCTTCAAAAAATTCAGCCCAAACATGAAAGATGCTCTTCTGTTTTTGCACAAAAAACATCTCAAGAATGCCTTCACGCAGGATTGAATCGCGTTCTTTTAAAGAAGATTACTGAGGTTAATCATCAGATAGATGAGCATTTAAGGGGGTTCCCTTTAGCTCAAGAGATAGGAAATGAATTCTCTCATTGGACAGAGTTTAGTCAAGAAAAGAAGCAAGTGGTTTACCTAGCTCAACAGTATGCTTTGACCGCAGAAAAGCTCAATCAACACCAAGACTCTCATTCTGAGGCACTGACCTATTCTCGTTTATCGTTACAAAGTGGATTAGAGGATCTCAAAGAATCAGCTCACATTGTCGGAGGCTCTCAACAGGGAGATTTTCAAGAAAGCTATCAAAATTCATCCTGGAGCTTGGAAATTGCAAAAGCGCTACTCGACATTGGCTTAGGCATTGATCCGGTGACTGGATTTGGCAGGTCGACTTATGAGCTATTCACAGGAACAAATATCGTTACTGGAGAAGCTCTTTCAAAATTCGAACGAGGAGTAGCCTTTGTCGGAGTGATGAGCTTGGGAGTGAGCAGCAGTGCTCGTGCTGCCACGAAAATGTTTCACGTGTTTGAGGGAGCATCTCGAATCTTAAGAGAGCGCCAGGCTTTTCAAGCTGCTCTTCATGAAGGACAGGTTTTATACGATAAGGTTTCTCATCTACTCCCAGGATTCACCAAGCATGCTCAAATCAAAGCCATTCATACGGCAGAGCATGTGAATCAGACTCATTTTTCTGATTGGTTAAAAACTCCTCCTTTTCAACTAGGCTCTCATGTGGTTGAATCCAAATTGATTGTGGATGGCACCAGTTGGGTACGTTTGCATGGAGCAGAAAATAAAGTCAGAGGCTTTGTAATGAGAAAAAGTGCAATTAAAGATTTAACTGCAGAACAAATTAGAGAAAAATTTTCTATTCCTAACCATATTAATTTTATATCTGAAGTACACCCGCCAAAAGGAGCTGTAATTTTTAGAGGCAATATTCAAAGTCATGGCAATGGGCCTGCTGGTGCTATTCAGTACTATTTTACAGAAGCAAAAGAATCATGGTTTAAGAATACGAGGATATTTTAAATGTTTTTAATCAAACCGTTATTTACAAGTTTTGATAAAATTATAGATTGTGGAGATGGATATATCTGCTTAGAAGTAGCTTTTCAACATCCTGACGATAGATCAAATCTTTATAAAATAGATAAAAAAGGTAATCAGCTCTGGGTCGCAACCTATAAAGGGCGATTACAGTTGTATGTTGATCTCTTTTTTACAGATGGAGTCCTCAAAGCTGCGACAGGGGCTGCGAATGCAATTCTCAACCCGACTACAGGTGAAACAACAAGTTGGGTTAAAGACTTCTTTTAAAGGAGAAGTAAATTGTATTTCAAAAAAATATTTTTTTAATTAAAAAGAATCAACACGGTAAAAAGATGAAAATTTATAACCTTAAAATCCATGTAAATTTAAATAAAAAAAAACTTAATGTTAATAATAAACTTTTCAAAATATCTGCCTGCTTTTTATTGCTTACCATGTCAGTTCAATGTTTTGCGGACTTACCAAAGATTTGGATGAAAAATGATGAAAGCTTTCTGCTCAAAAAAGATATCATTACGAACGGAACGATTCATTTAGATACGGGTTTTTTTGGTGGATACGACCTTCAAGATTTAGTGGGTGATCATCCGCAAGCCCTTGAGCTCGCAAATCTGCACACTCAATACACCACCTATGCTAAGATCTCATTTTGGGCTGGAACTTTTCCATCTATACTTCTCATTCTTTACGGTCCCTTTTTTTATTTTGATTCTCCATTAAAATTTTATAGTTCAGGTTTATTTTATGGCTCATTAGCTAGTTTTTTAGGAACAATGGTGCTGACATCCCATTTTTTATCTCTCTCAAGGCACTACCTCCTTGAATCGATCAACACTTACAATGGAGTCCCACAGCAGCAGCAATTTGGATATAGGAATGACAAGAATACTTTTTTTGCCTCTGTCCCTGTTTTTACTTTTTAGGTGGGGGCTGCTCTAAACGGGTGAATCTATCGATAAATAACTTGTCGAGTAGACGACCCCATTATTCATGAGGCCGTCCCTCACAGAACGTAGCTTGCGGA
>CAIZRG010000021.1 GCA_903935335.1 Oligoflexia bacterium
TGCCCAGTTCCAGCTAGACTAATAGTCTCCAATAAAAAGATAATGAACCCTAGAGCTATTATAGAAAAAGATTTAACCTTACCTTTTTTATCAACCATATTATTTAATAATATATCATAAGACTCGAAATTCAATTAGGATCTGGGTCCTAAAAAGCCAATTGCCGGAAAAGGGCCATTTTAGTGTAATAAATGGTGTGTCATTTTCTGATGAACTCTCGGTTTGATATTTAATTTGTTTTGGAGTAGATAGGCCTTGCGTGCAGGATCAATTCTATAATCCCAAAAGCGATTGATGTGCCCTGTGAGACACAGACTCACAACGCGGAAATGTCTTTGAATCAATCACAGTGCCTTCGTCATGAAGATCATTGATAACTTTTGTGACCGTTTGGGCTGTGTGAAAAATCACAAGATTTGCTAAGAGATTCGAAAAATATTCAATCTGCTAAAAACATTTAAGCATCAAAAGACAAGTCAGCGGAAATGTCTTGCTTGCAAAAGTAATGTCATTTTGGGTCGGGATGAATGTATCTAGCAACTGCGTAGAGATTGAAACTCTAGGATAGACAGTATCAAAGAGCGCTGGCATGGATGATAGTTTTTAACTCAGAGGACACCAAAAGCGTTCTTTTCATCTTCTAGAAACTTATTGACAATATGCGTTATTCAGTAAATTTTTTTAAATTCTGATCAGCTTAAACAAAAGCAATCATAAAACCTACTTGATTTTGCATAATGACTGTTATAAAAGTTGTAGAACAGAAAAAATGATTTCTACTTCCACTTTGTATTCTATCATTGGTGCTTTTGTTTCTGGCCTACTTCTTCCCATTCGAGCTGCAGGCCTCATTTTTTCAAAACCTAAACTTCTATTCTGGTCAAGCTTGCCGATTACTATCACGATTGGACTTTACTGGATTTTAATCTCAAAAACTCACGCTTTTCTTTCAAGTTTACTTCACCCCTTCTTTGTTCAATTTGAAGGCAGGTTTCCATCCTACCTTGAAACAGGGACTTCCTGGCTAATTCATTTTTTTATATTACATTTGAGTGCTTTAACATTTTCTTTTGTAGCCTCTTTAGTGTCATGCCCTCTCAATGACTTCCTGGCAGAACAAGCAGAAAAATACATTCTCCCTCTCGAAAAACAAGCTCCCAACTCGAAGTTTAAGCAAAGAATTTGGCTGATCTCCATGGATATCTTAAGGTCTTTTTTTTCAGTAATCTTGAATCTATTAGCACTAGCCTTATCTTTGTTCCCAGGTATGAGTCTCATCACAGTTCCTTTAACCTTCTTTTTGATCAGCTTTCAGTTTTTAAGCTACCCTCAAATCAGGCGGCACCAAGGGATCACCCAAAGCCTTGAGTTCTTAAGACTACAGCTACCCATCTGTATGGGTTTCGGAGCCTGTATTGCTTTTTTATTTTCAATTCCCATCATCTCGCTCTTTACACTCCCCTTAGCTGTAGTAGGCGGGACTCTTTTTTATGCGCACTTTGAAGAGATCAAAATATCTGATACACAATCCAGTCCAAAAACTACTTGAAAAGAAACTCTACGCAGCGCAAAAATATTATTCAATTTTCATTAGATTTAAACCGATCGTTTTTTACATGATGCTTAAAAAAAAGATCACTTTATTTTTATTTGGATTGAATCTTATTTTTCTTTCTGTGTTGCTCTTGGGATGTCAAACTGAAGAGCACTCTGACACTCTGTCAGGTTATTACGCATTAGAACCAAGCTATCTCACTTTTTTTTCAAGAGTTTTTCAAATAAATTCACCAGAGGATTTATTGCCAGAAAATTTATTGATAGAAGAAAAAAAAGAACTTCCACTTTCATGGATTCCTCGAGAAATGAGCTTTTATCTCACAAATCCGGTTGCCTTCATCCTCCAAGACTTAGCTCAAGGAAAAGCGATCTTAACTCCAACGAATTTACTTTCAGCCAAAGATATCTCTTTTGTACCTATCTCTATCCACTCAAACGGGTCTCTTTCCTATCATAAATTTTTTTCTCCCGTTATTTACTGGAATGATCCATCATGCAATAAAATTTTAGAAATGACAGCAAAAGGATCCCTAATCCAATCAAAATATATAGTCTCTCCCCCTCAATTCGAAAACCCTCTTTTAGGCAAAATTCATCTCAATATCCAAATCATCACTCACCTTCATGGAAATTGTGAGTTGAGCCTAAAAAACCTGCTGAGCTGCTATGAAGACATCACTCAATGCGAAGAACAAACTACTGAACAAAGTGAAGCAGCTCAAAATAAAGCAATTGAAATCCTGGCTCCCCTTCTAGCAGCTCAAATTATAACTCCTAGTAAACTCATAAACCTTAGGTCTTATGGTTATGAAATTTTATATGAATAAAATAATAAGAATATTTATTAAAAAACAGTGGCTTCATGGCTGCGAAAAAAGCCGCTGTAAGATTTAATACGTAGAGCTCTCAGGATCAAAAGTTGGATCCATTTTTTTTAGACTTTTTTTCGAAACATCCAGTTGAATTACGTGGTCTGTGATATTTTTAGCTAACAAGATTTGTTCATAAATTTCTTTTATTTCGGAGTCCTCTTCTTGATCCCAACGCTCTTTGATTATCCCATGAAGCGAAGGACACCCATCTAATAAGGGCATCAGGTTTTGGACTGTAATATACGAGCAAGATTTTCTGAGGCCTGATTGAAGATCTTTTTTGATTTGATCGAGAGTTTTTATAAGTCTTTGTTCTTCTGGGTTGGGCTCTAAACAAAAAGGAATACTTAAAGGAGGCGTTTGAGCTAAGGCTTTTTTATGAAACGCAATAGCATCTTTAAAAGTTTGGATAGTAATATCAGTGTCTCCATTGTGTGTAAAAGCAGCAATTAAAAAATAAAACTTTTTCAGAGTAGGATCTTGTTGATTCATCCAACGTTCTTTAATGATGGGAAAAAATTCGGGATACTTTCGAGCGAGATCTATCGCATCAAAGAAAATCTTTCCGAACAGATTGGATTGAGGAGAGTGCCTGTAATCCTCTTCTATCTCATCAAATGTTTCATGAAAAGATCTTTGAGCCTTTGGACTCGGGTCTAAGCGTAATATTTGCCTGATTTCACAAGGAATTTTATCAATCAAGCAATTCCGATCCATCCCATACAAGGAGGTTTGAAATGAATCTTTCTGTGTTTGAATCAGGGTGTGTGCTAAAAAAATTGGCAAAGCTATTTTCCAGCACCCTTGAGCTGCTCTTTGAGTGGCTTTTACATGAAGTGCAAAAACACTCTGCTGAAAAATTAATAAACTGCACAGCAAAATTACTTTTTTTAAAACCATAAATACCTTTATTCAATATTTGCGTCTCTTAAGAGAAAAAAGAAACATCATTTCAATGGATGGAAGAATCAATACATCAGGTCCCTCATCAAAAACAAGTCGTCTATTTTATTTTTTTATAATGAAAGTCCATTTTCACAGCTCTATTAGAGGCCTGGATATCTATAGATTTCTTTGGGTTCCTTTTCTTCTTTCTTCATTCATGATAAGAACTGAATTATGCGTTCTTCTCATCAAATTCTTTTAGCGACCCTCAATCCTCATAAATTTCAAGAATTTCAATCACTCATGGCTCAATTCCCTGAGATTGAACTCATCCGAGCTGATCGTTTGCTTCGAAATGCGGAGAACCTTGGGCATGCAGAACAGCACTCCACCTACTTAGAAAATGCAATTGCCAAAGCAAGGCTTGCCAACAAAGCTGCTCACTACCCTTCTTTAGCTGATGACTCTGGACTTGAAGTCGAAGCCCTTGAAGGAAGACCGGGCATTCGAAGCCACCGATATGCTTCCCCTCAAGCTCAACTCTCACAGGATCAATCCAACTTAGAGCTGCTTCTTTCTGAAATGAAATCCACCTCCAATCGTTCTGCACGTTTCGTATGTGCACTTGCTCTCATCATTGAAGGGGTTTTGATTCATGCCACGGGAACTTTGGAAGGAGCCCTATTAGAAGCACCCCGAGGAACCCATGGGTTTGGATATGACCCGATCTTTGTCCCGAAAGACTCAACTTTAACTTTAGCAGAAATGACCTCAAATCAAAAAAATGAAATCTCCCACCGATCTAAAGCCATTGAAGCTTTAATGAAACAGGTCAAAGCTTATGGAATTAACTTTGTAAAACCCTAGTCTTAAGATGGGGATCTGAGCCCTACTCAATTCACAAACCTAAGTTTTTTATGTTTAAAATTTAAAAAACTAGGAGTATTCAAGATGCTTATGAAACAAAATAGTCGATTTTTATCATTTCTAGTAGGTGTGTTCATTTTATTTAAAAGTGCAGCTAGCTATGCTGTTTTTGAATATAAATCATTTCAAGAGAACCATGCTTGGGGTGTGCAAGCAAGTCATTCGGCTTTAGGGCCGCTTTCAGATGGTCTTGAAATGCCTGAACCTAAACCAGGAGGCAATCTCGTCCAAGTTTTAAATACGGGAGGTGGAACGATGACTATGCACATGAATTCTTTTGCTCAAGAACTCGTTGCACAGGCAAAGACTTTCAAAAAACCCATTGTGGAGATTGGGCCTGCATTTGGCGTAGCTACTATCCCTCTTCTTGAAGCTTCTACTGTCCCTGTTATTGCCGATGATCGATCTGCTGAAAATCTTTTGGTTCTTAAAAACCGCACACCTGAGCAATATCGAGACCGACTCTATCTCAATACAGCTCAGTTTCCTGAAGAAATAGACTTGGAACCCAATAGTGTCTCAGCTGTTTTAATTTGTAGAGTGTTTCATTTTTTAAAAGGTGATGTGATTGATCAAGGGCTTGAGAAGGTCTATAATTGGTTAGAAGACGGTGGATTACTCGTTGTAACCACTGCAAGTCCATTTCAGTCTACTGTTATTCCATTTATGGATGATTATCAAAATAACAAGAGAAACCATCTCAGGTGGCCAGGCCATGACTATAATTATGGCAATAGGAGTCAGATGCCAAATATTGATCCATTTTTACATGTCATGGAAATTGGAACATTAAGCAAAGCTATGGAAGAAGCCGGGTTTGAAATCGTAAAAGCTGAGTACCTAGATCAAGGTGAAGTAATGCCTACACTCAAGCTTGACGGTCGCGAAACTACTGCAATCATCGCTCGAAAAGGAGGGAAATTATATTCCGAATCAAAATAAGGATCAGGAATGGTTTCGATTTTGCTTAAGAGATTCGTTATTTTTAAATTTTTATCAGAATTTTCAAGCACTGAATTATTCAATAAAAAATTAATATGTCTTAAACAGCTTATTTTGAATTTTGTTGTCCCAGGTAATAATAAAAAAATCATTAAGGAATTCTTCTGCCTGATTCGTATTCTTTGCATTCCTGAGTTAATGTGTATCGTCAATTTACAAAGCCTGCCAAATCGCACGGTAGTAAATCCACTTCAGGTACTCCATCAGAGTAACACGAACCCCATGGGGATCGGATCTCCACTCATGAGCCGCAAAGGGCTCTTGATAAACTGAAACAGTTTCAATTTCGATCAAATTTTCTTGAGCCTTTAGGACATGATCAAAAATAAATTGTGCCCGCTTCATGTGATAACTTGAAGTTAAAAGTAGGATTTTTTTCCATTGATGATTTTGTGCATAGCGAGCTAACCATCTCGCATTCGCATCCGTATTAGAACTTTCCCGCTCAATCACAACATCCTCAGGCCGAACTTTTTGACTGATTTCTTTACGAATTTGTTTTGCTAACAAAGGCCAGCTCACTTGAGCTCCCATTCCAGAAAAGTAAAGAACTGGGATTTTTTGAGCATCTAAACGACTCCTCTGAACAGCTTCCCAATACCGATACCAGAGATCACCTGCGGCTCCAATCCGTCCCCGACCTCCTCCCAAGCATACAATGGCATCGATCTCGGGCAAATCGTCCTGAATCACTGTATCTTGGTAATCGTAAATATCACCCGCAAGTAAGGAAGCTAAAAGAGAAAAGCCAAAAGCTAACCCTCCTATAAATAAGACAAGATGCCATAGGTATTCACTTCTCCATTTTAAACCACGAGTCTTACGCATCAAAGCCTTAATAAGTATCATGACTTTTCTCAGTTGCAAAAATCAAAGGATTCTTCTAAAGTCGATTCTTCGCTTTGAACTCAAGAAGGATGAAATTATGGCACGCTTTTGTGATTACTGTGAAAAAGGACCTACCACTGGCCATCTTGTCTCTCACTCAAACATTAAGACCAAAACTCGTTGGCTTCCTAATCTCAAACGCATGAAGACTGTGATCAACGGAACCACTCAAACTGTTCGAATCTGTACTCGCTGTATTCGTTCAGGTTGCATTGTTCGCGCTGTAAAACGAACCTACAAAGCTTCCTCGAGTTCTCAGTCCGCTTAAACAGTTTGGGTTTTCCCTTCGCGGCGTAAATGAATTTCCATAGCTGTAATGGCTGCCATGTTCACTACGTCGTTTACATCTGAATTTTGCTGAAGTACAAAAACTGGCTTGTTCATCCCCACCAAGATCGGACCAACAGCCTCCGCTACACCTGTCTGAGCAATCAGCTTATAAGCAATATTGCCTGACTGAAGATCTGGAAAAATCAAAACATTTGCATTCCCAGGAACTCGATTGAAAGGGAAACTCTCTTTTGAAATTTCAGGTCGAAGCGCTGTGTCTGCCTGCATCTCCCCATCCACGATCAAGCCCGGAACTCGTCGCTTGACAATCTCAGTAGCCTCTCTGACGTTCACTGCTAAAGGATGAGAGTTGGATCCGAAATTTGAAAAGGATAACATTGCCACTCGAGGTTCCTCGACCACAAAGCTTCTCGCCAGAGAGGCTGTTTGAATAGCAATATCAGCCAGTTCTTCTGCATTGGGCTGAATCGTTACCGTCGTATCTGCAAACCAAAGAACTCGCTTCTTAAAAATCATCATATAAATCCCAGCCAACCGAGATCCGGGCTTAGCCCCAATGATCTGAAGCGCTGGACGAAGTGTATCCGGATAACTCTGAGAAATTCCATTAAGAAGCCCATCTGCATGGCCCATCTCTACCATCATGGCCCCATAATAGTTGTTTTGCTTCATAAGCTGCTGAGCCATGGCTAGAGTTGCCCCTTTTCGCTTTCTCCGCTCAAAGAACTTCTCAGCATAAGCATTGAGATACTCGCTGCTTGAAGGACGAATGAGACGAATCCCTTTAAAACTCTCTTCAAAACCAAGCTCTGAAATCCCTTCTTGAATCATCCGCTCATTGCCAATCAAAATAGGCTCAGCAATCCCCTCCTCCCGAATGACTCGAGCCGCTTTTAAAATTTTTAGATTTTCTCCCTCTGGAAAAACGATAGTCGCCAGGTTTCCTCGGACATTTCCCGTTTTAACCCGATTTTTAATCCCACGCATGACCGTATAAGTCGATCCTAACAAAGTCTCCAAAGTATCTCGGTACTGAGAAAGATCGAGCTTTTTCCGAGCAACCCCGGTCCGCATAGCTGCTTCTGCCACAGCTGAAGCCACCCACAACAAAGCTCGCCGATCAAATGGCTTTGGAATTAAATAATCTCTCCCAAACCGAAATTGCTGGCCCCCATAGGCTCTAGAGACACTCTCCGGAACATCTTCTTTAGCTAATTGAGCGAGTGCCTTCACTGCTGCCATCTTCATTTCTTCATTAATGGCAGTCGATAAAGTATCTAATGCACCCCGAAAAATAAAAGGAAAGCCTAAAACATTGTTCACCTGGTTTGGATAATCGGATCGACCTGTAGCCATAATTGCATCAGGACGTACCTTAAAGACTTCCTCGGGCAAAACCTCTGGATCCGGATTGGCCATAGCAAAGACAATGGGGTCCTTCGCCATTTTTTTGACCATCTCGGCTGTGATTCCCCCTTTGACGGAAACACCAATAAACGCATCCGCACCCTCAAGAGCCTGTGCGATAGTCCGCTTATCAGTTTCTACGGCAAAGCGCTCCTTATAAGGATTCATCCCTTCCTTGCGGCCCTTATAAATAATCCCCTTAGAGTCTGCCATCAGAATATTTTGAGGCTTAACCCCAAGATGAATATAAAGATTCGCACAAGCAATGGCTGCAGCTCCACCCCCACAAAAAACGACTCGAACTTGACGAATATCTTTATTAACAATTTCTAGTGCATTTAAAAAAGAAGCAGCACTAATCACTGCTGTACCATGCTGATCATCATGAAAAACTGGAATTTTTAAACGTTTTTTCAGTTCTTCTTCAATATAAAAGCACTCGGGAGCTTTGATATCTTCTAAATTAATTCCTCCGAAAGTAGGCTCAAGCATCTCACACGCATGAATAATATCGTCCGGATTTTTTGCATTGAGTTCGATATCAAAAACATCGATATCTGCAAACTTCTTAAATAAGACCCCTTTACCTTCCATCACAGGCTTAGAAGCTGATGCTCCAATATCTCCCAACCCTAAAACGGCCGTCCCATTCGAAACAACAGCGACTAGGTTGCCCTTCGCAGTATATTCATAAACCAAGTCCTCTTTCTCAGCAATCATACGACAAGGTTCTGCAACACCTGGCGAATAAGCGAGAGACAGATCCTGCTGACTCGAAACGGGTTTAGATGGAATGACTTCAATTTTGCCTTTTCTACCTCTGGAATGATATTCTAAGGCTTCTTCATAAATTTTCATGCGCCTAACCTATACACCCCATTAGAACCCCAAAGCAAGTAGGGATTACCCAAGAAAAAGAAAGAAATCTTAACCCCCGAATGCCTCTAGCGCGAGTTTAAAAGCTATGGCAATGTATTGAGAGTATGTCCTTTGTATTCCTGCCTTTTCTTGCATGGGTTGCTTTCACCTCATCAACCGTGTTTGCCGACTTTGTGATTCATGGCTGGGAAAATCAAAATGAAGAAAAGGCAGTGTTCTCGTTTCAATTAACAGAGATTTATTACCACTCTGATTCAAATTTCAACCGCTCCGGCATTCAATCCAGTATTCCTGGGCTTTATTCTTATGATCGCTTCCAGAGTGATTTAACTTTAAGATATGGATTTTCTCAATTTTTTAGCTCTTTCGCAAGACTGAGCTGGGGATATATTCACTTAGACAGTGAGACTCAATCAGGAACTAGATTTGGCCTGATGGACCAAACGGCAGGAATGACCTACCGAGTTTACGGACCCTCCAAAACTCATCTACTAACAAACGAAACGCCTTCAATTGATCTTCAAACTCAAATTGACATCCCTGCTTATCGCCGCCAAACCTCTCTGACGGAAGGGACTCCAGACCTAGGGGATGGCTCGCTTGATTGGACTGGCGGACTCTTTCTCACTCTACCCATCACCCGAACTCCCAGTGCTCAGATCTCTTCGATTTTTGGAGGTGGCTACACGCTTCGAACACTCAATTACTCAGGAGCCTTCCCATACTCCGTTCATCTTCAATATATTCCTCGATCTGAAGGATTTTTTGCTGATATTGCTTTGCTTGGGACATTTTCATCCCAAACAGATACCGTTTTAAATCGTTTTACCCAATCCAGTGGTGGGAGCTTCATGACAGATGCTGTCAACCCCTCCTTACTCCAATTCAAAGGAACACTGGGCTATCAGGTGAGTCAATCCACAGAGTTTTGGCTCTCTGCCATGCAAAGCCTTTGGGGGCAACAAAGTCCTAACGGTTTGAGTCTCCTCCTGGGCTTTCAAACCCAACTGGGTCATAAACACTCCAAAAATCCAACCCAACTCACTCCCAAAACTTATGGCTTATCCAACCAAGGTTTCCTCACTTACTCTTTGGATGCCCAGATCAAAAAAACAAATGAAAGATTGAACCTTGTCAAGATTGATAAAGGGAGACAAGATGGAGTAGAAGTAGGACAGATTTTTGATATCTTTTCATCAAAAGAAAATCGCTCTCCAGAAGAAGCGATTGCTCGAGCAAAGGTATCTAGCATCAAACTCAATGAAGCTGTATTGGATATCACTGAGTTTTATCAAGAAATTTGGGTAGAAACGGGATTTTTGGCTAAACGCCTCATCCCTTAAAAATCAAATCAGAAGTGTCAGGGGGGAAAAATGACAAAAAAAATAGTTCAAAATTTTAGTGTAGGGATCGGTCTCTTTTTACTCCTCTGTTTACTTCTTTGTCCAATGACCTTTGGATCTAAATTTGCTAATCAATTCACAGAGTTTGAACTTCCTCCCCAGTGGCAATGCAATCTAGAAGGAGCGGAATGGGTCTGCCAAAGTACAAACGACACCAAAAAACGAGATGCAATCATTGTCTTAGCTGCAAAGCTCAAGGGTGATCAAGACAGTCTGGATCAGTACTTAAGCTATTTGAAAGCAGCTAAAACGTTTAACAGTGTTCAAGGAAAACCCGTTAAATCTGAACCTAAATACGCTAAAACAATTAACCTCAGTGGACAGCCTTGGGTAGACTCTCTCCATATGGAGTCTGAAATCCCAGGATTTTATACGCGATATCTTGCCACAGTAAAACAGGATATCGGTGTTTTGGTGACTTACTCCATCAATAAAGCAAAGTATCAATATTACTTAGATGATTTTGAAAATCTAGTCAAAACCCTCAAGGTTTTTCGAAAACCGGGTGGCATCAATGTTGCTCCCTCTCAAGCTAATTTATTTCAAAATACTCAAATTCCAATCAATGTCGGCTCAGATAGTGTTTTTCCAGGTGCTCAAGTCCAAGGAGGATCTGAAAGCAAACCTATTGCTTCTGAAAAATCTCAAAAATCAAAGATGAATTTCATTCTTATAGGAATAGGAGTCGTTGGATTTTTCCTCTGGAGAAGAATGAGAAATAATAGTTAAGACCTCAATTGATCAAGAATAAGAGCGTTTGAGAACAATAGGCTTTAACCGGGCTAAAACTTTTGGAGAAGGCGCCGGACCTAAAGCTAAAATACTCCTACACTCATCCTTGAAAATGGAATGAGCAACTCGCTTGATGTCATCCACGTTCACGGCATCAATCTGGCGACACACCTCTGAAACTGATACATACTTGCCTAAAAAAATTTCATTTTTAGCAATACTGGACATCCGAGACTCAACACAATCTGAAGCCAGCAAAATAGATCCCTTCAGATTATCTTGAATCATTCTGAGCTCTTTTTGAGATAAAGACTTTGCTTTAACCTTCCTTACACACTCCTCAATGAGCTTTAAACAGAGCAAGACTTCTCCCATTCCAGTTGCTGCATAAATTGAAAAAACGCCGGTATCTAGAAACGGAGAAAGAGAAGAATAAACAGTATAGGCAAGCCCATTTTTCTCACGAATTTCCTGGAAAAGAGAAGAGCTCATTCCCCCTCCTAAATAAACATTGAGTAAAAAAGCTGCAAATCGGTCTTGGGCGGCAAAATGAGGCCCAGGAACACCCCAAATCAAATGAATTTGCTCAGTGGGTCGCACGACCCAATGAGTCCCACTCATTAAACGAGGAGGTTCTAGATATTCAAACTTCAAAGAGCGCCCCAGAGACCGCTGATGACGCCCTGGCCAGTGCAACTGACGGAGCGCTTGGATTTTTCGAATCACGGACTCGTGCGAAACATCCCCAGCTACGGCTAAGACTAAATTCTCAGGACGATAATAAGTTCTAAAAAAATGCAACAAGTCATCTCTTTTCATGTTTCGAATATTCGAAGATGAGCCTAAGATGGGCCGACCCAGGCCATGCTTTCCAAAGACGGATTCAAAATAAAGATCAAAAGCAAGCTCCTCAGGAGATTCTTCGACCATTGCAATCTCCTGTAAAATCACTTTTCGCTCCCGCTCAATTTCTTCTCTAGCAAACCTCGAATTCAAAACAATGTCAGATAAAATGTCTAACCCTAGACCTAAATCCCGATCCAACAACAAAAGATGAAAACAGGTATGCTCCCGAGCCGTAAAAGCATTAAACTCTCCTCCCACTTGATCCACTTCCCGAGCAATCTGAAGAGAGGTTCTACTCTTGGTCCCCTTAAACAGCATATGTTCCAAAAAATGACTGACTCCCGCTTCTTCAATGAGCTCATGCCGAGTTCCCATCTTCACCCAAATCCCCATCGAAAGACTCCGGTACTCCCGATGACGTTCTGAAAGAACAGTTAAACCATTTTCAAAAACTGTTTTCTTAAAGCGACTTTGAGATAACATGCTTCGAACTTTAGCTGACTCTCCATCCTTTTGTCGATCTTTAGGACCTTTTTCGTCATTTTTACTCTTGGCGCTCATGCAAAGCCTCTGAGACAATCAAGTTGTGAGACTCCTTCCACTTCCTAAAAAACACCCCTCGCAGATTGTCTTCCACATCCCTCAAAACACCCAAAGCCTCCTGGACGTTGGATGTAATGTCGGCAGTCATCTGGCTAAAGCACACGAAATGGGAATTAAAAATCTAAAGGGAATTGAAATTAACCCAGAAGCTGTTAAAATTGCAAAAGACCAATTAAGCCACATACAACACCATGAAATCATTCATGACTCTGCTGAAAATCTTCCTTTTGAATCTCAGTCCATCGATACAGTCCTGTGCAGTGAAGTCCTTGAGCATATTCCTAATGAGCTACGATCTCAAGTGATTCAATCCATTCACAGGGTTTTAATCCCTCATGGTACTTTGATCCTCACAGTTCCTTATCAAGGAGCTTTTTCGTGTTTGGATCCTGCGAATATCCGATTTCGACTCCCGAAAATTTTTCGCTGGATTTCGCAGCTCTTAGGTGGAAAAGGACGTGATGCAGGCTTCATAGGACAAAAACAAGGTATCATTTGGCACCACCATTTTAAGCTCTCTGAACTTGAGCAACTCCTCACTCCTGACTTTAAAATCAAGCAGATCCGATGGAGGGGATGCCTTCTAACTCCCCTGTGTGGTTATTTAGCTTTTCCCTTTTATCGCAAGGGGTGGTTTGATCACCCCATTCTTCAATTCATTCAAGCAATAGAAACCCTAGAAATGCAAGTCCAGTTTGGTCCTTTTTGGTCTTACAATATTCTGATTGTTGCTCAAAAAAATCAAACTCAGGAATCTCAACTGAAATGACTTTTTCAAAAATTATTTTCATCACTGAATGCCTACACTTTCCACCTCTTGGAGGAGGACAAATTCGTGACTTCTTCATGCTCAAGCTTTTATCTGAACATCACCCCATTGAAGTCCTCACTTTTGATTCACAACAAGCAGAACCCTTGCCCAAGCAAATCTCTGTCGAAGTCGTTGCACGAGACAAGCCTTCTTTAGTCAAGAAAATCTTATCCCCCTTCCGGTCCTATATCATGAATGGCTATAGCCAAAACTTAGCAAAAGCAATCCAAAACAAGGCCACAGTCACAACCCTCCTGTGGGCCTCTCGTCTGACGATGGGAAAGTACATCCATCTTGGAAAAAGACTTGGACTGAAAATCCTTTTAGATGAACATAATGTAGAAAGTGACCTTCTTCTGAAATCGGCCTGGAAATATCTAGGGTTTAAGCCCAGCTCTTGGCTCCACCTTGTCACTGCTCTGCAAACTCGATGTCTAGAGCGTCATTTTTGTCAGCTAGCCCATCAGGTCACAGCAACTTCTACTGTTGATGCCCAACTTTTGAGTCAACTTTCAGAACGCTTAGTTTATTCTCTGCCTAACTGTATTGACTCTCTAGGAACTAGTCTCCTGCCCACCCTTAAAAACCCTACCCCTGAAAGCTCTGATTTTTTATTCGTAGGTTCATTGAATTATGAACCTAACGTCGAAGGTCTGCACTGGTTTATTCAAGAAGTACTTCCTTTATTAAGAAATCTGCTTTTGCCTCATTCACCAAAAATTTCTTTGGTAGGTTTTCATCCGCACCCCTCACTCATCCAACTCACAAAAAAAAATAATCTTACCCTTCATGCAAATCCAATTCATATAAGACCTTTTCTCCAATCGACTCAAGTTCTTTTTGTCCCTCTCTTGTCAGGAAGTGGAACGCGAATAAAAATTCTAGAAGGAATGTCTTTTGGAAAAGCAATTATCAGTACTACCAAAGGTCAGGAAGGACTTAATCTCACTCACGGTCAAGGAATTTGGATCGCAGACTCAGCTCTCGAATTTGCCAAAGGTATGAAAACGCTCTGGAATGATTTAAAACTTAGAAAAAATCTAGAAACCCAGGCCAAACTGATTAGCCAAGAAAACTATGATTGGAGAAAAATGAGACCTAAGATTAAAATTCTTTTACAGGGATTTAAAAACCATTTATGAAAATTCTCCAAGTTTCAAAATTTTATCACCCCTTTTTGGGAGGCATTGAAACTGTAGTCAGATACCTCTCAGAAGGCCTTATAGATGAAGGCTTTAAAGTTTCTGTTTTATGCTTTTCAAACACGATTAAAAAAATTGAAATCTCCAGCATGAATGGGGTTGAGCTCCTCCGAGCTCCAATCCTAACAAATATTTCTTCTCAACCTCTTTCTTGGCAGTATGTCCGCACCTTGAGAAACCTTGCCAATCAATTCGATGTTGTTCACTTCCACTCACCCAATCCATTAGCCGAAGTGGCATCCTTGACTTGGTCAACTCGATCAGCTCGTGTTGTGACTTACCATGCTGAGGTCACTCGCCAAAAAAACTTACTCCCCATCTATAATTGGTTTTTGCACCATTTCTTAAATCAGACTGATCAAATTGTCGTATCCAGCACTGTCATGCTTGAACAAGCTTCTTATCTTAAAAAGCATAAGAAAAAATGTCAAGTTATACCTTTTGGAATTCCTAATAATCACTCAACTGACCTTGAATTGAAAAACAGGGTCCAAAAACTTCATACTCGATATGGGAATTTTATTTTGTTCGTAGGCCGATGGGTCAGTTATAAAGGACTTTCTTACCTGATTGAAGCCATGAATCATATCAAACAACACAAGCCCCAAGTGAAATTACTTCTCATCGGAGATGGCCCTATTCGTTCTCATTTAGAGGCTCAAATCCAAACTCTCCAACTCCAAAACCAAGTCCATTTGATAGGAAGAGTGGAAAGTACTCAGGAACTTCAAGCGTATTACCATGCTTGTGAGTTTCTCGTTCTACCTTCGATTTCAAAGTCAGAAGCTTTTGGAATGGTCCTCTTAGAAGCAATGCAAGCTTCAAAACCAGTAATCACAACAAAAATTCAATCTGGAGTAATTGAAGTTAACCAAGAGGGAGTAACTGGTCTTCAAGTTGAAACAAAAAATTCTTCTGCACTATCTTTAGCAATACTTGAACTCTTGGATCAACCTGAACTCCAACGAAAAATGGGAGAAAACGCTAAAAAAAGAGTTGAAAATCACTACAGCCAAACTCAAATGGTTAAAAACTATTCTAATTTATATAAATTAGTTAACTTTTCAAGAAAAAGAAATTCATGAAAACAATTTTAGTTTTATCCCATTCTGGTATTCTTGAGGTCAATCGTACTCCTTATCAAGTACTTTCCAAAATAGCTTTCGTTCAAGTTATCTTGATTGTGCCGTCTTCTTGGAAGGGAGACCTCATTGAAAATCTAAGCTACCATCCCGGTAAACACATCGAACGATTCATCGTAAAAGCCTTACCCGTTCGAATATCAGGGAATGGTTCTTTATTTACATTTAAAGGACTTTCTCACCTGATCAAAACACTTCCCACTCCTGATATTCTCTTCGTCGATGAAGAGCCTTGGAGCTTAGCTGCGCTTCAGGCATTTTGGGTATTGAGAAAAATTCCAATCCGATGTTTTTTTTCAAAACAAAATATTCTGAAGCATTATCCTTGGCCTTTTCGACAAATTGAGAAATGGATTTATCAATCCTCCCAAATGGCTTTTGTTATCTCAGAAGAAGTTCAAACTGTTCTTCAGACGAAAGGTTTTTCTAAAAGTTGTTTTAGATTATCACATTCAATTGACCCAGCTCTTTTTAAACCTCTGAGCAGTAAAGATCAGGCAAATCAAAGAGCAAAACTTGGTATTCTAAAAAATATTATTTTTTTATACGCAGGCAGAATGACTGAGGAAAAAGGGATCAAACTTCTGCTATCTGTAGTCAAGAAAATTTTATCTCAACCTCAGTTCAATGCAGTGGGTTTTCTTTGGATTGGAAACGGCCCGTTATTAGAAGAAGTCAAACAAGAAATGAAGGCTTTTCCTTCTACATCAGTTCAAGTGTTAAATGCAGTAGCGCACAACCAAATTGGATCGTACTTAGCACTTTGCGATGTTTTAATCCTTCCCTCTCAAACTCGTCCTCACTGGAAAGAACAATTTGGAAGAATCTTAATCGAAGCTATGGCTTCCCAAACAGCTGTCTTAGGATCTGATTCAGGAGAAATTTCAAAAATTATTAAAGAAACAGGCGGAGGGTTAGTTTTTAGAGAAAATAGTCCAGAAGAACTAGAAAAACAAATAAAATTTTTTATCCAAAACCCAGAAAAACTTAAACTATTTAAAGAGTCTGGCTATCACTTTATTTTAAAAAATTTTACCCACGAAGCTGTTGCTCACCGTTTGGGTCATGATCTTAAAATCATGAACTAGAAATTGATTTCAGTAGGGTTAAGTAGTCTCGCCCGACCTCACTCCACGGCCTATTGACTGCGACCTGTCGAGCAGCACGCCCCATCGCTTCACAACGATGAAAATTTAAAATCAATGTTTCTAAGTATTCTACCATTTCATCAACTGAGCAGGGGTCTTGAATCAGAAAACCTGATTGTCCATGAACCATCAAGTCAGACACTCCAGCACACTGAGATATCACTACAGGGAGTCCACAAGACATCGCTTCTAATCCAACCAACCCAAAGGGTTCATACAAGGTCGGTAAAAAAAAGAAATCAGCCATTTGGTAATACTTCAATACATCTGGAGTATGGGAAATAAGTCTCAGCTGATCTTGAATCTGAAGTTCATAAGCTAAGCTTATCCAAGATTCAGTCTGAGTCACCCCTACAGCAACCAAGACTCCTTTTTTTTTAGCTGCTTCAGAGCATGCTGCCAAACTTCGCATCGCCATCTGAAGGCCTTTCCGCTCAGGCTCACCCACGAACAATACTACCTTTTGATCTAAACCTATAGAAAGGGACTGTTTGAACTCTTTTTTAACAGGAGCTAAATCCACCGGAAGTGGACAAAACCGGTCAGGATCCACCCCATGATGAATGACATGAATCCTCTCAGGCTGAATTTTAAAAAAAGTTTGTAAATCTTTTGCAACTCCTTGAGAAATTGCAATGTATTGCTTATTATTTTGAAAAAGAATTTTTTCCATCCCAAGATGAAATCCGAGTTCGATTTTTCGATAAATTTTTCTAAAGAAGAAATCTTTTGAACGTAAATGGACTTGATTCCATCCTGCATGAATAAACTGTACATGAACGATATCGCTTTTTAATGAGCAAGTCCCAGTAGCATGAATAAAAGGACGATTTCCAAAAAACCTCCATCGATAAAATAAAAAAAGGGTTACTCCATAAAAAATGATCGATTTTAAAAGAACAGGCCGTTTAAGATAGGGTCTCACACGATTAACTTTTGCATTTTCCCATTTCTCTTTCCCAAATAAAGTAAAAGAAACAATATCAACCTGAAACTCAGGATCTAAGCACTTTAGAATTTCTAGAGTCGATTGATCTTGCCCACCCCAAGGATTGAGATCATGAATCAAGAAGGCCAATCTTCGTTTCATCTCTACAAATCCTTTCACAGAGTTTCACCATAGACTCGGCATAAGTATGAAGGGTAAATTTTTTTAAAAAAACCTGCCTTGCTTCTCTAACCATAGCTAAGCGTCTTTTGGAATCATCTAAAAGATAAATGACTTGTCTTGCTAAATCACCAGGAACTGAATGAGAGAAAAGACACCCTGTTTTTCCGTCTTCAATCATCTCTAAAATTCCTCCTGAGGCTGAGGCTACAACAGGAACTTCACAAGCCATCGCTTCAAGAACGACACGACCAAAGGGCTCAGGCCTGAGGGAAGCATGAATAATTAAATCAAGTCCATTGATCGCTGTAGTAACGTCTTTTTGAAATCCACAACAATAGACCCATTCTTTTTTAGGTAACCTCTGAATCCTCTCCAAGACCTCTTTCTTAAAATCAAGATCCCCATCCGTGTCATAAACGGTATCCCCAATCAGAACAAAGCGCACAGTCTTACCCTGAAGCATGAGTGTTTCAGCCATCTCAAGAAATTCAAGCTGACCCTTCCATCGAGCAAAAACACCTACGATCCCAAGGATTGGGACTGAAGAATCAACCTGAAAAATAGATCGGAAGGAATCATTAGGCTGCTGATGGTAAAGCTTTGGATCTAAACCATTGTAAACCACAGGAATCTGATCTTCTTTAAAATGAAGTGCCGTAGCCTTAGAATTAGCAATCCATTCTATTCTTAAAATTTTCTTAAAAAAATAAAGAAAATAAGATTGAGGCTTTTCAAAAAGATCTCGAAGATGCCAAATCACAGGTATACCTGTCCATAATTTTACAAAAGCTGAAAAATAATGACATTTTAAACCTGTAGTATGGATTAAATTGATTCGTTCTTTTTTAAGTATTATAATTAATTGGACTATATAAAAAAAAATGAAAGGAGATGCCATCACTGCAAAAACTAAGCTTCTAATAGGTTTAGACCTACTCATTCGCAGCAAGAGTTGAGGCATTTCTAAAATTTCAAAGGAAATCCCTTCTCTCCTCAAAGCATCGATGAGAAGTCCTTTGGGCTTAGGCAATAAAACCCAAGGAATCACCCTTTCATTCATTGTCTTTATCCCCACTAATAACTCTAAAAGACTTTTTTCAGCTCCCCCCAAGTGAGTAGCCACACCATAAAAACAAACTCGATAGGGCTTCAAAGGAAGGCTCATTGCAAAGTCTTTTCCTTCCAAATCTCAAAACAAAGTAATGACCAGAGTAAATGAGAGTGATTAGCTTGCCCGTTTAAATGCTCCTGAACCAAAGATTGGACTTTCAAAGGATCCAAGATACCCTCTTTCTTCAGACGATTCGGATCTAAAAACTCCAATAAAATTTTTTTCATACCTCCCCGAAGCCAGTGTTTTAAGGGAATACTAAAGCCTTGTTTTTTTCGATATGAAATAGAATAAGGAACAGAATTCCCTAGACTCTGTCTTAATAAGACCTTGCTTTGTCCCCAACGAAACTTCAAATAAAAAGGGACTCGGGAAGAAAAATTTACGATTTCATTATCTAAAAAAGGAACTCGAACCTCAAGCCCATAGGCCATACTCGTACGATCAGACTTAGCCAAAACTGTATCCGTCAAAAAAGTTCTTAAAAAAACTTGGGCAATTTTATCTTCAGAACTCATGGGAGGAAAACTTGCTAAAAGCGTCTCAAATAATGGAGGTTCTGTTTTGATCGAACTATCTATGATTAAAGATCTTACCTCCTGAGGTTTAAGAGGACCCACCATGCCAATGAAGGATTGAAAAAGTTCGGCTTCGTTTGGATACTGGAAAATCTGACTCATCTTTAAGCCAGGATGAACAAAACGGCCTAAACTCTCTTGAGAAACTAATTTTAATAAACGCTCAACTCCTTGAAAAGCTTGAATCCTAAGAGAACTGGGCACTTTTCTCCATTTTAACATCTGTCTCAAAATCCGCTGATAGGAATATCCAAAAAAAAGCTCATCTCCTCCATCTCCAGAAAGAGCGACAGTAACGTGATTTCGAGCAAATTTCGATAGAAGTAAACTTGAAAGCACCGTTGGATCTGCCAATGGCTGATCCAAGAAAACTGGGATTTGCTCCATGAGACTGAGTACATCTGATTCATTCATTATCAAACAATGATTTTGAATCCCTAATGACTCCGCAACAAGCTTAGCATAAGGAGTTTCATCAAACTCCTTTTCATCATAACCCACAGAAAAAGACTGTAACCCTTCGGGCTGAATTTCTTGAGACACCTTAGCAATTAAGCTTGAATCAATCCCCCCGCTTAAGAAACAACCCACAGGAACATCAGCGATCCATTGACGCTTGAGGACTCTTTTGAAAATATCCTGAAATTCTTCCACCCATTCCTGATCGGAACGCTTCTGAGTTGTACCTTGAGCTAGCATTTCATTGGGGTGCCAATAAGAATGAAATTCACCCTTGCCATCAAAAAACTCAAAAAACTGAGCAGGTGGAACTTGCCGAATCGCAGTAAAAATTGAATCCGGATACGGCACATGACTAAACTGCAAATAATGAAATAAGGCCTGAGAATGAATCTCTTGAGAGATCCAAGGAACTTCCAAGAGAGACCGAACTCCTGAGGCAAAAGCTAATTGACCAGCAACCTGACTATAAAATAGCGGTTTAATACCAAAACGATCCCGAACCAAATACAGACGCGGTTTCCCTAAACGTAGATCTAAAATACCGATTGCAAACATCCCATTGAAATGACGAAAACAGGCGGAACCCCACTCCAAAAAAGCCTCTCCAATCACTTCCGTATCTGACTCAGTTCGAAAAACATGACCTTTTTTTTCTAATTGGCTACGAAGATCCTGATAGTTATAAATTTCTCCGTTAAAGACGACTCGAACTCTTGAATCCGAAGCAAGAAAAGGTTGATTAGCCTGATCTGATAGATCAATGATTTTTAATCTTCTATGAATAAGAGCAACCTGATTTTGAATGTCTATTCCCTCAGCATCTGGTCCACGCATCCTCATTTGATGAGACATCCTCTTGACTACCTCGGGATCAACTCGACTCCCTTCACGTAAGACTAAACCACTAATCCCGCACATATTTGACCATTTCATTAAGAAATTTAGTTGAAATCTTCTTCCACTGAAACTCCTGGATAACACGCTTCCTTGCTGATGAACCGTAATGCAGCCTTTTTTCTTTTTGTTCGATACTTTTAAGCATCACTTGAACAATCGCCCCCGTATCTTCTGGATCTACAATCCAGCCACTCACTTGATCTAAAACAACTTCTGGCATTCCTCCTGATAAACCTGCAATGCAAGGTTTACCACAAGACTGTGCTTCTAAAAGTACAATCCCAAATCCCTCAAAATTCGGAGTTACCCAATCTTCTCGAGACAGAAGAACAAAAACATCACAAAGAGAATAAATTTCACTTAAATTAAGATCTGAAACTTTCCCAATGAGTTTAACTGAATTTTGAATTCTAAGCTCTAAGATCAATCCTTCAAGACGATTTTGATCAGGACCCTCTCCACAAATAAAATAAACAGACTTAGGATATCTTAAAATAACTTGAGCAAAAGCTTTTAAAGCAAAATCAATCCCCTTATAATCTTCTAACCGAGAAACTGTCAAAAAAACAAAATCATTACCTAACTGAAAATTTTTCCTGAGCTTTGGATCTGAATCTTTTGGGAAAAAAACATCAGAATCTACTCCATTGTAAATGACTTGACACTGAGATTGAGTGACATCTCCTTGACGAAACAAAACAGATTGAGTATATTGACTCACTGAAAAAACCTGAGCAGATTTTCTAAGGCTCCATCGCTTGATCCAATGAAGCTTTTTTCTAAGATTTTTTTTAAGATTTCGATTCGATTCTAAGATTTCAACTCCATGAACGATTGTAAAATAAGGAATATTTCTTATTAATTTGAATTTCATCCCTAAAAAACATGATACCGAACATGGAAGCCAAAGCAGATTCAAGATCACATCTGGATACCAAGTTTGATCTAACTCTCTTATTTTTATTAAAAATTGAAAAATAGAAATTAAATTATTTTTTGAAAGATTCATTCGGCAGGTTTCAAAAATGAAATTTTTATCCCAATACATATCCATTTCTGAATCTTTAGATTGAGGCGCTAAAACTTTGACTCTGACTTGGTCATTTTGAGCCAAACTTCTCGCTAGTTCAAAAGTGACTGTAGCAACCCCACCCATTTTCGGTCGATAATCTGGAGAAAGAATCAAAATTCGCATAGATTTTGACCCTGAGTGGAAGAAAAAAATTTAACATAAACCTCTTCAAGATTCTGACTGACTTGACTCAAGGGTATCACATCGACCCTTGAAAACGGCACATTCCATTGTTTAAAGAGGTACTCTTTCCAGGACAAATCAAACACTAAGTAACCCGTTGGCTTCAAATACCATGACCACTCATCTATAGGCGGCCAACGCCTCTGTAGAATTGATCGAATCAAGTGCACTAACGCATCACGCCAGTACACTTGAAAGCTTCTTAACAAAGGAGCTTCAGATTTGAGTGAAGGAGTGACTAAAACTTTTTCATGGATATCAGTGAGTGCACTCCACATCTCAGAATCTGAATCTGAAAAGACATGAATGACATCAAAAGTAGAAAGCTGATCTCTTTCTGCTTGAAATAAAGCGACATGATGTCCTTTCTGCCGCAATTCTTCTGCCAGCGACTGTAACCACTGAGAAGCTTTCACTTCTTTTGATAAAAACTCCCAATGAGGGAGAAAAACTATTCTCATTTTAAATTCCTAAAAAACTGGAGTCCTTTAAGAAATAGTAACAGAATAAATAAGAGATCTGAAACCCTATGAAAATACTTTTTTCTACTTATCCGTTAGCCTTTCAGAATCCTGGAGGTGGAGAACAAGTCTTCAAAGCAACTCGATCCCATCTTCAAACGATGGGAATACAGGTAGATACCTATGATGTATGGAAACACACTCCTGAAAACTTGCATGATTATCAAATCATTCACTATTTTTCCTGTATTCAACCCTCATTTTGGAAGTTTGTTAAAACGCATTGTCCCAAAACTCCACTCGTAGTCACTCCTATTTTTTTTAGAGAAAAGAAATTTTTAAAATCATTTTCTGAGTGGCAACGCAAACTCACTCTCCAAATGACTAAACAAAATGACCCTTTTACTTTTCCCGATTATTGGCTCCCTGCAACACAAACAGAATTACAATCTTTAAGAAATTCTTATCAAATAAAATCAGAGAAAATGTCAGTTTTGCCTCATGGAGTCGAAGATCTATTTAAAAAAGCTACGCCAAATATTTTTCAGAATGAGTTTAAAATTAACGAATCCTTCATTCTTCATGTGGGTCGCTTCCATCCTGTAAAAAATCAACTCACTCTGATTCAAGCGATGAGCAAATTTAAAAGTTATGGAATTTTTATAGGAAGTCCAGATATAGGCCAAGAGGAATACTACTTCAAGTGCAAAAAACTCGCAGCTGAAGTAGAAACAAAAACCTTTGGAAAAACTCGTTTTCTCTTTATTCCCCGACTCAACCACGAAAACCCCCTATTAGCATCAGCCTATGCTGCAGCCGATATTTTTATCCTTCCAAGTCACTTTGAAACTTTTGGACTTTGTGCTTTTGAAGCTCAATTAGCTGGTGCAAAATTGGTTTTATCAAACAAAATGCTGACAGCTTCCATTTTTAAAGACTGTGCATTCTTTGTTGATCCTAACAGAAGTGAGCAGATCGCCTTTACTTTACAAGAAGCTTTAAAAGCCCCTAAAAATCCTAAAAATTCTTTTTTCTTAAAAAAATACGCTTGGAACAGTCTCTGTCGTGATCTGCTTGAGATTTATCAATCGATTACTTTAAATTCTCAACAGGGTTTTAAAAAATGCTAAAATCTTATCGCCGTATGACCTTAAAAATCCTAGCTTCAAAATCTTTTTACTCACTCAGCATATCAATAACAGGAAATATTCTAATATCAGTCTTTGGATTCATCACCTCTATTTTAGTTTTAAGACGAGCAGATACTGAAAACATTGCTTTGATTTATCCATTACTAGGAATCCTTATGATAACAGAACAACTGAGTGACCTGGGTTTATCTAATTCCTTAATTCAGGTAGCTGCCTCTCTTTGGAATACCTATCCAGCCAAAGCTTTAAATCTATGTAATATGATTCTAAAGATAAGAGGACTCCTGACTATTCTGGTGGTCACTCTAGGCGTTTTTTTATCTAAATGGATTTCACTCCTTATTTTTAAAACACCTGATCATTCTTATTGGGTTAAAATTACAATTTTAATTTGCATTGTTTCTTTATTAAATAATTTTCATATCAATTTTTTACAAATTACTTCTCAATTTAAAAAACAGTTTGTGATTCGAGTTCTTCCTCACCTTAGCAAGATGCTTCTCCTTTTGTTTTGTTTTTATACCCATCAACTAAATTTTAATTTTTTATTTTTTGGTTTTTTTTTAGTTCCCTTTTTTTCTTTCGCTTTATCCATTTTAGTCTCTGATTTCCCTTATCTTCGCAACCCAGGCGGCTTCACTCTTGAAGTCACTGAGACACTTCATCTTTCAAAATGGATTTTAATCTCAACTCTCTGTGTGTCTTTCATGGGTCAAATTGACCTATTCATGCTTCGATCTTTAAGTTCTCCAGAGGAACTCGCTCGATACATGGGGGGTTCTCGCCTTGCCTCAGTCTTCATGATCTTAAATTCCTCTTTAGTCGCTGTTTTATTGCCTAAGGTTTCTGCCTACCAAACCAAACATGAACTCCGTGCCTACTTCCTAAGAAGTTTAAAGCTTTTACCTATTATCCTTGTTCTAACTCTGATCGCTTTTATTTTAGCTCCAGCTTTCATTCATCTCACTTTAAGTCAAAAATATGACACTTCTATTCCTGTCTTTCGAACATTTTTTATTCAATTTGGGATTGATCTTTTTATCACGCCCATCTCTCTTATTCTTTACAAGCTTCACAAAGCTCATCTTTTTTCAATATTGAATTTCATTCAACTTTTTTTATTTTCTTTAATGAACTTTCTCTTAATCCCATCACTCGGAGCTCAAGGTGTTGCTCTGAGTGGACTTTCTATCCGAGTCTTTGCTCTATTTTTTATCCTCTGGATTTTTAAAAAAAATTATTTAAATGCAATGAGCTGGCACTCCCCCAATCACAGCTCTAGGGCCGAATGAGTGCGTTACAACGCTATTAGCTCCAACTACTGTATGATCCCCAAGCTCAATGCCTTTAACAATAACCACGCCTGTACCAAGCCAGACATTCTGACTGATGTGAATGGGGTGACTTGTTTCTTTTTGATCTCGGATGGGAGTTTGATAGTCATCGTAAGAATGATGACTATCAATGATTGTGACTTGGTGAGCAAAAATACAATGATCTCCAATGGTCACCTGAGTTTTAACAGAAATCAGGTCCCTCTTTCCAATGTAGACGCGGGCCCCAATCAGAAGCCTTCCCCCCGAATGAATGATCAGCTCAGCACCTTGATCAATCACGACATCATCACCTATTTCTAAAAAACCTCCCCTCTCCAATGTGATGATGCAATGCCCGCGAAGCTCGACATTTTTTCCAATCAGAGCTCCTTGGTGGCGAAGACGAGCTAGCTTAAACCTAGCCCCCACTTGAGCTAAAATCCGGCCCAGCACTTGATTCACTAAAAAAATAAAAGACAAGAGCTTCTGAAACACTCTTCCTTATTTTAACACAGTGTAAATTCTGGTTAAAATAAAGAAATGGACAAAAAATTCATAAAGGGACTATTGGCTTTCTTAGGATTCATCTTAGGCAATGTCTTATATACCCTCACTTTTAAGGTAATTGCTTACTTTCTCTTTATAATTGCTGGGTGCACTATCTTATTTGCACCCATGAATATTTGTATTTTTATTTTTTTTCTGTATCTTGGAGTCGAAGGATTTGCTAAACTTTTGTCAGCATACAATCCGATCATTCACGTCGGTGCTGACATCTTTATTTTTAGCCTTTGGAGTCGAATTGGATTTCGGCTCATCACACGTCAAGCTCAAATTCCAAGGCAATTTCCTCCTCTGACTCTTCTTTTTATCATTCATTTCTGTTGGTTTAGTATCACTATCTTAAACCCTTATTCCTTAAGCTTTCTTGCATCTCTAGCAGGGATGAAACTTTATGTAACCATTATCAGTCTGTATTTTTTTGGATATGCCTTAGCCGAAAGTATAGATCAAGTTCGATTTTTTATGATCCCATGGGTGATTGTTGCCTTCTTTCAAACAGGGACTTCTCTTTACCAAGCGTCCATAGGTCCCTCGAGTGTTCTTTCCATTAGCCCCTATTATGGATATGCTTTAGAAAAACTAGGTAATTATGCCTTTAGACCCTTTGGGTTAACCAGCCTTCCGGGTCTACCCAGCATCTTCATTTATCTAGCCGCCCCCTTCCTCATCTATTTTATTTTTTACTCTAAGAATTTTTGGTATGCTCTTTTTTTAGCAGCTATTCTTCCTTTTTCTGGAATCACTCTTTTTGTTTGTCAAATACGATCAGCGTTATTAAAAAGTTTATTTGGAATTTTTTCTTATTTTTTAATAACACTTTCCCGATTTCCCTCACTCAATCACAAGACGAAAAAGATTCTCCTCATGGGAGTTCCCCTTTGTATTGGAAGTCTTTTTATTACTGGGCCTTTTTTAACTCAACAGCTTTTAAAACAACATGCGGATAATCAAAGAGCAATTGAAAGAAGCCTGACTTTATTTGATTACAACAATGTATCTCAAGCGAGGGATGGAGCTTTAAATCGATTTCTCACTTATGCCAAATTAGCTCCTTTAGGAGCCGGGCTTTCTCGAGTCGGAGCTGCTGCTGGAAAATTTGCTAACCTCAATGAAGTGGATCGAAATTTTCCATTCACTTTTTTTTCAGATAATCTCTGGGTTGAACTTGTTGTTGACCTGGGGCTTCCAGGGACATTTATTTATACTTGTATTTTAGTGATGATCTTTTTTTATGGAATCTCAAATTATTTAAGACTTCAGAATGAAGCCTTAAAAGGAATTTATGGAGCCATCCTTTGTGCACTGATAGCCATCTTCCTAGGAGCTTATGGAGCTGAGCCTTTGCTCTATAACCCAGAAGGCTCGTTCTTTTGGTTTTTTTCTGGGGTCCTCATGAGACTCCCCAGTCTCGATCAATCTCCAACAAAAGATGACCTACCGTAAACTAGGAAAGACAAACTTTAAGAAAGTCTCTTGTCTTTAATAATTGCTGGATAGGGTTAGAAAGCTGATCCGCTCGAATCTTCCCATTTTGACCCAGTACCGCTCTTTTCTCTGAAGATCCAATCAGCTCTTTTAAAACTGGGACTAAAAGTTCACTCTGTGGTTTAGAAATCAAAATCCCAGCCTCCTCGGTCACAATTTCATCAACCCCACCACCTGCAACCCCTACCGTTGGCAATCCAGCATACATAGCCTCGATAAAAGAGATCCCAAAAGTTTCTGGCATTAAATTAGGTTGTATAAATACATCAGAAGCCAAAAGAAGCTCAGAAACATCACTGCGCTGACCTAAAAACTGGACTCTCTCCCCTAAACCTAATTGATGAGAATAGCGAACCATCTGGTCAAAATAAGTTTTTTCATGCCCTCTCTGAGCTCCTCCAGCAAACAAAGCAACCCACTCAGGACTGTCTTTTAATTCGGATAATGCCTCAAGAACTAGGGAATGACCCTTAGATTTTTCCATTCGACTTGCCTGAAAAAGAACAACTGCAGATTCTGAGATTTTTAGATTTTCTCTTACCCTTTTCCTTACAGCTCTGGGATCCAAAAGGGGTGGCTTTCGCACGGGGCAGTAGATCACCTCAGTTCTAACCCCAGGATACTGCTCTTGAACAGATTTGAGTGTGTATCGACTATTGCAAATAACCCATTCAGGCTTAGATCTAAAGGCAGTGAGCTCTACCCAACTTTTCCCCGTCAAAAAATCATGTGCCCAAAAAACAAGAGGGAGTCCTACTTTATGAATGATAGAACCAAAAATTCCAATAATCCAAGGAGAATGACAAATCACAATATCAAAAAAAGATTTTTTAAGTAGATCTTCTAACCTTGATCTTGAGGAAATTAAGGTATGAGGATACCTCCAGTTTGTTTTACCTAAATCATGAACCTGGACGTTTAAAGCAGTAAGCTCACTCCAAAGCCTACCTGGGAAGCATAGGGCAAATTCTTGCTCAAAATCAGAAATCTCACTTTGAATCGCAGCAAAAGTCAGTAAAGTGGTCTCAATTCCTCCAAATAAATTCCCACTGTAGATATGAAGGATGCGCATAATACTCAGTATGAACTAAATTCAAATTATCGTCTAAGGCTGTTTCCGATTTTAGAGAGAATTTTTTTAACGACTTGCGGCCAACTCAATTTTTGTTCGTAAAATTCTTTAGCTTTTTGACCCTTTTGAGTCAGAGCGACAGGATCTATTAAAATCGAAGCAGCCCTTTGTGCAAACCCCTCTTTGTCTTGAGCCTCAACGATAAAGCACAGATCCTCCCAATAGATAGATCCCTGACTTGACCAAGCTTGAGTGGTCATCATGGGTTTTCCATGAGCAAAAGCTGCCATTGCACTTCCCCGCCGAGTGGATACTCCATCTAAAAAAGGAGCTAAAACTAAATCTGAAATCTGAAAGCAAAGAGAAACTTCATGTTCCTCCAGAAAACCTAGCCAATGAACAGAGTGGCCTCTTAAAAGATTAGCCTCAGAATCAAATCCAGACTTTTCAAAATCATCAAAACTGGCTCCGATACAAATCAGGCAAGCAAAATCTTTTCCATAAATATGATTGACCCATCTTAAAGTATGAAAAATATAATCATATCGATGGGTGGGGTGCATCCCTCCAAAGTGAAGTAAAATCTTTTGCCCAGAAGGAATCCTGAGTCGTGACTGAAATGCTTTTTGTTCTTTTAAGCCCGTTTGCTCTAGATGCTTAGGTTCGACATTAGCACCGACCGGTAAACAACTCACAGAACGAAAACGAGGTGTTATTTTTTTAATTTTTTTTACAAAATATTCTGTCGTACAAAAATTCTGATCTGCTATCCAGGATAATAAGATATACTGAAATACATGGCAACCACCTATAAAAATCCCTTTCAAAGAAAAACTAACAGGATAGTTGAGCTCATGAAAAACAATAAAAATAGGACATTTCAATTTCCATTTTAAAAAAAGAAGCCCTAAAACAAAAAAAGGATTTAACCCGAATTGTTTCGGAGCAATACTTTGTGGAGTGTATTGAAGAATCAAACAATCTGGTTTTTGAGCTTTTCCATGCTGCACAAACGCTTTGAAAGCAGTCCATCCCCAAGGTTGCTTCACACAAATGCAGGGCACTCCAATCCTTGAGATAGGATGAGACTCAGCAGTCCATAAAACAACTTGATGATTCTGGTCTTTAAGCTCTAAAGCAAGCTTAACAGTATAATCTCCCAATCCGGACACCTGAGGAGGAAGCGGGGCAGATAAAATTATAAATTTCATTTTGGCTTTAAAACTAAAATCCCGATCGTCAAAATAGAAAGTACGCTAGAAATTAAAGAAACAACACTCACAGTATCTTGACTCACAACGGGCTTAGATTTTGGAATGACAACAATATCGTTTTCTTGAAGCAATGGACTCTTTTGATTCACTCCTTGAAGAAGCTCTTGAACATCTACTGGAATGACACTCTGCTTTCCAGCAATCCATCTTTTAATATAAATTTCATTTAGTTTTGCCGAATCTATTGGACCACCCGCATAAGATAAAAGCATTATAAGATCCGTGCTTGTTGGAACAAAATGAATCCCTGGCTTACCTACAGCACCCCAAAGATTCACCCGCATCAGGATAACCCCTGGTGAGTTTCCAGAAATAAATTCATTGCCCAGACTAAACTTTGGAACATCAGATTCTTTAGAAACCATAATACCAGAAGGAAAACCCTGAGCCCATCCCCATTGACTCATCAATGAAATCAAAAGAATGACTGTGACTCCCGGTTGAGAAGATTTTAAATTCATACAGACCCTCTCTCCATCTTTGCAATATAGGGTGAAGTTTCATGAATTTCTGTAGGAACATGATTTAAAATACTATAGGCATAACGACGACTAATCTGAAAGATTTTCTTATGAGCAGTCAACAAAGTAGAACGTTTCGTCACTCGATAGCTTGCTACTAAGATGACTGCATCAGCCACACCTGCCATAACAGGAGCATCAGCAAGATGGACTGCAGATGGAGAATCTATCAAAATATAATCATACTCATCTAAAGCTTGATCTAGAAATCTTTTAAAATGATCTCCCCCAACAAGCTCTGTAGGATGATGTGCGCCCTCACCGGCAGGGATAATATCCAACCTTCCCACTCCACCCGATACAACATAATCACTCAGAAAAAATTCATCTTGCTCAAGAACTTCGGACATCCCTTTTACATTGGGAACTCCAAAATATTTATGAACCGTAGGTTCTCTTAGATTGCAATCCACAACTAGGACCTTTTTATTATTCATTCCAGCCAATGAAATTGCTATATTAACTGCAAAAAAAGTTTTTCCTTCATGCTTATCTGTTCCACTGATCACAATACTACGAATAGGGTGGTTCCCATGAGAACTTGCTCGAATTTGCTCTCTTACATATTTAAAAGCCATTGCGGCTGAGGAGTTCGGTGCTTTTTTACAAACTAAAAGCTCACTTGGGTTTATGTAACCCAATTCGTCCCTTTGAGATGCCATCAGCGGTATATCTGGGAGATCTCCTAGCACTGTTAAATCAGCCTCTTCGAGATCTGATACATGCCGAATGGTTGTATTGCCAGCCTCAAAAATTAAAATCAGAAGACATCCTAAAAAAGCTCCCACTAACAATGAAAAAGGAAGCCTAAGTAATAAACTGATTCGCACTTCGCGAGGAGCAACATCAAATAAACTATCCATTCTCACAGGAGGCTTAATAGCCAATTTTTCAAATTCAATTTCTTGAAACTTCTTCTTTAATGAGGAATAGAGTTCAAAATTAATTCTCAGGTTTTCAGACTTTCCAAATAGATCTTGCTCAATTTTTGGAAAATTAGAAATTGAACCCATTGCATCTTCTTTTACTTTTTCTAGGGACTGAATCTCAGTTAAGAGCAACCCATTGACTACAGAAAGCTCTCCTATCTTCGCTTGAAGTGCTGCTGTATTGAGAATAAATCTATTTTCTTTATTTTTTTTTCTTAAAGTTTTTTTATTTAATGATCCGGCAATAGATTTAATCATCTGAGTCAAATTCACAAATGCAGGATCTGATTCAGATATTCCTTGACTCACTAAAAGATAACGCTGACGACTTAAATCATCTAATTTCCGAGTCAAGGCAAAAAGATCAGATCCTTTTTTCTCAGTTAAATCTTCATTCATAACAAAATCTGCATGGTGAGCAATTTTCTCTTCATAAAAACGAATGAGATCTTGATTTTCTCTGAGTTTTAATTTTGCTGTACTCAATTTCGTTTGTACTTCTCGAATTTGTTCTGTGTAGATTTTCCCACTCTCTTCAAGAGTTAAAAGCCCATAATGCTGCTTTAACTCAACGAGTGAATTTTTTTCTTCTTGCATTTTTTCGTCGGCTTCATGAAGACGATCTGTAATAAATGCTTGTAATTCATTTATACTGTCTCGCTCTTGATCAAGTGCCAACTGAACATAAACTTCAGCTTCTAAGTTCACTAAAAGCAAAGAGGTCTTTGGGTCAAATGTTTTAACAGTCAAAGTAATCCAAGTTGAACCTTCAGTTGAAACTGTTGTAGCCTCTTGGATGACAGAAGCGAGATAGTTTCTATAAGCTTCTTTTTCAGTATTTTTAAAATCTATTTTCAATTGAACTGAATGACTTTTTTTAAATCGTGTTTCCCAAAATTTTCGATGAAAAATTGACAACTCAGAAGGACGTGTAAGATTCATACTGGAAAATTCAGGGCTTAATAGCAATCGATCAACAACTTTTTGATAAAAGCTACCAGACTTAAGTCTTAATGCATGCCTTTGAATTTCTTGAGAGGTATCAAAAGAATACCCTATTCCACCCATTTCCGCTAAAGCTCCCCCTCGACTCAGAAGATTTTCTTTCTGACTCAAAACTTCAAGATTAGCGGAAGAAACAAACACTGGAATATAGAGTAAGTTATTAATGATTGTGCCTAATCCCATCATTAATGAAAGAATTAAAATATATTGTTTATCTCTTTTTAAAAGATATAAAATCTCTGGAAAATACGATCTCTCTATTTGACCTTCCAGAGAACCTCTAAAATCTCCCACTCACCCCTCCTTTTAAATTATCGGAATCGATCTAAAATCCTTTATACATTTGCAAAGATATCCATTCTTTAATTAAAGTTTTTAAAGATTTTATCCGTTAACAATAAAGAAAGAGAGACACCCATCTTAAAAAGATTTGAAGCAGCAGAAAATACTTGAAATAAGTTGTAAGCAAGATTGAAATGAAAATATGGAATTAAAAATAAAGCCAGCTCTATTTCTATGCTTATTTCTTGTCTTTATTGTAGGCTTTTTTTTTCAATCTCTATGCATCAAAATATCTGAATACTTTGAGTTGTTTGATACACCAACCCAAAGACGCTGGCATACTCATCCTACGCCTTTCCTAGGCGGACTTGGCATCATGGGGGCTTTTATTTTCAGCTTAAGTCTTTTCTCAAGCTTAGGATTTTATTCATTAGAGTCCATCCCATTTTCTCTTTATCAGATTACGTTTTGTGCACTCACTTTTTTAATTCTAGGCTTAAGAGATGATCTTTATGGACTTGGCCCTAAATCTAAATTATTGATAGAGTCAATCACAGCAATCATCGCAATCACTTCTATCCCTGTACTGCGTGAAATATGTCAAAATTGGTCTCACTTTTTTGGCTTCTGGGTATGGCCTTTAGCCGTGATTTGGATTGTTGGCATTTCAAATGCAACTAATCTCATTGATGGAATGGATGGCTTAGCCTCAAGTCATTCTTTAATGATTCTAGCCAGTGTGTCTATCCTGAGCATAGGACACTCGGAACCTTCTCTTTTAGCAAAAGCCATTGTCTTGGGTTTAAGCCCTTCGATTCTTGCATTTTTTGTCAAAAATAAACCTCCTGCTCAAATTTTTATGGGGAATCATGGAAGTCTCTGTATTGGCTTTCTCCTCGCTATGATCAGCAGCCTTTCTCTCAAAAGTTCTCCTTCTGGAGTAAGCATCATCAGTCTTTTTTTTCTTTTTGGTTATCCCATTCTAGATATGGGCTTAGCCACTCGCCATCGAATCCGTTTAAAAAAATCTCTTTTCAAGGCTGACTTTTACCATCTTCATTATCGCCTCTGCCATCTAGGAATCCCTCCTAAAAAAACGATTACTCTCCTTCTTAATCTCAACCTCTCTCTTCAAATCGCTGGCTTGAGCTACACCCTCACACCTCTACCCATAGCTATCCTTCTCTCATGCACAGCTTTACTCAGAGTCTTGAGCTTAGTAACTCTCATTGAATCCCTTGAAACTGGAACTGGAAAGGAACCAAAAACCCTTTCAATACCCCCACAACAAAACTTGAATGAGGCAAAAACGATTCCCTTGAAGCAAGTTGCCTGATACAAGAATTAAGATTCCTATGCAGCCTAAAAAATTGACCGCTAAAAAACCATCTATTTTTAAAAATCAATCCTCTAAAAAGACAACTTCAATTTCCCTTCATTCGAAAAGCAAAGAGATGATTTCTCAACAGACTGACTTAGAAGAAAGAGAATCCACTGAAGATCTAGAACCAGAAGACCCTTCTGAAGCTGATATCGCCTCAAGCTTACCTGCGCACCTCAACACTCCAGAACCTGAAACAAATAAGATTTCACCCCAAGATCCTCTCAGACGATACATGGAAGATATTCGGAAATATCCCCTCTTAGAGCCCCATGAAGAGTTTGATTTAGCTATTCTCTTGAAAAAAACGGGAGATATTCATATCGCTAAAAAACTCGTCTCAGCCAATTTAAGGCTTGTTGTTAAAATAGCATTTGAGTACCGCACCTTTTATTCAAATCTTTTAGACTTAATCCAGGAAGGAAACATTGGACTCATCAAAGCAGTTTCCAAATTTGACCCTACGAAAGGAGCGCGATTGGGCTACTATGCCTCTTGGTGGATTCGATCCTATATCCTTAAATATCTTTTAGACAATTTCCGTTTAGTCAAAGTCGGCACCACCCAAGCTCAAAAAAAACTTTTCTACCATCTCATGCGAGAAAAAGAACGCCTTGAGGCGCAAGGGTTACTCGCTGGACCTAAGCTTTTAGCAGAAAAACTCAATGTCCGAGAAAAAGATGTCATTGAAATGGAACAGCGACTCTCCCGAGGAGGGACTGAGGTCTCTTTAGATGCTCCTTTAAGCCCCCACTCTGAAAAAACAGCTTCTCACGGAGAGTTTCTCATAGACCAAAAAGAGAGCCCTCAAGATGCTTTAGAACGAGAAGAACTCCTTCAGCTTCTCAGAAACAAACTTCCTGAGTTTCAACAATTACTAAACCCAAAAGAACTCAGAATCCTGCATGACCGAATTTTATCAGAAGAACCTAAAACCCTTCAAGAAGTTGCAGATCTCTATCAACTCACCCGTGAACGAGCTCGACAAATTGAAGCTAAAGTGATTGAAAAGTTAAGAGAATTGCTAAAAACAGCAATCCAGTAAAATCAGTGCCTTTCTGCTTTACAGCAGACCTTTCTTCATGCTAGTTAAGGTCTAAAATAAATGAAATTACACTCTTATCATCAAATTCCACTTAGGTAAAAATCATGGCAGGAAAAACTTTTGTTAAAGAAAAAAAATTAGGGATTGTGACTCAATTTGCTAGAACTACAAATGACACAGGCTCTCCTGAAGTGCAGGTAGCACTCCTCACGAATCACATTAATGACCTCAATGAGCACTTTAAAAGTCATCCCAAGGATCACCATTCCCGCCGAGGTCTTTTAAAAATGGTAGGTCAGCGTCGTCGACTTCTCTCCTACTTGAAAGACCGTGATCAAAAACGCTACACTCAAGTCATCCAAGCTCTTGATTTAAGAAAATAAAGATTTGAACACAACGATTATCAGGAGTTTATAGGTATGATTCATCGTGTATCTTGTGAGATGGGCAGTAAGACTCTTGCTATTGAAACAGGAAAATTAGCTAAACAAGCCGATGGTTCCGTATTAGTGAGTTATGGAGACACCCGTGTTTTAGTAACTGTCTGCTCTAATAAAGAAGCGCGTGAAGGGATTGATTTTTTCCCTTTGACAGTTGAATTTTCCGAAAAATTTTATGCAGCAGGTAAAATCCCGGGGAGCTTTCATAAAAGGGAAGGACGTCCCACACAAGAAGCAACTCTTTCTGCTCGAATGATTGACCGTCCTATACGACCTCTGTTTCCTGAAGGATATTTCTTTGATACTCAAGTTGTAGCTACTGTACTTTCTGTTGACCCAGATGCTGATGTCGATGTTGCAGCAGCTGTTGGGGCTTCAGCAGCTCTCCATATTTCAGATATTCCGTTCAATGTACCCACGGCAGCTTGTCGAATAGGACGAATCGAAGGACACTATAAAGTCAATCCGACTTGGTCTGAGATTGAAAAAGGGGAAACGGATATGGAAATTTTGGTGGCAGGAACTCAAAATGCCATCATGATGGTCGAAGGAGGTGCTCGAGAAGTTCCGGAGGAGAAAATCTTAGAAGCAATTCTTTTAGGGCACCAACAAATCAAAAAAGTTACTCAGATTATTGAAGAACTCCGTAAGCAGTGCGGAAAACCTAAACGACAATTTACCCCGTTGGCATTAGACGCCACGATCCAATCTCAGGTTGAAAACTTAGCAAAAGCTCCTCTTCAAAAGGCCCTGAAAACAAAAGATAAAACGACTCGATACACTCTCATTGCAGAAGCCAAGAAGGTGACGATTGATTCTTTAGTCTCTCCATCCATGATGGAGAGCCAACCCAAGGAAGCTAAAAAGCTTCAAGAAGGGGTTCAATCCTTATTTGAACTCTTAAAGTACAATTTGATGCGAGAAATGATTCTCTCGGAAAAAGTACGTATTGATGGACGAGACACAAAAACAATCCGTCCCATTTCAGTTGAAGCTGGCTTACTCCCTAGAACTCATGGAAGTGCTTTGTTTACTCGAGGTGAAACTCAAGTACTTGCAACTGTCACTTTAGGAACATCGGATGATGAACAAATTGTTGACACGATGTTTCAAAATTCGATGCGCAAATTTATGCTCCATTACAATTTCCCCCCTTTTAGTGTGGGTGAAACTGGGCGTATGGGAGGACAAAGTCGTCGTGAAATAGGCCACGGTGCTTTAGCAGAGCGATCGATTAAAGCCATGATGCCTTCTTATGAACAGTTCCCTTATACGGTTCGGATTGTGTGTGAGACCCTCGAAAGCAATGGTTCTTCTTCGATGGGATCCATTTGTAGTGCCTCCATGGCACTGATGGATGCGGGTGCTCCACTTCCAAAACCTGTGGCAGGTATTGCCATGGGATTAATTAAAGAAAATAACCGCGTCGCAATCCTATCAGATATTTTAGGAGATGAAGATCACCTCGGGGATATGGATTTCAAGGTGGCAGGAACTCGAGAGGGAGTGACTGGCATTCAAATGGACATTAAAATTGAGGGTGTCGATGAGCAGATCATGAGAACAGCACTCGATCAAGCTCGAGAAGGACGACTTCACATTCTAGGAGAAATGTCCAAAGCTATTGAAACACCTCGAGTAGAAATGTCAAAATTTGCACCTCAAATCACGACACTTTCAGTTCCTGTTGACAAAATTCGAGAAGTCATTGGATCTGGAGGAAAAGTAATCAAAGACATTATCGCTCAAACTGGATGTAAAATTGACATCAATGATGACGGTAAGATCAATATTGCTTCTAGTGATGGAGTCGCTGCTCAAAAAGCGATTCATATGATTAAAAATATTATTGCTGAAGTTGAAGTAGGCAAAGTTTATAAAGGAATCGTTAAAAAAATTGTAGAATTTGGAGCTTTCGTGGGAGTTTTGCCGAATCAAGACGGATTGCTCCATATTTCTGAGATTGCTCATGAGCGCGTCAATAAAGTCATAGACTACTTTAAAGAAGGCGATGAAATTGAAGTTAAGGTTATCGAAGTAGATAAAGCTGGAAAAATTCGTCTCTCCAGGAAAGTCCTGCTCACACTGCCAGAAGGGCCTAAAAATGGGGGAGATCCTCGTGGACCTCGACCTGAACGTCCCCAACACAGCAGTGGACGTCGTTAATTTTACTTTGTTCATTAAAAGTCTCAGGCTACAATTTTAAGGGAATGAAGACTAAAAAACCGGAAGTCTTTTACCTGATCCGAGAAAATCAAATTACGGGTCCATTCCCCATCAAAAAAATCCAGGCAATGCTAGAAAGAGGAGAAATTCAGAAGACTTCGCGTATCACCCTAGGGGGAGAAAACCAAGTCATTCCTGTGACTGAGTTCCTAAAAACTTTTCATTCAGACCCCACCTTTTCTTTATTCAGTGCATTAGAAGTGGCTATGAAAAAAAGGGGTTCTCAAAATCACCTTGCCTCTTCTCCTTCCACACAAGAAGAAAAAAAGGGAGGATCCTGGGTTAAAATTTCTCTTATCCTGGGATTTCTCTTAGCTGCTGGATCTTTCAGGCTCTACCTCTCATTCCTAAAACCAGCTTCATCTCCTTCACCGACTCGGTCCCCTCAGTCAGACCCAAAACTACTCTTACCCCCTCCCATTCAATCCCCAGTATCTCAAGTAACTCCACCTCCACTGATACAGCACCCTGAAGTTCAAGAAGAGATTCAGCCTCAACCCAACCCACCCCCTCAGGAGCACTTGGAAGACCCTCCTCAGCCTATAGACCCTCCTCAGCCTATAGATCCTCCTCCACCCCTAGACCCTCCTCAGCCTATAGACCCTCCTCAGCCTATAGATCCTCCTCCACCCCTAGACCCTCCTCAGCCTATAGATCCTCCTCCACCCCTAGATCCTCCTCCAGCTGAGACTGCCCCTGATCCTAACACCTCGTAGCTATAAAAGTCGGTAAGTGCTACACTCTCATTTGATGCGCTCTCTTTTTTTGATCGTCCTTGCAGGCTTAGCTACTTTCTTACGACTTCTTTGGATAAATGAAATGGAATTTAAAGGGGATGAGGCTGAGGGGGTTCACTTCCTAACTCAGGTACTTCCCCATCTGCCTTTCTCTCCTCTAGGTTTGATTGCTGGTCACTCTGGATTTTCTCATTCTTCGGGGTTTGCTTACTTTGTTCGGATCCTCTCTTTTGGAGCTTCGGATCCAGTCTGGATTGCTGCTGCGATTGCACTGAGCAATTCGCTTGGAATCGCCCTAGGACTTTTATTATGCCGAAAATCTGAAAAAGGGTTTTTAACGTTTGCAATGTGCGCAACGAGCTTGAACTTGGTGCTGGGCTCTAGGAAGATTTGGTCCCCTGATTTGGTAGCTTTTTGGATCTATCTTTTTTTAGGAGGCTTTATTTACTCCTTCTCAGAGAATCTTGAATCCAAAAAAATGAATATCACAAAAAAATCTCAGCTTATTCTCGGTCTTTCTGCGTTCTGTCTCACTCTCGCAGGCCATATGTACCCACCCGGTGTTTTATTTGCATTGATGGGAACAGGATGTATCACTCTTTGGCTGTTTTGGAACGGGATGAAGTCCAGACTGACTGCTTGGGTTGTAGGATCTGGAGTCGGCTGGCTCACTTGGATCCCTTATGGGTATTCTCTAGCAATCCACGCAGATCAAGCCATTCGACGTGAATCTTCCATTTTAGATTCATTGGGACAAAACTTTTCTTGGCTTGAACTTTGGAATCTAGCTCGAACTATTCTCACCTTGCCTTCCCCTCAAGCAAGTGCAAACCTTTATCTTTTCAAATACCTGCCTTCGATCAAGGCTTATAACCCGTCTTTTTTAGTTCCACTCATTGTTTCCTGCATGATCATTCTTACTCTGCTCTGGAGCCTAGGGTTTATTGCCTCTTGGATTCAGATTTTTCACTACCGCAAAAAAATTACCAAAGACCCTCTTTTAATCCTTTCCATCCTCATTTTGATTGGAACAGGAATCGCGCTTGAATTGATTTCTATTGGAAATTATTTACATTATTGGTTTGGAGCCATTCCTTTTGCCTACTATCTCATGGCATGGGCTTATTCTGAAACATCTCAAAAAACTCGAGACCGATTTCATCTCCGCGCCTTTCTTTGGACGGGAGTGGGTGGATCCGCAATCGCTGTCCTTCTTTTTTTATGTCTCGTTCGCCAAATGGGGGGCTTACCAGGCGAATATGGAAGAAGCTACCGGGTTCTGAAAACTTTGGACAACAACTCCTAGCTTGACGCGCTCCGAATCGTCAGCTACCAAAATGAATGAAGATGGATTTTTTTAAAAAAGGACTCCTGGTGAGCTTCGAAGGAACAGAAGGATCGGGTAAATCCACCCTAATACAAGAAGTTTTTCTTATGCTTAAAAAAAAAGGCTACCAGGTGATTCAGACAAGAGAACCAGGAGGAAGCCCTCTGGCTGAGAAAATTCGAAAAATTCTGCTTCACTCCTCGATGGACCCCAAAACAGAGCTTTTTCTCTATGAAGCAGCTCGAACAGAGCATTTGGCTACAAGCATTCGCCCTGCTCTCTTGGAAGGTGCAATCGTCCTGTGTGATCGTTTCACGGACTCAACTCTAGCTTATCAAGCCCATGCCCGAGGGCTACCCTGGAAAGAAGTGAAAGCCTTAAACCAAATTGCGACCTCAGGACTTGATCCAGACCTTACCTTTTTTTTAGACATCCCCCCTGAAATAGGACTGAAGCGAGCACAAAATCCCAATCGATTTGAAGCAGAAGGCCTCCGTTTTCAAAAGAAAGTACGACTTGGCTATCTCAAAGCCCGTGCTGAGCATCCCAAGCGTTGGATTACCCTAAAAGCAAGCCATCAAAGCCCAAAGGAAATGGCACAAAGTGTCGTAACCACTCTCACTCAAAGATTTCGGATTCAACCTTTTCCACCTGCTCGGGTATCATGACAAACCTCAAAAATATAAAAATTGCCTATCAAAATCACCACTGGCAAACCTTAAGGGTTCCATTGCAGGAATGGAAAAAACGATCCACACCTCCCCCCGTACTTCTACTCACGGGTCAAGCTGGGATTGGAAAAAATTCAGTGGCCTCTGAAATCGCTCAATGGATCCACTGTAGCCGTCATGGACCCACCGCCATGGATCTTTCTGAAAATCCTATGGCACCTGAAAAACTTCTTCCCTGCCAGGAGTGCTTATCCTGCCAAAAAACGCAATCTGGATCACAAGTCGATACCCTAGAAATTCATTCAGAAGGAAACCCTGAGTCCTCTTCGAGCGGATCTTTAAAGTCGGGTGTTCTTAAAATTGATCAGTTTCGATCCATCCAATCCACAGCAGGTTTTGGAGCACTTGAAGGCCAATTTAAGATCATTCTCATTCCCTCTGCGGATCGAATGACCAGCCAAGCAGCAAATTCTGTCCTCAAACTCTTGGAAGAAACTCCCCCCCATTGGATTTTTATTCTAACTGCAACGGATACTTCACTGTTATTGCCCACTCTCGTTTCTCGTTGCCAAACTTTACGACTCAAACCGTTTTCAATTTCTGAGATTGAACAAATTCTTCTTCAAACAGAACTCCCTTTAGAAAAAACAAAAATTTGTGCTCTTCTTTCTCAAGGGAGTACTTCCCGAGCTTTTCAATTTGCTCAGGAAGAATTCTGGGAAAAAAGAAAATTATTTTTTGAATTTTTAAAAGAACCCTCCCGCGCTGTACTCAACTTAATGGAATGGGCAATTGCTGATCCTTCTCATTTTGAAGTTCTAATAGATTCACTGGAGCAACTCACTGCTGATCTCCTTCGTTGGTCTGTCTCTTCTGATCGGGTCGATCCCGCTGATTATTCTTGGGAAAATTTTGATGCAAAAGAATCTCTGGTTTCTCAGATAAAATGGGCCATCCAAAAATTTAAAAACCTCCCTGCCGCAAGATCTTTTTGGATTGAACAAGCAGAACGTCTCGCACAAGTGAGGCAAGAAATGACTCTCCCCCTCAATCGTAAGCTTTTGGTTCAAGATATCCTTTTCACGTGGCTAGGGAGAACCACCCCATGATCTCTTTGGTTTCAGTGGGCAAGAAATTTCAAAATTCCTGGATTTTTAGAAACCTCCATCTTCAAATTGCAACTGGAGCCTCCATTGTCTTAGTTGGACCTTCAGGTGGAGGAAAAAGTGTTTTACTCAAAATCATTGCAGGCCTTCTCCCTTCAGACGAAGGGCAGGTTGAAGTCAAAAGTCAAAATATTGGAATGCTCTTTCAAAAAAATGCCTTGTTTGATTCCTTAACGGTTCAAGAAAATCTTCTTTTTCCTTTACGAGAAAAGCTAAAAATAGGGGGTCAACCCGCTCAAGAAAAAGTGGAGCGCTTGCTTACATCTGTTCATTTAAAGGGATCTGAGAGGCTTTACCCTCATCAAATTTCAGGGGGAATGCAAAAAAGACTAGGCATTGCTCGAGCCTTGATCGTAGAACCCGAAGTCATCCTTTACGATGAACCCACTGCAGGACTAGATCCGATCACCTCAAAAACTATTGCTGAACTCATTCAGAAACTTCGTTGGGAGAATAAAAACACGCTCATCACAGTCACCAACGATATGCAACGGGCTTATCAAATAGCAGATCAAATCTACCTTCTGGCCCAAGGAAAACTGATTTCAGGAGGAACACCTCAAGAGATCCAAACTTCTTCGGATGAAGGAATTCGCCAATTCATTTATGGCCTGAGATATGGCCCTCTCACCTCGGGGTTGGCGTGAGCATCTGTTTTCAAAAAGTGACTCAAACCTTTGGATCCAAGATTGTCCTCAAAGAGGTTTCTTTTGAAGTCCCAAAAGGAAAAATCCTTTTTATTCTGGGAAAAAGTGGAGTTGGAAAATCGGTGACCTTAAAGCTGATTGTGGGAATGCTCAAAGCCTCTTCGGGTCAAGTCCTTGTGGATGGCCAGGATGTCATGCAACTTCAAGATGAAGGTCTTGCTCAAGTTCGAAGAAAATGTGGCATGGTTTTTCAATACCCCGCACTCTTAGACTCCTTAACTCTTTATGAAAATCTGTCTTTTGGGCTGAGACCCTTTTGCACTCCAAACCCAGGAACTATTTTGATGTCTGAAGCAGAAATTCGAAAGACTGTGCTAGAAAAACTTTCCTTGGTCCATCTAGGTCCTGAAATTCTAGAGCTATTCCCTCATCAAATCTCTTATGGAATGCAAAAACGGATTTCTCTGGCAAGAACACTGGCTCCAGAGCCTCATTATTTGTTGTTTGATGAACCTACGACAGGTCTTGACCCTATCACAACGCAAGCTGTGAATGATTTGATCTTTGATCTTTCAAGAAAACTCAAGGTAACCAGCATTGTTGTTTCCCACGACATGGCTTGTGCACTCCAAATTGCAGATCAAATCCTGGTTTTAGATGAAGCTCAAATCATTGCCCAGGGCACTGTTGATGAAATCAAGCAATCCTCAGTGCCTCTTGTTCAGGAGTTTTTAAAAGAAACCTTAGCTCTCTTTCCCCTGGAAGAAAATCGGAGTTCAACTCATGACCCTTCTCCATGAACTCGGAGCCATCTGGCTTTTCTCTCTTCAGGTATTTCGAACGTTCTTGACTACAAAAGGCAATTTTCAACCGATCCTAGCTCAAATCGCATCGATTTCTCTTCGAACTTTACCCACTGTGATTTTCTCTGGAATTTTTGTAGGAGGCATTTTAGTTCTTCAACTCAATCTGATTTTATCTAAATATGACGCTCAATCTCTTTTAGGTGGACTCAATACCTCCACCATCATCCGACAAGTAGGACCCCTCATTATCTCTTTCCTTTTGGCAGGAAAAATCGGAGCGTTTACAGCAGCTGAACTAGGAACCATGCGAGTGACTGAGCAAATCGATGCCATCGAATGCTTAGGAACTCACCCTATTCAGTACCTCATTGTTCCCCGATTTTTAGGGATCATGGTATCCAGCTTGTTTTTACTCTTGATCGGTTTAACTTTCAGTATTGTAGGAGCGATGGGAATAGCCAAGCAAAGCTGCGGAATCAATTTTTTGCAATTTATGGGAAGTATTCCTAAGTTTACTGATTTTTGGACCCTGACCCAAGCCATAATTCAATCCCTGATTTACGGAACGATTGTGGCTGCCGTATCTTGTCACCAAGGTTTTACAGCAAAAGGAGGAGCCCGGGGTGTAGGACAAGCGGTGACACGAGCAGCGGTGTACACCAATTTTTATATTGTTTTGGCTAACTGGATCACGAATCATTTCTTAAATTTCTTCGAGCAGATCGTAAAATCTGGATATCTCTATGAATCAAGTTTTTGAATCCCTGAAAACCGGCCAGGAGGCTTTGTGCCTCTTATTTCAAGTCCTAAGAAGAATCCCTGATCGAAAATCTTGGCGGTGGTCAGATATTTTTCACTTCATCGTTCAAATGGGTATGGAAAGCCTACCTATCATTGCACTTTCTACAGCTTTTGCTGGGATTGTGCTGACTCATCAAGTGGCTTGGCATATGAATCAAGCTCTTCATGATATCTCGATGGTTCCTGGGTTTACTGGCCAGTTTATTTTACGGGAATTAGGAATTGCCATACCGGCTCTGCTTTTTGTTTCTAAATCAGGAGCAGCGATTACGGCCGAAGTAGGCACCATGAAAGTCACTGAGCAGATTGATGCCTTAAGACTCTTAGGGATTGACCCGATCCATTACCTGGTTTTTCCTCGATTTATTGCTTCGATTCTTTCTAGCGTTTCTCTGACTTTAGTGGCGATCTTTATGACCTTAGCCTGCTCGATTGGGGTTTCAGTTTTTCGGTATCACTTTTCATGGATTGAGTTCCTCAATGCTCTGAGGCATTTTGTAGGTCCTCTGGATTTACTCTGTGCAATGGTCAAAGGGATGGTCTTTAGTAGTGTGATTCCGATTATTTCATGTACCTATGGATTTCGATGTCAAGGAGGAGCTGAAGGAGTGGGAAATGCCACCACCCAATCTGTGGTAACCTCGAGTTTAGTCATTATTGGATTAGATTTTTTATTAACCTCATTTTTTTTACAGTGGCTTTGACCGTGGCTTTGAAAGAGGAGAAGAAAGGAAAAATTCGGTGTCATTTTCAAATGAAGCAAAAGTAGGAGCTCTTCTTGTCACCACACTGGCTTTGGCGTTTTTCTTTGCCTGGATGGTTGGACTTCAAAATCCGTTTGATTCCTCTCGGACCTTCTATATTACTTATCGGTTTGCTGGGGGAATCGAGGTCGGATCTCCCACTCGAGTTTCTGGAATCAAAGTAGGAAAAGTTGAAAAAATTGAGTTTTTTAAACCCGTGAACCCTAAACTCATTGCCCTTCAAGAGCCGGGAAGTGATCTTGAGGAAAACGGGAAAATCATCTCCCCTCTTAAAATCAAAGTCTCTGTTCGAAAGGACGCAGCTTTTGGGGTACGCCACGATAGTCGATTTTATATCAACCTAGCTGGAATCATTGGGGAGCGATACATTGAAATCACTCCCGGGCATTCCCACTCCCCCGAAGTCCAAGAAGGAGAAATCGTCGCAGGTGTAGATCCTCCTCGAATTGATCAACTGATTTCTCAAAGCTTTGATCTTGCTGGCAAGATCAAAGACATCATTGATGAAAACAAGGGAGACCTCACTCAATCTTTCGAGCTCCTCTATAAACTGAGTGGTAATCTCAATCAAACCCTTCACTGGGTAAACAAAAGTGCGTTATTTAAAACTGATCTTTCAAAATTAATCGATAATCTCATTGCCATTACTTCAGACTTTAGGAAATTAACGGGTGAGTTACACTCCCCAAAAGGCGAAAAAACCCTTAAGCTTTTATATCAGCTTCTTTGGAGACTGGAACCCCTGGACTCCAAAGCGATTCGAGAGTTTTTTCAAAAAGAAGGAGTCAAGGTTCATCTCTTTTAGTTAAAAAAACATCTTGATTCAATTGACTAGATTGATCCTTTAGCCTAAGATTCCTTTCATTCAACTGAACTTTTAATCCATGAGTCGATCGATTTGAAATGAGCTTCTTCTCAGGACCATTTGAAATCAACCCACTCCTGAAGGTTTCACATGAAAAAGAAGGATTTTATGACTAAAAATTTCAAAACAAACTGGGTCATGATTGGATCTTTAGGGTCCCTCATGATGACCACAGCCTGTAGCCCATCAGCAACATCCACCGGTAGCCCTGAAGCGCATGAAGTCACTGTCAGTGGAATTCATTACTTAGCACTCCGTGGAGTGGATGACTTAAACTCTCCTCCAGCCAGCGGAACTCATGCAAGTGGAGCTTATGCTTCCATGAGTTTGACTGCTCATGAACCCGCAGTAGTGAGCGAAACGGCAAAATCAATTTGTCAGTTCAAAGGGTTTCAAGAGGTAGATAGTTACAAAAAAGCGGATTTACCTTCAATGACAGACCCCATTCATTATATCTATCCCACTCAGAATGGACAGTTTGTGGATTATGGTTTCACTCCTGTACCTGAACTGGACTCTGTGACTGATTCTGGGAAAACCTATACAACTCAAGTCTTTACTTCCCTGAAGTGCTCTCAGAAGATATCCGATCCACTCACCGCAGTACCAGACACAGACCTGGATCAAGTTGAAGAAGGAATTCAAGTCCAAACTCAGGATTTTGAAAGCAAATATATTAAAGCAACTACGATCCCTACTTTAGATGATTTGGATCTAGGTATAAAAGATGCTAACAGTAAATTCGACACCACAATAGCAGCGTTAAAAACCAAACAAGATTCTAAACAAGAAGGACATCTCCGAGCAAGCTGGGTTCTGAAAACACCTCGTTTAAATGTAGTTAAACCAACCCTAGAGACTCTCGAGAAAATCACGACTCATAGGACTAACGTCGCAAATACTTCTGCGGAACTCAATCATTTTAAAAAAATGGAAGTCTTAGCTGATCTGCATGTACAAGCTCGAAATTTACAGGAAGAGCCAGCTACCTCTCAGATCCAATGGTTTAATGAGTATTTCATAAACAATGTGGAAACTCCACTCACGGACACAACTCGTGCAGTCAATCAACAAAGACTTGCTAACCCTGATGCCTTTTTAGGCGAACAATTCAACACTTTATTGCATCAAATAAAGTATCTAGAAAAACACGCTAAAAGCGCCGATTTAAGAGAACTTGCAAAAGCTGAACTGAGCAACATACAAAACGAACCCTGGATGACTGCAAGCCAGGACTTAAGCCAAGAAATACAAAAGAGCCCTAATTCAGATCCTAATACCTGGCTAACCCTATTAGAGAAAGCTAAACAAAGTCTGGATCAATATCCAAAAGAACCCACAGAAAAACAGAAAACAATACAAGAAAATTTACTCGAGAATTTTTTTGAAAGTGCTCAAAAGTTCTTTACTTCTATTAATACTGAGCTCGACGATCTCGTAACTAAAAAGAAATACATTTTCTCAGAAGAAGGAAGAGAACGATTGAGGCAGATTATTAAAATCACTCGAATCACTGATGACTATATCGAAGAAATACCAGAGAAATACAAATCAAATTGGGATGGTACGAAAAAAATCTTCATTGAAAAAATTCAGAGTTTTATAAGTTCCATAACATTCTTTAGAATTCAGGACTATACTCAATCCGCTGAATACACTAAAGAAATGGAGAATAGTACTCTAATCAAAATCCTGGAAAAATACATAAATAGAGTTATAACATCGGAACTCTCTTTAACAATCGTCTTATTATTCAAAGATAAGGAGCCCAAAGATTGGCTGTCTATTAATGAATGTGAATTCATACAAAATGATTTTAGGAAACAAATAGCTTCTCCTGATTTTTTAATTAATTTAGTAGATCATTATGCTCAAAAAACTAAAGAGCCCTCTGAAGTTTCCTCAGCGAAAAATGGTTTCACCTGCATTGCAGCAAAAGAACTCAGCCGACTCATCGTTGAGCTCAGAAACTTTATTGATGATGAGAGACTCAATGTTTTCAAATCTTTATTAGAAAATACAATTGATACAATCATTGAAGATAAAAACAACTTAAGTAAGAATAATGTCAACGCATTAAAAGAAATAATCAACAATCATAAAAATCAATGCGACTTTACAGAGGACCAGGTCAATTCCTGGCTTGAAAAAATCTCCTCTCATGCTGATGATAGCAGCTCACCATAAGAATAAAAACAACCCAAAGGCCTCCTGGATAACTTCAGGGGGCCTTTTTTTTATTCACTCCAAGCTGATCGACGAGCACATTCTTGGTAAAGTCTTTGGAGTTCTACTTGTTTTTCATGCTCTCCGACGCCATTTTCTTGCGCCCAAACGGTTGATAAAGACTCAGCCCAGGGAAGACCATGATCCTTCCGAGCCGTGTAAAGAGGCACTCTTCTTAAATAAAAATCTTCGAGATGAATGACCATTTCAGATTGTATCGCATACCGAAGCTGTGCCTCAATCCAGGGGAACCCAGGAGGATCCTCAAGCTGTTTTCCTGTTTTGATGTCTAGTGATTTGAATCCAATGGCCTCTGCCCCATACCGACTCCAAAGTTGTTCTGGAATCTTTGGGTTTTCAAATGGGTGCTGAAGCTGCGCTTGACAACGAGCAATCGCCTCACGAGTAGCCTGAGGATTGACCGGAGCTCGTGTCTGAGACGCCCCGATTCGAACCCTAGGATAGGGAGGAACTCCAGACTGATTCTGATCCCTTTTCCAGCTCGTTAAAATAAAATCTACAATCTCTTGTGCCATACTCCGATGAGTCGTGTACTTCCCACCCACAACAATCACCATCCCTCCAGGTCCATCCGTAATGGAATGCTCCCGGCTTACCTTTTGAAGAGTTGTAGCACTGCGTAACCCTTCATCCCAAAGAGGCCTCACCCCAACATAAGCACTTAAAATATCCTGAGCTTTTAGTTTTAAGCTCGGAAAATATTTTTCTAAAAGCCCCAGTAAATACTCAACATCCAAACGAGTCACTTGGGATTGCTCAGGATCAATCGAGGCCGGAGCATCCGTCGTACCGACAATGACTACCCCTGCCCCCAAATCTGCTCGAGGAACCACAAAGACAATCCGCCCATCCTGGGGGTGACTCATCACAAGAGCCCCTGGAATTGGAATCCTTTCTAAATCAAATACAAGATGAACCCCTTTGCTGGGCTTTAAGCAGTTCTTCCACTGACGAGACACCTGAAGACCCAACTGATCTGTCCAAGGACCTACACAACTGACCGTTCGATGAGCTTGAATCTCAAAATGATTCTCAGGGTTTTCAACATCCCTAAGGACAAACCCACTGATTTGTCCTTGGTTCCAGAGGGGACTCAATGCTTCAACATAATTAGCTACGGCTGCACCTGCTTCTTGAGCAGACCGTAAGGTTTCAACGGTTAAAAGATCATCCCACATGGAGGCATCAAAATATCGAAACCCTCCTAAAAGCTTCTGGGACTCAAGAAAAGGGATCTCCTCTAAAAGCTTTTTTTTAGATAAATTCTTATGAAACTGTGGTGTCCTAAAAAGTGATAAGAAATCATAAAGCCAAAGGCCCAAACCCAACAACCCTCTTCCATGAGTGTCTCCCTGATAAACTGGTAAAAAAAAGGGCAAGGGTCTCACCCGATAAGGCGCCGTTTTTAAAAGCTGAGCTCTCTCTGCTAAAGCTTCAAATACCAGGCCAATCTCAAAGTTCTCAAGGTACCGAAGCCCTCCATGAATCAGCTTAGAACTTCGAGAGGACGTTCCGTAGGCAAAGTCGCTTCGCTCAACAAGAGCTACCTTGAGTCCACGAGAGGTTGCATCCCGGGCCACTGCTGCACCTGTAATTCCCCCACCAATCACCAAAAGATCAAAAACTTCTTTTTTAAACCGCTCGAGGGATTTTTTCCGAGTTCGAAACGAAAACGGTCTGCTCTGCATCAACCCGTCTCACGACCTGAGAGAACCTGGACACCGAGCTCAACCAACTGCTCCTGAGGAATCCCTGAAGGAGACTCCGACATTAAGCAATGCCCCTTCTGAGTCTTTGGGAAAGCCATGACATCTCGGATTGGCCCGACCCCACAAAGAAGAGCGGCTAACCGATCCACTCCAAAAGCAACTCCTCCATGAGGAGGAGTTCCATATTGAAGAGCCTCAAGGAAAAATCCAAACTTCTCTTGAGCTTCCTCTTCAGATAGCCCTAAAAGTTTGAACATTGCAGACTGAATCTCTGGCTGATAAATGCGCATACTCCCCCCACCTATTTCAACTCCATTTAATACTAAATCATAAGCTGAAGCTTGAATCCCCTCTAAATTTTTCCCTTCAATAAAATCCTGATAATCTTCGGGCCTAGGTGAAGTAAAGGGATGATGACAGGCATAATAGCGCCCCTCTTTCTCATTAAACTCAAGCAAAGGAAAGTTAACCACCCATAAAAAAGCAGGACTCCCCTCCCCAGCCTTAGGAATCAAACCTAAAGTCGCTCCTAAAGATAATCGAATAGCCCCCAATGACTCAAAGACTACTTTCTCGCAAGGATCTGCTACAATCAGCACTAAATCACCTGGTTTTAAGCCAAGTTGAGTTTTTAGAGTTTCTTTTTCAGGAATGGATAAAAATTTGGCGATAGGAGATTGAAGTTCACCTGTCGCCTGAACTTTAACCCAGATTAAGCCTTTAGCCCCCAAATTCACAGCCTGACTTTGAAGATCATCTAGATCTTTTCTTGAAAATCGATCCTGTACACCCGGCACAACAATGCCTCGAATGGATCCCCTACGACCTTTTGGAGTCAAAACCAAAGCATTCTGAAACACTTGAAAAGAGGTTGCTTGAAATAAAGAAGATAAATCAACCAACTCTAAACCAAATCGAATATCAGGCTTATCACTTCCAAAACGCCTCATCGCCTCAGAATAAGGCATCCTTGGAAGTGGAAGTTTGAGGTCTTGTTTCAAAATCTCTTTCCAGAGTTTTGCAACCATAGATTCTAAAATAGGGAAAAAAGCTTCCTCATCTAAAAAAGAGGTTTCAATATCAATCTGAGAAAATTCAGGTTGCCGATCTGCTCTTAAATCCTCATCCCGAAAGCAACGAGCAATCTGATAGTACCGGTCCAACCCACTGATCATCAAAAGCTGTTTTAATGTCTGAGGTGACTGCGGCAGTGCATAAAAAGTACCTGGAGTGAGACGACTTGGAACAATAAAATCTCTTGCCCCCTCAGGAGTTGACTTATAAAGAAGAGGAGTCTCTACCTCGATAAATCCGTTTTCATCTAAATGATTTCGAATCAAGGAAAGCATTCGATGCCGAATTAAAAGATTTCGTTGTAAAATCGGACGACGTAAATCTAAATACCGATATTTGAGTCGTAAAGTCTCAGTAGCATCTAGATCGTCCTCAATCAGAAAGGGAGGCGTTTTTGCTTCGGATAAAATCACCAAATCCATCCCCACAACTTCGATTTCACCCGTAGGCAAATCACGATTCGTCATCCCTTCAGGACGCCTACGAACTTTCCCTCGACACGAAATAACAAACTCTGATCGAAGTTGACTGGCAACTTCATAAACTTGAGCCCCACCCTTCAACTGAGGATCAACAACCACCTGAGTTAAACCATATCGATCCCGAACATCAATAAAAACAAGCCCACCTAAATTGCGACGCTTACTCACCCAGCCACAAAGCTGGACTTCGAGATCTAGATCTGAGGCCCTGAGCTGACCACAATGATGAGACCGCATTTTTTTCAGAACTGCCATCTCCGTTTTCTAACACCGTGGCTTAGACTTTTCAATGTCCTGAGACACCCCCCCTCCCACCTGTTCAATCATCTCTTGCAACTCATCTAAATCACAAGGCTTTCCTAAAAACCGAGTACCTGGAAGTAGCTTTGCTCGCGATTCTCCAGGACGCGCTGCAGAAAGAACAATTGTTGGAGGAACCCTCCCGAACTCTGCCTGAATGCAGCAATAAACTTCTTCCCCTGTCATCCCTTGAAGAGTCAAATCCAAAAGCATCACATCAGGCCAACTCGTCTTCAAATGAGGCACTACCGTCTCCCCATTATCTAAAAGATCCACGTGATGTTGGTAAGCCTGTAAAACCATCCCCAAAGTCTCACGAATCGAATAGTCATCTTCTACCACTAAGATCTTCATCCTCAGACTCTCCATCCTCTCCCGTTTCAAAATCAGGTCGAGTATCAAGTTCACATCCCACTGGACCCACCCCCCTTCCAATTCTAAAATGAAAATGGTTTTTATGACCCGGCATATGCCGAATCCAACGAGAAACTGACGCCCAAAGAGGATCGTTCTGGGCAAACTTCTTTAAAGCTCGGATGTGTTTCCGATCCAAAAAAACAAACTGAATGCAAGCAAAAGGATTCACAAAAACTTTTTTGAGAAATTCCCAATTTTTCCCAGGATCAAACTGATAGCTAAATTGAGAGTCTAAATGAGGCTTAAAATTTTTAGGTAAAAACCCTACATCAGCGTCCTGACCCGAAGTATGGGAGGCATGTCCACGACGGCCGGATCGACCCATCAAACATCCACCCCGAGGCCCGGAAATATCACCTACAACAAGATAGGCATCTGGACTTAACTTGGCAATTTGTCTGCCTATCCATTCTAACATTCCAACCATGGCATCTGTTCCAAAATTCAAACACCGATCTTGAGATTTGAGCCTAATTCGATTCTGCTGCGTTGGTAGAAGGGGTCGACCATGAGCTAAAAACCCATTATTGACTGAACAATAAGCTTGCTCTCGATTTTTACTCATTTGTTCTTGAATTAAACTCAGCTCATCTCCCAATTGCCCGCTCTGAAGAAGCTGAATTGAGTCTCTTTGCTCGGCTGTCATCTCGTTGCAATAACTCCCCTTGCGCTTTGGAGCACACCTCCAATGCCTTCTTTTTTTCCTTCTCGGAAGTGGAAGTTTGCCACAGCATCGATACCCATTATACGAAAAATCAGGATTCCAAATCGAACAAAACTTGGCAGCAGGCTCCCCTGGTTCTGATTTAAAAACTAAAATTTCAGACTCAGGATCACAGGGCAAAAAATCAGGAACCCAAGAACCTAAGCTAAAAGGAAAATGAATGAAGAAAAAGGTGAACAACACCCTCAGAAAAGAAAACACTAAAAAGGCATAGCCAAGACCTTAGCCCTAAGTCAATACGAACTTAAGATCCATTTTAACTGACTTTCAAGGTCCTCTAATTCAGTGCTCCAATACTGATAAGATCCATAATGAGGAAAAGCCAATGGAAAGGCAGGATCCGCCCAACGTCGAGCTATCCAAGCTGAGTAATTCACATAGCGAAGAGCCCTCAGAGGCTCAATCAGCCTCAGACTCCTCCGATCCAATTCTTTAAACTCCTGATACCCCTGAATTAAAACTTCTCTTTGATGCTCCGACTGTAAATCCCTCCCTGGAACTAAAAGCCACAAATCCTGAACTGGTGGACCTACTACCATATCATCAAAATCTAAGAAAAAAGGACCCTGATCATTCCAAAGCAAATTACCTAAATGACAATCCCCATGAATCCTCTGAAATGGAACTTCTTGAAACCAAGGCTCAATCACCTCACAAATTTTTTCTACAACGGATTGATACCGATACTGAAAATCAAGTGGAATTACTTTTTTTTCTAAAAGGAATTTTAAATTAAAATATCCATAAGTAGAAGGATCGAGTCGCATCCTATGTGGACTCGATTTAGAAGCACCCACCTGATGGATTCGACCTAAAAGTCTACCCACACGGCGTAGCTGATCATCAGTCAACTCATCGGGAGCCCTTCCACCTACCTTAGGAAATAAGGCATACCAAATTCCACATCCAGGCATACACCGAAGCGTACCTCCATCCGGAAAGGACAAGGGAGCTATAACAGGGATTTCATCTTGGCATAAATCGAGAATAAACTCATGCTCCTCTTGAATTTGTTCAAACGTCCATCTTTTGGGACGATAAAATTTAGCAATGATTCGACTTTGAGTCCTTTTTTCAGCCTTTTCTTCAGAAAAAAAATCAATGTCTAACTCCACTTCATAGACTCGATTTTCAAAACTATTCAGTGCAGTGCAACGACCCGTTGATCGTAAGCCTGAAATCTCGACCGCCTCTAAAACTGCGTCAGGAGTGAGATTAAAAAAATAACCTTCTTGAGTTTCAGCTTTAGCCTCCATTTTTGAGTCTCCTTAAAATCTGATCCACCGGAGTATGAAGTTTTTTCTCTTGATTACATGCTCTACAAGCAGTCACCAAATTACTCGGCTTGCTCTGCCCTCCCCTAGCCAAAGGAACCACATGATCCATCGTCAGTTCACTCGAACTGAATTTCTGGTTACAATAATGACATATCCCCCTTTGAAGCTGAGCTTGCCACCCTTTTGTTTTTTTAATCTTTCTGGCTTTGTCTCGCTCGTGCTGAATTCGCTTTGGATCAGTATCTTCAGAGTTAAGAAAATAATAACCTTCTAAATGGGATGATTCTTCTGAAGACTTTGAATCAAACATGGGAACGCCCTATACCATCTTCATAACTGCCTTCATAAATCCTAAGCTCTCCATGTTGAACATCGAAAACTCGATTTGCCACACTCCTTAGAAAATGACGATCATGGCTCACAACAATGACAGTCCCATCAAATTTTTGAACAGCATTCAACAAAATTTCTCGAGATCGAATATCCAAGTGGTTCGTAGGCTCATCCAGCACTAAAAAATTCACGGGATAAGCCAAAATAGTAGCCAAAACCACCCTACTTTTCTCACCCCCAGACAAAACCCCTATTTTTTTATAAATTTCATCCCCAGTAAAAAGAAAAGCTCCTAATAAATTACGAACAAACCCAATCGTTGCTTGAGGAATTCGGTCATGAACCTCATCATAGATTGTCTTTTCTGAATTCAAGACTTCCAAAGAATGCTGACTAAAATAACCGACCTTCACATTTGCACCCAAGGTGAAGATCCCCTCAGTAGGCTCCAAATGGCCACATAAAATCTTTAATAAAGTTGATTTACCAGCTCCATTCACTCCGACAACTGCAATTTTATCTAAGCGCCTAATGACACCACTCACATGGCTAAAGACCCGTTTCAACAATCCATCTTCAAGCTGCCAAGATTTTCCTAAATTTTCCATTTTAGCAACATCGTTTCCACTCCGAGGTGGAACAGGAAACTCAAAGTGAATCGTCTTTTCATCAGGAGGAATCTCAATTCGCTCAATTTTTTCTAATTTCTTTACTCGAGATTGAACCTGAGCCGCATGAGAAGCTCGAGCTGCAAACCGAGAGATAAACTGCTCTTCTTTGGCCAACATGTCTTGCTGCTTTTGATGGGCTGCCAAAAGCTGATCCTGCCTCAGCTTCTTCTCCCTTAGATAAAAATCATAGTTCCCACTAAAAGAAGTAATCGTCTTATGAGCCACTTCAACAATCCGAGATACAATGCGATTCATAAAATCGCGATCATGACTGGTCATCACCAAGGAACCCTTAAATTGAACCAACCACTCCTCTAGCCAAAGAATCGACTCCAGATCTAAATGATTTGTAGGTTCGTCCATGAGTAAAACGTCTGGATTGAGAACAAGAATCTGAGCAAGTGCAATCCGCATTTTCCAGCCCCCACTAAAACTTTCTACAGGACGATCATAATCTGAGGGCCCTATCCCCAATCCTGTTAGAATACTTTTAGCCCTGGAATCTAAATCATACCCTCCCCTTTGCTCAAACTCGAGTTGAGCCTCCCCATAGCGCTCCAATAAAGCTGTCATTTCATCCTCTACAAAAGGTTGCTCAGCGGAGCTCTCAAGCTGCTTTTCGATCTCATTAATCTGTCTCGCCAATTCTGACACTCGTCCTGCACCCGCCTTCACTTCCTCTAAGGCAGACCTCCCTTTCATATCCCCTACGTCTTGAGAAAAATACCCCATCACAAGCTTCTCTGCGATATTGATTTCCCCTTGATCAACACCTTCTTGGCGGGTCATTACTCGAAAGAGAGTGGTCTTGCCATTGCCATTAGGCCCCACAAGCCCAATTTTATCCCCAGGCCTGACCTGAAAGCTTGAATCCTTAAAAAGAACTCGGGCTCCGTATTGTTTTGTGATATTTGTTAAATGAATCATGTCTGTTTATACTCATGCCTGAGGCCTTCGTCAATTGGTCAAGTTTTTGGGCTAACTTACACTAGTTTTACATTGAACTTTAGAAATTCAAGGCATGATGAAAGGATGAACTCTTTAAAAAAAATTTCCTGGTTAAAAAGTATCCCATTTTTTTTAATGCATGTAGCTATTCTAACTGCCTTTTGGGTCCCATTCCGTTGGGAACTGGTTGCACTCTGTTTAAGTAGTTATTATTTAAGAATGTTTGGTATTACAGCAGGTTATCATCGTTATTTCTCTCATCGGTCTTACAAAATGAGCCGTCTGGGTCAATTTGTAATGGCTTGGCTAGGAAGCACTTCAGCTCAAAAAGGTGTACTTTGGTGGGCTGCCAATCACCGTCATCACCATCGCTACTCAGATCAACCCACAGATCTGCATTCACCCCTGCAACAAGGATTTTGGTGGTCTCATGTCGGCTGGATTCTCAGTGACCAGCATGACGCAGTTCTTTGGGATCAAATTCAAGACTTCTCTGCCTACCCAGAACTCAAATGGATCAATCGGTTCCACCTCATTCCTGCCATCCTTTATGCAGTTGGGTTTTTTCTCCTAGGAGGATGGAGTGCTCTGATTTGGGGATTCGTCATCAGCACCGTTCTCCTTTGGCACGGGACTTTTACAATCAACTCCCTCTCTCATGTCTTTGGAACCGCTCGATATCAAACCTCAGACACGAGTAAGAATAATTTTTGGCTAGCCTTAATCACCTTAGGAGAAGGGTGGCACAATAATCACCACTGTTACATGAGCAGCACGAATCAGGGATTCTTTTGGTGGGAAATTGATGTCAGCTACTGGGTTCTTCAAGCACTCTCTTGGCTAGGAATCACTCGTGACCTTCGAAAACCTCCATTAAAGCTTCTTGAAGCAAAACGGGTTAAAACCCCATCGATGAGTCCATTGAACCCAGGACTGACTTCTTCAGAAATCAGAAAATCTATTGAACACCCAAGGGAAAAGTTCCTTCAAGTGTCTTCTTAATCTTTTTATGAGTGAGTAGGCTGAAGGAGTTTCACGCCCAGCCCAGCCTACTCACTCATATCATCAGCCTGAGTTCATGAGTCAATCTCAAGAGAAATAGCTCATTTAAAAAGCCAATAGAAAGAAGATGAGTTTACTTTTCCAGTGCTTTATAGGAAGTTTTTAATCAACAACAAAAGTAGAGTTAATAGGCTATCATTTTTCTTATTGGGAATAAGAAAAACTCAATCATCTCAGAGGGTTAGATTTTAGCACAATTTTAGGAGGGATTCTTCAGGAATGGGTCTGAGTGGTCAAGTCTCTTAACCAGGGATTGACTTCACAGGAAGAAACATAGCATTATTTATTATTTTAAATGAAATAAACCCATATCTTTTTTAAAAATTTTCAGCTTTTTTATTTTTCGTATCTACAATAACTGCAAAGATCCCAATCTGTTTTGACAAGATTTTGGTTCTTCTGAGTGCATCTACTAATAAAAGTTCGCCCAATTTTTTACCGCGAGTAGAGAGATCACGAGCGAGTCGACCCATTCGCGCTACAGGCACAGGATGTTTTGGAAGCCATTTTCTTTGGAGCTCAGGGAGTATCTCCAAATTAACCTCACCGGAACTGATGCAATAATACCCAAGAACAGTCTTATTTTGATCACCCTCTGAAATGGCTACAAAGTTCCGATTGATTCCTTTACCTTGATTTTGTCGGGCTTTAGTTTTCAAAAAACTGTTAGGTTCTTCGACGCCACAGTCAAATGAACTACGATCAAAGCTTCCATCCAAAGGGAGTATTAGAAATGATATGAAAGATTATTTTCCAAAGGCTTTATTGTAATCTTTGAAAGCCTGCACAAGGGCAGGATAAGGTGTTTGTGGATTCTCCAATGACGAAAGAAAGAGTTCAGCGTCTCTTCGGGAGAGTCTAAATTTCTCAAGCATAGAAATTTCCTCACGCGCAGCTTTTAAAGAGTTTTTCAATATAAAAGCAGCGGCACTCATTCCTAAAAGATCCGCTGCTTGATAGATAATGTTTTTTTGTTCAGGAGTAGCTCTTAGATTGATGAAATTATTTTTTATTTTTTTCTTAACAACAGACTAAGTGTCTCATTGGTCTTGAATTGAAGTAGTTAAAGGATATCCGAAGTTAACTAGCCGCTTTCAATCAGCAAATGCAACAAAAAGGTCTAGGACGCCCTTAGCTCTTTCAATCTAGTCTTCTTACGATAGTAACTGTCAGATCGAAAGAGTTTTCCCTGCACACCATGGAGTACTTCATGAGGAGTACGATACTGAAGTATCTTTCTGGGTCTATTATTTAGAAGTCTAGTCACTTCATTTATGTGCTTGTTAGAAACGGAAGCAATTGAACTTCCTTTTGGGAAAACTTCTCGTAGTAGGCCATTCGTATTCTCATTTGTACCTTTTTCCCAAGAGCAATAAGGATGCGTAGAATAGATCGGTGTGTCCAACTGTTTTTCAATCTTTGAATATTCTCCAAATTCTACTCCATTATCGTTTGTCATTGTTTCCAGAGGAAGGCCTGGATTTGCCTTGAATAACTCAAGAGTAGTATTTGCTACTTCAGCACACTCTTTGCTCCCAACTTTGCTTACAAGCGCATAGCGGCTCTTGCGATCAACTATAGTCAGTAGTCCACCTCCTTCTTCCCGTTTACCCATGACAAGGTCCCGCTCCCAGTGGCCTTGCTCTCTTCTTTTGTTTTCAGCATTTGGCCTATCTTCAATGAACTTTCGTGGCTCATTTTTTGGCCATAGACGGTTTCTTCGAACAAGAACTCGCTTCCTTCTCCGACCGTGCTGCAGAAGATATTTAAACAAAGAGCCACTGGAATTCCTTTCTTCATATATAAATTTATAAATGCTCTCGTGGCTGACTCTCTCATGACGCTCTAACTTCAGCCTTTCTGAGATTTGCTCCGGACTCCATCGATCGTTTTTCAGCTTTTCAATGACAATCTGTTCCAAGATTCCCTTTATTTTCCTTTTTAAACCATCTCTTTCAGGGCGCCTAAAAACAGCCATTTCTTGAGCAGTTTTTGCTACATATTTAATTCTGTTCATGGGCGTATTACGTCTGATTTCTCGGCTGATGGTTGACCGATCGCAGCCCACCTCTTCGGCAACAAACGCCTGGGATTTACCCATTTTCAAAAGCTCTTGAATCAGTTAACGCTGAGGCAGGGTCAGGTGTTGATAACCTCTCATAAATTCTCCTTCTTTTGGCAAAGAAAGAGCTTATAGGAGATCACCTGACCTTTTAATTATCTAATTTTGTTGCACTTCAGTTTTGAGAGCGGCCCCTTTTCCGACAATTGGCTTTAGGTGCCCTAAAAAGTAAAAACAGGAACAGAGGCAAAAAAAGTATTCTTATCATTCCTATATCCGAGTTGCTGCTGCTGTGGGACTCCATTGTAAGTGTTGATCGATTCATGTAGATAGTGTCTTGATAAAGATAGAAAATGGGATGTCAACACTGTTGTTCCTAAAAAACTAGCTAATGAGCCATAAAATAAACCTGAACTATAAAATTTTAATGGAGAATCAAAATAAAAAAAGGGACCGTAAAGAATGAGAAGTATAGATGGAAAAGTTCCGGCCCAAAATGAGATCTTAGCATAGGTGGTGTATTGAGTATGCAGATTTGCCAGCTCAAGAGCTTGTGGGTGATCACCCACTAACTCCTCGAGGATCATAACCTCTAAAAATCCCTGATTCTAATTCAATTTTCCCATTTGTTATTATATCTCCTTTTAGCAGCAAGCTCTTTTCGTTTTTCATCCAAATCTTTGGAGAGTTAGCGAAGCATTGAAATGGAACTGTAAACAGTAAAAGATAAGCAGCTGCCTTAAAAAACTTATGCTTAAAAAGGGTTGTTTCAGGATTTAAACTCACATGGTTTTTAAATTTAGAGCTTCCCATTTTTCCTTCTTCCGGTTTTCTGCCTTTAAAAAAACTATTTTGTTAAAATCCAGTTTGTGAGTTCCCCTGTGTCGGGATTGAGTTCAGCTTCACCACATCCATCGTAAATTATTAATTTATCGTCATTGCGAATGGTTATATTATAAAATGCACTCAGATTTGGGTCTCTATCTGCTTCCCAAATAATTTCAAAATTTTTATCAACTTTATAGAGGTTAGATTTTCCTTTTTTAGGATCCCAGTCATCTTCTAAAATGATAAATCCATCTCCCGTATCTATCATCTTTTCAATCATTGAATGTTTAGGCTGAAGAATTCTCATAACTCTCTCATATTTTTAAACCATTCATTAGGCACTCTTTTACTTCCTTCTGGTGGTTTTACCCAATACTGAACAGAGCCTTCTTTTCCCAGACCATGGTTTTGAATATTTCCCCTCAGAATGATATTCCCCTTAGGAACATGAACATCAGAAACATGGGTCGGCAAACTAGTTAATGCAAATTTATCTTTAATCTGTGCTGGGGTTAAGCTGGATATCGCACTTTTTCTCATCACAAACTCTCCCGTTGGATTAGTAGCGCTATGCACTCGCACCCAAGTCGTATCTCTAAATGTCTTGGATTCAACGACATGAGATCCGAGTTGAAAAGGAGGAGTTTCGGCCCAGCGTGCGAAATGCGTTTGATTTATATGCTCTGCTGTATGAATCGATTTAATTTGAGCATGCTTGGTGAATCCTCGCACCAGATGAGGGACCTTATCGTACAGGACCTGCCCTTCATGAAGGACTGCTTGAAACACTTGGCTTTCTTTTAAAATCTTGCTCGCGCCCTCAAACACATGAAACATCTTCGTGGCAGCACGAGCACTGTTGCTCACTCCCAAGCTCATGACCCCGACAAAGGCCACCCCTCGCTCGAATTTCGAAAGAACTTCTCCAGTAACAATATTTTTTCCTATAAATAGCTCGTAAGTCGATCTGCCAAATCCAGTCACCGGATCAATGCCTAAGCCGATGTCGAGTAGAGATTTAGCAATTTCTAAGCTCCAGAATGAGTTTTGATAGCTTTCCTGAAAATCCCCCTGTTGAGAGCCTCCGGCAATATGAGCTGATTCTTTGAGATCTTCTAATCCACTTTGCAACGCTGAACGAGAATAGGTCAGTGCCTCAGAATCAGAGTCTTGGTGTTGATTGAGTTTTTCTGCGGTCAAAGCATACTGTTGAGCTAGATAAACCACTTGTTTTTTTGTTTGGCTAAATTCTTTCCAATGAGAGAATTCATCTCCTATCTCTTGAGCTAAAGGGAAATCCCTTAAATGCTCATTTATTTGATGATTCACCTCAGTAGTCTTTTTTAAAAGAACGCGATTCAATCCTGCTTGAAGACATTCTTGAACTGTTTTTTGCGAAAAAACAGAAGAGTATTTCTCATGTTCAGGCTGAATTTTTTGAAACTCTTGAATTTTTTGATAACAAGCTTCAGCCTCTCTGCGATTTTGATCGGCCTGTGCTTTCAAATGAGAGAAATCAGGGGTTTGAACTCTCATGCCTGACATGGAAAGAATGGATAAAGCACAATTGGCGACAGCAGGTCCGTTCACTACAGCTGGGAGATAGTTGTGTGAAGGCGTATTTCCTCCCATTGAAGCACTCCAAGCAAAAGGATCTTGATGCGAACTTGAGCTTGAGGAAGGAGTGAACACTGATGGATTAGGCACAGACGCCATTGGAGCCATGGGCGGCGGAGGCATAGGAGGGGAAATAGGAGCAGCAGGTTGGGGTTGTGGGATAGAACTTGGCATTTCATAAGATATGTTAGGACCACAGTCTCTTTCACAAA
>CAIZRG010000022.1 GCA_903935335.1 Oligoflexia bacterium
CTAATAAATATTAATAATGTATAATTTTTAATAATATGTTCTTGATGAAGATATGGCCATTATTTTTTATCAATTTATTTTTTTCTGTACCTCCATGCTTTGCATGTTGATAGTCGCCATCTTGTTTTTGATTTACGAGGATCTTTTCATGGTAATGGTGATATTAGTGGCCCCTTGTGGACCCTTCTTGAGCTCAGGCAAATACGCCCTCAAGATCAGGTGAGTGTTATTTTAGATGATCCTGCAAAAGATCCGAACGGCCGAAATCGTGCAAGAGAGACTATTGAGAATCTTTTTGGGGGTAAAGACATAGGACGCATTGCGCAGATGTATCGTCTTCAATTTTTTTCAGATTCAGAGGAAGTTAAAAAACTAAAAAAAGCAGATTATTCCATACAATTATTTTTTGGGGGCCGCATCTTTCCAGGGGAACGGGAGCCTTATGCTTTTATCTCAGCGCCTTATAATGATGCCGGTACTGTTACGTTGATCAGTGATACCATGCATGGGGAGACACTTGATGAAATTCGTTATGGAAAAACACATTATTATTTTAACCCCCCAGGCTTAGGACCCGATCGATCCGGAGTCATGAGTACTCCTGCAATATCGCGACTCATGCAGCGTGAAGAGGAGAGAAAACGAGTTTTTGTCGCTCGGCAATTTCCAAGCGTGATCGGAGACATCCTGCAGAGAAAACGGGATCCGCAGGCCAAACTCACATTTATGTATGGCATTCATAATGAGCTGATCGATGGATTTCCTCACTTATTGGGACAAACACGTGAGTTTATCAAGTCTTTGGAGGAGCATGCAGACCTGCAACATCCAGTCGTTGTTTTTTCTCCAAATCGTAAAGAAGATTTAGAAAAGGCCTTGGGTTCTGGTCAAAATCACAGAGTTATTAGCTTAGATCAGTTGAAAAATAGACCTTTGCCCTCTGGAGTTTCTGTGGTTCCAACTGGAAGGCTTTCAAATCTCCAGTTTGATGGGCTGATCAGTGTGGCTGACTTACCTGTTTTAGTCGAGGGCAATAGTGCTGTGAGTGAGTCTTTAAAGTTGGGTTCTCCATTTTTGATGCTGAGGAGTGGTTGGAATGGAGCAATGATTCATGATTTTACGGAGAGTTCACAGTGTTTTGCGATTGAAGAGGCCTATCAAAAACTAATACCTCAATTTCAAAGAATTTTTCAGCATTTGAATCAAGAAGGAAGTGCGGCAGAGCGTGAGATTTACCAACTCATTCAAGCGAATACAAGAAATTTTCCAATCAAGCTCAATCAGTTGATTGAGCTTTCTGAAAGAATGAAACGCCTTGAAGAGAGTGCTTTGTCTTATGAGGAATCAGGCCCTGCGTTTTTAGAATTGAGCCAATGGGTGAAAGAGCAAACCTCCGACCGAGCACTTGAATATTCTATTATTCGTGATGCGTATCAAAGGCGCTTGATTTCTGAACAATCTTATCAAGCCAAGGTCCGTGAACTGAGAGAGGCGGGAGTGGATGTCGATCAACTGCAAGCACGTTTTATTCCCAATCGTCCAAATTTTACTTTGAAAATTGAAATGCTCAATGGGCAGCGGGTAGAAGAAGTGATTCAAAATGGGCCTGCTCCAAGGCAACCGCACCCGGAGCTTCCTTCTGAATCAGAACAGATTGCAACCATTAAGCGAGAATTGAGGGCCTGGCCAAAACGAGATTTATCCCAGGATCCGATAGTGCAGCAGTATTTAAGAAACCACAAAGTCTATGTGTCGATGACAACCTCCCCCGTGAGAATTTCTAAGATTGAAAAAGTTTTAGAGATGTTAGATCTAAGATTTATTGAAAAAATATTTATTAATCTTCCTCAGCGTTTTGGTCGAGATGGATCCCGATACACAATTCCAGAGAGTCTTTTGAATCATCCAAAAGTTAAAATTTTACGGATAGGTAAAGATTTAGGTCCCATCACTAAAATTTTGCCATCGGTGGGGTACCTTAAAAATCAGCGTTCTCATGATCCTCAGTCATTAGTGATTAGTGTGGATGATGATATTGCTTACGCTCCTGGGATGATTCCTGAAATGATCTATCATTCGGTGCATTCTCATCAGGCAGTGGTGGCTGGATCTGCTTTTGCTGAGTGGCCTCCAAGAGATTGGAGCTTAGATTTACCAAGGTTACCTGGAAATTCTTTGAGACGAGAACAACCGACAGTAGCCTGTCCGATAGATTTTGTGGAAGGCTATGGAGCGATTGCTTATCCTGTTGGCCAAGTGGATGTCAAATTTATGAAAGCTCTGAGTGGATTGAGCCGAAGCTGTTTGCTGTCAGATGACCTGATCATTAGTTTTGCTCTGGCAATCGATCGAGTCCCTCGAGCTAAAGTGGATACAGAATATTTTAGAAATACTTTCGATCATGAAGGTGGGTTTCGATTTACCGGCGGTTTGCGTCCTCTGCCTCATGGGATGTTAGGCGATGCGCTTCATTTAGGTGCAGGAATGCAAGGTGAGGTTTTACAGAATCCTCATGATGCAAATCAAAAAAAGTATGAGGAGTGTTATCGAACGATTCTAAGCTATGCACGAGATCCTGCTCATCCTGACCGATTTTTGACAAAACAAGAAATTATGAGAAGAATTTCAAATGTAAACAGGAATGAACCATAATCGTTGCGATGAATCAGAACCGAGTCATTGGAGTTCAGGGGCAGCTACCTTGGCGAATTCCAAAGGATTTAAAGTGGTTCCAATCCATCAGAGCCTCCCGTTTCTTTCAGTTTTTTAGTGCTGGATCGTCGTTCTTAAAACGGTGAAAACAAACCCCCTTCTAACTAAGCAGCCCAATCGGTAAACTTGATTTCCACAGAGCAATCTAAGGCAGCCAAATTGGTTTAAGATCCTTAAAAAAATGCTCAAGAACAAAAAAATTCTGATAAATGATGGGAGTGAAACTTTCAGCAATCGTTGCGATGAGTCAGAACCGAGTTATTGGAGTTCAGGGGCAGCTCCCTTGGCGAATTCCAAAGGACTTAAAGTGGTTTCGATCCATTACTTCTGGACATACCGTGATTATGGGTCGAAAGACCTTTGAGTCGATGGGTCGAGTTCTTCCAAATCGAAAAAATATTATTATTTCTAGAAATCCTGATTTTCAAGTAGAAGGGGCTTGGGTCTATGATTCTTTGGATAAAGCCCTTCAAAATCAATTTGAGCCAGGCAAACTGAATCAAGAGGAGGTATTTATCATTGGAGGAAGTGAGCTTTATCGTCTTGCTTTTTCAAAATTGAGTCGAATTTATCTGACTTTGATTCATTCTGATTTTTCAGGAGATACTTTTTTCCCCGAATTTGATTGGAAAGACTTTATCCAAGTCAGCCGAGAAGATCATTCAGAGCCTCCCGTTTCTTTCAGTTTTTTAGTGCTGGATCGTCGTTTTTAAAAATGAATTTCAATTCCTGCTTTAAATTGATTCATCATCGGATTAAAGTTAGGAGTTTGGTAGCCTACAAAAATTCGATCGATGAAATCTAGATGAACCAAAAGACCTGCGTTGAGGGTGGCTAGCCCACCGTCGTATTTTTGATCCCCTTTCCAAATCTGCTCTCCTAGGCCTCCTTCAATGAAGGCTGAGTTAAAGAGCGAAAGGGTTAAAAAGAGTTGGTACTCAAGAATCAGGAAATGATTGTTAAGTGAGCCGTTGGGAGCAATGTGTCCACCGAAGCTTCCATGGATTGAGAAAAAAGGAAGCAAAGGTAAGACTAAGCGAGGGGTCCAAAGACCTGTACCTGCTCGAATGATTGTTTCGTCAGGAAGGTGGGTATAAAAAAAGCCAGTCTGAAAAGATAAAAGATAAAATCTCTTCTGGTCTTCCTCTTTAAAGTTTGGGTTGGATTCATTTTTTTTGATCTCTGGAGTATCAGGTTCTTTTTGCTCAGGAGCAGGAAAGTTTTTGGCAGCAGGTAGACTGGTAGGCTCCTCAGATGCGATCTCAGATTTTGTAAATCGGGTGGCCATCGGTACATCCACACGAGCTTCTGTCAAGCTGCGTGAATCAGTTGTTTCGCTGGAGTGAGTGAGAGTGTTATTAAAAGATTCTAGGAATTGATTTTGATCAAACGAATGAGGCTGGCTGATTCCTTTGGGAGTCGATTCCACCGTTTGACCTTCAGGTACGAGGGTGCCTTTCCCATTGAAGAGAGCGACTTCGTTTTGTGCGACCTCAACAGATCCTTCTAAGGTATGAATTTGAGTGCCCTGAGCTCCAGGGGTAATTGACATCACAAAGTCAGTTCCCCTTACTCCTAAGACAGCTGCTTTATTTCGAATCATAAACTTAGGCTTACTTGAAGAAGGAATTTTGGTCTTGGTAATGATTCCGCGGACTTTTCCAGCTCGGAGTCGATTCCACTGAGTTTCATGCGTTTGTTCTTCTAGGGTAAAATCTGAGTGAGGAGTCAGGATGATCTGAGATCCATCCGAATATCGGATAACTGCAGAAAAATGAGGTCCAGTTTTAATTTTTTCGCCGACCTTAATTTCACTGCCAGGACGTATCTCTCGTTGAGATTGGGCTTTTGATACCCAGAGCGTTTCTGAGCCTTGTAGAGATTCTAGGATGACTTTGGGTTCTTGAGCAAACGTCAAAAACGCAAAGAATCCTACGCTGAGAAGGCTCCCTAATTTTCCTATCCCTTGCCAGAGCTGTTTTTCATGCATTATGATTTTGAGTAACCTTAGCTTTGTTGAATGGCAGAGAGCTTCCAGGTTGAGGTACCTACCTCCCTAGAAAACGTCCAATATTCTTCAAATTTTATGGATTCTGTTTTACTCCCCTCAAGTAACTGCTGAGTGTTTTCATCGATCGTGAAATCGAGTAGATTAGCCAAGATGCGAACCGTGCAATATTCTTCGTGAGATTCTCTCCAACCATCTGTGACTTCAGTGGTTCTTACAGCAATATTTTCAAGTCGGTTGATTTGTTGGGTTGACTTCAGTCGAGCGATCTCTTTCTCGAGGTACTCTCGAGCATCCGGAGTCAGAATATGCTGAATTCCAGTCAGATCCCGTTGAGCCCAAGCTCCTTGAATTTTAAAAAATAAATCCATGGCAAGGTCCGTGTTGATGGGCGTTAAATCCAAGGGTTGTAAGTCTTCTCGATTTGAAGAATCCTTTTGGAGTCGAGAAGAATCCATCGATGGATTGAGCCAGGAAGCTGAGCGAGCTTTTCGCATGAGGGCTGCGGCTCCTCCTTCCTCATGGCTAGCCTCACTGGTTTGACTTGCTCCTGAGCGTACTTCTGTTTTTTGCATGAGTCCTTTTAAGATCCAAAAGAGTAGACCTCCAAAAAGAATGATCTCTAGGATTCCAATACCTCCTCCCATAGGTCCACCGTAAGCACCACCCTGGCCAAATCCTCCTCCAAAGGTACGAGCGAGCATGTTGCCAATCATTCCTCCTGCAATGCCTGCACCAAACGATTTTAAAAGACTAGATTGAGAAGAAAGTCCTGCGGGTTGGCTTACCGGTTGACTGAATGGGCGAGTGGGTTGAGCTGGATGAGAATAACGAGGAGCGTCAAAAGATCGATTCCAAGAATTGTTTCGGGGTGATACAAAGCCTCGAGCTCCTCGGCTTCCGAAAGAGCGTCCTCCGCCTACGCGACTTTGAGCAAAGCTAGCTAGAAACAAAGTCATGAGAGTTAAGACAGTCATGAGGAGTGTAAGTTTTTTCATTTTTTATCCTCTTATCAAGACTCAAAAAGTATAGCGTTGATTCCAGAGGTTGTCATCCCATAATATAGCCTAAGGTATTCAGACAGATGAAAGAAAGTGTCGAAGTCAATTTTGATGGTCTTGTTGGACTCACTCATCACTATGGTGGGCTTTCTTATGGCAATATTGCATCAACCTCGCATCAAGCAAAGATTTCAAACCCAAAGGAGGCAGCACTTCAGGGTTTAAAAAAAATGAAAACTATGGCTGATTTAGGTTTTAAGCAGGCTTTTTTGCCTCCACAACTGAGACCTGATCTTTCATTTCTTAGGCGCCTTGGGTTTTCAGGATCTGATTCTCAAATTTTAGATGCTGCTTGGAAATATTCGCCTGAGATTCTCTCTGCTTGTTATTCTGCTTCGAGTATGTGGACGGCCAATGCAGCGACTGTTACCCCGAGTAGAGATAACGCTGACGGGAAGGTTCATTTTACGGCAGCTAACCTGATCAGCAAGGTTCATCGTTCGATCGAAGCTGATAAAACGGCTCAAATTCTAAAATCAATTTTTTCAAATACAGATCATTTTATTCATCACCCGCCCTTGCCACCGTCTCAAATTTTTGGGGATGAAGGAGCAGCTAATCATACTCGCTTTTGTAATGAGTATGGAAAGCCTGGAGTCCACTTTTTTGTCTTTGGTCGATCGGCTTTAGGTTCTGCTTCTTTTGCTGAGCCTAAGCGATATCCTGCTCGTCAAACCTTAGAAGCCTCTCAAAGTATTGCTAGACTACATGGTCTGAATCCTCAGTCCGTTGTGTATGCTCACCAAAATCCTGAGGTCGTGGATTTTGGAGCTTTTCATAATGATGTTGTGGCCGTTGGAAATCAAAACGTTTTATTTTATCATGAAAAAGCTTATTTTGATTCCAATAAAGTGATCCAAGAGCTTTCCGAAAAGTTCAAATTCAGGTGTGAAATAGATCTAGTTTCTATCGAGGTTTCCTCAGGACAAGTTTCAGTGGAGGATGCTGTTCGATCTTACCTTTTTAATTCACAATTGGTCACCTTGCCTGATGGAAAAATGATGCTGATTGCTCCCCAGGAATGTGAGGAACAATCTTCGGTAGATCGTTATTTGAAAGCACTTGTAGATTCAGGGGATACTCCGATTCAAGGCGTTCGTTACTTTGATCTGAGGCAGAGTATGCAAAACGGGGGAGGGCCTGCGTGTCTTAGGCTTCGAGTTGTTTTAAATTCTGTAGAACTGGCTCAGTGCTCTCCTCATGTTTTTATCAATGATGAGACTTATACGGTGCTTCAAAAATGGGTGAGTCGAAATTATCGAGATCGCCTTTCAATGGATGACTTGCGGGATCCTTTACTTTTGCAAGAAAGTACGAAAGCTTTAGAGGAGCTTTTTGGATGGCTAGGTTTTTTCAGGTGAGGTTTTTTTCTTAAAAAAATCTTCAAGTAAAATTTAAATTGAGACGATATATGATTGAGCTATTGTTTTATGAAAACTCAGAAGCGTTGGATTCTACTGATTGAAGATGAACAGGAAATTCGGGCACTCCTCAGTGAAGAGTTGACCAAGTGTGGTTTTAGTGTCCTTTCTTGTTCAAAGGCTGCAGAGGGCATCCGAATTCTGAGAAATCAAAAGTTTGATTGCATTTTGTTGGATATGCGATTGGATGGGGGGACAGGGAGTCAAATTATCTACTCTGTCCGAGATGACAAGGCCAACCTCAATCATTTGACTCCTATCCTTGTGGTCAGTGGACATCTCAATGTTGATCTCATTTTGAAAATTAAAAACTCAGTTAGTGGTATTTTTGTAAAGCCCTTTAAACTCAAGGACTTAATTGCTAAAGTAAAGTATCTCTGCCCGATTCAGGAAGAGATTTAGCCAAACTTATTGTAGAAATGATTGCATTGAGTTATGTAGAGGCTATCCCCTTGTGTTTAAAAAGCGAATGAGGCCAATGAGCTGGAAGAATTTATTTCGAAAAAAAACAATTAGTCAAATTTTGCTAGATATTGAGCTACGTGAAAACGGGTCAGAATCCCATCAATTGAAAAAGACCTTGGGGGTTTGGGATCTGACTGCTTTTGGGGTCGCTGCCATTGTAGGAGCTGGGATTTTTTCTACAATTGGTAATGCAGCTTATTCCGGGGGGCCGGCTGTGATTTTTTTATTTATTTTTACAGCCGTTGCCTGTGCTTTTTCCGCTTTTTGTTATGCTGAGTTTGCCTCTGCTCTTCCCGTTGCAGGATCAGCTTATACTTATGCTTATGCTTCTTTTGGAGAGATCTTGGCGTGGATTATTGGTTGGGATCTCCTGATGGAATACGCTATTAGTAATATTGCTGTGGCTATTTCTTGGAGTCAGTACTTTATTACTATTCTGTCGAGTTATGGGATTGTGGTTCCAAAGTACCTTACGATGGATTTTTTAAGTGCTTATCGGGGGTATCAAAAGGTGAGTCCCTTGCTTTTAGTTCAGTCTGATTTAGGACAAATTGCAGCGACTGGAGTATCGTCTTCTGTGATTCATGCTTTTCAGGCATGGAGAGATGCTCCTCGGGTCTTGGGTGTGCCTTTGGTATGTAATCTCCCTGCTTTAGTGGTGACGATGATGGTAACAGGGGTCGCTTATTTTGGAATTCAAGAATCCAAATTAACTTCAAATGTCTTGGTGGCTCTTAAGGTTGCAGTTATTCTGCTCGTAATTTTCCTTGGAGCTTACTATATCCATCCAGTCAATTGGGTGCCTTTTGCTCCAAATGGAGTGGGAGGAGTTTTTAAGGGAGTGTCTGCTGTTTTTTTTGCTTACATTGGGTTTGATGCGATTTCAACTACGGCAGAGGAGTGTAAAAACCCTCAGAGAGATTTACCGAGGGGGATGATTTATTCTTTAGTGATTTGTACAGTGCTTTATGTCCTTATGTCATTGGTTTTGACAGGAATGGTGAGCTATAAAAAGTTAGACGTTGGAGATCCTCTGGCTTTTGTTTTTGGCCCTCAGGGGGCAAATCTGCCTTGGGTTTCTGGAGTCGTATCCATCAGTGCAGTGGTTGCTCTTTTTACAGTGCTTTTAGTGTATCAGTTAGGACAGCCTAGGATTTGGATGGCGATGAGTCGGGATGGACTTTTACCTCCTATTTTTTCTGCAATTCATCCTAGATTTAAAACTCCTTGGTTTTCCACTCTGATTACAGGATTATTTGTTGCAGTCCCTTCGTTATTTATGAATCTGACAGAAGTGACGGATCTAACCAGCACAGGAACTTTATTCGCTTTTTCTTTAGTTTGCGGGGGGTCTCTTTTAATGGGTTCGCCCCCAAAGTCTCATCAACCTAAATTTCGAGTGCCGTATATTAATTCCAAGTTTTTTTTTCCTATTTTTGTTTTGCTTGTAGCTGCGTCTGTTCTGTATTTCAATGGAGAGGGAGTTCAGAATTTTTTGGGAATGGGTCATGAAAGTCCAGATGATTTTTTCACTTGGGAAGTGATTCAGCGTAAAATTCCTTTGATTATTTATTTTTTTGAGATTGGGGTTTTGATGTATTTTTGTATCCGACATAGTCTTTCCTTGATTCCAGTTTTGGGTTTGGTGAGTTGTACTTATTTAATGACGGAGCTGGGTATGACCAACTGGATTCGATTTGGAGCGTGGCTTGTGGTTGGGTTTTTTGTTTATTTTCTCTATGGAGCACGTAAAAGTCGTTTAAGAGCTCTCAAATGAAATATCTGAATTTTTTGGATGTGTCCTAAGTCTTCTCGATTGACTCATAATTTTCTGTCTGCTATGAAACCAAATTAAAAAAATATTTGAGGTTTTATGAAAAGGCATGGCCAAAATTTCTTCTTAATGGCAATTTTTTTAATTTTAAGTTTATTTCCTGTCTCAGTGCATGCTGGTTTAATTTTATTTGTAGATTTTAAAAATATTCCTGCAGAAGTTTTGCTGAACACCTTTGAATTTTTAGGACAAGAAGATCTACAATCAATTGATCGAGTCAATAAAAAATTTTATGAAATAGCGATAAAAGCAATTCAATCAATTCAATTACGTTCTTATTCTGCTGATAAAATTAATCGGAAGTTGTTTTTTTTATTTTGTAGTCATTTTCCGAATAAAAAAAATTTGGGTTTTAAAGAATTGAGTTTAGCTAAATCTAGTCTAGTAGGTCAGGAATTCGAATCTGTTATGAGATTCATTCAAGAGCATTTTCCTAATATAAAATCATTAGAATTAACTGCGATTAGCGTTAATAATGAAGATTTATCACATCTGTGTCACCTCTTTCAGTTAGAAAAGTTGTATCTCAATAAAATAGAAATCACGGATGTTGGAGTGATGCATCTCAAACATTTATTACAGCTTAAAGTCTTGAATTTATCAGAGACAGGAGTCACGGATGTTGGGGTGATGCATCTCAAGCATTTGTCACAGCTGGAAGTTTTGAATTTATCAGAGACAGGAGTCACGGATGTTGGAGTGATGCATCTCAAACATTTATTACAGCTGGAAGTTTTGAATTTATCAGAGACAGGAATCACGAATGTTGGGATGAGGTATCTCAAGCATTTGCCACAGCTCAAAGTTTTGAATTTATCAGAAACAAGAGTCACAGATTCTGGAATGGTTTATTTGCGATATCTTCCCGAGCTAGAAAGCCTGGCATTAAAAAAGCTAGATCGTGATGATGCTCTCATCACGGATTTAGGGGTGGTTCATTTACAGCATGTTCCTCAGTTAAAAGTGTTAGTTTTAGACAATAACTCGATTTCCAATACAGGGATGTTTTTTCTGAAGTATCTGCCTCAGCTAGAAGCGCTCCATTTAGCCTATACTCTCATCACGGATTTAGGGATGGTTCATTTACAGCATGTTCCTCAGTTAAAAGTGTTGCACTTAGAAGGCACCCAGGTTGCCGATGGAGGGATGGTAAATTTGAAGTATTTGCCTGACCTAAAAATATTACACCTAGCAGATACCGAAGTTACGGATGCAGGAATTGTGGATCTCCAAGTTGTTTCCCGGTTAAAAGTACTTTATCTCAGGGGAACCCGAATTACAGATGCCGGGATGATGCGCTTGCAATACTTGCCGGAGCTAGAAAGAGTTGTTCTATCTGATGCCGAGACTACCCCTGAGGGGCGAGCTGCTTTCATAAAAACTTCAGCAAATCGAGTGAAAATCGTTATGTAATGCGTGTAGTGAAACTAGAGCTGTCGGTATGGATCAGCAATGTGGAGATTTTTCATATTATGAAAATCAAAAAAGTTTTGTTTGTTTGTACAGGTAATTACTTTCGGAGCCGTTTTGCACAAGCTTTTTTTAATTACTTGGGGGATCAGCAGAAGAATCACCCATCGATTCACTGGCAGGCTTTCTCTCGGGGATTTGAAATTAGCTTATTGAACTCTGAACAGCGTAAAGTGCCAGTTTCCGAATTTACCATGAAAAAGCTGAACGAAATGCAGATTCCACTTTCTTATGTGCAGGGTCAGCCAACGCAGGTGTCTCAGGCTGACTTGGATAGAGCTGATAGGATTGTCCTCATGAATGAGAGGGAGCATCGTCGGTATTTGGAGCACGGCTTTCCTGGGTTAGACCTGAAAAAGGTCTGCTTTTGGCATGTCGAAGATATTGACCAAATAGCTCCGACTATAGCTCTGGAAGCTTTGCGTGTTCAGGTCGAAAAGCTTTTTTTAGAACTATGACCTGGCATTGCGTTTCTTAAATTCCTCTTTTAGACTACTCAGAATGGTTGAATTTCAAAGAATTTTCCGAGTTTCAAGTAGAGTTTTAAGCATTTTAAGTTTATGTATCGGCTGTGTTAGCGGCACGGTGCGTAAAGTCCAGGTAGGTCAGGAGTTACCTGAAGATTTGTCTAAGGAATTACAAACTCGTTTTGCAATTCGAGAAACGGAAAGTTTGCCTCAGGTTTATTTATCTCAGGTGCAGCAGTTAACTGAGCCGAATAAAAAGAAAAAGGGAAAAAAATTATCTTTAAAAAAAAATTACCAGATCATTCTATCGCTTCCTATCAAATCCCATTTCGGCGTGCTTTGGAAGATCCTGTTTGGATTGGTGAGCAGTTTGTGTATAGTATTTCGTACTTTGGGGTTTCGGCTGGGGACTTTACTCTAGAAGCTTTACCTCTCAAGGTGATTGATGGGCGCAAAGTTTACCATGTCCGAGGAGGCGCAGTCAGCTCTTCTGTCTTTAGTCTGTTTTATCGATTAAACGATGTGGTCGAATCATTCATCGACTATGATGGCCTTTTTTCTCATCGGTTTCATTTAGTTTTAGATGAAACGAAACAGACCCGAGATTCTTTAGAACTCTATGATTCTATGAAAAAACAAACTTTTTATTGGAACCGCTGGAACCATAAAACAAACGGTTATAAGGAAACCAAAGAATTTGGTTCAATGGAGTCTTTTTCTCAAGACAGTCTCTCTGCTCTTTATTATTTGAGGCACCAGAAGCTTGAACCTGGGGTGGTGGTGAGTTTTCCTGTGGTTTCAGAAGGAAAAAGTTTCGAATCCGTTTGTACAGTTGTTAGGCGAGAGACTATCCGTACTTCTATGGGAGAAGTTCGAGCCCTCGTCATCCGTCCAGAAATGAAGTACCAAGGACTTCTGAAAAAGAGTGGAGATAGCTATCTGTGGCTCACTGATGATGATCGAAAAATTCCGATTAGACTTGAAGCTAAGGTCAGGATTGGAACTGTTATGGCTGTTTTAAGCAAAATGGAGCCAGGGGTTACTCCTCATACGGATTCACAAATGATCCCAGGTGATACGGAGTTAAAAGCTCGATGAAGATTTTAGTTCGTTCTCCTAATTGGATTGGTGATCAAATCTTATCTTATCCCTTTTTTTATTATTTGAGGCAAACTTATCCGTTGGCTCAAATTGTTGTTGCTTGTGTGCCCTGGGTGCAATCGATTCAATTTCGAAATTTAGTGGATGATGTTTATCTTTTGCCTCGCCCTTTGAACTTCTCTTTTTTTTCTAAATGGGATGCACTTGAAAAAGGAGCTCAGATGTTGAGATCCCAGGGGCCTTGGGAGTTAGGGTTTTGTCTCCCCAATTCTTTTTCCTCTGCTTGGTTTCTTTTTCGAGCTGGTGTTGAGCTCCGGCGAGGCTATGCAACCGATGGAAGGAGTATTTTGCTGAACCAAAAGCTTTCCTGGGAGCGGAAGAGCGTGATTCACCGAGCGCAAGCTTATCTTGAGCTTTTGCCCCCCTCAGAAGTTCCTCGCCCCTTAGCAACAGAGTTTTGGGGGGGGGTGTCTGAAAATGAGTTGGATCCTCCCATTCAGGGGGTTATCCCTGAGTTTGATGCAGAGAAGGAATGGCCTGGTGCAGAGCCTTTTGATCCACCGAGTCATCCTTATTGGGTTTTAGCGCCTGGTTCTACAGCTGAATCTCGACGTTGGCCAATCCAGAAATTTGTAGAATTAACAGATTTGATTTTGAGTGAAACGGGGTGGTTGGGAGTCATTTTAGGAGGAGAGGCTGAGTTTTCTTTGGCTTCAGAGCTTGTGAGCCGTTTTGGATCTCGTGTTTTAGATTGGACCGGGCGAGGATCGGTGGCTTCCTTGTGGAAAGTCTTTCGGAGCACCCAATTTACAGTTTGCAATGATTCTGGGTTGGCTCATATGGCGAGCTGTTTGAGTAGGTCACTCGTTCATCTGATTTGGGGGGGAGGGGATCCTAGGAGAACTCGTCCATTGGGTTCTGGGAAAATTCAATTATCGGTGAATCCTCCTGTTTGCTGGCCATGTGAACAAAATCGTTGTTCTCAAATCCCGCTTAACCACCTAGAATGCTTAAAAGGAATCACTCCTCATGTCGTTTGGAACGAAATTAAGCTCGGAGTGCGCTTCGGTCGATCCCCAGTTTCTGAGTCAAGCCTCTGATAGTTCTTGGAAAGGCTTATTCCATGGACTTGTTGTTTGTCTTTCTCATTCCTGGGGTGGTCTTGAAAAGGTTGCGGTTCAAGATTCTTTGGACTTAGGGGCCTTAGGGTTCAAGGTACGTTTTCTTTGTTTAGAAGAAAGTCCTGTAGCTCAAAATCTTTTAGGTCATCCTAAAGTCGAGGTTATTCCTATCGGTTTTAGACCCAGGAACTATTTGGATTGGAAAATGCGAAAGGAACTTCGACGTCAAATCGATCAAGGGGTGAATCTAATTCATACCCACCAAACTTCATTGCTAGGATCAATTGTGCCCTGGGTATGGGACCAACCCCAGGTGGCTTTAATTGCAACTCGTCATATTTTCAATAATCATGATAAGAAAGATTTTTTTCATCGGATGATTTATCGACGAGTGGATTCCTTGATTGTTATGAGTCAGGCCCTACGGCAAAATATTCTCAAAACCCATACGATTGGAGAACAAGAGGTGAAGGTTGTTCCTTTGGGCTTGGATTTTGGTGCCTTTAATCCGAATCAGGTAGATCGGAATAGTCAAAGAAAAAAATGGGGTATTTTACCTGATGAACTCCTGATTGGATTGGTGGGTCGAATTGATCCTGCAAAAGGTCATGCAACCTTTATTCAAGCTGCTGCTGCTTTGATGAAAAGTTTAAGGCCAGGAGAAAAACTCAAGTTCATTCTAGTGGGAGAAGAAACCTTAGGAAATGCAAACCACTATCAAATTGAGTTGAAGCAAATGGTGGCTCATTTTTGTTTAGAAAACCATTTTATTTTTGCGGGTTATCATCATAATATTCCAAAAGTCATGAGATCTTTAGATATTTTCGTGATGCCGTCTCGGCAAGAGGCGTTTGGATTAGTCGCCATTGAAGCGATGGCGATGGAGTGTCCGGTGATTATTTCAAGGGGTGGGAGTTCAGAGGAAATCATTGGAAATGAAGAATATGGGCTTAGTGTTAACCCTGAGGATGCTTTTGACCTGCAAAGGCAAATTCAGTTTCTGGTGGATCATCCTGAAATACGAAGTCATCTAGGAAAAAGAGGCAGGGCACATGTTCAAGCCCATTATAATCAGCAAGTGAGAGTGGCTCAAACTCTGAATCTCTATCAAAAGGCCCTCCGGAGAAGACAAAGGGCATGAATCTTCTACAAGAACGTGCATTTCTGCTTTGACAAAGGAGGGGGATGTCTCTATACCTAAGATCTCTCAACGGAGATCTGGAGATCTTAGGTATTTGATTTTCTATGGATGAGTTTTCTGAAACGCTGCTTTGCAGCGAGGATTACCACCCAAATGAGACCGAAATGAGAAAAGAAAGGCCAATTCATTAATTATGGTAGGTAAGCAAACCACTGGAGTTGAGGCCTCCAATAAGACCAAGCCTCGTCCCAAGAATCAAAGCTGGATGGATGAGTTTTCCTCGTATTCAGCACCTGAAGAAGCATCTCAAGATTTCGATGATCATGAGGAGAACTTTGCTGAGCTTTTCGAGGCTTCACAAAGGCAGCAAGAGATTAAAGAAGGCGAAGTGGTGGATGGCACTATTGTCTCTGTAGGCTCTGAGTTTGTAACCGTGGATATTGGTTATAAATGTGAAGGCTTAGTTCCTATTCAGGAGTTTAAGGACGCTCACGGTGTTGCTCATGTCAGTGTGGGTGAGGTGGTGAGTATTTATCTCGAGCGGATGGAAATGGAAAATGGCTTTATGCTGCTTTCCAAAGACAAGGCAGAGATTATTCGTGCATGGGATGAGATCTCCCAGGCTTGTGAGAAAGACCAACTTGTTGAAGGCACAGTGATTGCCAAGGTTAAGGGTGGACTTTCTGTCGATATTGGTGTCAAGGCTTTCTTGCCTGGCAGTCAAATTGATACGAAGCCAGTGAAGAACTTAGATAAATTTTTGGGTAAAAAACTTAAATTTAAGATTATCAAATTCAATAAAAAGAGAGGGAACATTGTTCTTTCTCGTCGAGCTGTCGTAGCTCATGAGCGTGAGCTTCAGCGGGCAGAAACGCTGGCTAATTTGCAGGAAGGTGCGATTGTTACCGGTTCCGTGAAGAATATTACTGAGTACGGTGCTTTTATTGATCTGGGAGGAATGGACGGTCTACTTCATATTACGGATATGTCGTGGGGCCGTATTAAGCATCCCAGTGAGCTTTTCGCAGTAGGAGATGAAATTAAGGTTAAGATTCTTAAGTATGATCGTGAAAAAGAGCGTGTCTCACTTGGATTAAAGCAAGTTTCGCCGAATCCTTGGGACGATGCAGAGTATAAGTTTCCTATCGGAGTCAAAGTTAAAGGGAAGATTGTCAGTCTTAAAGATTATGGGGCATTTGTTGAACTTGAAGATGGAATTGAAGGTTTGATTCATGTTTCGGAAATGTCTTGGACGGAGCGGGTCAAGCATCCTTCAAAGCTGATCAGTATTGGTGATGAAGTCGAGTGTAAAGTTCTTGAGGTAGATTCCAAGAGTAAGCGAATTAGTCTTGGCTTAAAGCAGCTTCAGGAAAATCCTTGGGATGTTCTCGAGCTCAAGTTCCCAGTGGGTACGATTGTCGAAGGGGATGTGAAGTCAATTACGGACTTTGGTGTCTTCATTGATATTGGAATGGGTATTGATGGATTGGTGCATATCAGTGATATCGCATGGACTAAGAAATTTGCTCATCCTTCAGAGAAGTTTAAGAAGGGGGACCATGTCAGATCAGTCGTTCTAGGGATTGATAAGACTTCAGAGAAATTTTCTTTGGGAATTAAGCAACTTGAGCGAGATCCTTGGGAAAATATCAAGTCCAGGTACCGTCAAGGCCAAGCAGTGGATGGAATTGTGACCAAGCTTACCGATTTCGGTGCTTTTATTGAGTTAGAAGAAGGAATCGAAGGTTTGATCTATGTCAGCGAAATCGCAGATCATCGGATTGAAAAGCCTGCAGATATTCTTAAAGTAGATGACAAGATTCGTGCAGAGATTCTCTCCATTGAGCCTAAGGAGCGTCGCATTGGGTTATCGATTAAACAACTCGGTAGAACAGAAGAGCGGGCTAACTACGATCAGTATGTAGGAGAGCGCTCAAAGAAAACCTCCATGGGAGATGTTTTAGGAGATAAGCTGAAAGCAGCTCTCAAAGGAAGTGGAAAAGAAGATCAAGAATAAATGATTTCTTGAGTCGTATTTTAAAATTTATTTTAGGCCGAGAAGGGAACTTTTCGGCCTAAAATTTTTAAATATCTTAAGTTGGAGGTCAGGTTCGTTCATGACACAACAAAAAAGTTTCAGCAATCCTGTTGCTTTTGTTCTTGGTTTATCAGCTATTTTTTTTCTAGTTTTTCTATTCATTTCTGGAGTCGTTCTCTTAAAAAAGCCAACTCTTAAAAAAGATGGGAGTTTGACTTCTTCTTCTTTTTTTTCACAGGAGTTAGTGGGGATTGTTGAGATTGAGGGAGTGATTCTTGATTCAAAAAAAACTTTAAAAAAACTAGAAACTTTTGAAGAAGATGATCGAGTGAAAGCCGTTGTTTTACGGTTAAACTCTCCTGGTGGAGTAGTCGCACCGTCTCAAGAAATCTATGAAGCAGTCAAAAATTTTAAAAAGCCTCTTGTTGTATCCATGGGAACTGTGGCTGCGAGTGGAGCGTATTACATTGCTTGTGGGGCCAAGAAGATTTTTGCTAATCCAGGAACCATTACGGGTTCGATTGGTGTGATCATGGAGTTTGTGAATTTAGAAAAGCTTTATGAGTGGGCTAAAATTCATCGTTATGCAATTAAGACCGGGAAGTTTAAAGGCTCTGGATCCGAGTATCAATCGTTGAAACCCGAGGAAAGAGAGCTTTTTCAAGAGATGCTCGATGATGTTTTGCTTCAGTTTAAGGAAGCTGTTTCAATCGGCCGAAATCTTCCGATGTCCAAGGTGTCTGCTATAGCGGATGGTCGAGTTTTTTCAGGGCATCAAGCGCTTGAGGTTCATTTAGTCGATCAGTTAGGAACTCTGAAAGATGCAGTTTTAGAGGCAGCGAAGTTGGCTCAAATCAAAGGTAAACCCAAGACCATCAGTGCTGAGAAGAAAAAGAGGAAATGGATCGAGCTTTTGTTGGATGATTCTTTGACCAAGAGTACGACTCCCTCTCGGTTTTTAGGAGGGTCATTTGAGTCGATAATTGAGCGGTTATTTTCTGTTTTTCAGACGATACAAGGTTCTTCTTTGCAAGGAGCTCAATCGGTCCCAGCCGTGTATTGGATTTGGGGTGGAGGTGTGTTGGGTCGGGATTTAGCTGAGTGAGTTTTTCAAAAGCCGTTTTTTATCCGAGGTACGCTGCAATTCGGGTTTTGACTCGGGTTTTGAGTGATTTTATTCCTCTCGATGAAGCCTTAGGTCAGATTGTTTCGGAGGTTCCATCCTCGTCTTTAGCTTGGCTACAGGAGGTTTGCTCTGGGACCATCAGGTGGAAGGGCCGTTTAGATGGAATTTTGGACTCCGTGGCATTTCGTAAGAAGCCTTCCGGTTGGCTTAGAAAAGTCTTGCTAGTGGCTGCTTACCAGCTCGTTGTTCAAGATCGATCTCCGGCAGCTGCGGTGGTTTCAGAAACAGTTGAGATGATTCGGGAAAAAGAAGGGGAGGCCCCAGCCAGGTTTGCAAATGCTTGCTTACGTCGGGTTGCAGAGTTTTCTTCTCAGTGGAAGAATCAGGGTTTTCCAGAAGGCCAGGTCTTGAAGGCAGAATCGGCTTGGGCGAGTTTACCAGAGTGGCTGTGGAGCAGGTTGAAGCAACAGCACGGTCAGGGCTGGGCAATGGCTTATGCTTTGGCAGGGCTTGAGAGGCCGACTCTTTGGCTCCGGGCTCGAAGTATGAGTTGGAAGGCAAGTTGGGTGGAGTCAGGTCCTCTTCCTTTATCTTGGAAAGTGATAGAAGGCGGAGCGGTAACGTTGAAGCCTGGATTTTTAGAAGGCGATTGGATTGTTCAGGATATTTCAAGTCAGAAGCTCATTGCAGAAATTCTTGAAATGATTCGTTTAGACCGAGGAGATCTCCCTTTACGTGTTCTTGATCTTTGTGCAGCTCCTGGAGGAAAAGCAGTGGGTTTATCTTGGTTTGGTGTGAAGGTACAGGCGACTGAAAAACTTGAAAAGAGAGTTCCCCTTTTGAAAGAAACTGTGGCTCGAGTGGCCCCAGAGATTGAAGTTCTGAGTTGGTCACAAGCTCAGATATCTGCAAATCAGGATTGGATATGGGTAGATGCTCCTTGTTCAGGGACAGGGATTTTACGAAGGCATCCTGATGTGCGCTGGTTGCGACAGGAAAAAGAGCTGAGTTCATTGCATCAAGTCCAAGAAGAGTTGATTGGAATGGCCTGGAAGAATCTTGCTCAGGGTGGGTACATGACTTATTCTGTTTGTTCTGTTTTAAAAGAGGAAGGACCGGAGGCGATCAGCCAAGCAAAAAAATCAGGTTTATTGCCAGGAATGACTCAATCCAAGGAATGGTTTTTATGTCCTCAAAACGCTCCTTATGGGGATGGGTTTTGGGCAGTCCTTTTAAAAAAAGAAAAATGACCCCACCCAGGTATCAATCCTAAATTTTTTTCATGGTTTTGAGAGGAAAGATAAAAATATTACACGTATTTCCAAATAGGTTTTTTCTTTCTCATGGGTAGACTGAGTGAGAAAGATGCTCAAAGTTTTTTGAATCCAACTTGAGTCCTTTGAAATAAAAAGGGAAAATATTAAAAAAAATCGAAAAAAAATAATTAAGTCAAGTCCAAGGAGGGGTTTGTGTGTGTTGGCACATTCTCTGCATATGGGAGACGCATCGTCATTGCTTGCAAGAGTGCTGTGGTACGTTAGCGATGGGGGCAAGAATGACTATCTCAAAGATTCAATGTCAGATTTCAATCTAGCCTACCTATTCCGCTGGCCCTTGAAAGAGGGCCAGCCGGATCCTTCTTTGGATTAGATCGAAACTGTTTTATGAACTTGAACACAATCGCCGCGACTGAGGTGACTTTTAGGATGAAGGGAAAGTCTGCCTGGAGCGTTAGGTTCACAGATTAATACAGAGCGCTGAGTCCCCTGAGAAAGAGGATCACTAATCACACGTCGCAAAGAGGGAGAGGCTTGAGGCGCTGGATAATGGGAAGAGGAAAGCCAAAGATATGAAAGCTTAACCCAATGGCGTTCAGATCCTAAGGCTTCTGAAAAAAATTTAAACCACTGTCCGGGTATTTGGGCTGGATACGAGAAATGGCACCAATCTCGTCCTTGAGAAAGAGGACAGGCTCCAGAATGGAGGCAAGGACCCCAGAAGCTAGAAGATGAGTTTTCAATCCAGCTTGATTCAAGAAATTGGTCTCGCAAAGAGGAGAGAGTTTGAGAAGATTTTCGGGTGGCTGGTTCTACCATCAAAACTCCGCCTCCATCAGCACGTTTTAGAAGGTTTGACCAGTTGAGTTCAGACTCACGTCGGGGTTTATGAGATTCATTTAAAATATGACCTAAGAAAATGAGGGATAAAGAATGGGGAAGGTAAGAAGATGCTTTCCACCAGGGAACAACCTCGATTTGTATTGAAATTTTCCCCCGAGTTTTGGGAAAGCTATTAGCGATTTGATCGACTAAAGCTTGTCCATCTTTTAAGATGTCTTTGTTAATATCTGACCAGTAAAGTTCAATCAGGGGTAGTTCTTTTTCAGGATACCATTGATTTTGTAAGAGCCAAAGTAAGAAAGCTAAGGATGCAGTTCCAGGACCTGCTCCTAGATCTGCGATTCTGAGATGACCTGTTTTCATTCCGTGGTCTAAGGCTGCGGCTAATGCGTTTTCATTTTGTTGAAAAAGAGTTAAAAACTTGGCCATCTGAAGTGGAAGAAAATAGAGTAGATACGATGAACGGTACTTAGGGTGCTGAAAGTAAGGTGGCATCCCCTGAGGCCTTTCTTCTGTGAAAAGCTCTGAGAGCTCTTCAACTCCTTGAGAGAAAAACCGTGCATCTTGTAAAGAGAAGGGTTTTTTTTTCCAAGAGTCTTTAGGACTGTAGTGCTCCTTGACCCACTGTGGAACGACCTCATCTAAGAACCAAGCCCAAGCTGGAGGAAAAGGAGAAGCAGGGGGTAAATTGGAACGTAAAATGGAAGGCTGCGGGTGTGAGCGTTTTGTAGAATTCATGGATGCTTGAGTTATGCTACACTTGATAGGGAGAGGTCAATGAATGGATTCTCATCTCATCCGGGGCTCATTATGGAAAAACCGAAAACAACGATATTGGTCGTTTTTATGTCCATTGTGTAAAGTCCATCGGAAGGTATCCTTGAGACAAAGGCCTGGAGGGATTCATTATCTTCAGGTTTTTTTGTCAACCTTAATGGTTACTCTTTTATTTTGGAATTGGTTCAACTGGAAGGGACTTGTTTCTTTTTTGCCTCTTTGGAGTGTCTTTGAGGTGGTTTATCGATGGAGAATGAGAGTTATTCTCGTGTGCTCGCAGTGTGGGTTTGATCCTTACTTATTCCTGATCAATCATGAGTGGGCTCGTCGTGAAGTAGAAAACCATTGGAGAAAAAAGTTGAGTGAGAAAGGGATTCCTTACCCAGAAAAAACTAAGAAGAATCCAACTCAATCTAAAGGAGTGTTCCTCAATTCGCAGAAATCATCTTGACAAAGAAGGTGAAAGAACGATAAGGCTTACTACCTATGTCTGTCAATAAAGTGATTTTAGTAGGCCGTTTGGGGAAAAACCCTGAAGTCAGGTACACTCCTTCTGGGGCTGCCGTTGCAAATTTTAATATTGCAACGAATGAAAGCTGGGTTGATAAATCCGGTCAGAAGCAAGAAAGAACTGAGTGGCATCGAATTGTTGTTTGGGGAAAGACTGCTGAGAACTGTAATCAGTATTTGTCTAAAGGCCGTCAGGTCTATGTCGAAGGGCGTCTTCAGACTCGCCAATGGCAGGATAAAGACGGTCAGACGAAGTACACCACAGAAGTTCAGGCTCAAAGTGTTGAATTTTTGGGAGGTAATGCAACCTCTTCTGCTTCTGCAGGGAGTGATCGACCTTCTCGCGACTTAGGAAGCCCTGAGTCAGCTTTTTCAACAGCTCCTGCCGATGGAGGAAACGTATCTTACCCCACTTCTTCTCAGTCCATGGGTCAGGGTTTAGGATCTTCTTCGTCTCCTTCTTCGATGGGGTCAGAGTCATCTTTTACTGAAGATGACATTCCATTTTAACATACAACAAATATAAAACGTAAAGATTAGAGAAAGGGAACCTAAATGGTTCCCTTTTTTTTTAGATATTTTTTAATTTATAATCGGAAAAATCGTAGATTTGACCTCAACGAGGTAGTTAGGAGTTTTTATTCTCAGGTTAAAGAAGCCTTTAGGGCGTCTTAACAGACTACTATCGCGGTTTTTTAGATTATTCATTTCGTATTGGAGAAAGGTTCAAGTTTGAGTTGATGATGGGGGTTTTGCTCTGGACTTATGTTGACACCAGGATTGAATAGTGAGACTTGTTTACATCTTAAAGATATATTTTAAGGATTTTTATGCAGTATCTTTTAATTTTTATCGTTGTATTCAACTTTTTTCTAGAAAAATCGAGTTGGGCTGCCGAACTCGAAACGCTCAGAGATAGCTTGCAGCTTACCCGCTCACAAGTTCCCAGTGAGAAGGCATTTGGCTGGTCAGCGATTCAATCCACCATCCGTCAAATGACGTCCGATGATCGTGAGCTTCCACATGATCTTGGGGATTTAATTGAAAATCAGGTATTTGCAGAAGTGAATGCCGACTCATTGGATGCACTGAAATTTCTCTACACAAATGAAACCTTACGAAGAAATCGGTTTTTAAATGGCAATTTAGATCTTGGCATATTAGAGGCAGCAAACCCTGACAGAAATTTAAATTCCATTATAGTTGCACTTCTTTCTTATAAATTTCAGGCAAATCGAACAAATGACCCTAATCGAGTGAATCCAGGTAATTTGCTCGTTAAATTCATTGATGAAAGTCTACTGACTCCAGAAGAATCACAAAGTACTGTACAAATTCTTGAAAATGTCGATTTATTCCGAACTCGTTTTCTAGTTTCTCTTCTAGTCATTCGCCTAGCACCGATTGAGTTGCCAGCACACGATGAAGCTAGGATAGTGGCAAATATCGCAGAGTGTGTTGCGCGGCCAGTGAATATTTCAGTAGATGTACTCATTCAAAAGGCTTGTCGGGGTACTCTGACTTTATTAAGCCAAGTGTTTATTCATGAAAATATTGAAGGTCAAAACGTAAACATCCAAGAAAGACTGCGTCAGTTGCCTCTTTCGCTTTACATCAACAGAGTGCAATCACCTGATAATATCAAGCAAACGAGTCTTCTTGCTCACCAAGTTCCTGCTTCATTGGGTGTTCAGGGGTCTATCCAAATCAGTGTTGCTGGAAGAGGGTCATTTTCTACCCTTGGAGCAGTTGTAGGTCAACCTGGTATCGCTCAACAGATGGGTATGGACCCAGGTACGCCTTGTGAAAACGAGTCGAATTGGAAGCGAGGTATGATTTATAAGACTGCAAATACAAATCGTGCTTCGGGTAGTACTGATGGCGTATCCATTACCGGTATGGGAGTGGAACACAAGACTTGGGGACTGACAGGTAGTCCTGGAATTGATGGAACGATTACCTCTTCATTTACAGTTGATAAACAAGATTCAGCCAACTGGATAGCCGTGCGAGGTGTAAAAAGAGGCACCTATACGAGTTGCCCACCCAGTGGCAGCGGCAATATTTCATCCGATGCTTTTGTAGGTCCTTCGCAACCTCAAACCCAATGGACTATTCTTCAGCCTGTGCTAGGGCGTGCTATAGGCATTCGCCACAGTTCTTCAGCCGAAGTTCATGTCACGGATTCAAACTCAGTTTTCAAAGGAGGTATTTTTACTGCTCCCTTTAAATTTGCAGGCAGTGAAATCTTTCAGTTTAATGAGGCGGTAGTGAATCAACTCAACCCAAGCGCCACCCTTCTTTTTAATCTGGCAGAGCGTGCCCCTCAAAATGGACTATTAAAATATGTAGCTGCTGTACAAAAGGCGCTCAAGCCTAATGGATGGCTTGTACCCGACCCTACGGAAACAGGAATCGAAAGCAGTGCTTTTCAAGCGCTCATTCGGCTAGATATGTTGTCTGACTTGGCAAAAATGGATTTAAGTGCGCAAGCAGCAGCCTTTCCTGCTCATGCGCCATGGTATGGAGAAGCCCCATGGAAAGAAAGGCAAGAGTTTCTTCGTTTTGCTCTACCCATGGTAGGATATAAAATTCAATCTTATTACCTAGAAAAATTAGAACGGCAGATGGTACTTCTTGGACGGCCCCTCTTAGGGTTAGAAAGGACGAGACAAAGACTTTTTAATGCGGTCAATGCCTTAGATGTGCTTAGAGAGGATGACGCAATGGCTATGCTAGGAATGGCCGCAGATCTGACCCATGTAGAGCGACCCGCCGCTCCACTTGCAAGAGATTTACTCATTGCTTCAGTGCTGGGCGCTAGAGAAGCCATTCGAAATGAATGGGTGAGTTTGACCGAAAAAATGATAAACACTTGTGTCGTGCATTTTCTGATGCAGGCAGACTTTCGTCGTGTTTTAGGTTCCGGGGCAGTCAGCGGTTCTGAAAGTCCGGTATTTTTACCCGAGTGCCAGGAGTTCTTCAGGGATATGCAAGCGAATCAAAATATCGATTGGTTTTAATATGGCTTTTTCATCTAGATCTATTCTTATTCATTTTAGAGCTGTTCAGATGATTCTGAGCCTCAGTGTAACCTATTTGTTTGATGCATCGTATGCATCTGGCAAGAGTTTACCTGAACAAGTCAAAGAATACGTGGATCATTCGATACCGCTCTCACGGAAAATTGCAAAAAATCATGCAAATCTATCTGAAAACGGCATTATTCTGGACCGTCTTTCAGAAATACAATCCTATGTTGCGATGATTTCAGCAAATCAGACGATTTTTGATGAATCGGCGAGGTCTCTCCAATTCATGGTACCCATTGTAGTTGATGTGAATTCAATAGAAAAAGAAGAATTAGAGAAAGCATTTAAACTCACGATGCTTTTAACTCAAATGAACGCGTCTTACGAGCATCTCAGTGAGCAGATCAACAAATTTGATGCACTCAATGATTCATTTCAAGACGTATGCGAAAAATATTTTGACTTATACGACACAAGCAAATTGGGATTCAGTTTTAACGAAAACAATCCGGTGAATTTTCAAATTTATTTAGACCTTTCTACACCCGCAATTTATCTCCTCAACGAACTCTCTGTGCATGTTTTAGGAAAAAAGCTGATATCAACAGGGGGAACAGTATTTGGGATGAACGCACCGATGGTTGCTCTTGTCGTCACATTTTTAAAGTCAACCATTGATACAATTACAGCAAAAATTGAACGACAAGAAATTCAATCCCATCTGGAGCGACTCAAAAGGGAAGTGGTCAAAAATGAAGAATACCGCCAATATGCCAAGGAAGCATGCATCCAGTATCGTGATCAAGGTAAGGTCATGTTAAAAAAGTACGAAGAACTAAAAGATACGATTCAACTGAACTTTGATTCCTATTCATCCACATTACAAAACGATCGAATCAATGCCCAGCTCAATTCGCTGACTTATTATATTACAACGTTTGACCAAAAAGTCTTAGATGCAATTAAACTCAAAGTCAGAAACTGGGCTACTGCGGCATTTGGTGAGGTTCGAACAGAAGATTCTTATCAAGAAAGTCTGAGTCTAAATTTAAAACGACTGCAACTTGCTAGAATGCAATGTGGCGATGGATTTGACCACGTCCAGTGGCTCAGGCAAAAACTAGTTCAAAATCAGGCTTTAGAATTAAAATTATCAGATGCGATGATTCAAAAAACTAATCAGACTCTTTCAGAAAGATTTGAAGCCTGCCCAATTGAGGCAATATGAAGTTTTATCAAGTTCAAGGGGTTTTATTTTTTCCTTTTCTGTTCTGTGGGCTTAGCCTTCCTGCAATCGCACTGGATCGGGTGGCGTTCTGTGTTCCAAGTACAAACTCCACGGCGGGAAGTCAGAACCAGTCACTTTGTGACAGTCTTGCTGCTCGAAATGCAACGCAATTTGATTCAAGTCAAGCCGGAGGTGTGTTTACTTCGAATGAGGGACTTCTTTGCCTTTATTCAAATCATGAATCAGCGGAATCACTTCAGTGCGGTGCCGTTTCTTCCCATCTTGTTGATGATGGCGGTAAAAGTTTCGATTCAAATCCATGGCTTAAAACCCGACAACTTTTTGCTGGTACCGGAAGACTTGCAGGTAAATATAAATTTAAACCTATTTCTCTGGAGAGTGGTAGTCCACTGGAAAAGGCTACTCAAACTTTACAGGTACAGGCTGCCCAACTCGAAACTGTGCGAAGCAACTTGATTGAAAAATTAGAAAATTATCGTGATACCCAACTCATCCCTGCTATTGAAGAAAATCTAGTCGTATCTCAAAGAATGAGCAGAAAAATGAGTGAGGAGTATCTGCCTGCCCTTAATCAGATTCAAATCCTAAACGGAAGAGGACCTGCTTTGCCCTTGAGAAACCCAAATGAAGTACTTGAAACTCCAAGACCTCAAATCGTACAGCTTAAAGCCATTGCTAACCATCGAGCATTGCCCAAATTAGAGCGTTGGGGAGCATTGAAAGACGCTCTCCTTCTCAGTCAAGACGAGTCTCGCCTTGCTCCAGTAGACCGAAGAGTTCTTTTGCAACTGAAGAAAGACTTGTTGGATCAGAATGGCATTTTAGCCCCTGATTTTTTAGAAAGTCAAAGCGTCAATGACCTGGCAAGAGCCATGAGTCAGCGGCTTTTTATCCCTTTGGATCAACCTATTGGGTTAGCAATTCGTGGACATCTGAATCACGTTTTAGCTGCACTTGCTGACTCTGATTCCATTGATATCCATGAAACCTTATTAGGTTCGATAGGGTTGATATTGGGTGGCATAAGTGCTTACGAGAGTGGCGATCGGGCAATATTTGTCCATTTAACCCATGCCTCACTGAAAAAAATGAATGCAGTCCAACTTTTGCGGAATCTAGTGCTAGAAAATCAAGACCGTGAAATGGAAAGATTTATTTTTGAAATGCTAACAGCCCATAAACTGAATGGTGATTTCTCATCCGAAAGTACGTATGCATTAAGTGGATTTGAGACACTCATGAAAATTTCATTAGAGCCTCATGCTTACATCAGGATGGGTCAAAAGAGACTGAGTCAATCCTTTATCAGAGGTTGTATCCTCATCAGAAACTTGGAACTCAGTTCGGAGATTTACCCGGTGTTGGCAAATCGCCCTGATTTAGCCGGTGATGTGGCAAGTGCTATTTGGGATCAATTTGAGGTTTTTCCGGTCCCTCAGGAACGATTTTTGGATCTCAAACATCAAATGATTCAATCACTTCATGATTTTGTAAGGACCCACTAGTTTCATGAACGAGGCAGCAGATGAAATTGAGTAGAAATATTCATTTAACCTATTTTTTAATTCAAACTTTAATCTGGGGGCTTATACCTCATCCAACTCATGCGGGAAGGGTTACCTATGTTGAGGTTGATGGAAAGAAAATTCTTTTTATTCAAATAGGATGTCCTATCAACCCAGAAACAGGTCAAAGATACGATGAGCCATGGTGCAATCCATTAGGATTGTCATCGCAATCGGCATTATCAGGAGCTATTGGGAGTTTTTTAGGCGATGGCACTACTTTGGGGAGTATGGGCCAGGTTGCAGGAATGGCTGATGGCATTTTTTCAGTTCATTCCCAGCATAAGGCAATTGCCGAAGCCCATCAGGCTGCAATGATGCGAGAAAACTACCATCAATTAGATGCTCTCAAGAATCGGCATGAGGCTCATTTTGAGTCGATGCGCTCCAACATTCAGGAGCGCCAAGATCAAATGACAAGCGAGTTCAATGAAATGGTTCGTTCGACTGAGCAGGCGACAAGCAATCTTCGTAATTTGACTCAACTCTTAGACAGTATTCAAGTAGGACCGGTAGACCGAGCTGGAGAACCTCAAAATGGGTCACAACAGAACCCGGTCAACCCAAGGCTTGGAGAAAATCTTGCACTAGCAGAAGCAAACCAAGACCAGGTTACTCAAAATGTAAATCAGTTAGAGCAACTTTTACCCAAAGTCACTCCTCAGATTGGACGAGTGACATCAAATTATATCCGAGCACAACTGCGCAGCTCCGAGAACATTGCTAGAGTTGCAGTTGATTTGGCACAGGCTGGGGCGAGTACTGGAGCCATTCAACTCTTAGGGGATTTTGCGATCAATACAACTGCGTCAATGGGTCGATTTATGGGTGGAGTTCTTGCTGGAACCTACCAAGGCTTATTGACTCCAGCCGAAGTTGCACTAGCGATTTATAGCGATCCCAATTTAATTCTCAATTTGTCCGTTCACATCATGAATACAATTACCGCCGGTCCAGGGGCAGTGGCTGATGCCGTACATCATGCGTTTCAGCATATTGAAAATGCTATGTATGAGTTCAATATGACCATGGCTTATGGAACAGCGGAAGAACGCGGCTTCGCTTTAGGTGAATTGGGGGCCAATATTCTTCTAACAATGGGCGGTGCTGAAGTTTCACAAGCAACTCGAGTTGCATTTGCAGGAGTTGCTGCCAAAGTAGGGCGGAATGAAGCACTTGGAACCGCTTTAAATCAAAGCATCAGAGCTTCGGAGGCGCTTGCTCCTGAATTGACAGCCACTGATAGAATGATTGAGCAAGGAAGAGATGCTGTCCGAAGAAATCTTCAAGTCTACAGAGAAGTACGAACTGGTTACAGAAACGCAGTGAATGGTATTACTGAAACCGCCCAAAGAATGATTGCTGAAGGACACAGTGAGGAAGTTGTTGCTCGGCATGTACATGAATTAAGACGAGAAATAGGTATAAGATATAAGGAAATGACCCCTCCAGAAGTAAGGCAGTATATCTATGACAGAAATATTGTGGACAACTCTGATATTGCAGGACCATCGATTGAAAAATTACGATTAACCAAGAGCTGGAGAGAAATAATAGAAAGCGCTTCAAGAACGAATGGGAAGATAAATCGAATTTTAGAAATGTTAGGTGGGGAGGAGTTATGATTTTAAAGCTTTTGGAAAAAGAAGGTGATTTATATAGTGTTGGATTTATAAATGATCAATACCCAATTGAAAGCAGTGATAAACATGAAGAAAAAGTGTTATCGCTCATTGATTTTGCGGTCAAAAAGATAGGCCTAAAATCAACAGGAATTCAGTTAACTTCTATGGACGGTTACAAGGAGATATTTGTAATTAACGAATCCTCTGCAGAGGTAGTGAGTGACAACTGGGATACTTATATCTCATCAAAAGATGAAAAGTTAATTAACAGAATTAAACAAATTATAGATAATATATTACTTGAGCAAAAAAAGGAATAGTTGTTTTTTTTAAATATATGTGTCATTTAATCACGTCCATTTGTCGTCGCAAACCCTAAGGACGCAAGAAAACACTGTTTAGAGTCTTGCCGAAATAGGGACAAGATTGTAGTGTTCAATCTGAAAGTAAAGTTTAAGAAAGAGTATTTTTAGCTATCTTTATGATTTTAATTTAGGAGTTCATAAAATATGATTCATTTTAGATATTTGCAAAATCTTTACGATTTTTATCGTACAGAACCATTTTGAGTTAAAGTCAACGTGAAGACTTTAGTTGTTGTTCCTACTTACAACGAAATAGAAAATCTCCAATTATTGGTTGAGTCCATTTTGTCTATGACTCCGCCTCATTTAGAGATTCTTGTTGTAGATGACGGATCTCCAGATGGAACTGGAGAGCTGGCAGATTCTTTAGTGCGTGATCAAACTCGCTGTCATGTTCTTCATCGGAAAAAAAAATTAGGGCTTGGGACTGCTTACGTCGAGGGTTTTAATTGGGGGATGGACCAAGGTTTTGAAGCCTTGATTGAAATGGATGCTGATTTTTCTCATCATCCTCGCTATTTAATTTCCATGTTGCAAAATTTGGAACAAAACGACGTGGTCATTGGATCTCGATACGTTTCTGGGGGTGGTACACTCAATTGGGGTTTGGGTAGAAAGCTTTTAAGTCGTGGAGGAAGCTTGTATGCTCGAACGATTTTGAAAGCGCCGATTTCTGATTTTACGGGTGGATTTAACGGCTGGAAGCGTCAGGTGCTTCAGGGAATTGATTTAGGTACACTCCGCTCGGATGGATACTCATTTCAAATAGAATTGAAATATCGAGCTTATCAACAAGGTTATCAAATAGTTGAGTTTCCAATTATTTTTGAAGATCGAAAAGTGGGTAAGTCAAAAATGAGTCGTAGGATTATTCTCGAAGCGTTAGTTCGAGTTTGGTCATTTCGCTCGAATTCCACTCAAAAAAAGCTGTAAAGTTAACTGCTTGACAAGTATTTGATGTCTGGGTATCAAGGTATCTTTTCAGTAGTCTCAGACTCAGAAAAACCATCATGTTTAAGTTTAAACTTTTAAAAATTGTCCTCATCTTATCGACTCAGCTTACTTTTGCTTCATCCTCACTGTCTACGGCAATTTTGGTGGATAAGAAAACGAATCAGATTCATGTTTCGGAGTATGATGATGGAACTTATCGATTTTTAAGGACCTACCATGCTACATTGGGTCGTGTTCAAGGCGATAAGGAAGATGAAAATGATCTTAAGACCCCAGAAGGGATTTATACCTTTAAAAGTGTGCTGACTCCTCCTGCATTGCAGCGAAAATTTGGTGCAATGGCTTTTTACATGAATTTCCCAAACTCATTTGATCAGTTAGCTGGAAGAACAGGTTCAGGAATTATGCTCCATGCTACAAATGAGCCAGAAAGATTGAAGAAAAATTACGATAGTGAGGGGTGTGTTGTTGTTAAAAATGAAGAGATTCTTGAAATTAAGCCTTTCATTCGGTTAGGGCTCACTCCTATTCTTGTTTTTTCTGAATTAACTGAAAATTTCTTAAAGCCAGGTTTAGATCAATCTCTCAAAATATTTTTTTCAAATTGGGTACAGAGCTGGGAAACGAAAGACATTGAAAAATACATGAACAGTTACCACACTGATTTTTCTGCAAATAAAAAAAATAAATCAGCTTGGAAAGCTTATAAAACAACTCTGAACTCCGTTTACTCCAGTATTGAGGTGAGACCTGAAAATATTCTTTATTATCGGCATCCTAAGTACTCAATGGTGACCTTTACACAAAACTATCAATCCAAACGAAAGACAGGGGGTTGGGGTCTGAGGTCTCGAGGAACAAAAATTCTTTATATTGCAGAAGAGGAAGGGAAGCTTAAAATTATTGCTGAGACCTATACATCGTTGATGTGGTGATTGAGATTGACAAAGAGATGATAGCTCCAAGAAAGTTGGATAATCAAAAATGATCAATTCCACCCAGCTGCAAATGCAAGATTTATCAAAAATGAGTTTTCCTCAAACCTGGGAGGTTTTAGAGGAGGGGATTCAGAAAGAAGTAGCTCCTGGATTTGTGGTTGGAGTTTGGTGGGTTCAATCTCCTCTAGATTTTTGGGCAGGCTGTCTCGGACAGAGAAGAAAGATCCCCTCTCCTCTTCCCATAACAGTGGATACAGTTTTTGATTTTGCGTCAGTTACAAAAGTCTTTGCGACGGCATCTTTAGCAGCAACTCTTGTGGAGCGAGGTTGGCTTGACTGGGAGACTCCTTTGAGCAGTCTTTTTGGAGATTATCCTTACTCTCGAATTCAAATCAGTCATTTGCTGTCTCATACTGCAGGGTTGGTTGCATGGCATCCATTTTGGGAAAAGCTACGAGAAAGATTTTTACCAGCACTTTTAGAAAAGATTTCTGTTGATCAACGTCAAAGAGCCATGCAGGAACTTGTTTTTGAAGTGACTCCCCAGTTTTTACCAGGTAAGCAAATGATTTATTCAGATCTTTCTTTTTTGCTCTTAGGTTTTGCGCTAGAAAAGGTAACAGCTATGCCTTTAGATCAGGCAGTTAAGAAATTTGTCTGGGAACCCATGGGAATTCAGGAAGCTTTTTATCGTCGGTTGAGTTCTCCTAGAAAACCTTTAGATTTTGTTGCTGCTACGGAGGATTGTCCTTGGAGGGGAGGGGTCCTTCAGGGGGAGGTTCATGATGATAATTGTTGGTCGATGGGAGGATATGGCGGTCATGCTGGGGCATTTGGCACTGTGAGAGACTTGATGCATTTTTCACGAAGCTTAATGGTGGGAAGATTTTTATCCCCAAAGGTACTGAAAAAATTCTGGACTCGAGTTTCTAATCCTTTGGGTTGTACTCGAACTTTGGGTTGGGATATGTCTTCTGGCGAGAATTCTGCAATGGGGGGGGCTTTTGCACCTCATTCAGTAGGGCATTTGGGATTTGTGGGGACATCGCTTTGGATCGATCCAGAGGTAGGAGTGGCAGTTTCACTTTTATCCAACCGAGTTCATCCTTCTCGCGATAATATCAAAATCAAGGCTTTTAGACCTTTGTTTCATCGGGCAATCCGAGTAGATTTAGAAAATTCTTTTAGGATAAAATCTTTTTATGGACATTAAACCCTCTTTATTCAATTTGAAATCATTAAAAAAAGTCCACATCATTGGAGTGGGCGGTACTTTAATGGGGGCTTTTGCAGCTTTTCTGAGACGAGAAGGAGTGGAAGTGACTGGAAGTGATCAAAATATTTATCCACCCATGAGTGATGTTTTAAAAAATTCAGGCGTGGATATTTTTAACGGGTATCATCCTGAGAATTTAATTTCTCAGGCTCAAAGACCTGACCTGGTTGTGATTGGCAATGTGATTCGTGCAGACAATGAAGAGGCCAAAGCTGCTATTGGGAGAGGATATCGTTATTCGTCTTTACCTGAAGCGATGGAGCAGCTTTTACTCAAAGAGACTAGAAACCTCGTCATTGCTGGAACGCATGGTAAGACAACAACTTCCAGTCTGCTGGCTTATGTGCTCGTGTGTTGTGGTCAAAATCCAAGTTACTTTATTGGGGGAGTGTCGCAGGATTTACCCTTGAGTTTTCATGTGAACAGCTCTCAGGTTCACAACTCACGGTACTTCGTTTTAGAGGGAGATGAGTATGATACTGCTTTTTGGGATAAGGTTCCTAAATTTAATCATTATTTGCCTGATGAAGTGATTCTTACTTCGATTGAGTATGATCATGCTGATATTTACCCTGATTTTCAGTCTGTTCTCAAAGCTTTTGAGGGATTAGTTACTCGTATTCGTCCACAGGGTAAGATGATTGCTTGCTTTGATTATCCTGTGATTCAAGAATTAGTTAAAAATGCTAAAATTTCAGTTTATTCTTACGGAAGTTCTGATTCCAATGCTCGGTTTACTCCGGGACGTATGAGTTTTGAAACAGGGCTCACTCAATTTGAAGTCCTCGATCGACAAAAAAAAGTCGATGAAGTGACCCTCTCATTGCCAGGTCATCACAATGTTCTGAATGCCTTAGCAGTATGGATCCAATGCCAAGAGCTAGGGCTGGATGCTCAGTCGGTACGATCAGCTCTTAAGTCTTTTCAAGGAGTGAAAAGGCGTCAGGAAGTCCGAGGAGAAGTTCAAGGGGTACTCGTCATCGATGATTTTGCTCATCATCCAACAGCCGTGAGAGAAACTCTGAAAGCTCTTCGGTATCGGTACCCCCAGAGGAGACTGATTGCAGTTTTTGAGCCTCGAAGTGCAACCTCTCGAAGAAAAGTGTTTCAAAAGCAGTATTCGGAAGCCTTTCAAGAGGCTGATCAGGTTTATGTTGCTCAGCCTTATGATCAGAGTCGGATCCTTGAGGAAGAAAAGTTTTCAACAGAAGAACTCATTGATGATTTAAAAAAAGCTGGGAAAGAAAGTTTTCTCATTTCTTCAGCAGAAGAAGGGGTTGCTCTTATTTCAAAACAGCTCCGATCCGGTGATCTGGTTGCAGTTTTATCTAATGGCAGTTTTGATGGATTTATTACAAAGCTTTTAGATCATTTGAAATAAGAGATTGTGCTTCTTAGCTTGTTGAGCCTCACCTCAGCAGGGGTATGCATTACAATCAGAAAAAATAGACAATAAGAAATCGGCTAAACTCTATAAAAAAACTAGATCAATCTTTTGAATTGATAAGTGTAGTTCAGAGATTATTTTCTACAAATTGAGATTGAATTCAAAAAAATAAGGTGTACAAAAATCTTAAATAAGAGGATTTATGTTTTTTCATGACCGTCAGTTCTTGTTCTTAAGTGGATTTATTTTATTGATATCTCAGTTTGTGTATGCAGCTCCTTTTGGTGTGCATGCGAGTGTACTGCATGTTGAAAGTGAGGCGCGGACTGCTAAATCCAAAGCCCTTGAAGCGATACAAGAAAATGCAAAGCAGGATGAGCAGTTAGGCGAGCATGGGGAGAAGCTCGAGGAGCATACTGCTACACTGAAGGCTCATGATGGGACTTTGGAGGAGCATGCTATTACCTTGGGAAATCATGCTGCTACGCTGACAAATCACGGGGAAAAGCTAGATTCGATAAATACTCGAATTGGAAGTCTGGAAAACACAGTGGCTGAGCTCAGAGAGGAAATCCAAAAAATCAAAAATATTAAGAAACTCCCTCCGACTATTCAAACATTTACGGCGGGTAAAGGTACTTACGTGCTGCCTTTGGACCCTACTCCTCTTTATATTCGGGTGAGGATGGTGGGTGGAGGAGGAGGGGGTGGGGGATCGGGTACCGTTAATCGTGAGGGTGGTACCGGTAGTCATGGCAATGATTCAGTTTTTGGGTCTTCGTTATTAATCGCAGGTAAAGGCTATGGCGCTCCCTCAATGAGGTGGGGTGGTCCACCTGGGGATGGTGGCAATGCTACTGCCCTTGGGTCGGCGGCTATCGGCACATTTTTTTCGGGTGGAATGGGTGCACCAGGTACCTCCCCTGGTAGTTCATCCGCTACAGGAGGTCAAGGCGGTTCAACCGCATTAGGGGGTGGCGGTTCAGGTGGTATTCCTGGTGCACAAGGAAAAGCTGGAATTGCTAATACAGGCACCGGAGGTGGTGGTGCAGGTATGTACCCCTCAGTTGGTTGTGGGGGCAATGGGGGTGGAGCGGGTGGGTATATTGATGCTTTAATACACAGTCCTAAAAACTCTTACCCTTACGTAGTAGGTTCAGGGGGTGCTGGAGGGAGTGCTGGGGCTGATGGGTTTGCTGGTGGCGCTGGGGGATCTGGCTACATCGAAGTGACAGAGTATTACCAATAAGTGTGCTAAAAATTGCTTTTCAATTTTAATCTTTCACCACAGCTCAGTTCAGAATGGCTGAGTTGTGGTTTTCTCTTTTCTTGTGATTGTAGGGCCTTTGTTCTTGTTCTTAAAATTCGGAATGGTGATTGAGTTCTTCGTTTAAGAATCATTTTTTCTATTTGTTGAGATTGAACCAAAAAAATTAAGTTGAAAAAAATTTTAAAAAGGATATTACGAGAAAAACGAAAAAAGCTTGAATTCTTTTGTGTTTTCAAGATTTGGAGGGTCTGTGTATTATTTTCAGAACCTGCTTGCTGCTTTCATTTTCAAGGCTCA
>CAIZRG010000023.1 GCA_903935335.1 Oligoflexia bacterium
AAATTTGAATCAAAGATGGTAAAGACACGTTGGGTTCCTTAGGTAGAAGCGTTTCTTGGTAATTCACTTCTTACCGGAGGACCCATTTATTTCAAAGTTTCAAGTTCTTAGCCCTCCAAAAAGGGCAAAAGTCGAGCTAAGAGTTCACCACGTAAACTCCGATTATGTTAATTTAGCTAATAATGCCAGCTCGGGATAAGAAACCGAGAATTTACGCCAAAACCAGCTGACCTGCCGTGCTGAATTCCATTCTCATGCGAGGTTTTTTGTCTGAGAGGCAGTATGCTGCCAAACCAGCGACTCAATTGGTCATGAAATTTACAGGACTACGGTGCCTAGTGTGATCCACATTCAAAATGTATTTTAAAATGTGAAAAACAGACTCAACCAATGACCTCTTTCTTAAAGTAATTCGATCAGTATAGTCCATGAGTTTATTCTTCATGTTGGATCGTATCTGAGTCACAATTTGAAGTCCTTTTTTTAACATTTTTCTGAAAAGTTTTTGACTCAAATACCCTTTATCACCGAACAGTTTTCCAAAGAGGTCCTTTGACAATAGCTCGACCATCTTGCTGTCGCTTACGTTCCCAGGAGTTAACTTAAAAACCAAGAGCTCGCCCATATGATTGATAATAATATGAAGTTTAAATCCAAAAAAACCAACCCATTGTGCTCTTACCTCTTTTGGCAATGACATCGAATACTTTGTGATCGAAAATTCTCTTGTTATGACAAACAATAATTGAGAGTCCTGTGCAGCTACCCTTTGAAAGTTCAAGAAAAGGACACATCGGGATTAATGCTGTTGGAATCATTTCTACAAACCTGCTATAACTTACAAGATTTGGAAATAAATGTCTAAATCTGCTCAATAAAAAAAATGTAATACTGCTTAAATGTTTTCATCCCAGATAAGTGAAAATATATTAATATCTTCATAATTTTACTCAAAGCTGGATTCCTTTTTCTATCGCGAGCACCAGTTTTTAGACTTAAAAGTATAGCGTTCCAGTCTGGTTCAAATTGGATGCAAAAATCATCGATATTACAAAAAATGGTGATAAGGTTGTCGCTGTTCATGTTGCCACTCTAGGTGTTTTATGTTGTAACTAAACTACTTAAGGGGGCGACTTAAATAAGTCAAATATTTCAACAGGTTAAATTTTCTTACGCCGAACTGGCGTTAATAATTAAAAAATTTAAAAAAATATTTTTACCCGCCTTATCTACTTGATCATTTCTAAAATATATTTTTCTCATGTAAAAAAATAATTTTTTTTCTCAATAATAGATTCTAAACTGGCGATAAGCTCCATATGAGCGCAATCCCAGAAGTTCATGAAGAAGAAAAAGTATCTCCTATTTTTGTCCGTGTTTTTATATTTATATTGTCTATTACAATAGCGCTTAGCTCGTTTCCTTCGGCACGAATGGCTAATTCCTTCCCTGTAATAAAAAAAATTCTAGAATTTAATAATTATCTATTAGATAAAAATTATTTTTATTATTTTACTAGTCAGAATAGATTTATAAATCTATACGCGGATTGGCCTATGTTCACAAATACTAGTTGGGTTAAGGGGCTCATTGCTCAAATTACTTACGAAGATAAATCTATTTTAAATTTAATAGTATCTGAAATAGAAAAAAATAAAAATAATTCGAGAGAATTCAATGCGTTTTTTGTGCATTTACCAAAATATAAAGATAAGACTAAACTAAAATCTATTGCTTTTTGGGTTGCTAGAAAAAAATCAGGAAAAGATAATCAAGTAAAAAATGTAAAATTAATTGAAAAATGGAGCTATATCTCTCTTCCGGGAGAAGAAAAAAAAGTTTGGCCTGATAAAGAATTATTAAATGAGTCAATCCAATATGAAAAAAATTTATAATTTTTTAAAAAACAAAATAATAAGTAATTTTAATCTATTAAATATATTTTTTTATTATGGGGGACCAATTTCAACTGGAGTTGTTAGATTTTCGATTGGTTTTTGTTCTTTTGTATATGCGCATAATTCGTTAAAAATGGTGAATTATCTTTTTAATGAGAATTCGATTTTATCTAAAAATTCTATTTTTTTATCTAATCCTGATTTTTCCATCCTTAATGATGTCTATGATCCATTTATAATTGAAATTTTTTTAAAAATAACAATAATATTTTGTTTACTTATGATGGTGGGTTTATTTTCTAGATTCTCAACCTTGCTTACACTTATTGGAATAGTTTCGATTAAAAATCATGAGGTTTATAGTAATTTCTGTAGTGGTGGAGCAGTTTTACTTTGTAATATTCTTTTATTTTTATGTTTTTCTAATTCTGGGTCAGCATTTTCTTTAGATAGATGGATTAAAATTAAACTTGGATATCTTAATAAAGATAATTTTGAAAAAATTCCATTATGGCCTAAAAATTTAATAGGGTTTCAAGTTTTTTCTATGTATGTAAGTTGTGTTTTCTTCAAACTCTTAGACCCTGCTTGGCTTAATGGCCGAGGTGTTTACTATGCATTTAAAAGTCAATATAGCATGAACTCTTTGCCTGATTTCCTGACGCTCCCCCCTTTTACAGTAATTGCAACTTACGGAACTATTTTATTAGAAATTTTCATTCCTTTCTCGTTCATAAATAGAAAATGGATGAAATATGCGCTTCCACTCGGGGTGCTTTTACATTCAATGATGTACTATTGTTTAAACATAGGAATTTTTTCGCTAGCTGTTATTTGTAGCTATACTGCTCTTTTGTCAGATAAGGATTATGCTGAGATCTTTAAAAGAATGAAAATGGTTAAATTTCTATTTAAAAGAAAACTTGAAGAAGTGTTTTGTGTAGAGGTTGCGCGATTACACTGATGGGAACCACCCGATTGCAAGTGCGCGGAGCCACTTCGAATGTCAGTGATAATAGCTACTCTGGGTGAGTATTTTTTTCTAGAGCTCATTTCAAAACCTGCGCAAAAGGATAATAATTGAGGCGAGTTGAACAAATCCAAAATAATTTTCTGGATAATAGTCGTATCTAGTTTCTACTCTTCGAAACGACTGGACCCAAGAAAAGAATCGTTCAACCCCCCATCTTCGTCTGTAGCGTCTAAGAGATCGGCCATCTTGAGTGGGTGGTTTTCGTCGATTGCACTTGTGGGGAGCAATGAGCTCGCATCCGAATCGTCGTCGAAGTTCTTTCCTAAAAGGATCAGAATCGTAAGCTTTGTCTCCGATAAGTCGGTCAGGTACGTGCCGAGTATATCGGGACCGAAGCGTTGGGATAGACCTACCTCGATTTAGTGGACATAGAAGTAATGCGAATGATGAGATAGAGAGGAGTTTATAAGGTAGGTAAAAATGAGCGGTAAAGTTTATACAAATGAATTTAAGCAGCAAGCAGTAGAGCTTGCAGAAGGCCTTGGAAATATTAGTTTAGCAGCTAAACAACTAGGTATTAGAGATACACTCATCCATGCTTGGAGAAAGGATCATAGGATCAGTTGCAATAACCGAAATGGTAAGATTAAGCCTATTCTAGCAAATTTAGAACAAGAGAACAAAAGGCTACAGAAGGAAAATGCTGAACTCAAAAAAGTGAATCATATTTTAAAAGCTGCAGCGGCTTTTTTCTCGCAAGACCACCTGAAGTGAAATTTGAGATGGTCGAAACCATGGTACGCGAGGATATATCGGTTCAATTGAGTTGTGAAGTTCTTGGAATCAGCAGATCGGGTTATTATGCTTGGCAAATCAGGCCAGAGTCTGAGCGTAAGATGAACAACGATGCTTTAATCGTTGAGCTGAAGAATATTCATAAAGAAAGTAAAGGCACCTATGGACTACCCAGATTACAGGGATGTTTAAAAACGAAGGGAATCAGCTGCGGTAAATCTAGGATAAGGGCTTTGATGAAGAAAGCTGAAATTTCAGGTCTGATTCAGCGTAGATTTAAAGTCAGAACAACTGATTCAAACCATGACAATCCCATTGCACAGAGAATCTTTAAAACCGAGGAACCAGCAACTCACCCAAGAAAGCCTAACGAAGTTTGGGCAAGTGACATTAGTTTTATTCCTACAGATGAAGGTTTTTTGTATTTAGCGACTTACTTAGACTTATATACAAAAAAGGTAGTTGGCTTTTCCACGGATGAGAGCATGAAAACTGAATTGATTTTATCAGCGCTTCACATGGCAATAGGTCGTCAGAATGTTGGATCCGGGCAATTGCTCAACCACTCTGACAGAGGAGTTCAATATGCATCGAGAGGATATAGAAGAGTATTAAACAATTTAGGAATCAATATCAGCATGTCAAGGAAAGGAAATTGCTGGGACAATGCCTTTGCAGAAAGTTTCTTTGCTACGATCAAAAAGGAATTAATTTATCGGAACCATTATAAAACTAAGGAAGAAGCTAAAAAGTCTATATTTGAATATATTGAGGTGTGGTACAACCGTAAAAGAATTCACTCATCCATTGGATACATGACTCCCGTCCATTGAGACCTCATTCGCATAAAAAATGTGTCCATTTTTTCGAGGTAAGTCCATAAAACCAGACCTACTTATTTTAGACGATATTGGAATGAGGAAATTTAGTTCCCAGGAAGCTGAAGATCTCAGAGATATCATTGAGCAACGTTCCTATGGCAAATCAACTCTCTTCACTACCCAATTACCAATCGATCAC
>CAIZRG010000024.1 GCA_903935335.1 Oligoflexia bacterium
CAAAATGGCTGTCAGCATTTGGGTGAGTTGGACTGTCATGCAAAAGCATTAGCGAGATATTCGAGTTATCGTCGCATTTATGAGTCTTTGAATTTTTAAAGTTTATCTGCTATATCTATGGAAAAAGAAATCATTGCGCTCTTCCTTTCACTCATTTCTAAAAGAGGTTTACAGCATGAGTGAATCCATGGATCAATTCACTCAAATGGCCACTCAACTCGCCATTGACCTGATTCAACGATTTGAGGGGATTAGACATCAGCCTTATTTTTGCCCTGCCGGACGGCTCACGATTGGCTGGGGAAGCACACGAGGGGTTGAGCCTGGGATGCAAATCACAAACCAGCAAGCCCAGAAAATGTTGAAAGAAGAAGTCTTGGAATTAGAGTCCGAGATTCGATCTTGCGTGAAAGTCAAACTCAAGGATCATGAGCTAGCCGCTCTGTTAAGCCTGGCACATTGGGATCACGCGATTTAAAGCCTCTACGCTTCTTAAGAAACTCAACTGTGGTGATAAAAAGGGAGCTTCAACTGGGTTTACCCGCTGGGTTTACGTCCAGGGGAAGCGTTTCCCAGGGTTAGTGAAGAGGAGAGTAGCGGAGAAAACACTGTTTCTAGGTCAAGTTTAGGAGTTGAATAAAATTCATTCCTAGTAACATTTTATTCTTGAAAATGAAAACTTTCAGCAGTAATTAAAATTAATATATTAATCAGTGTACTTAAAAAAGGGAGGTGATGAAAAAAGAAAGGTAGAAGTTTGTGAAAAAAGTCTTTTGTTTAATGAATGGAATTGCTCTTTTTCCCGGCTCAGCTTTAGCCGGTCCTAATGGCTCAAAAATCGTGAGTGTAGTTATCGATGCAGGGCTTGTGATTACAGCTCCAGCAAATCCAGCCAACTTAGCAATACTAGTAGCAAAAAAATCTGCAGAAGCAATTGCAGAATCAAAACAAGAAGCAATCCAAGAACTGGAGCAAGAAGAAAAAGACGTTCATCAAACTTCTTTGCCCCCTATTTTACCAGCACAAGACTATGCTGCTCAAGCTCTCACAGATATTACCTCAGCTTATGGTAATTTTTTATCGGTCGATCCAACTGAGGTGACAGATTCACAGGTCAGATCTTTCGTGAAAAGTGTTGGAAGAAATACCCTGAAACACACACAACACCTTCCGGTATTAAAATCATATTTTACAAACGAAACTCGTGCTTCTTATAAAAGTCTTTTTGCAGAACTGATTTATATTGTTGATCCAAACCATGAAGACGCTCTTTCTTATCTTCAAAGTCTTAATATAACGTCTCAAGAGTTTTCAGATTTAAATGAAATTCGAAACGATCTGAAAAATTCAAACATTTATACTGGCGGCAATGCTTTTGGCTGTGTTGCTTCTAGCTCTAACAGTTCAACAAGGTTGAGTCTCAACGATCCATTTGAGAGCATGACCCAGCGATTTAGAAACAGAGGTGAATAACTTACTTTAAAGCCCTCTGGATATCTGCTACAGAAAATCCAATTTATTCTAATAAGGATCCACCCCTATGAAAAAGTTAAGTTTCATTTTTTTTATCTCAGTTTTATGCAGCCACCTGGCTTTTGGAGCCTGCGAAGAGGAGAGGCGCAAGAGGGACCGAGCGAAACAGCTTTTAGAAGATTGGGCTAACAAATCTGAGCTTGGAGCAACTGTAGGGGGTATCATTGTAGGAGGGATTGCTGCTCTTTGCGGAGCACCTCCAAAGGAACTCCCATGCTACGTAATTGGAGGTGGTGTCGCCTGTGGTGGAAGTGCAGGTCTTATTGCTAAAAGATTCGATGATCTTTATAAATACCGTGAAGAAGCTTTAAGGATCTGTGAGGAAAACGAAAAAATAAAAGCGGCTGCCGAAGAAGAAAAGCGAAAAGAAGAAGTCATCTCTGAACGTGTTGATGACATGGCGGATCGCCTCACCCGATTATTTAGAAATAGAATGGACTATTTTACTCAGCTCGCTAGTTCTGAAATCGATTCAAAAATTAATGAGTACATCGACAATGATGAAGACTTAACTGATCCCGATGTGCGGGCTCGTCTAGATGCCGAAATCGAAGCTATCGGAAAAAAGTATTTTTGAGGTTATTCCTATGAAATCAGTTGCAATGTTGTCACTCTTATTGGCTTCCCCAGCATGGTCTATGAACAATGGGTTTACCCCGCATTTCTCATATTATATAAGTGTTGGGGCTCCCCCCAGCAGCTCTCATTTCGCGGGAGCTTCAAACCAGCCGTGGCTGACGAATTATGGTAGGTCACTTCCAGTTGCAAACTACGAACATATTCAACAACAAACCCAACGTTCTGTGGCCCAAATTCAGGCTTACAATACTGAACTTCAAAACATCCGGCAATCCAGGCAAATCTTAGCACAGACACTCGGCAACAAGCCACCCGTTGAGCAGATCATAGCAAGGTTAGACGTACCTTTGCAAACTCGAATCGACAATACCCAAACTCAGTGGATTCTTAAAAGATCCGACCAAGCTCAAGAAAAGTTTTCACAACTCCACTCTTATCCCCATGTCTCTGAGTTTGAACAAGAAATTCGCTCTTGGAATACGTTTAGCTTAGAAAAGAAGAAAACTCTTCAACTTGCAGATCAATACGCTGAGCAATTCAATAGATTGAAAGCAGACCCCCTGGATTCTGAAATGCAATCCTCTTCACAAGTTGCTTTAGAGGAAGCCCTTGAGAGTTTAACTCAGACAGCTCACATCGCTGGAGGAACTCAACAGGGAGATTTTCAGGAAAGCTATCAACGCTCCTGCTCATTCCTAGAGAATACAAAAAAGTTAATAGACACCCATTTAGGTATTGATTCAACAACATTTTCAGATCTCTCCATTCAGGAGCGAATACGAAGCGCAACTGAGAGATCAAAAACAGAAGAGATGAAAAAAAGAAATATTTCTCTATCTGAAATGAGCCAAGCACTCGTTGCTCAAAACAAAGAGCAAGCCTATCAGATTTTGCCTATGGTTACACATCAGATGGAGCAAGCTACAACAGAGTATATCAAGGAGCAGATCCAATCTTCTGAAGCCATATCTCAAAATGCTGTAGAACTTGCTCACGAAGGAGCATCTCAACTGACAGTTAAAATGGTCAGTGACTTTGCTCTAGATACCGCAGTTGCAATTAATGAGTTTTTAGGGGGAGTTGCCAGTGGCGTTTATCAGGGGTTCTTGTCACCGATTGAAGCAGCTAAGGCTATTTATAATAACCCCACTTTGATTAAAAATCTCTCTAACAACATCATGATGACTTTTTCTGCTGGACCTACAGGGGTTGCTGATGTCGCACACCTGGTATTCAAGCGTGTTGCATACTCGGTCTATCAGTTTGAGCTTACGATGGCCTATGGTTCAGCCCAAGAAAGAGGCCATGCTTTAGGTGAGCTAGGATCCAATGTTGTTCTTTCAATGGCAGGTGCTAAGGCCACCACTGCAGCACGTGCCGGTCTTGAAAAGGTCGCTGATACCTTGACTCGATCCGGTGCAAGTGAGGCTCTAGGAACCTCCCTCAATCAGGGCATGAGAGCCTCTGAAATCCTTTCCCCTAAATTCGCTGAGATTGATCATGCTGTGCAGAGAATTGCTGATTCTTCTAGAAAGATTGAGAAGTTCGGTCCTATTAGGCATGGAGCTTTGCATAACATTCCATTGAAAAGTGGTGGAGTTGTTGCAGACACTTTTATGAGTGGAAGCTATCTCGAAGTTACTCTTAAGGAACCAACTAAACTTTATCGAGTATATGGTGGTGGAGCTGGTAAATTTGCTCCCTATTGGTCTAGAGTGAAACCAACTGGACCTTTACAGGCTACTCTGGATTCTGCACTAGATCCATCATGGGGCAATCACGCTACGAGGTGGGTTGAAATCGTGGTGCCTCCTGATACTATATTATATGAAGGATTTGTCTCTGAAGTTGCATTGCATGCAGGTAATTTCAATATAAAAGTGGGGCAACTACTAGGTGGTGGTCATCAAGTCTTCATTACTGGAAAAATTCCAGCAACCTGGATTAGCGCTGAAGGGGTATTCTAATGCAATGGATAAGTGAATTCATCGATGATTTTCTAAATTTTTCTAGTGACGAACTTGAAAACAAGTACTCAAAAAAAATTCCAATGAAGACAACAATCTCTTCAATATTTTCAACTGCAAGAACCGAAAATAAACTCAACAGTTTTATCGACACCGTTTGGTATGGCGATAAAAGAGATAATAAAATTTATTTTCTATTAAAAAATACTGACGGAAAGTTCGAAGTTTTTATTTCAGAGCGTGGATCCAAACATTGGCTAACTATTCATGATAATCTCGAAAGCGCAATTATTGAAAAAATAGATCTTATTCTAAATAATTTAGGATTTTCGGCTAGTGATTCTAAAATAAAAGGATCCTAAAGCCAAATTGGTGTTTTTTACAAATAGAGAAAGTATATAAAAATCATGAAAAACTTTAACTTTAAAAAAACCCTTGTCTTAAATTCTGAAAGATTTTCTTTAAAAAATCAGCTTTTTAAAGCAGCTGCTTATCTTTTACTGTTCACATTTCCATTTCAATGCTTTGCTAACTCTCCAAAGATTTGGCTAAAAAATGAAAAGAGCCTGCTGCTAAAAGGAGATACTATAACAAATGGGAAAATTGAATTAGAACCAGGAAGTTTTAGCGGATATGACCTTGAGTCTTTCGTTAGCGATCATCGGCAAGCACTTGAGCTTGCAAGATTACATTCTAAATACAATAACTACACAAAAATTACATTTTGGGCTGGAGTAGTCCCATCTTTTATAATGCTATTTTTCGGTCCAGCTTTTTTTTATATTGATTCTCCATCAAAATTTTATGGTTCAGGTTTTTTTTATGGATCATTAGCAGGTCTTATAGGAACAACAGTGCTTGGATCACATTTCGCATCTCTATCCAGGCATTACCTCCTTGAATCGATTAACACTTACAATGGAGTCCCCCAGCAGCAGCAACTTGGGCAGAGAAATGACAAGAATACTTTTTTTGCCTCTGTTCCTGTTTTTACTTTTTAGGTGGGGGCTGCTCTAAACGGGTGAATCTATCGATAAATAACTTGTCGAGTAGACGACCCCATTATTCATGAGGCCGTCCCTCACAGAACGTAGCTTGCGGATTTCCCGCACTACGCTCTTCAAAGATGAAAGCTTGCATGTCAGATGTGACAACGTAAATCCCAAGGAGTAATCTTGTGGTTTACCGCTGCCAGTGGATATTGCTTTAGTATGGGTTTCTTTCCAAGATTGGTTAGATACTTTAGATACTGAGGAGTGTTCTCAAGGCCTAAGACTTTCAAAAGGATCTCAAAAAGTAGCATCTACGGAGTCATTTTGTTTATCCCAAGAAGAGGCAAATGCCTGGGTGGCCGAAGTTTTTCCTAATCAATGCCGGGTGATCTTAGACCCTTCTTTAGCAGATCCGCTTTCAAGGGAACTTCTTTCTTATTTTGTGGGCAATCTGGAGTAGGTAAAACCTCTCTTCTACGAAAGCTCTTGGGATCAGAAGTGGGGCGAGTGGGTGCAGTCAACCCACAGACAGGCAAGGGACGGCATACGACAACCTGAGCTGTTTTACTGGGAGGTCCACAGTCTTCTCGTTGGATCGATACTCCTGGGGTGAAGGAGTTTGGGTTATTCCAGGTTTCCCTTAAAACTTTGGCTCAGGGATTTCCTGAGTTTGGTCGATTGGCTTGTCATCAAAATGGCTGTCAGCATTTGGGTGAGTTGGACTGTCATGCAAAAGCATTAGCGAGATATTCGAGTTATCGTCGCATTTATGAGTCTTTGAATTTTTAAGATTCATCTGGGTTCACGTCCAGGGGAAGCGGTTTCCAGGGTTAGTGAAGAGGAGAGCAGCGGAGAAGACACTGTTTCTAGGTCAAGTTTAAGGATTGAATAAAATTCATTCCTAGTAACATTTTATTATTGATAAAAATAACTCGCAGCAGTAATTCTAAATCAATAAATTCAACAGCAGGAGTCGCTCATGAAAAAAATCATGATTTTTTGTATTGGTTTGCTCTCATTGAGTTCTTTCCAGGCTTTAAATCCATCCAATGCTAAAGCTATGTATGGGATCATGCCCAGCTACTTTCGATGCCCAACGTGCGGAGAAGTCGAAATGGGAGGAGGCTGTGTTATTGATTTTAACAACAGCAGCGGGCCACGAAGGTGCGACGACGCTTAAATTCAATAAACACATTGTATGAAAAATTTAAAATAGAAGGTAGCAAAGATACATTTGAATTTATCACAGATATTGTTGCTAGTTATCCAGAAGAAGGAATTACTATTTTATGGAAAATCTTCAAAGATGAAACCAGTCTGCGTAACAAAGCGCTTCTGGCTTTAGTTGCTGTTGTGAGTAAGCCTGACGACTCTGGCGCAAGAGAATTTTTAATTGACCACGGATGGAGTCAATCAGATATTGATCACTTCATTGAAAGTCGGACCTCTCATTCTTCAGGTTTTTCTGGTCTATATTGTCTACCTACTCAGAACTTAAACTCATCCCGAGCTACACTGAGAGAAAAATCAGATGAAATTTTCGATTTATATTCTTCTAACTCGATATTAAGGCAATAGAGATTTTTAATTAGAAACAGGTATTACTATGAAGTCTAAAGGTATTTTTTTTATTTATTTTTTTATTCTTTTTTTAAAAGGAATGCCATCGTCTTTTGGAGCATGTGAATCTCAAAAAGAACTTTGGATTCACTGGGACAACAGATGCAAAAACATTGGAGAAACCTCCGAGTTTTGTGCAAACAACTTAGGACCTTTTGGTGTTGTTGGAGTAGTTTTTGCTCCTTTTGCAAAGGATGCTTGTGATACAGCCGAATCATTAAAAGAAGATTACGACAGGTGCGTCGAATATTTCAGCCTGATCCAGGAGTATCATCAGAAAGAATTAGAAAGGAGCAAAAACAAAAAAATTATCCAAGACAAAATTGAATCCGTCACTTCAGTTTATTTTAACGAAATTTCAGACATTCATGCTGAGTATGAAGAAGCTAGAAAAATGTTAATAGACCGTTATCTTTTTCTAGAGTTAGACATGGATGACCCTGAAATTTCTTCTCATTTTTCAAAACAACTTCAAGAAATAGAAAGACAGCTAGTGATCCACTTATTAAGCCGAATGAAAGTTCAATAGCTATGAAAATAATTAAAAAAAGTTTTCTCTCAATTTTCTTATTCTTAGGCTTCAATGCAAATGCGATGAATGGTGATTATCAATACATGCTTAGCACCACTATCAGAGTCAATTCTGGGCCTTCTCCTCAGTATTCAAGCGGAGATTCTGGAAGGTCTATGCATAATCTCCTGACAGGTTTATTTGGGGGTCGACCTGCTCCTGCAGATCCTTGTCATGCACAGCAAATGCAAATCCAAGAGAATCAACAGAAAAGTTTAAACCACCGAAAAGCTATTGCTGAATTAGACAATCGGATGGCTCAACGGGAGAAAATATACTCCGATTCAATCAGCAGGCTCTCTCCTGCTCAAATTCAAGCCCAGAGAGAATTGGCAAGACTTTCAAGTCTCCCCATGGCAGAGCAAATACAAATTGCAACTGAAAAATCAAGAATAGGGATGAAAGAGCAAAGTATTGCTCTTTCTCAGGCGAATCAAGCAATCGCTTATCAAAACATAGAGCAAGCCTATCAGACTTTACCGCTTGTCACACACCAGATGGAGCAAGCTACAACCGATTATATGAGAGAGCAGATCCAATCTGCTGAGTCCATGGCTCAAAACGCTGTAGAACTTTCACATACCGGCACATCTCCTCTGACAGTTAAAATGATCAGTGATTTTGCTCGAGATACTGCCGTTTCAATTAATGAATTTTTAGGAGGAGTTGCTAGCGGCGTTTACGATGGATTCTTATCACCCATTGAAGCAGCAAAAGCCATTTATAATAACCCCACTCTGATTACAAACCTCTCCAATAACATCATGATGACCTTTTCTGATGGGCCTAAAGGGATTGCTGATGTTGCACACCTGATGTTCAAACGGGTTTCAGGCGCTGTTTATCAGTTTGAGCTTACGATGGCCTATGGTTCAGCCCAAGAAAGAGGCCATGCTTTAGGTGAGCTAGGATCCAATGTTGTTCTTTCAATGGCAGGTGCTAAGGCCACCACTGCAGCACG
>CAIZRG010000025.1 GCA_903935335.1 Oligoflexia bacterium
AAAAAATAAAAAATCATAAATTTATAGTTTATTAATTAATAATAAATTTTTTATTTAGAAGAAAACTTCAGTGGAATCTAGATCAAGTTTATTATGGGTTCAAGTGTTATTTTTTAAAAGAATAACTAAATTCATTATAAATCGAGCAATAAGAAACTTGATGTTTTTCAAATTTAAAATTCTGGAAATTTTGCAAATTGCAATGAATGAGGATTGACTCTTTTGTGGTAAATTGAAAGTCTGGATAAGAAAAAGAATTAAAAAATAAGTCTTTATTTTTTATGAAAGATAGGGGTTGGCTGATGTCACTCAAAATTTGGTTGGGTTTGTTTTTTTGCAATTTGCTTTGGTCACTCAATCCAACCATTGCAAAACAGGTGATTGAAGAAATCGGTCCCTACTATACGGCTTGGTTTAAGTATTCGGTAGCTTTGGCTGCTTATCTGGGGGTCATGGGGTGGATTTGCTTTTTGGATTTCAAAAAAAAGAGTAAAATCACTCCCGTTTTTATGCCGATGAAGGTGAACAAGGATCTTATTACAGTTGCTTGTATTGGAGCAGCTACGTGTTTTCTTTCGCCAATGACACAAATGTTAGGCTTAAAAAATTCATCAGCAGTGAATAACGTCATTTTAGTTGCTTTTGAGCCTATTTTTACGGTTGTTTTTGGATGGGTTATTTTTCGCGAGAGTTTGAGTCAGTGGCATTTCTTGTCTTTTTTTTTGGCGACGATAGGTTTTTTATTTCTATCGCATGTTTTTGGAAACGGCTTTTTTATTGATCCTTCTATTTCAAAGACTTTTGGGTATGGGGACTGCGCTTTATTAGTAGCAGTAGCAGGGGAGTCTCTATACTCAGTTCTTGCTCGTGATTTAGTTAAAACCTACTCAGGCTCTGTTATTTTTGGGACAGCCGTATTAGTGGGTGTCATTCTCTTATCATTGGCCGTTCTTCCATGGCAAGGGTTGCCTCCTTTGGGTCGCGTATCTTGGGTTGGTGTAGGAGCTATTGTGTGGTTAGGTGTGATGGGAACAGCAATTCCGTACCTATACTGGATTTACGCTCTGAGTCAAAGTGTTTCTATCGGATCCGTCGTGTTATCTCTTTTCTTACAGCCTTTACTGGGTGCTGTTGCTGCAGTTGTATTTTTAAATGAGCCTTTAGGCTTGCATCAGTGGGTGGGTGGTTTCATGATTCTTCTAGCAGTTTCAATTCAGATTATGGCTGAAAGGAGTGGCTGTAGGTACCTGGAAGAGTGAAGAGTCTTTTCTATTTTGTAGAAATTGAAATCAATTGAGTGGCCAGCTTTCCTAGCTTTGCAATGGCCTGCTCCAAATAAGACGTTATAGGGTAACCGCAGCTTAAACGAATACAATTTTGGTACTGTTGTTGTGAGGAAAAAACAGGTCCAGGTGTAATACTGATTTTATGAGCAAGAGCCAAGCGGTGAAGTTCGAATGAATTTAATTTCTCTGGAAATTCCACCCAAAGAATAAACCCTCCTTCCGGGCGAGTGAGGCGTGTTCCCTTTGGAAAGTGATTGGAAACGATCATTGACATTTGTTGAACCTGTGAGGCACAGTGTCTCCTTAGATTCAATAAGTGCTTTTGATAATTTGAAGATGCGAGGTACTCAGCAATACTAAGACGCATCAAGGTAGAGGATGCGAAGGTGCTTTCGTGGATAAGCCACTCCACTCTCGATTTATACTTACCAGGAGCAGTCCATCCCACTCGATAACCTGGTGACAGAGTTTTAGAAAAGGATGAGCAAAGAAGAACCATTCCATCTTGATCATATGCTTTGCAAACAGAAGGACGATCTCCAAAATGTGGTAAATCTCCAAAAATATCGTTTTCAATGATGGGAACATTAAACTTTTTAGCCATGCAAACGAGGTCCTTTTTCCGATCGATTGGAATGGTACATCCTAAAGGATTACTGTAGTTGGAAACCGTCATAATGCTTGAAACTTTGTGTTTTTTCAGAAGTGTGTTCAAACAACCTAAGTCAATTCCTTCTCTGGGGTGGGTGGGGATCTCCAACGGTCGCATTTGCATGTTCTGAATGGCTCTTAGAAATCCATAGTAGGTAGGTGATTCTACAGCTATTAGATCGCCAGTTTTTGCTACTGCCCGCAGGCATACGTGAAATGCTTCAATGGCGCCATTGGTAAGAACAAACTCTTCAGGAGGCATACACAAGCCTGATCGGACGCATAGTTTTGAAAGTTGCTGCCTAAGTTTTATTGAACCTGGCACGAAATCGTAAACAAGTGCTTCTGAACCCGCCCTCCTTGAGACTCGAGTGAGAGAACGATGCAAATCAGAAATAGGGAAAAGATTCGGATCTAAAGTTGCAATTCCAAAAGGGATTAGATCTGGTCCAAAGTTAAGACTATCCACTAGAGAAGTAGATAAATGACCTTCCCCTGGGTCGTTGAAGGTATTTGCTGGACTGGAAAGCAGTGGCTCTGGCAGTAGGTGCGAAAACGCTGATTCAACGAAAAACCCTGCTCTAGGCTGTGAGTAGATCAATCCTTGTGATTGAAGTTCCAGATATGCACTTTGGATTGTGGCAATGCTCACATTCCATTGATTGCTCAGTTTCCGAACAGAAGGGAGCTTCTCGCCGGGGCGATAAGTCCTCGACTCAATGAGTTTTTTCAAATCTAGGGCAATAGTTTGATATAAAGTATCTACTTTCATAGGTCTGTATGGTTTAAAAAGTATAAAACTGAATCTGTATGTTTACCAGCAGAAAGATATACAAATTGGAAGAATCCAAGATGGTTTTCTTAAATTGAAAAAAAAGAGGTAGAATATGGGAGTAAAACAAATACTATTATTGGGAAATGAGAAACTTTATGAGCGTTCTGAAATTGTAAAGGAAAGTGAACTTGAATTTATTCAATCGACTGTTCAAGATCTGCACGACACAATGATGAATTTCAGGAAGCAATATGGCAAAGGTCGTGCTATCGCTGCGCCACAAATAGGTGTAATGAAGAGACTTCTGTATTTTTCTGTCGATAATTCTATGGTTATGATCAACCCGGAAGTTACATTTAAAAGTCGAGAGATTTTCGAAATTTGGGATGACTGCATGTGTTTTCCTGACCTTCTTGTGAAGGTGAATAGAAATCTATCTTGTAAAGTGAAATTCAGAGATTTGAATTGGGCTGAAAAAGAAATCTTTCTTGAAAAGGATATGTCTGAGCTATTTCAGCATGAATTTGATCATTTAGAAGGGGTGTTGGCAGTATCGAAAGCCGTTGATGTTCATTCTTTTTCTTTAGTGAGTGAAAGAACAGCTCATTAATTCAAGAAGACAAACTTGATTATTAACTATAATTTTTTTATAGATAATCCAGATTGATCTTTTGCAGTAAGTGCTCAAGAAAACTTCTTTTGTGACGTGAAGATTTGGGTTTCGATCTAAAAGAAGTTTTCTTGAGCAATAATAAACTATTTTTTATATAATTTTTATAGTTTTATTTTAATAGTATTAAGTGGGGGCTAGGGTTTATTTTTTAATCTTTTATCTAAGTTCCTATAAATGAAAGTTTAAAAGGAATTCATTATGTTGAAAATTTTTTTTAAAAGCTGGATAACTGCTTTATTTTTCTTATTTTTTGTAAAGGATTCACTTGCAGTGAAAATAGTAACAATCTTTGATGAAAGTGATGTTTTATCTAAAAAGGCAGAGGAGATTTTTTTTACAGAAGGATTAGAACAGCCTCGAACAATTGCTGACCAACTTATTGAGGCCCTAAGGCCATTTATGCCTGCTGCAGGACTGGCAGCTCCCCAGATAGACATTTCAAAACAGATATTTATTTTTAGCTGGAACCGCACAGAGGAAGCACTAGAGGTAGTTATAAATCCAAAAATTCTTGTAGAAAGTAGCGAAACCTCCATAAGCTGGGAGGCCTGTTTTTCTACTGTGCAAGATGAGGGTGAATCTAGAGCAGCATTTGTAAGTCGTCCAAATACTATTGATGTTGAATACTTCACGCTGGAGGGGCAGGTCGTGCGAAAACGCCTTGCTGGTTTTGCTGCAAGAGTGTTTCTACATGAATTTGATCATTTAAATGGAGTAGAAAACGTAAACAAAAAAAATGCCCAAGTCAAAAGTTTTTCTAATAAAGCTAAACTTTTCGAGTTTATACAAGAAGTAAAGAGTCGGGATAGTGCAATTTATCAAGAACCAACTCATATTCGTTAATCCTTTAAATTTGGATTTAAGAAGAAGCAATAGGCAGCCTTGATAGTTTGGGTGATCCGATTTAGGTCCGCAAACCCCTTTCTTGAGAGGGGGGTTAGGGCTTTCCCGATTGCTTTTCCATCCCCATCGCGGTATACGAGACAAAGTTCTTTTACAATGAGATATACATTGTTTGGGGGGCATACACACTTGCCCTCTGTAAAATCTAGAAAGTATAACGTCACCCACGGACCAAAAAGCCCTTCACGACGTATTGGGTACGACTGCACTGCCACAAATCTAACTTCTAAAACAGCTGTTCTTTACCCCTGGCTTTCGGGTGGGTAGTTGGAGGTGACGATCGGGCTCGAACCGATACAAAACGGTTTTGCAAACCGTCCCCTTAGCCATTTGGGTACGTCACCCCATTTGCTTTGATCTCACTTGCTAGCAAGTGAGCCTGTGTATTGTCAATCTCATTCATGATTCAGGGTTAAATCCCTTGTCGGTTGGGTCCCCAGATGTACTTATGGAGTTGAATTTGAAGTCGAACGGGTAAGCGGTCTTGGAGAATTTTTTCAGCCAGCCAATGAATTTCAATCCCTGGAAAAGACCCAGGAGAATTTAAGGCAGGAACTGCAGATGAAAATAAGATTTCTTGGGTTGGAATCTGAGAAGAAAGTACGAGTGTTTTTGCCCATAGGTAGTCTTCCTTGGATGCAATAACAAATTTGACTTCATCTGTAGGTTTTAAGAATTGAAAGTTCTTTTGAAAGCCGCCTCGGGACATTCCGCTGGAAGGGGTTTTAATATCCATAATGATGCGCACATTTTTAGGCAATTTGGAGAGGGAGATTTCTCCATGGGTTTCTATGCTAACTTGGTAGTTTTCAAGGCTGAGGCTTTCAATTAAAGTTGGAGTTTGTCTTTGCAAGAGTGGTTCTCCACCTGTTAAGAGGACGTGCTTGACTTGGAAGGGGCGAATATAATGTATAACTTCGGATATCCTATAGCGCTTACCCCCTTTGAAAGCATAAGAAGAGTCACAATAGGTGCAACGCAAATTACATCCAGACATTCGAATAAAAGCAAAAGGAACTCCCACAAGAGAAGTTTCGCCTTGGAGGCTATGGAAAATTTCAGTAATTAAAAGGTCATTAAATGCCATGATGGGCTAATTTTATCACAAAAAAAGTCGGGATACTTATTGAATGTATGATGAGGTGTTTCAGTTGGGGAGAGAGGTTAGAGGTAAATGGTAAAATGGTTGATCCCTTTTTTATTGTTTTTTTGCTTAACTTATGTTTTTGGAGGGGAGTATAGTGAAGTTGTTGAAAAAGATTACCCCTTAAGATCTTTAGGTAATCTCAATATCGTTCATTCTAAGGGTGATGTGAGTATTCATGGCTGGGCTGTTGATAAAGTGAGGGTTATTTTAAAAAAGAGAGTGATTGCAGATTCTTCTGAGAAAGCAAAACAGCTTTTTGAGCTTCTCGATTATCGTTATGAGGGGTATAAAGATCGAATCGAAATTTCAAATCAATATGGCAAATTAATGAATATTGGTGATCGTCTCCAGGAAAAGAATAACCCAAAGACTCGATCTGATCTCGTGATTTTTGCTCCTTCTAAAGTTCAACTCAAGGTGTGGGTTGTAGATGGAAAGGTGGCGCTCAAGTTTTGGAATGAAAGGGTAGAGGTTCGTTCTCGCTCGGGTTCGATTGAACTGGAGAATGTCAGAGGAAAAACAGTTTCGGTGGCTTGTTCGTCCTGTTTAGCTGTACTGAAGCAGATCTATGCAGATATAAAAGTTTCTTCAAAAAGTGGGCGAGTTGATTTGGATACCGTACAGGGTTCTCAAATTTTTGTAGAAAATGAGTCAGGCTTTATTCAACTATTTCACGTAGAGGGGGAACAGCTTTACATTTCCCAAAATGGAGCAATCAGTGGCCGATGGTTAAAGGGGAACCTCAGTTTTAATACTCAGCAGGCTTCTGTCAAACTGAAGGAAGTGAGTGGTACAGTGAGTGGTGCAACGGATTCAGGGGATATTCATTGTGCAATGAGGGAGTGGAAAGCAAAAGACGAGACTTTGCTTGAGTCAGTACAAGGGACAATTAGTCTTGAAATGCCCAAATACTTTTCAGCTAACCTTGATTTGTGGAGTCTTCAAGGGGGTATTGCTCTAAGATTTCCGTTTCAAAAGATTCCAGATCCTTTGCTAGTAGGGCCTGAGCCTGCAGGTCATCTTGTAGGGGTGGTTCGAGGCGGGGGAGAGGTTCTCAAAGTGATAACTGAATCAGGAGACATTCATATCGTTCCAAGATCAGATTACTAATTTTTTTCTATTTTTTTTTAAAATCACTCTTGCGCTCACTCCTGAATAGAGATAGAAACAGCATCACTCACACGATTTGAGTAACTAAAAAAGTAAAAGACCGAACTTTGTTCGGCCGATTATTTTTTAGACGTTCTTTGAAAACTGAGATGAATCAATTGAAAGAGAAAGTGGGGGTAAGTAGGCAGGCAGCTTTCTCGAAGGTCTACTA
>CAIZRG010000026.1 GCA_903935335.1 Oligoflexia bacterium
AATTCATCCGCGTGACCCGCGATACCCGCAAGTCAAAGGCGGGGAATCAGGTTCTTCTCGATCAGATCAAAGCTCTCCTCCAGGAGAAGGGGCTTGATCTTTAAAAGTTCAGCAGTTTGGGTTGAGTTGAGGGAAAAATCCTTGAAGCTTTCTTCTTCTGAGAGTCCTTTTTCTGAAATTCGGGATTTTTTTAAGATGAGGTGAGGGGAATAGCTGAATCTTTGGGCAAATTTTCTTGCAAATTCGAAATAGAAAACCTTCGTAAGTCCACCATAGTGAAGGGTTCGATTTCGAATTCCTGAGTCAATCAGGAGTTGAATCACATCACAAAATCCATCCACAGGAGTATAAGAGTGAAGCTCATCTGAAGCTACCTCAATCCTTTGATTTTTCTCTAGTCGAATTCTTAAATGATCTAGAAAATTCAGATTTTTCCCGTTTCCTCTTCCAAATAAGGGAGAGGAGCGAAGAATGATGTAGTTTAAGCTCTTGTTTCTAATAATGTTTTCTCCACCTAGTTTCATTCGTCCTAAGATAGATCCAGGTAGTACGGTATCATTGACGTGGTAGTTCCCTCTAGAGCCATCAAAGACATAAGAATTTGATAGGAATATAAAACGGGGTTGTAAAATCTCTGTGAAATTGGATAAAGTTGCTGGACCTGCCGAATGTAAAAGTTCAGTTGTACGAACATTTTTCTCTGACCACTGAATATCATTATTTCCAGCCAAATAAATGACTACATCAGGTTGCGTTGTATATACAATGCGTTTCACCCAATTACGATTTTCTAGATTACATGGAAGAAATGTCACACCTGGAATTCGGATCGGATGAGAGTAATAAGTGGCAAAAACTTTAGAATATCCTTGGCGAAGCTTCAGGGCAAGATGTGTTCCAATAAACCCACTTCCTCCAATGATCAGTATAGATTTGATCCCTGCCATTTTTTTAGTCTAATCCAATTGAGTTGTTCCTGGGAGGGACTTTCCCATTATTTTAGCCGATTATTTTGACCCATCGTTTTGGCTAAAGTACTTTCGGAAAGTCCCTATTTTGTGTCCAAGATCTCACTCATACAGTTCTCTTTTTTAGCTGCCTAGGAGCTTTAGAGCATGCGCATTGGTATTATTGGCCTGAGCTAAGACAGAAATTCCAGATTGCAACAAGATATTGTGTTTTGTCATTTCTGAAACTTCTTCTGCAATATCTGCATCCCGAATACGGCTGTTGGCTGCAGATAAGTTTTCATCAGCAATAGACAAGTTGCCAATAGTTGACCCAAGACGATTTTGCATAGCCCCTAAATCAGCTCGGATACTGTTCACCCTTACGAGAGCATCATCAATCACTGACAAGGATAACTGTGAGCCTTGTTTGGTTGCAACGGATTCCCCTCCTAATTTGAGAGCGTCTAGAGAAGCATCGGACCTCTCTCCATTATAGATCACTCGATCCAAAATAGGGTTGTTATGGGTCCCTACTTGGATTTCGAAGATCCCAGCTCTTCCATTGAGTAAAGGAGTTCCATTAAAGGATGTAACATTGGCAATTCGATCAATTTCCTGCTTGAGAGACTGAAACTCCCGGTCAGCAAATTGACGTTCTGTGTCACCAATGGTATCCGAGGCCGATTGGATCGCAAGTTCTCTCAGTCGGATGAGCATATTAGAAAGCTCATTAAGACCTCCTTCCGATACTTGGATCAGAGACACACCATCTTGAGCATTTCGTTTTGATTGTCTCATGCCCCTGATCTGAGCTCGGAGATTTTCGGAGATTGCGAGTCCTGCTGCGTCATCACCAGCATGGTTAATTCGACTCCCACTGGCTAAACGCTCCAAGGATTTATCCAAATTCATCCTAGTAATTGCCATTTGTCTCTGCGCATTGAGTGCAGTGACATTAGTCGCGATTCTAAGTCCCATTTTTAGCTTCCGTTCATTTTTCTACCCTCCTTGATAGCCCGCCACGATCCTTCGTGACGGCAAGCATCCTTGCTCAGTTGGTTATGCTCTATTGAATTAGGATTGACCTAGTTCAATAGAACGATGTTTAAGTGGAACTGTTCCACTGTTTTTCCCTAAAATCGGATTCAGGGATACAAGATCCATGTAGTCCGAAGTGAGGTCCTTCCAAATCTTTGTGTTTCCTCAGGTTGGACTCACAGGGATTAAACCATCATGGCGTAAAGTTCTGTGAGCCCTACCTGATCCAGGAAACAAGCTCAGGCGGTTAGCCTTGGCTACGTTAAAATTTTGATTCAATAATAGATATTCATTAACTTTTCATATCTCCTTTTCTCAATCAACTTCCTTGATTTAATAATCCTAAAGCAGTCTTGATTGAGGTATTTGCTTGACTTAAAACAGAAACTCCTGATTGCATTAAGATGTTGTTTTTTGTGAGTTCAGTCATTTCTTCTGCCATGTCCATATCTTTAATTCTACTGCTGGCAGCCATTAGATTTTCTTTGTTAGTCATGATGGTGTTAATTGCTGATTGAATTCTATTTTGCATGGCTCCAAATTGAGCTCGAACAGCAGTTACTGATGCAATCGCAGAATCTACAGAAGAGAGAGAGTTTTGGGCACTGAGCTTATCTTCTACGCTGGCGAGATTAACGCCTAATGCAACGGTATTGACGTCAGCAGCGCTGAGGTCAAAAAGACGGATACGATCAGTGTTTGGGTTGTTTCTCGTGCCAACTTGAATATCAAAAGCATTTGTAGTTCCATTGAGCAAGGGCATGTGATTATATTCTGTGCTATCTGCAATACGATTAATTTCTGCAAGCATTTGCTGAAATTCAATATTCAAAAATTTTCGTTCTTCTTGGCCTAGAGTATCTGAGGCAGCTTGAACACCTAGTTCCCTCATTCTGACTAGGATATTTGAGATTTCTGATAGGCTTCCTTCAGCAATTTGAATCACTGAAATGCCATCTTGAGCATTTCTTTCAGCTTGAGAAAGTCCTCGAGTTTCTGCTTTTAAAATTTCAGACACAGCAAGACCAGCAGCATCGTCCCCAGCGTGGTTGATTCTGAGTCCTGTACTGAGTCTTTCTAGAGTACGATCGAGGTTGCTACGGGTTGTGCGTAGATTTCGCTGAGCAATCAGCGCAGGCACATTAGTATGAATCCGTAAACCCATTGCCTTCCTCCATGAAGGTATCTTTAGTCAGTCCATTGACTAAATAGGATTCGTAAGAATTTTAGGTTCAAACCATCATGGCTTGATGATTCCTACGTCCAAAGTTTAGATCGGAGTTTCTGGAAAACACTTTAAGTATTTTATTAGATTAAGCCGCGTCCTCAAAAGCTGACTCGTTATGCCATATCTCATACAGTGTTTCCCCATTTTCCGTTCTGATCCATTTTGTTGCATGGTCTGGAGGGTCTTGCCCTAGACAACGTTGGGCAAAAGCATGAATCGTCATAACTTCTTTACCTAGAATGACTTTGAATTCTCCATTAGGCTGCTTGTTGATTTTACAGGTTTTGCTAGGGTCACTCACATAGAACAATGTTTGTCCGTCTTTGAGTGTGCCTTCATGAATAAAATGGGATAAATCAAATTTATTTTTTCTCTTAGTCACCGGATTTCCTCCTAAAGAACTATCGGAAAAACCGGGTGGGCTATTAATGCCTATCCTAATCTTGCTTTAAAGAAAGCTATGCGAGTTTATTTTTTTAAGTAAAATCAAACAGATATCTTTAAAATAAAAATAGTAATAAAATATTGAATAATTAAAATTTATAATATATAAGTGTCTTATTTCGAAACTATCAACTCATTGATAGTTAGGTAAGATAATTAATTTTTATGAAATTATATTTATTTTTTTTAACAGCATTATTCTCTTTTCATGCCAACGCATCAGTCGATGATACCATTGAATTTTTAAGAAAAAGCATTCACCCGAATTATCGACTTCAAGACAAAGATATAAAATTTGCAAAAAGTAGCATTGAGAAAGGACTAGAGCTAATTCCTGTTATCATTTCCAATGAGTACAATAAAGATAAAAAATCAGATATATTGAAGCTCAAAGACGTTCTTTCTTTTTGCTGGGGATTATTTCATCTAACCACAGAAAAAGGTTTTGGGTTTGATCAAGGAATGCTAGTCGTAGAAGATCGAGATGGATTGATATTTGATTTTTTGTCCCACTCAGGGTGGTCCTATCAGAGAATCTCTAGTCATTACGAATTCTTAAATAAAAAATTAAAATCTAATCAATACGGAATAGATTTTTTAGGCAACATGACAGAAGATGGAGATTGGATAGTTGAAAAAAGTAAAAATAAATATTCCCATTTTCTAAATATGGGCCTCAGTCCTCTTCCTTTGCTGCCGGCCAAGAAATCTCATATATTATTCGGGCAGCTCTCCAAGGGTTCAATGCTAGAACTTAAAAGCTCATATACTTTCATCCGGTTTGAAGATTATGGATTGTCAACTGTGAATAATTTGTTTGAGCACATGAAAGATTATATTTCAATTCATACGAACACTTTATATCAAGATCGTGTTGTAACTGGGTACCGGGTTAATTCTGAGCGGGTCTCTGCTGAGTTAGTAGATCTTTATATAAAACTACTTCAAAAAAACAAACACTTATTAGAAAGTCCTATATCTATAAATGAAGAAAAACAAAAGTGTTTCGATCTGGGAATTAGATATATTTATTCAAAAACAGTCAGTTTGAGTTCAATTCTTTCAGTGTCTGAGTCAAGTCATGATTTGATAGAAAGAATATTTCTATATTTTAAATATTTAGATGAACTTGAGGCAAGAACAGGGTGGGAAGCTGTTTTATCGTATGAAGATCTGATTTTATAATTCAATACCATCAGTTGGTTGATCAATATAACTGTGAGGCCATAGGTCAACGTAGGACATGCTCTCTGAGTATCTAAGAACGAATTGGAAGATTACAGCTGTTAGGGGTATCCAATCGTCAAAAAGGGATCTTTCCAAATACAACAAACTTCAACCCAAGAAGAACTCGGCTATGCCAGAACTTTTTAAGAATATTACTCGTCAGGAGAGGAAATTTGATCTTAGTTTTTAGGAAGTTGGATAACTTCAAGACCTTTTGAACAATCTAATTCCTAGATTTATTACGCTTGACAAAATAGTTTCGGCTATGTATTTTTTCAAAAATGAACCACCAGAAATTTCAAAACAATAAAATGTTAAAATTTAAATTGAGTTTTTTTTTTAATTTTTTACTTTTTCTATGTGTGAGCCTAAATTGTGTCTGCGTTTTTGGAGAGGTGAGGTTTAGATCTTCTTCAGATAGCCCGGAAATCAGAGTTGAAATAGTCACAGATTCGCTCTACATGAGATCTATTAATGAAAGTGATTTTGAAATGTACAACGAGCTCATGGGAAATTCTATTACCATGGAAAAATATGCTACCGGAGTTCGAAAATCCGATGTTATTAAATTTAGAGTCAATCAGTTTGACCGTTTTTGGAAACAAGGTAATCCGTTCAGTGGTTTTGCTGTTTTTCTAAGAGAAAAAGACCTAAAAGACGAAGGAATTTTTGTTGGACATATTGCACTTGATGAGGGTGATGATATTCCTGAGGAAGCAGAACTTGCTTATATCCTGGATCATCGATTTTGGAGAAAAAGATTGGGTACCGAAATGGCTAAAGCTATAATGCATGAGTATGTTCCTGAACTTGTAAAAAGGAATTACAAATTGAGAGATTCAACTGTCTTTAAAAGAGTCGTAGCAACAGCTCGGCCAGACAATCCAGGATCAGTTAAAATATTAGAAAATCTTGGGTTTGAACTCGTTAAAGAATTTGAAAAATTTGGCAAATTAAGAAAGCTTTATTCTAAATCTGTAGATCAAGATTAAATTGTTAGACAATATTCTAAAACCACCAAGAAGTAAGTAAGACATTCGAGTCCATGATCTCATGAGTCTGAGACTGGATGGACTTGATATGAGTCTGCATCTGTTTCAGGACAAAACGATGGTGGTCACTTATTTTGTCATCCAAAGATAGCGCGAAGTTATTCGTATTTGCTTTTAGTTTTCCTCTAGCAAGACGGATGACGTCATCCGGCGCAATTGACCCTTTTTCTATTATGATTTGGATCATTGCATGTGCTGAAATGAATTCAATACCTACATAATATCCATATAAGAATAGTTATAAGGAAGAACAGGCGAGGGCATGTCATGAAACACTATCAGTCCTAACGAACCTTGGTCATCTTACTATTCGTTCAATAACGAAACATTCGGGGGTTCGATTTACAGCTATCAGAGTCAAGTTATCATCGGGGATAGCTTTTCAGCCGCCATGAAGAGTTATGAGAAATAGTGGGCTGATTTCTTTTTTTATCAAACTGCAGAAGTGACGGATATTTTAGAGCAAACATCCATAGTGCTGACATCAGGACACTGGGTGATTTGATTTTGATATTCTCATTATCCACTTTAGGGTCTCGGGCATGCTGAATAAAATAATAGCAAAGTGATTTATATAATCCAGGTACTGACAGTTGGCTACGAAACTTAATTTCCTGCATATTCTCCCAATCCTCAAAAACGCTCATTCTGAGAGATAGATTTTTTTACCTGACTTATCAAGTCAAATTTAAAAGATTACAAAAGGATACGCCTATTAATTCTTATTGATTCGATACAGAATCTTTTGGGAGAAAAAGTACACTTTCTGAACGCTTCGGCCTGCTAGGCTAGTTAGGTGCCAAGCCCCATTTTTGCCACGTCAATATTAAAGCGGTTTCCTTACGGTTTTTGGCCTCATCGCTCCCCCTATCCAGAGTCTCAGAATAAAATACCTTCCTTGATATGATATGATATAATATTATTATTACACTTAAATTATATGATAAAAATTTATGGTATGTCGCCGATGCGATTTGTTGTCCTTGCTTTAGATGTGGCTTCCTCAGCGATGACTGTTCAGCGGAGAAGTTTTTTGGTAAAGATTGGAAGTCAGAATTTGTCACAAGCGATAGCCATAGGGATACTTTTTTTTGGGAACTTGTCAATTGCTTCAGATAATATCAAGTTCTTAGAAAATATTTTAAATGAACCTCCTCCTGTAAAAAAAGTTTATGAATTCTTACAAAGGCTGCATGATCAAAAACAAATGCCTGTTGGATTTCTGTCTCTCTATAAAAGTAATGCAGCTCATAGTTATAATATTTCCAGAGAGAATCCTAGAATTATTCTCAAGTGGAAAGATTCAGTTCTGGCATTTAATGGGGCGAGAAATGAACTTGAAGTAATTGATTTTAATAGTAAAACTAAAAAATTTGAACTATATCAGTACTTATTTGACAAGCCAGATAAAAATGGAAAACACTATTCTGAAAAAAATCAAAAGCGATGCTTAGACTGTCATGCCAACAGCGTCGGAGACCCCATACCAATTTACGATGGTTATAATACATGGCCAGGGTATTACGGTACAAATGACGGACAAATTCAGGGAAAAGAATGGCAAGACTATCACAAGTTTAAAGTGCTGCATGGTATTCACGACTTAGTAAATCAAGATAAGGCGATCCATAATAAAGATGTTTACAGTTATCTAATCGACTGGGATCAGGTGGATAAATTTGACTATCAAGATCCGAATGGATCAAGAACTTTAGATCATTACAAACCTATGAATTGTGATCCAAAAATATTAGGAGGAGCTCCAGCAGATCAAAAAACAGCTGGAAAGAATAAAGAAGACATACGATATAGATTCGTTGATTTTGGAAGATTTCTGTATTCAAAACATCAGGAATACGTAGCCCATCATAAAGTTTTTGGAACAATGTTGGAGCCTTATCGCTATGCGATTTTAGGAGCGGTTCTTTGTCCTTCAGACGACTTTGATGAAAGATCATTTCTAACAGACTCATTAAAAAACGTTTTCAAAACACAAGATTTTGATGACCTTGTTCAAGAGACCAAGGAGATTACATCGGCCAGCTATGCACATAAAGTTAAAGGTGTGCATAGAGACTTAAATGTAAACGGTGATAAGAATGAAAGAACGCAGACGGTCATTGACTCAAGAGCGAAGCAGCCAAGGTTGAATAAGGATAGATCAGAAGTTACGGAGTATGATCAAGATCTCCGACGTCTTGAAGGCTTCAAAGCTATCGATGGAAGTGGTCGTACTGGTCCCTATAGTGCTGGCTATAAAGGTTCAGCAGAAACTTACGGCATATATGCCCGGGTACGGTTAATAGTCGAAAAGGTAGCCGGGCAAAAGATGGACTGGTCTATGTCTCGTAAAGCATTAAAGAGTGAATACGAAGACGAGGATAGTTGGGAGGAAAAGCTCAAAGATAAAAAAAATCCGACGATGCGACGTCTCTCTCCCCATCAAAAGTTGATTAAGTGGAAACGCGCACCAAAAGAACAGCAAGTATCAGGCTCAGAGGATTACAACTTTGGGCAAGGGTGTTTTGATTTTGAGAGACCTGAGAGTTGGAGGTTTCTCTTGAGTGAGGGGGAAGTAAGTGCAGACGATAAAAATGCAGATACTGTGCTTTTGTCGTTGCTGGACAAAGCTATGACAAATATTAGGCCAAAAAATGGTCTTGATAAATACGGTGGATATATCTTAAGCCCTGAAAGACAGACGTTCTGTAAAGCACTTCAAGGTCGGAGCAGAATGGTACTCAAGAGATATGAGTTACCTACCTCCGCACCAGGCTCCTGCCCAAAGGAAGAGCGAGGCTTTCAGGATATAGACCAAATTTCCAGCTTAGTCGCTGGAATTAAAGACAAGACACTCATAGAAGATCAGGCGCATACCCAAAGAATTCTCCTCAACGGCAAAGAATTGGTTGTTAAATTAGAAAAGAAAGGCCATTTATATAGAAGTATTGACGTTCCTAAATTAGGAAAAATTCAATTTTATAAAGACGAAGCAGCTATAGCTGTGACTCATCTACAGAATAATGATGCTCCTGTTTTACGTTTTCAAACAAGTCAGTGTCGTTGGTATAACTGTGATCAACTGGTTTTTTCTAATGGTGATTCTGTCTCATTAACTCAAAAAGATGCTAATAAACTTCAAAAATTGTTTCAGTTTTAAATTTTGATGAATGAGTAAAAGCGGCTTAGTTAGTAAGAGCCTATCTGAAAAAGTCTCTTAAATAATTCAAGTAAGGGCTTAGAACAAATTAAAAGATGCCATTATTTTAGTTCAACTGGATGTATTATGTAATTCCATTAGTCATAGAGTTTGTTTTTTTCAATGTTGATCTGCTCAAACTCAGTTTTGGATACCTTTAAGTCCGTTTGTTAGCGGGCAATTAGAAATGGAGAACTTTTTCTACTGTATAGGGAATTGCTCTGAAGGAGTCAAGCTGGCAGATCGTTTTTTTGCTGCTAGCGCGCGAAAGCTTGGACCTTCAATATTGAAGGTATGACAATGATGGATAATCCGGTCGATGGTTGCAGCAGTCGTTAAGGGATTGAAGAATACTTTATCCCACTCAGAGTAAGTTAGATTTGTTGTAATAAGGAGACTCTTGTGTCCAGCTCCATCTTGACTATAAAGAGTTAGAAAGCTTCGTATCTCGCATACTCAGAGACCATTCCCTACGTTGACTTATGGCCTCACAGTCATATTGATGGGGGTTTCAAGAACCTTGTTTATGCCTATCGTACGCTGTTGCCTCAGAATGAGCAGAATCTCACGATCGAATGGAAAAGCCGTTTGTATATGAAGCCTCCAACGCTTGCGTCGTGGGTTTCTTTACCACCCTCTTTGATCATTTTTTTTGCATTCTTCTAGCATAAATGCGATGTATTTTGAATAGCTAAATTTTTTCTTGTTCCTTTGTCTTTTGATTATTTCTGAATCAATTGTTGATTCTAGTTCAATTATAAATGCTTCACCAGCTTTGTTATACGTAACGCATTGTCCAAGTTCATTTAAAAAAGGAAAATTAATTATATCTTTTTTTTGTTTATAAAATTTATTTGCAAACGCTTCCCATCGTTTTTTTTGAATGCTGTTGATTTTCCAGTGTTTATTTTTGATATTAAGACTTTTTATTTTTTCACTATTAGGTTTAAGATATTTTTTTAAATATTCAGTTTCAAGCTCTTTTTCAATCTGTTGAGCTACAAGTTTTCCTTTTTTTGAAATTACATTAATGAATGTCTTTTCCCATTTTAGTTTTGATTCATTATATAAATCGCTAAAAAACCTTTGCTTACCTTCTAGCTCTATTTTTAATTTGAACATGTCTTCCAAATTGTTTTTCCCAATTTTCCATAAATCTTCAGGATCTGGGCTTCTTACTTTGAAAGCATCTTGATTTCTAAGACGAATTACTCTCCAGTTTTCATGCCCATATGCAATGACAATATCTGCAGGCAATGTGCAAATATCATCAAAATTAATTAATTTTTTATCAATAAGAGACTTCACTTCTGGATGGGTAGCATCTAATAGTTTATATCCGGCTGGTATCTCTACTATTCTAAATTCTCCAACATTTTTTTCTTCTGTGTCTTGATTTTTAAATGAGTATAAAACAGAATCAGAAGGGCTTTTAGAAACATATAAACCAAATCCTGAGAATGCATCTTGTTTTATTAGATTTTGAAGTGTTAAGCCTATTCCTTGATCTAAAATGCGACAGAAATAAGAAGATTGTGGAACTAGATAATCGGTCTTCATTGCGCTTAGTCTACTGGAAACCCAAGTATAAGAGAGTAAAGATTTCTCTTGTTTTTCGGCAAGTGTTTCTATGATTTTTATTCTAACTTCAGGACTTAATAAAGACTCTGTTTTCTGCATCTCTGGAAAATATGATAATACTTCTGGAGTTTTATCGCAGTGGCCTATTTTTTCTTTTGAATCAACGATTGGTAATATTTCTTCAATAAATGACATCAGTTTTTGTTGACTTAATTTTTCTTTCAATTCACATGCAGGCAATTCATGCAGGTACTCATTTATAGTTGTTTTGTAAGTTTTTTCTAAAATTTTACTTTCTGATTTATTTTTATAAAGCTCTTCGCATTCAGGCGATAAATTATATAAAGGATTGAATCTTTTAGAAATATGTTCATTCCTGCATTTTTTTAATTTTTCAACAGACTCTTGGAGAGATTTTTTCGTTTGTTTTTGATATTCTGAAAGAGTTGTAAGAACATCATTTTGTAGTTCTCCAGCGGGTATAAAGGGAATTCCAAGTTTTTCTGAAATTAAGTCCTGAATGAGTCGTGATGTCCTTCCAACTCCTTCATGAAAAGGATGGATTGCGATAAATCTTCTTTGAATTTCAGCTATGAATTCAATTGGAGATTGTTTAGGCGCGTCTTCTTTTGATTTTGAGTTGATGTATTTGTTTACATTTTCATTTATATCTTTGATTAGCTTGTTCATCTCTGGTTCAATACGGTGACTCGTCAGATAGTAAACTTTTTCCATACTAAGTGGCCCTCCTGCAGCCGAATAAGTAAGAAAAGAAGAATGCTCATTTTTTAAATTTTTTTGAATAAAATCAATCTGAGATTTTTCAAAAGGACCAGAAATACCAGAAAAAAAGTCATTTTTTCGATACTCGCCTGGCTTAGGAATGAGTTGATTAATCAATGGGGTTTTATATACAAACTTTTGAGCTGGACCTACAAGACTTTCTGTAATAACTTTTTTGTGGAGCAGCTTTATATCTTCAGAAGTGAGTTCAAAATCTTTTTTCTCATTTAATTTTTTACTCAACATAGCTCTGAAATGATTCCCTTTTTCCCAGTATTCCCATACCATTGGAGATGGTGAATAAATTTCCCATGGAATGTATTTTTTTGTTCCATTACAATGGGTGAGCTTAAAGTCTTTTTCTGAAATAAATCTTTTCGATCGGTATTCTACTAGATTTTCTATATTGATTCCTATTTCAGACAGGCTATTTTTAAGTTCTTTAAATTCTTCATGAATTTTGCAGTCTTCAGGATAAAACGAAAGAAAGTCGGTGCATTGTCCGAATGCTTTAATTTCAATTAAATAAAAATAAAAAATTAATTTAATTATATTAAAAAAAAATTTAAGCACAATTAAATTATCGGTTAAAAATAAAAAATATTATAACAAAATGAATTTAAAACAATTTAATTACAATTTAGAATAAAGTGTGCTAATGCCGAGTGAAATTGATCGAAGTCTATTTGTTGATAAAGAGGTTTTCATTGACTCAAACAGTCAATTTTCAGATTTACTTGATTTATGTTTTTCTTTGCCTGAGGGGTGCCATTTTCTTGATGACTTCCCTGTTTGGCAATTAAATTTTGATATTCAACCTTTACTGAGGGTTGGAGTATATCTGCGTGAGCAGCTGATTTCTGTTGCAGGGGTTCGTGTTGCCTTTTTAAAATCAAAAGAATCACTTCCAGTAAAAGTTGCAATCATTGGGGCTGTGGCAACTCATCCGAGTTGTCGTGGAATGGGATTTGCTTCTCGCTTAGTTTCATTGGCTTTGGAATGGGCTCAGAAAAAAAACTGTACTCAAGCTTTACTCTGGAGTGGTGGGTCTAGGCTTTATGAGAAGCTTGGTTTTAAGTGGGTGGGGAGTCAAGTTCGACTTCCTATAGGTTTAATTCGGGTTCAAGGAGGGGTTTCGCAGAAGGTGTACTATGGGTGGAATCCTAAGCTATTTCAATTGATCAAAAGCAGAGGAGAAGGGCTTTTATTGAAAGATGAGGATCGAGTTTGGTTTGAAGCCCATAAGAATGTAGAGTGGCTATACGTGGGGAGTGTTGATCAACCCAAGGCTTATGTAGGAGTGGGTCGTGGAATTGATCTACCTCAAATCATTCATGAGTGGGGAGGAGAAAAACAGTCTCTTGACTGTCTTTTCAATTTTTTAAAGGATAAGAATCCAAGTCAAATGATCTTATGTTCCCCGCGGCATTGCCAAGAGCTGGGGGTTGATTTATCGCAGGTGCAAATTGAGCCTCTATGTATGGCTAAAAAGCTGGTTGCAGGTGCTGCGCTGGATCCAGCAGTTTGGGTTTGGGGTCTTGATGCAGCCTAGTTTGATTGAATAAATAGTTTTAGTTCGAAGTTTCATCATTTTGATGGATGATGACTGGATATGATCTCGTTTCCATGGCAAATTAAAAGGCAGTGAAGCATCATATTTCAAAGTTCTTAAAATCACTCGCGATTTTTTTTATTGGGTTTCCAGTCTTCTACATTGTTTTAGCGGCTGCCCTGTATGACATTCCTTTTAATAAATGCGTTGGGGTTCTATTGAGTCCTTTTTATTATGGAGTTTCCCTTTGTGTCGTTTTTGTTGGCTATGGTTTTTGGGAAATGAAGCGATGGTCTTGGTATTTGTTTCTTTTGTCTCAAGTTTTCATTGGTTACGAGAATGCAATATTGGTTAATGGATATGCTGAGAGTCATCACAAAATTTTGATTTTTATTGTAGGGAGCTTGTTACAGATTGGTTTAGTTTTTAGAGTGGCACGTGAAGTTCGAGTTCCATATTTTTTCCCTAGAATCCGGTGGTGGGAAAGTAATCCAATGTATCGTCTCTCAGTGCCTGTAAATCTTGATTGGAAGTTGGATAAAAGCTTAGACGGGGAAATCTTAGATTTATCTCTCGTAGGTTGTTTTATTAAGCTGCGTGCAGATTTGGCTGAAAATGAGCATTTGGTTTTGAAATTTAACATCTATGGATATGAGCTTAAGTGTGAAGGGAAAGTGGTTTGGTGTGCTCAGAGTGCTGTAACCCACCCAAAAGGGATTGGTGTAAAGTTTAATATTTTGACCAGAACTCAACGGCGTTCACTTCGAGTTATTTCTCGAAAGTTGAAGAAGGTGTCAAAACTATATCGGACCTCCCGCTATCTTATGAGTCAAGAGGAGTTTCTCAAAAACCTGAAACTCATTGAAGGTGAGAAATCTTTGGAAATGGACTCTAAGACTGTAACTTTTTAACGTCTTAATTCGTAAAAAAGATTTGAAGTTGTTTTTGTACAGACTCCCGTTTTTTGATCACAGTAGCTGTAAGTTGCTCTTCCTGAAATAAAATATGTTTCATGATTTTCAGTGCCTGAAATTTTAATTGGAATCTGATTTGAATTTTTTGGCCAATCTGTTTTTAGAATGAGAGTGGGTTCTAGCCTGAGAGGAGGTCGAGGCATCAGGTCAATGACGATAGGTCGTGTATGACTCAAGTGTAGGCTTAGATCTTGAGACATGAACTTGAGAAAGAGCTGACCTTTTTCTTCAAAGAATTTAAAGTAGGTCAGTTGCTTTGAAGAAAAACGAGATTGTTCTGGGATTTTAGGTTGAACAAGGGAAGCATGCGGATCTTGATGAGACGGTTGAATGACGATGGATTCGCCCTTTTTTACTTTATTTTGTCTTGGGAGGTGGGTCGATTTTTCCGGAGGCGTAGCGGAGGCAAGTTGGACTTTCAGAAGGACGTAGACTAAGAAGAGTTGAGTCATATGGAAAATTTTAACATGAAGTACATGGAGAAAGCTCTTTTTTTAGCTAAAAAAGCTGCAGATGCAGATGAAGTTCCTATTGGTGCCGTGATTATTCAAAATGAAAAGGTGATTGCTGAAGCTTATAATCAGCGGGAAAGGCTTAAAAACCCACTTGCTCATGCTGAAATTCTAGCTATTGAGCAAGCCTCACGATTTCTTCAGAACTGGAGATTGACGAATTGTCTTTTGGTTGTGACTTTGGAGCCCTGTATGATGTGTTTGGCTGCGATTCAGCAATCTCGGATTCAAGAAGTGGTTTATGGAGCAAAAGATCCTAAAGGAGGGGCCTTGAGTCTGGGTTATCGATTACATGAAGATCTTCGCTCCAATCATCGCTTTGAAGTGAGGCACGAAGATTTTTTGGAGTGTGGTCAAATTTTAACTCAATTTTTTGCTCAGAAAAGGAGATGATAAATATTTGGGTTAACTTTTATCGACTAAGGAGGCAGTTATATGAACAGAAGCAAGCAAAAGATAAAATTATTAAGTTCATTTGTTTTCAGAACGATTTTCAAGTGCGGCGCATTATTTTGTTGGATGTTCTCTTCATTGAGTTTTGCCACAGAGTACCAGGTAGATTCTACTCATTCGACTATTGGCTTTGAAATCGGGCATATGATGATTTCAAAAGTTCGAGGTAACTTTCGTGATTTTGAAGTCAAATTTGACTTTGATTCAAAAAATCCAGAAAAATCGACTGTCAGTGCGCTCATCAAAACACAGAGTGTAAACACTGAAAGTCAAAAAAGAGATGCTCATCTCACTGGGGATGATTTTTTTGCTGTGAAGAAGCATCCTACGATGATGTTTGTGAGCACCAAAATTACTCACTCAGAAGGAAAGCATTACAAGATGACAGGCGACTTTACCTTACTGGGAGTTAAAAAACCTGTTACTTTTGATGTAGAATTTCTCGGTGAAATGAACGATCCTTGGGGAGGGCATCGAGCTGGATTTTTAGCCAAGGCTAAAATTAATCGAAAAGATTTTGGTATGGTTTGGAATCAGGAGATTGATAAAAAAGGTCTTCTTGTTGGCGAGGAAGTTGATATTACTGTGAACGCAGAAACCCTCGAAGTAGCTCATAAAGAAGATTCTTCAAGTTTAAAAAAATAAGGGTAGAGGTTATATCTCAAGAGTTAGATCCTCTGGGGGAGTTCAGTCATTAAACATCAATGACCGCTCCTCCAGTCAAAATTGGCAGGACTTTGGGTTGAGAGGCATTTGGATAATAGTGAATCCCTAAGTGAAATTTCTTCCAATGATGACTGAGACCCAATCCATAGAATTTATAGGTTGCATTATAAGTAAAACCTGCGGAGAGAATATTTCCCATTCGATTTTCATGAGGATTATAAGCCCAAGATACATCAGACTCAAATTGAGCTCCTTGAACAAATCCCGATGTTTTTAGGTTTGAGTTGGGGAGTTGAACGTCCGAATAATAAAGCTGACCTCCTACAAAAACAGCTAGAAATGGGGCAACTTCTACTCCCATTACACCCCCAGGCATCCATGAATTGATCGCGATAGATGGATTGGAATCGGATAGATCATTCAGATTGACGTGTTGAAATCCAGCGTAAACAGCGGCAGCTACCCCTGGAAAGTCTAAGAGTGAAAGACGAGCTCGCCCATTATAGATTTGGTAAAAGTCAGCCATTAAGTCTGTATCCAATTCAAAAAAATCTGTAACCCCGACTCCAGAAGTGGTGCCGATGATTACGCGGCCTGCAGGAAGAGTGAATGGGCTAGGAAGAAGATGTGTGTATCCAAAAAGGGGGTTTTCAACCGCCTCAACAGAAGGGATAAAAAACTTAAAGAAAAAAACGAGCAGTGCTGCTCTCAAAAGAAAAAGATTTTTAAATTCCCAATTTTTTTTCATGATTTTTACCCTAATCTTCATATTGGATAATCTTCTTAGCTAATCTTGACATAGTTCAAAACCTCTTTCAAGAGGCTTCTGATGAGATTCATCTGACTATTTATATTTGTTTGTGATGAAGCGGACTAAATAAAAAATGCCTGAAAAGATGGCGCTCAGAGCAATTGAAGTGGTAACCGGAAAGTAAAATTTAAAATTTTCTTTTTCAATAAAAATATCACCTGGCAATTTTCCTAAAGGAACGTATTTAGTTCCCAGGGACCAAATAATCCCAATTAAGATGAAAAAAAACCCTCCACTGATGAGGCCTTTAGAAATCGGGTCAAAGTTCATCATTAAGATGTTGCTCCTCCATCCAAAATAAGCGCTTGGCCTGTCATCATTCCTGTTGCAGAAGATGAGGCCAAGGAGTAGATGAGTTCTGCAACTTCTGCAGGTTCAATCAAACGTCCAAGAGGGATGCTTTTTTTTAAATCAGTTTCTTGAATTCCTATTTCTTTCATTCTGTCTTCTGCCATTTGGGTGCGTACCCAGCCTGGGCAAATAGCGTTGACAGTAATTTTTCGAGGGGCTAGCCAATGAGAAAGGGCTCGAGTCAGTCCAAGCACTCCATGCTTTGCACTACAGTAAGCAATTGCGTCGGGAACACCTCGGAGAGCTAAAACTGAGGCGATGTTGATGATTCTTCCAGTCCCATCGGGGAGGTAAGGAGCAGCGTATTTGCACCCATAGTAAGTTCCATTTAAATTGACGTCAATAATGCGGTGCCAAAGGTCATCTGAGGATTGAGGGCCCATCGGATTTTCACCTGAGAGTCCTGCATTGTTGACCAAAGCATCAATTTTTCCAATTTTTTGGATGAGTTTTGAAATTTCACGTTGAATGCTTTGGACTTGGGTAACGTCACATTCAAACGTAAAATCTGCTAAACTGTTTTTCAAGCCTTCTTTGTGAGAGCTACAAGTTGCAACGGTCCAGCCTTGTTCTTTAAATAAGTCAACGGTTGCTTTTCCGATACCCCGTGATCCTCCCGTTATCAATACAGTAGATCCTTTTGAGTTCATAAGATCTTAACTCCTCCCATGAGAGAGGGTCCCTCGGTTGGGAATCCAGTCCTGAGTCCAAGCAAACCATGTGATGAGCAGAAGAGCTGAAAAAAGAACCAGAGTGAGGGCTATGTAGATAGCATAAGGATGTTTCCAGATCGGCCCTTGATTTTCGAGTTCGGGGGGAAGTATATTCTTTGACATTGTGTATCACTATAGCACAAAGGCTTAGGGCTGGTAGAGTCTTCCTTCTTCAGATATAACGAATTGAGAATATGACGGAAAGCAGTAATGAATATGTCTAAACTTTGGGTTATGATCGGTTGTTTGTCTGGATTTTTTTCAGTGGCCTTTGGTGCATTTGGTGCTCATGCACTCAAAGACGTACTTTCCGAAAAGGCTCTTTTTACTTATCAAACAGCTGTTCAGTATCAAATGATTCACTCCCTTGCTTTAATTGGACTTGGGAGTTGGGTCAGTCAGCACTCTGGAGAGAGTCAGTTACCCGGATGGGCTTTTATTCTAGGCATTACTTTTTTTTCGGGTAGCTTATATGGTTTGGCATTAACTGATTTAAAATTCTTAGGTTTTATCACACCTGTGGGTGGGGTAAGTTTTCTGGTTGGATGGATAGCGTTTGCCTTTCTGGCTTGGAAAGCTTAGAGGCTTTTATCTATGAATAAAAATCTAGAGCTGAAAACAACCCCTCTCCCTATCATTGCATCCGTGTCAAGGTTAGTTACCCGTATTGTTGATCGTGTGACTGGAGATCGAGTCGATGTTCCACTCTTTGTAGCTGGAGCGTGCGTCGAAGCATTAAGGTGTTTTGGGGTTGAAAGCCGGGTAATGTATGGGAAGGTTGCTTGGATTGAAATCATGGAAGATCACTCTGTTGTTTGGGCTGGTTGTTGGGGAGAAAATTTTCATTTTTGGGTTGCCACCCAGTTCGGAGAAATTGTAGATTTAAATACTAGTGTAGCTTGCCGGAAGAGTTCACATTTCTCCCCGCAGATGAAACCGCTTTATTCTCCTCCTATTCTATGGTCGATTGATGTGCCTTCTTTTTATCGTTATGTTCCTGAAGGAATTGCTGAGATTGATTTAGTAGATGAGAGTGATAAAAGAAAATTTGAGTTAGTTTTAGAAGAAATTCGTAAGAAATGTAAACCTTCTTGTGTGGAGGGGGTAAAGAACGATGAGTTAGAGTTTCCTAATGAATCCATTTTGTGTCCGAATCGTCAAGTTTTAGATGATTCGTTAGAGACATTCAAAAAATTTGATAGGGCCCTATCTGTTCAGGGTATTCCTTCAGCACCGATTTAGGTTAAATATGACCTTTTTCACGAGATTGAAGCGCATCTTTCTAGGTGAGCCTCTTTCAACTCAAATGGCTATTAACGAGCTTATTCCGAAATGGCAAGCTCTAGCAGTTCTTTCTTCGGATGCTTTATCTTCGGTGGCTTATGCGACTGAAGAAATTCTGATTCCACTAGCGGCTTTTAGTGCTCTTGCTGTGAATTGGTCTATTCCAATAGCGGTATCTATTTTTTCTCTTTTGGTTATTCTTACCGTGTCTTATCGACAAACAATCGATGCTTATCCCAATGGGGGTGGAGCATACATTGTTTCTAAGAACAATCTAGGAATTCAAGCTGGATTAATAGCAGGAGCTTCCCTCCTGATTGACTATGTGCTGACAGTTGCAGTTTCGACAGCAGCAGGAGTGGAGAATTTAGTTTCAGCTTTTCCAATCTTAATGAACCATAAAGAAATTTTAGGAACTGGAATTATTTTTTTAATTATGCTGCTTAACTTAAGAGGGGTAAAGGAGTCAGCCAGCATTTTTACAATCCCAACCTATTTGTTTATTTTTTCTTTTGTACTCCTCATTGGGATAGGCCTTTGGAAGCTTGCAGTCGGGGAAGCAGTCCCATTAGCTAAAGGGGTTGTACAAGAGTATCCTGTAATTCCCTTTTTTTTGATTTTAAGGGCATTTTCCTCAGGCTGTTCGGCTTTAACTGGAATTGAAGCTATTTCAAATGGAATTCCATTATTTAAATCTCCTGCTCAGACGAATGCAAAAATCACTTTAACTTGGATGTCTTTTATTTTAGGGAGCTTATTTTTAGGGATTACTCTCCTTGCTCATTTTTATGGAGTTGTTCCAAGAGAAGGAGAGACCTCTGTTTCTCAGTTAGCTCATCTTGTCTTAGGACAGGGATGGATCTATTACTTGGTTCAGGGCTCTACAGCTTTGATTTTGATTTTAGCAGCCAATACGAGTTATGTAGATTTTCCTCGTCTTTCATCATTACTTGCAAAAGATCGATTTCTTCCTCGTCAGCTGGCGAGTCTAGGAGATCGATTAGTTTTTTCTAACGGAATTTTAGGACTGAGTCTTTCTGCAATTTTACTCATTGTCTTGTTTAAGGGTGAAACTCACCATTTGATCCCTCTTTACGCTGTAGGAGTGTTTCTCTCTTTCACCCTGTCTCAAGTTGGAATGGTGGTTCATCATTTAAGAGAAAAAGAAGCTCGCTGGGCGACTGCGTTAGGAATTAACTTGATAGGAGCTTTGACGACCTGTGGAGTGTTAATCGTGATTGCAGTCACTAAATTCTTGATGGGGGCGTGGATGGTAGTGCTACTGATTCCACTCCTCGTTCTTCTTTTCAACCGGATTCATTTACATTATAAGACCGTAGGAAAGGAGCTTTCTCTTGTAGGGCAATCTCCGTTTGTAAAACTTGAGCCGATTCAGCATACGGTTGTGGTTCCCGTTTCTAGTATTCATCGGGGGGTGATTGATGCTCTCCGGTATGCTTTGTCGATTTCTCAAGATGTTCGCGCCTGCTATGTAGAAATTGACTCAGCAAGAACAGCTCATATTCAGACTGAGTGGCAAAAATGGGCTCACGAAATTCCTTTTGTTGTGCTCAGGTCACCTTATCGATCTGTGATTGCTCCTTTACTCAAATATTTAGACGATGTTGAACAGACTACTCACAGAGATATGATTACTGTTATTATTCCTGAGTTTGTGCCTTCGAAGTGGCGTCACCAAGTTTTACATAATCAAACGGCTTTTTTGATTCGCACAGCACTTCTTTTTAAAAAAGGAAAAGTCGTGACGAGCGTTCGGTATCATCTACATGATACTTAAATAAAAAAATGAACGTCTCGTTTATTTTTTGTTTTTATTCACAATGGGTCCAGCGATGAGTTGTTGTTTCACAGCCGAGTGCTTGCCGGATGGCTGGTTCCTGTAGGAGGATATGGGTGATTCTTTTTTTAGATTCTGGATGAGTGTCTATATGCTCTGGGCCATTGGGTTTTGACGCGGATTGGTCTGGCGTTTGGGTGGAGCTCATATCAGGAGAAGATTTTTCGTCAATCCATACAGGGGTTTGACGTTTGTGGCAACCCAGGAGCTTGAGACGATGATCCACTTTCATTAATTGAGAGTCTTTAGGATATCCACAAACCTGAGAATAAGTCAGAAAAAGAAGAGTGGATTCAAAGGCTTTTAATTTTTTCTTTTGAGGATCCGTTTCTTCTTGGATATCCTGAGCTACTACTTGAGCTGCCATCCAGTCTGCAAAGGCTTCACTCCATTGTGATCCAGTTAAAAATAAGTGATCACAAGCTTGATGTGATTTCCATTGTTCGTCGAAATGATCAAGAATTGAAGCAAATTCTTTAAATCCGGGGTCCTGATTATTCGGGAGGTCTTTTAGAAGTAGTTTTTTATGCGATTCCTGTGTTCGTGTGATTACGCCGATAGAGTCAGGTGATTGAAGGCATTGAAGCGTCGTTAAGAAAGGGTTTTCACTGAGAGGAATCGAAGATGAAATTTCTTCTGAATCTGTTTGATTTATGGGGGTTTTCGGTACAGCTACGAAATAGTTCCCTTTTTCTTTGAGTAAGGGATAAGAGCCTACACAGGGGTCAATGGCATGGGTAAATTCATGAGCAATAATTTGGAGTAAAGTTGATTCTGGAGCTTCGTAAAGCCAAGGGCAAATATGAATGAGATGCCCGAGAGGTTCATAATGTGCAGGGGAGCTGCTGGATTTACAAATAGATCCATTGACTGTAGAACTTAATCGAACTGTTTGGATTCGTTTGATCATGGACTCAATCCATTGGATCTGAGGATCGTCAGAGGAGATTTTTTTTAAATTTAATTGAGCCAATATTCCTGCTCGTGCTTTTTCAAAAATCTTCAGTAGATTTTGATGTTTTTCAAGTAAGTTTTGATTTTCTTGGTTTTGATCTGCTTCGTTCTTAGCTTCAGTTTTGAGAGAGTAAAGAGGAGAAGGAAGTGAAAATTTTAGTTTTTGCTTTTGAGGTGAGAGTTCACCGCTGATAGTGTGTTTCATTTTTTGGTTAGACGGGAGAAAATTTTTATAGTACAGCTTTTTAAACTTATTGTTGAATTCTAAAAGTTTTTCTCTTGTCTGATCTGAGAACTGGGATAAGTCACTGGAGCCAGAGAATAAAAGAAGAGGATAAATACTCCAGTTTTTCCCATTTAAACGGCTGCTCGTATTTACAAATTCTTTTAGAGATAAATAAAAGTTTTTGTTGACGGAATGGAATAAGGGCCATTCACTTTCATTTTGAGAGATGAATTGCTCGAGATTTTCAGCAGCTTCCATGAAATCATTGAAGATCCTTCGTGAATTTTCATCTTTTTGAGATGTTTCGAATTCATATTGTTCTTTTGAACTTTGAAAACGGGCCGTACGGTATTGATTTCTGAGTTCATTGAGTTCTGCTTTTTCATCAGTTGAGAAATCAGACTCTCTTTTAGACTGAAGTGTGTATTGTGCTGATTGAATTGCCCTTTCTTCCTCCTCGATTTTAATCTTGAAACAAGATTTAGCTTCTAGCATTTTCCCTAAAATTGTTAAATTGGGGAATTTTTCCCCTTCTGGATTTTCATAAACATAAAACTGTTCAAAGTTGGGCTTCAAAAGAGTACAGAATTTTTCTAAAGTGCAAAAATCCTCAGTTTCTGGAGCACTCGTAGGAGCGCTCCATTTCTGATTCAAAACAGATTGGATTGGATTCCTTACGATTTCAAAGTCTTCTGCCGTTCCGACAGCACTGCTTTTGAAAGGATAAAAGAAGAGGCAGGAATAAACAGATATAAAACAAATAATCTGGGAAATGGAGGAATTCATAAATAATTAATTATCTCAGTATAAGGTTTTTGCAATAGAAAAAGATGGTTTTTTCTAGTTTTGTAAGGAGTTCCTCAAAAAGAAATCATTGCTACGGCTAGAATCAAGATCGAACCTGCGATAGTTTGGACAGTTTCTAGAGGTGTATTCAGGAAAAGGGTATTCAAGAGAACGGCTCCAATGGGGTATACTAGTTCAATGAAAGTTGTAACACTAGCTGAAGTTTTGGAAAGCCCTTGATAGTAAACAAGTACAGCAAGAAGTCCAGGAACAAGGCTCAGATACAGAAGTGAAGCAATGATAGGAGCTTCATTGAGGATGCTTAGGTTTTGAGGATGACTATCAAATCCTTGAATGACGCTTAAGGCTAGGCCTCCAAAAAAAAATCTCCAAAAAGTTGCAAGAGTGGGATGCGTTCTTTTGAGAAGGATTTTTCCAGCAACCGTTGAAGCTGCCCAGAGAAACGCAGCGATCAGTGAGTATTGAATCCCTTTTGAATAGAGGGTGACTCCTTTAAATAATGATTTAAAATTAAACTCAGGAAAGCTTAAAACAATGCCAGCGAGAAGAGCAATTAAACTCCAAAAATAGAATTTTTTGGCAGGCCTCTCATTGAGAAAAGCATAGGCAATGAGAACTACGATGAGTGGCTGAAATTTCTGGAGTAAGACAGATACGGAAGGGTTGACATACCGAAAACTCGCGGTGAACAACAGAGTGGCAAGTGCTGAGCCCCCTACTCCACTTAAGAAAGCAGATAACCACTCTTTAAAATCGAGGGAAAAAGTAAATTTTAATCCCTTTTTATAAAGCCATGGAAAAAGGACTAAAACTGCCAAGATATGCTCGATTAAAACAATAAAGACTGGACTGACTTTTCCAGCTGCAGGATACCGAACTAATGCGTCAGTTGCCCAAAGGAGTGCTGCTGAAGCTACAAGGATAGGTCCTGACGCTTGTCCGAATAAATTACTGAACATGATGAGATAAACCGATCTGAAGTTGAGCTCTTTGAAGCCAATCTGAGAAATGAGTAGCTGCTTGCTTTGCCATGGACTGTCGAGCAGTTTCCTTGTTTTTGGGCAAACTGTCAAAAAAAATAGGATCAAAAAGTCCAAAATGAATATTCGAAGGATTGTAATGGTCTGGGTTACTTCCGGTCACATGTCTTAAGAGGGCTCCTAATGCGGTGTTAGCAGGTGGAGCTTGGTGTGGCTGGTTTTCCATTCTTTGTTTGATAAAAAATGCAGCCAGAAGTCCCGTTGCTGCAGACTCTAAGTAACCTTCAACTCCCGTGATTTGTCCCGCAAAGTAAACAGTTGAAAAATTTTTTAGGGAAAGATCAGAGCGTAAAACTTGTGGAGCGCATAAGAAAGTATTTCTGTGGATTGAACCCAGCCTTAGAAATTCAGCGTTTCTGAGTCCTGGAATGAGTCGAAATATCTTGGACTGTTCCCCGTATTTGAGTTTAGTTTGAAAGCCAACCATATTATATGCCGTGCGGGCTCTGTTTTCAGGGCGTAGCTGGACTACAGCATAAGGACGTTGGCCAGTACGAGGATCCGTCAGGCCCACGGGTTTCATAGGGCCAAACCTGAGAGTTTCTGGTCCAGATGCTGCAATGGCCTCAATCGGTTGACATCCTTGGAAAAATTTTTCTTTTTCAAAAGGCTTTGGAGGAACTGTTTCGGCTGCCATGAGAGCATCGATAAAGTGATCATACTCTATTTGAGTCATAGGACAGTTTAAATAGGCTTCTTCGCCTCCTTTTTGGTATCGGTTTTCTAAGAAAGCAATATCCAGGTCAATGCTTCCTGAATCGATGATAGGGGCAATAGCATCATAAAAATAGAGGTCTTTCAACCCTGTTGCTTTGACAATCCATTGGCTGAGTTGATCAGACGTCAGAGGTCCCGTGGCAAAAAGTGTGATTGCATTGGGAATGGGTTGGGTCACTTCTTCTTCAATGATTTGAATATTGGAATGGGATCGTAGTGAACGTGTCACTGCTTGGGCAAAGAGTTCTCGATCCACTGTTAAGGCATCACCCCCTGGAACAGAGGCAGATTCAGCTGCTCGGAGAATGAGAGATCCAGACTGAAGCATTTCGGTTTTTAACATTCCAGGTGCAGAATAAGGAACTTTGGATTTAAAAGAATTGCTACAAACCAATTCAGCACAGTGTTTTGTTTTATGGGCGTCAGTCATGAGGGTAGGCCTCATTTCGTGAATGATCACTTGGAATCCGTGTTCAGCTAAAAAATAAGCAGCCTCGCTACCAGCCAGTCCGCCCCCAATAATATGAATCCATGGACGAGTCATTTCAGCTCAGATATCACATTTTATAAGAAAGTAGGATGTGAAGATGGAATTTGAAAAGGCTCTCACTTCTTTTATCGAATTTTTAAGAGGAATAAGAAATTTAAGTCCAAATACACTCCGAGCTTACCAGCAAGACTTACGACATTGGATCAACGAACTGGGGAGGACTCTAGGAGTGAAAACAGTTCAAGAGTTGGACAAAAATTTTTCTCCAACCTGTCTTAGGAGCTATCTCATGGGTTTGTATTTGACTCATGAGAAAACTTCTTTATGCCGAAGGTTGTCGGCCATTCGTTCGTTTCTCAGGTACTTGAAAAATCAGCACTGGCTTTCTCAAGATTTTGGGATCTATGTTCCTTCTCCTAAAATTCAAGAAAAGTTACCTCTTTTTTTAAAAATTGAAGAAATGGGAGAGCTCTTAGATTCTCCTGATTTATCTCAACGATTAGGTCGGAGAGATCGTGCTCTTTTTGAAATTCTCTATGGTTGTGGTCTGAGAGTGGGGGAGGTGGTGGGTTTAGATCTCAGACATTTAGATTTAGAGGGGGGTTGGGTTCGTGTGATGGGAAAGGGATCCAAGGAGCGAATGTTGCCGTTTGGTAGCGCAGCTCGGGAGGCTTTGACCCATTATTTAAAAGATCGGAGTGGTGTTTCTCAGGGGGAACCCTTATTTGTCAATTTTCGGGGAACGAGACTTTCTTCTCGGAGTGTAGCTCGAATTTTAGCTAAGCACCTTGTCAAAATTGCTTCTACCAAGAGTTTGTCGCCCCATGGAGTGCGTCATAGCTTTGCTACTCATCTTTTGAGTGCAGGGGCTGATTTAAGAACAATTCAGGAGCTACTGGGTCATACTCGCTTGACAACAACTCAGCGCTACACACATTTAGATCTTGGTAAATTAGTGGATGATTATCGAGGTGCTCATCCCCTGAACAGGAAAGTATAGATATCCAGATTAACCTTAGTGGGATCTTACAAATTCTGCTAAGGATGAAGTGGAGCAAATTAAATGGATCAAATTTTAGACATCCTTTTAAATTTATCGGGACCGGCCCCTTATTTTTTAGTTTTTGGGGTTCTTCTTCTCTGTGGACTAGGGCTTCCGATTCCTGAGGATATTACCTTATTTGCTGGGGGTCTAGCTTCTTACTATGGTTTGACTCATTTGTGGGTCACTATTTTGATTGCTTACTTTGGTGTGATTTTAGGGGATTCAATTATCTTTTTTTTAGGAGCGATTTATGGGAAAAAACTGACTCGACGTTGGTTGTTCCATAAGCTTCTGCCAGATGAGCGACTCGATGCTGTTCGCATTCGATTTCATCAACAAGGTAATAAACTTATTTTTGTTGCTCGGTTCATGCCAGGGTTACGTGCTCCGATCTATTTTTCAGCAGGAACTTTGCATCTTTCCTATGGAGTTTTCTTATTTTATGATGGAATTGCAGCTCTTTTAAGTGTTCCAACGATCATTGGGGCGGTTTACTATTTTGGTGATGAACTTGATCAAGTGATTCGAGTTATTCAAAAAGTAGAGCATGGGATTTTTGCTGTCATTCTAATTACAATCGGTGGAATTTTTTCCAAATGGTATTTTAATCACCGACGGTCTAAAAAAATCAATAAAGGTTCATGAAACAGAAAAAAAATAATAAAATATGTTTTTTGGCGACTTTAACATTAGGAGGAGTTTTTCTTTTTTCTTTTTTTTTCTTAGAGGAGTCCACCTTTGCAATCCACACTCCTCCGGCTGGTGACTTATCTTCATGGTGTTCAGAAGTAAGGCAAGTTTTTCATCAGTTTCATTGGAAGCTGGATCCCTGCGAAGGGATTCAGTGGAAAATAGGAGGAAAATCTGTTCGTGGAAGACCTTTAGTTTATTCAGAATTTGGAGATCTGAGATCTGAGAATACAACTTTAGTATTTTCTATGGTCCATGGGGATGAAGTGACTCCACTTTATGTCGCTATTCAGTTGGCTCAGCTAGTTAAGAAACAGCCGCTTCAAATGGCTCAGACACGAGTTGTGATTGCTCCATTGGTCAATCCTGATGGATTTTTCAATCAACCTAGAACTCGAGTCAATGCAAATGGTGTAGATGTGAATCGTAATTTTGCTACAGAAGATTGGGATACTCATGCGATTCAACTCTGGAAAAAAAAATTTAGATCTAATCCTCGGAGGTATCCGGGTCAAAGAGCTAGGTCTGAGCCCGAAACTCTTTTTCAGGAAGAGTTAATTCAACGGATCCTTCCTCAGAAGATTCTTTCGATTCATTCACCACTAGATATGACAGACTATGATGGTCCTGGGAGTATTAGAATGCCTCATTTACCTTTTAGCTATGTTCAAGAATGTGAGAAACTGAGAAAAAGACTTAAGGCCATATCCGGGGGGCTTTTTCCAGGGTCTTTGGGGAATTATGCGGGACACCGTGGGATTCCAACAATTACGGCTGAGCTTAGGTCGGCTGATTCAGCTCAGGCCGAGCATTATTGGAAGCAGGTTCAGAAGTGGGTTCATACTCTGATTGGTTTTCAAGTTCCGCGGTATGCTTCTGAAAATTCTCAGACAGGCTCTGGAAGCTGAATTTGGATATCAATATGAAGGCTCTTTTTCATCTTTCTTTAAATTTTTTTCGAGAAAATTCTGTTCCAATTCTTTTGTTTTTTTTAATTTTAGTGCACGGATCTCTCTTAGGGTTAAGTGATGATGAAGCTTACTATTGGGTTTTAGCTCAAAAGCCAATGCTCAGTTATGCTTTTCATCCTCCAGCAGTAGCTTGGTTGATTGGTAGCTTTCAGTTTCTATTAGGAGGGATGATGAATCATCCTCATCCTGGTTTAGTGAGGTTTCCTGCGGCTTTGAGTATTGCAATTATTTTAGGAATTTTTTTAAAATGGCTCAAGCAAGAAGGTTTTGTTCAGTCAAAGCGATACCGAGCGAGTTTAGTGTTATTATCTTTTTGTGGTTTTTTCCCTCTTTCTTGGATGATGGTTCCAGATATTCCCTTGTTTTTAGGGTGGTCTCTTCTTTTTAAATCGACTTGGGATATTTGTTTTCGATCTAAGAAATTTTCTAATCCTTCTTATATTGATTTATTGGGTTTGGGTTTGGGAGCTATTCTTTCTATACTTTCGAAGTATTCTGCTATTTTAGCAGTTTTTTCCTCTTTGATTTGTCTTTGGATCTGGGCGGGGAAAAAAAGGCGATGTTTAGGAGTCTTGACTCTGGTGATGGCTGTTATTTTTGCCTTACTGCCAATTGTGATATGGAATTCGCAGCATCAATGGGCATCTATCCTCTATCAGATTCGGGATCGTCATGGGGGAATGCATCTTTCATGGGTCCGATATTTCCGATTTTGGCTGATTGAAGCTTTGTGTGCAGGACCCATTGTACTCATCTATACTCTGAGTTTAAGCTTTAGGGCGGCTGTATTTTGGAAGAGGTTTCAGGAGCCTATTTTTCAGTTTATTGCTATTTGGGTTTGGCCTGCCGCAGCTGTCTTTTGTCTTCAGCCTTTATTTTTTGATTTTAAACCTCATTGGGCTTTAGTGGTTTGGTGGCCTATTTTTCTCTTATTGGCTTGGATTTCTCAAGGCAATGCTTGGCAATGGATTCGAGTGCAGGTGGGTTATGGGTTAACTGTAGGAGTGATTATTTTGCTGAGCTGTCATTTTCCTCTCATCAGTTGGGTGATTTCAGAAATTTCTACTGTGAATCCTAGGATTCATTACGACCCAAAATGGGATGTGACTCATGATCTTTATGGTTGGGCACAGCTTCCCCAGAAGCTTCGAGAACTCATGCGTGATGAAAAATTTCCAGTCATTGGTTCTAGGTACCAAACAGCATCCCAAGCAGCTTTTGTTTTGGGGAATGAATTTGAGGTTACTTATTTACCTCGAGATCAGAAGGAATGGGATGAATGGAAAGATGTCGTTGTGTCTGAAGGGATAGGCCCTGATTGGCCAGTACTTAAAAAAACAATCTTTTTTGTATCTGATATTCGTTATGATGCAGGGCCTAGTTTTAAGCAGGCTGTATGTAAAAAAATAGACCGCCTCGAGGTATATCGGTTTTCGTTACTCGCTAAATGGATTGATATTTGGCGGTGTGACCCTACCTTGAGGAGTTTCTGATAGGATTTGTACGTAGTCGTTTCGGATCCACCCTGAACGTTGGTTAGAATCCTGGCCAACGTTCAGGGCAAATTTTTGTCCAGAGTTTTGATTCAATTTATTTGGGCTTAGAAGTAACTTAAACCATCGGTCATTCGTTTCGGTCACAATGTAGTTGGTTCCTGGGAGGGCAACTCCAATTACAGGCAGATCAATTCCAGGGCCTGAGTGAAGATTGACTCTCTTGTTTCGGATCTTAACTAACAAAGATTGTGTATTTATTTTATGTTCTTCCGGAGCTGGGGGTGGATTCTGGATAGCCGCCATCGCACTGTGTTGGACTTGATCGATCAGTTCAGGTTGCGAGTGGTGCTCTTCATTCTCGTCGAATATCTTAGATGTTGATGGTTGTTTGTCTTCTTTTGTGTTTTGATTAAAAGTATGGATAGGATAGTTTTTAGCATTATCATTTAAATTAGTTAATGAATCATTTTTTAAATTATTTTCATTTTCATTTATAATAGTACTAGCTACATCATTGATGTGATAAGCATTGTGCCAAATTTTTTCTCCTTGGTTGTAAAGATAAAAACCAGAAATGATTGCTAACCCTGCAGAACCAATAACACCATAAGATAAGACCTGGTTTTTTTGACCAGAAGAGGTGATTGATGGCAATGGATCAGGAATAGTAGGTGCCGATAAATGAGGAGATGCAATATTTGATTCAAGGGTGGAACTGATATTAGAATTTGTACCCATTTTCTGAAAATTATTTGATATTTCCTGTGTTGATGGTTTAAGTTCATTAAAATTATTTAAGTTTTGAAATGCTGAAGCATTAAGAACAGATGTTGTGCTACCTTCAAAAGGTTGTGGCAATAAGATCTTTTCACCCGGAGGAGCTTTATCTACCTTGATGATATTAATCTCGCTTTTTCTAACCAGAGCAAATCCGCTGCACTTATAACAACGGCAGAAGGACCAGCCCGGTCCTATCTTTTCACCTGCCACACTTAACGTTACGTTACAATAAGGGCAACTCCATTGCATACGCTCCCCTTTCCCTTAAGCACTTTATATAAAGTTACATTAAGTAAAAACATCGTCAATGGGCAATAAATTCAGGGTAAGTTTATTCAAAATTTTTTTCAACTTTATTACTTGATATAGTAATTTTTTTTAACACTCCTTTGTTACTAAAAATATTGAATCATGTTAGGTAGTTCATCCAAGATGAGGACACCGAGATGAAATATCAAGAGTTGGAAAATCTATGGTAAGAACTTGGGGAATTTTTAGACCTTTTTAAAGATCTATTTTATAGAGACCAAAGTCAGGAGTGTTTGGGACAATACGTTTCCGGATTTCTCATGGATGGGGAGCGAAAGAGTATCACTCCCATGGTGTCTCGAATTGCAGGAGCTAAGAGTCAGAATTTTCAACAGCACGAAGACGCTGGAGTTCTTCCATATTAATAGACACCCTTTTATCACATGCATCGCATTCCGTTGTGTGCGTTAAATCGAGGGAGCTTCAGTATCTCTCGCGTAGAATGAGGGGGCCTGCCACCTTTTGGAGACTTTTGCTGTAATGTAAAGAGCGGCTCGAGAACTTTCCATTGTTCATTGCTCAGTTTCATGTCGCACACTATACCTCAGCTCAATAAATATTGGAATCTATTACGACTTCAAGTAGGTTTTGAAATGAGCTCTAAAAAAGATCATTCTACTTTTGCTCAGTCAGTTTCTCTAGGCACATTCTATAATGTTGCCGAAATAGTTCGACAAATTTGGGTTCTGCAGAAAACTCGCGAGCAAATTCAATAGATCGTATTTCTGCAGCCTCAAAATACTCACAAGCTATGAGTGCATCGATTAGAGCAACGGCAATATAGGGTCGTTTTTCCAAAGAGTAGGCTCTTTCAAATGCCTGGGCTGCAAGTTTTGGTTGTTGTGCTTTTAAGAAACACTGTCCAATGCCATAGTGTCCACAATAACCATATTTATGGTGGTTCTTGACTAGCTGAAATAATGAAGCGGCAAGCTCGAGTTCTCCTTCTTGCAAAAGAAGGTTAGCATTAAAAAGTAAAAAAGAAATATTTAATTCCCCATTTGGGAAATATGATAGGTCTTCGTTAGAGGCACTCACTATTAAATTTTCACATAAGAATACACTCGTTTTCAAGAGAGGTAAAAATTATCGTAATATCAACTGAAAAATAAGAAGTAGGTAAAATTTTCCGATGTTAATACTATGCTAGGCAATATTTCGATGGGATGAAGATCTACAAGCGTTTAATAGATGCGTTGCAATCTGATCAAGAGGTACAGCTTTTTCTGCTCCCCCAAGCCTCAATGCTTCTTTTGGCATTCCAAAAATGATACTTGTGGCTTCATCTTGGGCAAACGTACTTGCACCGTTCTTTCTCAATTTGACAAGGCCTCTTGCACCATCGGCACCCATTCCAGTCAAAATGGCTGCTGTTACTCGTTTTCGTTTGAGCGCCGCTATTGAATCAAATAGAAAATCTACGGAAGGCTTGTGCCGATTCACCGGAGGGGCATCATTGATAATAATTTTAAGTTTTTCCCCGATTTGCTGAACACTCATCTGCTTGCCACCAGGGGCAATGAGTACTCTATTTGGCTCCACGAGGTCTCCGTCTTCTGCCTCTTTTACTTCAAAAGAGCAGAGTTGGTTCATTCGATCAGCAAACGCCTTAGAGAATACAGGTGGAATATGCTGTACAATAATAATCGGAGGAATTTGCTCTGGAAGATGGATTAATATGGTCTTCAATGCTTCGGTGCCGCCAGTTGACGACCCGATTGCAATGAGATATGAAAAATCTATGCCACGTGTACTTAGCCGTGGAAATGATGACTCAGACATGATTTCCATAGTTGGCTTTTTAACTCTAGCAAGCCTTGCGTTTTTTATTTTTTCACAAATAATCGGTTCTAGTGTTTTTACTTCTGATAGAGAAGGTTTTTGTATATAGTCTACAGCCCCAGCCTCAAGAGCATCAAGAACGTAAGTGCCATCTTCTTTGCATAAGGCACTTATCATCACTGTTGGAATAGAAAATTGCAGTAGAATTTGTTTTAGAAGTGTCACTCCATCTATTTCTGGCATATGAATATCAAGCGTGATGACGTCTGGCTTGTGCTTTTTAATGGCTTCTACAACGAGCTTTGGAGATTTAACCGCAGCAATACATTCCATTTCAGGGTCGTTATTGATAATTCGAGTTAGGAGTCTGCAGACTGTTTCTGAATCATCAACTACCAAAACCTTAGTCTTTTTTGATTTGTCGATTTTTGCCGTCATTGGAACTGAAGCTACAAAAGTCTGGTTATTTTTCTGGAGCCTAATTCGGCCTTCTCTAGGTATAAAGAGTAAATTCGACGACGTACTTTCACTAAGAGCAAGATGCTTTCCCTCTTTAAGTCGAAGATCTTTGAGTGGTTCTTTTAGAGAATCAAACAACAAAGCATTTCCCAAAAGTCGAAATACATTGTTGGGGTTAGCTGTTTCCGATGATTCAATCCATTCTTTAAGGGTCTCTTTTTCTAGGATTAACTGTTTAATGTCATTAGGAGATAGAACTGCGATGACGGAAGGCTGAGACGAATCTGACGAGATTAGTGCTAACATTAAGTAGTTGCAAGGAACTTGCACCTCTATGAGGTCTTTATCTTTACCAATCCAAACTGGTAGTTTCACTCATACTGCCTTTCGATCTTTAGACTGTTTCTCAAAAAGTTGAAGTGATTCATTGGTTATTTGATCTTGTACTAAAAATTCTGTGGATAGATAGGCAAAGCTTGTGGTAGGTACCACATCACTTGCAATTTCCATTAACGCTTTTGCCCCCATTCCTGAGCCGAGATCTTCAAGAAGGAGTTGTGAGTTTTGAAATAGCAGCAATTTCTCTGAAACTCGTTGAGAGACGTCCCCAAATACAATAACTGATATTTTTCGGCCTTTACCATACTTTTCCCATAGTTTTTGTACTGATGATGAAAAATCCAAAATTGTAATTTCATTGGATTTAAGTTCTGAAGGAATATTTTTTGAGTAGTTGATGATTCTCCCTGTTTCACTTGAAAGCACTTCTGCGAAAGCTGTTAATGCATCTTTTGCACCTTCAATAAAGAGAATACTGTGGGGCTGAGAGCCCTTTAGATCCTTGAAAAATGCTTTTAATTTCGTTCTTGAAGATAATGGTAGCGTGATTACTCTAAGCTTGCTGTCAGGGTTTGTAATTGATTTCTTAACTTGGAAGGATTGGTCTAAATTCAACCGAGATGGTTGAGAGAAAGATAGTATTGCACAGCGAAGCTTATTGCGAATTTCTTCCCCTCGCTCCAGAAGATTTGTGAGGGCTGGCTTTTCAACATAGTCAGCAGCACCCAAAGATAGTGCTTTTCCTGCGAGATCAGCATTCTCACGAGAAACAGAAGTCACCATGACAACAGGAGGGTGTCCGAATTTAAAATTTTTCTCCAAGTACTCGATACCTGTTTGTTCAGGCATATGGATGTCCAGAGTTAAAATATCAGGCTTTAGCGCTTGGACTTGCTTATAAGCCTCAATACCGTTTTTAGCGGTACCAATAACTTCAAATCCATTTTCTTTTGAAAGAATTTGTTTCATTAGTGTTAGAATGCTCGGCGAATCATCAACACAGAGAACGCGGAGGTTTTTCGTTACGACAGAGCCAGGTTTAGATTGGCTAGAGGGTATTAGCTGTTTCCGGAGCTCAATAGCTTTTCCATTTAACGTTGCATCATGTTGTGCATTATGTCTATAAACTGAAGGACCTGGGCTTATGATCGGAAGTTTTAGAGTAGAAAGTGACTCGGAAATACCAATAAATAAATACCCTTCTGAAGATAGTCGAGCAAGAAGTTCTTGAGAAATAGATTTTATCTGATCAAAACTAAAATAAATAAAAACATTTCTACAAAAAATAATATCAAATTTTTCATTGGGTTGGCTTCCTGGCTTGAGTTCCAATAAATTTCCTATTTGAAACTTACAATGATTGCGCAGTGACGTCTTTGCCTTAACGTAAGCCTCAATTTCACCGGTACCTTTTGCCCAATGGTCTCCTATAAAATTAAGTGGGACTTCCTTCAATTCCTTGCGAAGATAAACACCATTCTTTGCAATAGTGACACTCTCAGAATCTACATCAGTTGCATAAATCTCGTATTGTAAGTTAGATTCAAGACGTTTTAGATGAAAATCAAGAAACATCGCAAGACTATATACTTCTTGACCACGGCTACAGGCAGCTACCCAAATTCTTAACTTTTTTTCTGATCGAGCTTTGATAGTTGGGATCAACGTTGGTAAAACTTTATTTTGAATAAATTCAAAATGAGAAAATTCTCGGAAAAAATAAGTATGATGTGTTGTAAGCAGGCTCACTAACTTCGGAGATTCATTCTTTCGGTTTGCATAGAAATAATCTACATAATCAGATAAAGAATCCAGTTCCAACTGTGAAAGACGTTTAATAAGCCGAGAGGCTATCATAGATTGATGGCGTTCGATTAACTGTACTCCAGTAAGTTCTTGTGCTAGAGAGCTTAGCTTTTTTAGTGCTATTTGGTCACTTTCCGAAAAATTAACCTCAAAATCAAACGAAATATCCTTAACTTTTTTTAGATTTTTCATCAAACTTTATCCCATTCAATTTTGATCAATCGGTTAAACAGGGTTGTAATAGAGACTTTATGCTCCGTTATGACGAGTATGCTAATAGGTTGGTCTGCTTGGTTCCGCATAGTGTCTTATCGCTTATTTATCTCATATAAAATCAGACATCCTCAAATCGAGGGTCATCCTCTGAGGGAAGAGAATTACCGTAGGTGCTATATTCAGCTCCAGCTACAAGTTTCATTGATCGCGATTGGGTATTAGGTTTGTTCTTTCCTTTCCGGGCGTTGCTCATTGCAAACACTTGAGTTGTTTTTGATGTCTTTTGTTCAGAGAGTTCAGTTGTAGCTACTTCCGTGTCATTTTTTCGAAACTCATGGGTACCGCTAATGACCATAAATAGGTCGTGTACCATTTGGCGAAGTTGGTTAGCTTGTGCGCTCAGTTGCTCTGCAGAACTAGCCGTACTTTGTGCGATTGCTGTATTTTGTTGCGTGACTTGATCAAGTTGATTCATAGCTTTATTGATCTCAGATACGCCTTGAGCTTGCTCTTGAGAAGCTGATGAGATTTCTCTTACCATTCCATCGACTTCACTAACAGTAGAAAGAATGTTATTCAAAGCCTCGGCACAATGATTTGCCACTTGTGTGCCTGTTTCCACTTTTGTTTTACTTTCAACTACTAGCCGTTCAACTTTAGTCTTAGTGTTGTTGACAATGCCTTCTACTTTTTGAATGCTAGAGTCAAGCATTGATGAAATCTCTTTTGCGGCGTTGCCACTCATTTGAGCGAGATTACCAACTTCTTCGGCAACAACGGCGAATCCTTTACCATGCTCCCCAGCTCGTGCTGCTTCGACAGAGGCATTAAACGATAGAAGTTTGGTTTGAAATACGATGTCGTTAATGACTTTGGTTTTATTTCCAATTTCAGAAATAACTTTTACTATTTCAGAAATCTGTCTATTTCCATCTTCGACTTGATTCATAATTGCAGTGTTGCTTTGACTAATATCGTTGATGGATTGAATCATCTCTTGTACCGCTTGCTGACCTTGTTCTGCGGCACTACGACTTGTTTGTGACACCTTCTGAGATTGTGAAGCATTGTCAGCACTCTTTTTTACCATAGAACTCACTTCGTCAATAGAAGCTGCGGTTTGCTGAATTGCAGATGCCTGTTCGGTGGCAGCTTCAGAAAGTTCACTACTTGATTGTGAGATAGTATTAGCAGCCGATAGAACGTCGCTTGAGCCTTTGGAAAGCCTCGTTGCTAATGCTGATAATGTGTTAGTAAGGTTTGAAAGGTTCATGGAAAGAAAATATGCAGCGCAACCTGCAATCACAGTAATAACTGTGAAAATCGTGTAAAATAAATTTGTGGCATGTTGAAGGACAGCCATTACCTCTGCCTGATCATCACGAACCATGACCGACCAGCCAAGTTTCTCAATGAATTTTTCGCTTAAAATCGGAGAGTATCCTACAATTTGAGAAATACCTGTGCCTTTCTGTTCTTCAATGATAGAACCCGACTGTCGATTAACAGCATTTTGAGCAGACTGTATATTTGAATTTACCAAGTTAAACTTTAGAAGTGTATTCCAGTCATATTTAGGATCACTGGGTTTTTCCGATGTTGGGTCTGAGGTATATTGAAAGTACAGAATGCCGTCTTTTCCTAATAAGGATGCTTCTGAATGAGGGAGTCCACGTTTCTTTAGTCCAGCGTAAAGCTCGCGAAAGGCGACTTCAAACCAACGTGATCCAGCTCGATTTGTAACAACTCCTATAACGTTACCTTTAGCATCTTTGACTGGCGCACTAAAACTTGAACCTAGTCTATTTGAACCAAATACTTGAGTTGTAAGAGGGTCGATTTGCACGTTTTCAACAAAAGTTCCGTTGAATCCCTTGTCTTTATCATCAGTAAATTGCCCGTTTATTACGGCTTTAAACCAAGGTGCATCGAAGTAGTTTTTATTATATAAATCTTGAACCTGTATGTCTTTTCCATCAGGAGATTTGTTGTTCACCGCAACCAATCTTCCTTTCGCATCTATGACCAGAATTAAGTCATAGATACCATACATTGCTGAGTAAATATTGAGCGCATCAATAATTGTTTGCCGGTTTGATGATTTGAGATCTGGATTCACAGCGAACGCTTGAACGTCGCCATATCGCTCGTAGAACTGAGAGCTAATCGAATCTCCTAGATTTCGAGAGTAAGCTTCGAAGCTATTCAGTTGAGCGCTTTCTTGAGTCTTGATGATGTATTTTAGTATACCGATGGAGGCCACGCCTAGTAGAAATGTTATTCCAATGGAAAGGATAAATAATTTGAATTTTAATGATCTTCCTTTTGGATTTTTAAAAGTGTTCATACTGTCTCCTGATTCATATAAAATATTATTAAATCTTTTTTGTGAATTTAATTGTCATTGTCGCTCAACAATCTTTCCTTTTTGTTGAGTAGAAGTAGAGCGAGCAATCACTTGGTGGTCTCCCAGACTTAGTGTTTTTGAAATGTCCAATAAGAGTATGAGCCGACCTTTTTCGCGATAGACCGCTTGAATGTAGTCGGTATTTTTTTGACTTTGAATTTCTGGTTTTTCGGAAATCTGATCCTTAGATGGGTTGATGACACTATTGATTGAATCGACTACGACACCAACAGAGTTTGGTTTTAAATCACAAATGATGACGGCTGTTTCAGCCGAATTTAAGGGTTTAATTGTAAGCTTTGCTCTAAGGTCGATTACCGAAATGACCTGACCGCGAAGGTTCATTATGCCTAAGAAGTAAGGAGGTGTTTGCGGAACAGAGGTGATGTCGGGAAGTGCGATTACTTCTTTCACTGATAGTAATGGTACTGCGTACTCTTCACGCCCGAGGGCAAAACAGAGATATCGGTCATTAACATTATTCGAATCAGAGCTTTGTGTAAGACTCGATGCGTTAGTATTTATAGGGCCAGATTGAACTTCTGATACAATCTTATTTTGAATGCTCATGTGGATACCTGCTCTTTTTGTAGGGGCGAATATGCTCTGAATGGTGTCGCCATCAGATCTCCTAATTCTAAAATTAATGCTGGCTTACCATCTCCCAAAATAGCACTGCCGCTATAACCACGAAGATTTTGTATTTCCGATCCGAGTTTTTTTATAACCACTTGGTGTTGACCAATGACGTCGTCAACTAAAGTGGCAAAAGGTTTTCCTTTAGTACGAATAATGATCGCAATTTGTTCTGAAAAGGGCTTTTTTGAAGCCTTCTTTTTGCCAAGTGCGTCAGAAAGGCAAACCACGGGAAGATTTTCGCCGCGAAGTAGCAAGACTTCTCCTATGCCAGTTGCAAACTTTAAGTCCTTTGACTCAGGTTTAACAGATTCATGTACATGGGCTAGGGGAATAACAAATCGATCTTCTCCGCATCTGACTACCATTCCATCGATTATTGCAAGCGTAAGTGGTAAGATAATCTTGAAGACTGATCCTTCATTTAAAACCGTATCGACTAGGATTTCACCCTGCATTTGCTCAATATTAGTTTTAACAACATCCATCCCGACGCCTCGACCCGAAACCTCTGTAACTTGAGCTTTGGTAGAAAATCCAGAATAAAAAATCAGTTGAATAGCCTCTCTATCTGAGATAATTTGTTCTGGCTTTAATATTCCATTTTCGACAGCTTTTCGACGTAGTTTTTCGGTCGAAATGCCCCCACCGTTATCTTTCACTTCAATGACAAGCTTTCCTCCTTCATGAAAAGCTCGTAGAGTAACTTGACCTGATTCTGGTTTTCCTTTGGCAATGCGTTCATTTGGGTCTTCAATTCCATGATCAACAGCATTGCGGATGAGGTGAACAAGTGGATCTCCAAGTGCTTCTAATACAGTTTTATCAACTTCAGTTTCTTCTCCTTGAAGTTTAAGCTGTACTTTTTTCCCAAGGAGTGAGGAGGTATCGCGTACAATCCTTTGCATTTTTTGAAAAGTTTGTTTAAGCGGTACCATTCTTAAACTCATAGAGAGGTCTTGAACCTCTTTTGTAACTTTTCCCAGTTGATGTATCGTTTTACGAAGAACTTGGGGATTGTCGCTATAGGCTTGTTCCTTCAAGACTGTTTGGAAAATCACTAGTTCACCTACGAAATTAAGGAGTTTCTCTAATCGTGATAGACTCACTCTAATACTCTCCTCAGCCGCTTGAGGTTGTGATGAGCTATTTTTGGGAGAGGCCGCTATTGTCGTAGAGAGATTTTTTTCTCCAATAGGGTTTGTTATAGTCTCAGATACAAACTCATCTTTTGTGTTTACATCTGTTTGAGTTGTAGACGTCGGATCCTCGGTAAAAGTTGTCTTGATAAGATCTACTTCATCTATTGAAATAGATTTTTTTTCGGCAGACGGCAGAGGTGACGAATTTTCGTGCGGCATTGTATCGTCCGGTTTAAAATTGTGGATCTCATTAATTAATTCATCGCTGTTTACTATAGCCAATGGATCTTCTTTGAGGCGATTGATAAAGTTTTTGATATGGTCATTACATTTTAAAAGAAGCGAAATAGTACTTTGAGTAATAGCAATTTGTCCACGCCTGCATTTGAGCAGGAGAGATTCAAGTTCATGGGTAAATGCACCCAATGTGTCAAAGCCCACAGCCTTCGAACTTCCTTTGATATTGTGAGCCAGTCTAAAGAGTTTTTCTAAAGTAGTGACATCTTGAGGGTTGCTTTCGAGTAAAAGAAAGCATTGTTCAACATCGGACAATAGCTGACCAACTTCATCAAGGAAACACATTTTTAGTTCTTGCTCAAAGTTATCCAATTGAAATACCTGCTTTTAAAACTCATCGGTTGATTCTTTACAAGTATTTATAATCAATTTAGAATTAGTTAAAGAAGTATAATTTTTATATAAATTAGAATCTTTGTTCGCTAATTCACAATAATTGTGGTGAGTCTTTTTCAAGACAAGAGAGAAGACGAGAGATAAAATGAAGGCTTCAGGATCAATTCGAAGGAACAGGAAAAATTCCAGTAGTTTTGCATTTCAAATAGTACTTTTAATTTTCATTCTAAGTGTGTCATCAGCGCAGGCAGGGGATTGCATCAAATTAGAAATTTCTCCCACAGAGTACTGTAAAGATCTTCAAATTTCAGCGAATCTCTCCGCCTGTGGAGAAGAGGTAATTGGAGCTCCCGAAATTCGATGCAAGAAAAAAAAGAGCGAAGTCATTGTCCATGGAAATAAATCCGAATACGTTGTAAAATTAAGAAAAAATCGCGGTGCTTGGGAAACTGCCTGGGAAGTTGAAGATGTTCGCAAGGTTAAACTCTCTCAGATGCATCTAAAGTTCACTAGTAAATTGTCCTCCAGACAAATATCCTCATCTTCATCCCCTGCAACACGTGCTCCAGCTGCAATTAGACCCAATGAAACCACATCACAAAGCACATTTTCTATCCTTACAAATCAACAGATAAAAGATACTCCTATTGATCAGTCAGCGACTAAGGATAAAGAATTTCCAGTTAAGGTTACTGGATTTATTGATTCACAGTACCAAGCTAATAGCAACGTCGGACTTGCTCGAGGGTTTTTATTAAACGATGGAGCTCTCTATTTTTCGTCAGAGCTTCCTGGGTTGGATTTTAAATTGGACTTACCATTTCGAATGTACTCACAAGGGAATTCTAATTTTGAATTTGGGTTTATTCGCGCTCAGGCTTATTTAGGACAAAAATACAGCAATGGCTTCAGGTGGAAAATAGGACAGTTTGATACAACCTATGGCTTTGAAGGAAATGATACAGTTGATATTACATTCACGCGAGAAGGAAGTGTTTATAATTTTACTGATCCATTTGTCCATACTGGCCTGCTGCTCGGGTATGATTTTGATTCAGAATTAGGGCTAAATCTCTACATTGCTAATCCGAATGATCGAGGGGTCTTACTTGGAAAAAGCCTTCATTACGGATTGCAGCTAGTCAAATTTTCTCCCTCATTTCGATTCGCGCCTGGATTCATGTTCAATCAAGATTTTACAACTCAGGCGTTCAATTATTATCTCGACTTAGTGACAGGAGTTACTTTTGGAAAAGTGTCAATCGATGGCGAAGTCTCATACAACTACCGTACTGATATCATTGATCCTGTATCGGGGTCGGCAAATCGTGGATTGGGACTTCTACTTCAAATACTTTATAATTTCAGCGAACTAGGTAGTTTTGGCGCCAGAGGTGAGTACATTACAAATCAAGCATTAACGGATTCAAAAGGTTCAAGCACTCAAAGCATATTAAAATCACAGGTTCTCGTATTTGTTGGTCCGCAATACTATATCGCTAAGGGTATCCGATTAAAATTGGATTACTCTCTGCAGATTGATCAAGACTATTCTTCTAATGTAGCAACTTATCATGGGTTGCAATTAGCTGGAGTGCTAAAATTCTAATTTGAAATCAGGAATTTCGAATTGGTCGTGGAATGTGTTAAAAGTATAAATTAATTCTAATTTTTAAACCCCTTGTCAGAGATGTTTTAATATAGTAGAAATTTCGAATTTATAAGTGATCAAAAATTCTGTGGAATTTTTAAAAAATTGAATTTATGGGTGTCCTTATTATATAGATCTTTAAAGGGGTCTAAAAATTCTCCAAGTTCTTGCCATGGATTTTCCAACTCTTGATATTTCATCTCGGTGTCCTCATCTTGGATGAACTACCTAACATGATTCAATATTTTTA
>CAIZRG010000027.1 GCA_903935335.1 Oligoflexia bacterium
CCTTGCCATCTTCGAAACGTAGCTGCAGCCAGATCAAAAAAGAGAGCTAGAAAGAGAGGAGCCCCTTTGGACCAGCGAAATCCAAAATACTGGGAGAGTCCTCGAACAATAAGAATGAGCCAAGGCCGAAGCATCCCAGCTGGAGCTCCACTGAGGAGCCACACTATGAAACAGATTAGAAAAGTACTCATTCGGCTGATCCAAAGACCATAGCGAATGGGTAGACGGAGTAAAAAAGCAAGAGTACGAATAACTGTGTCCCACGCTTGAGAAATTGCAATCAGATGGATTCCGCTGGTTGAGACCAAGTGAACAAAGCCAAGAATTCTTAAAAGGTTTGAAGGGCTATCAGGAGTCATTTCTCGGAGAATTAAGCTTCGGAGTATGCCTGAGGGGTCATGAGGGGTAAGAAGCCCTGATGTTCTTTCCCTCCATCGTTCAATTTTTTGAAGAAGAAAATAAATTCTTGAAGAAGAAGGGGGTGATTTTAGGTGTTCAAGCTTGAGCGTATGCCGAACCTTCTTAGTGATGGGATGAAGTTGAGAATTTTGAGGAACTGCTGAGATCGACCATTTGGCTTGAGAGTCGATGCAAATGGGCCCTGGTTGCTTAGACCGGAGCCATTGATACCAAAGGGTTCGATGGATACAAATTTGGTGATTGGGGTTGAGATCAAATCTTGCCCAACAGTTTTCTCTTTGAGTTTTATGAGCGAGTATCGGGGAAGTACAGGGTTCAGAAAACGAGACAAGAGATACAAGGACAGTAAAAACTCCAAGCACTGAGTTGGGTTTCGCACAAACTATGCCAAATTGAAAAAGTCAGGCATAATAGAAATATGATTCTAGAGTGGATAGAAATCCTGCAAAACCATGGAAGCCCGAAGTACTTTTTTTATGGAGCTGAGTTTAGCCTAGTCTTATTATTTTTACTTTTCATCGGATGGAAGCAGCTTAGGGGTCCAGAATCAAATTTCAAAGTTCGAGAAGCAGACTTAAGTGATATTCGGGTTCAATCGGAGTCTCAGGCGAATCGGTCAGCTGATTTAGGTTCAGCTAAAATGACTCGTGGTTCTCTCCTTCTTGAAGGAATTCGGCTGGGTGGAGCACCCCATGAAGTTTTAGGTGTTTCATCAGGAGCAAATGGAGCAGAGATTCAGAAGGCTTATCGTAAGCTCATGAAACGCTATCATCCAGACCGAGTCGGTCCTCCAGGAAGCTCAGAGTGGAAAGACGCTCAAAAGATTGCTGAAGCCATTAATCAAGCAAAAGACGATCTTATTACACGACTAAAAAAGAATGGGAATGGATAGAACTCTTCTCTTAGGTGGGTAGGTGAATTTGTGGCCAGATGTTTTTTTAATAAAAGTAGAAAAATGCATTTTTCATCTTGTGAAAGCATTCCAAGTAGGTTAGTTGATTAAGTCAATATGAAACGTGGTCGTCCAAAAGGTCGCTCTCGCGACAGTCGTTCCTTCGGTCCCCTTGGGGATTTAATTCGTAAATATCGCTTAGACAAAGGTCTAGGTCTTTCTGAAATAGCTAAAGCTTGTCAATGTTCGGTGCAGTTTATTTCAAACATTGAACATGGCCGTGCACCGTTGCCTTGGGAAAAAGCAACTCATTTAGCTAGTGTTTTAAAGATTCCTTTAGAAGACTTACAAGTGGCTAATCTAGCCATTCGGTCTGACTTCAAGAGCTTTATTACAAATTCAAAGGGCAGTAAAAAAATTGCTAAGCCTGCGGTACTTGAAAGTATTGCAGGTGCTGCATCTGCTGTAGCTTTTGCTTCGAAAGATATTCAGCTGCAAGAAGTGATACAGAAGTATCAAAATGCTTCAGCAGTCTCACGAAAGAAGTTTGTTCGTGCAGCTTTAGAACTGCTGATTCATTAGTAGAGACGGATTAGGAAGTCCAGATTGAGTCCTGTTTGTTTGGATTTCGCTCCTGAATCAATTTCTTTTTGACTGAATTTTTAAAGAAATTCATTTTTTGAATGGCATAAATTCTGCAATCTTTTTTGGGTATGCGAATTTATGCTCCATTGAATAGTTTTCCTGATCCATTACTTCAAGAGATTGAAGTTGCAACTTTTTTTCAAATTCCAAGTATTCAGATTATTGGATTGCCAAGTCCTGAGGTGGCAGAGGCCAGGGAGAGAATTCGTTCTTCCATTGAAGCCAGTGGTTTGAAATTTCCTAAGAAGAGGATTGTTTTGAATTTGTCTCCGGCTTCTGTTCGAAAGCGAGGTACGGGGTTAGATTTAGCAATGAGCTTAGCAATTCTCACTTTGGGCCATCCATCGGACAGACATCTGGGGGCTTGGGGTGAGTTAGGATTAGATGGAACAGTGAAAGCAGCAGGACAGACAGTTCGAGCTGTATATGCCGCTTGGAAAGGAGGTTTGGACACTTTATTTCTTTCTCAAGATGAGCTAGATTTAGCGAAACTTGCAAAAACTTGGATGATGAAAAAAGGTGAGTTTTCTCATTCTCCCCCGTCTTTAGTTCCGGTATCGACTTTGATAGAAGCTTGGAAAATTTTATCAAGCTTAAAAGTAAAAGCAGGATCTGGGTTTGAGCATTTGAAGATGGATCTCCACGATTTTAAAGGGGGAGATGACTTTAAAGTAGAGTCAGAAAAAACTGAGTTAAGAAATAAAGAGTTACTTGCAGAAGAAATTCAAATAAAAAATTTGGGACTCATGCCACTCTCTGGAGTGATGGAAAGGATATTAGGGGTTGCAGTGGCTGGTCACCATCACTTGCTTTTGCTTGGGCCCCGTGGAACTGGTAAAACCCATGCCATTGAGTGGCTCATGGCTCTTCAATCTGAGCCTGAACCGCAAGATTGGTTGAAACACCATTTAATTGCCGAACTGACCGGAATTCATCAGTTTTCTCATAGGAAGTCTTCTTCCCTAAACTTTGAGAGCAAATTCAGTGCTGAGTGGGTTCGGCGTGTAGGTTCAACCGTAAGGCCTGCAGCTTTGACAGGTGGTTTTTCTCATTCATTGATTCGACCCGGAGAGTGTTCTTTAGCTCATGGGGGAATGCTTGTAGCAGATGAAATTCTTGAGTGGTCCAGAGATAGTCGAGAAGTTCTCCGTGAGCCTTTGGAAAGGGGTAAGGTGACGGTGACTCGAACTCAAGGGGTGATTGAATTTCCTGCTCAATTTTTATTAGCAGCAACAGGAAATCTCTGTCCTTGTGGGGGATGGTCTCCACAAATTTCTAGTTTTGGAGGCGCATGGAAGGAAGAAGATAGGAAAAAAAGTCTGGGGGTAAAGCCTTCTTTTTTGAGATGCCAATGCACTGATTTAGCAAGACGATCTTATTTGTCCCGTCTTTCTGGTCCTTTTTTGGATCGACTCGATTTAATCGCTTTTGTCACTCTGCCATCCGAAGTTCCGTCTTTATCTTTAAGTGCTTTTGAGCGGTGGAAGTTTCTGAAGGGAAAGGTCCAAGAAGTGCAAACTCAGTTAAGAAAAAGCTGGGGTGTTTTGCCAGGAGTACTTTCCGGTGAGCAGTTAGAAGCAGTTTTGCAAGATCATCCTTTGTTGAGAGAAAGTTTGTCCTATCTTTCGTTGAGCTCCTTAAGAGCGAGGCATAAAACTCTTCGATTAGCGATGAGTTTAGCAGCTTGGGATGGTTTTTTGGAGATAGACAACGTTCATTTGATGGAAGCAGCTAGCTACCGAGCTGAACGGTATTTTGGGATTGATGAGTTTTGTAGGTTAGAGTAGGAGTACTCCTGTTTAGAGTGTTTGAGACAAATTTTTTGTCTCAAAGTCCAATTTTATATCTTATATGAAAGTTATATTCATTGTACAGATCATTTTCTCCTGGATGGCTACTGATGTAGTCGGCGGCGGTTTACAGGGAGGTGCATCATATCATTATTTTAAACAATCTAAATTAATGCTTCGAATGATTCCCTATTTAGCTGAAGAATCCTGCTTTGCACTGAAGGGGGGAGCTGCGATTAATTTTTTTTACAGGGACATGCCGCGATTCCCTAAAGATATTGACCTGACTTACCTTCCTATTGAGGAGCGAGAAATTTCATTAATGAAAATGAGTCAAGCCCTTCAGCGTATCGCGTCTTCAGCTAAAAAGATAGGATTACATATTCATGAGAGCTGTCCATGGAATAATAGAATTATAAAAATATTTATTACGGATGGGGTAAATCAAATCAGGATTGAGCCTAATGAGGTGATTCGTGGCACTGTCTATGCTCCACTTAAGTGTCAGGCTTCACAGATTGTTGAGAGTGCTTTTGAAACCTCAGCGTCCATGCAGGTTGTACAGCTTGCTGATCTTTATGCGGGGAAATTATGTGCAGCCATGGATCGTCAGCACCCAAGAGATCTTTTTGATGTTAAAATTCTTCTTGAGAATGAAGGAATTACTGATAAAATTAGGAAAGCATTTGTTATTTATTTAGCTTGTCATCATAGACCTATTCATGAGCTAATAGACCCTAAACGTAAAAATATTTTTGATTTGTTTCAAAAAGAATTTATCGGAATCACCGATAGAGACATTACTTATGAAGACCTTATTTTAACTCGCGAGATATGCATTCACAAGATTCAATCAGAGTTAACTTTGGAAGAGAGAAAATTTCTATTTTCTTTGAAAGAAGGAAACCCGCGTTGGAGTCTTCTTGAGATCCCAGGTGTAGAAGATTTACCAGCAATTCAATGGAAATTGCTCAATATCCGTAAAATGGATAAGGTTAAGCATTTAGATTCTTTAAATAAACTTCGCAAAAAACTAAATTTATAACTTATAAAGTTTTTAACTATAAATACTATTTTGAATAGTTAGTAAATAATAATAACAGATTTCCCAAGTGCTTCTCTTAAAGTATAGATCGGTATGTCGTCGATTTTGTTTCCACTTAGATCTAGCATTTCTAGTTGAGAAAGTGTTTTAAGATGAACGACCCCAGCTTCTCCGATTTCGTTGAAAGACAGCTCCAGCGATTTTAACTGAGAGAGTGCTGTAAGATGGGCAACCCCAGCTGTTTTGATTTTGTTGAAAGACAGATGCAGCTTTTCTAGTTGAGAGAGTGTTTTAAGATGAGCGACCCCAGCTTCTCCGATTTCATTGTTAAAAAGCTCCAGCGATTTTAACTGAGTGAGTTTTGCTAGATGAGCAGCCCCAGCTTCTCCGATTTGGTTCCCATACAAATTGAGTGATTTTAACTGAGTGAGTTTTGCTAGATGAGCAGCCTCAGCTTCTCCGATTTGGTTCCCAGCTAGTTCCAGCTTTTCTAATTGAGAGAGTTTTGCTAGATGATCGATCCCAGCTGCTCCGATGTTGTTAAAAGACAGATTCAGCTCTTTTATATTTGGAAAATGTGCCTGAATAAACTCTACTAAATCTTTTAAAACTTCAGCTGTTATGCCTAATTCAGATAAGTTGAGTGCTTCAATAGCTGTTTGCACTTGGGACTCAGATTCATCTTTTGATAAAAGATCAGATAATTGCACTATAATCTCACTTGCAGAAGGCTTTTTTGTTTCAAGTTCTTTCATATCCAGAAAGGTGAATTCATCGAATTTTTGATTTATTTGAAAAAGAGTTGGCCAAGGTCCTTGATCTAAAAACTCAGTTGTCTTTTTTATAACCTTAGGGGGGTCATCATGAATGCCTGCCTGGGATAAAACAGGCAATCCACTTAAAAAGAAAAAAATTAAAAAAAAACAAAATAATGAATGGAAATTTTTCATGGACCGAGGAGTATTAACTTATTGATTAGAAATCAATAAAAAATAGTCACATAGTCTTCAAAAATTTGACTGAGAGCATCAATCTCTGCATCATGGATATTATTCCTGCTCAGATCTAGCATTTCTAATCGGGTGAGTTCTTTAAGATGAGTGGATTCGACTGAGCTAATATTGTTGCAAGACAGATTCAGCGATTTTAACTGAGAGAGTGTTGCAATATGAACAGCCCCATCTGATCCAATATTGTTTCTATACAGATTGAGGCATGTTAACTGAGTGAGTCTTGCTAGATATGCGGCTGAAGTTGCAGGGATATTATTGCAAGCTAGATTCAGCTTTTTTAACTGAGAGAGTGTTGCAAGATGAACAACCCCATCTGCTCCAATGTTGTTGCCACATAGATTGAGCGATTTTAGCTGAGAGAGTGTTGCAAGATGAGCGACCCCATCTGCTTCGATATTGTTGCAAGCCAGATTCAGAATTTCTAACTGAGTCAGTCTTGCAAGATGAACAACCCCATCTGCTCCAATGTTGTTGCCACATAGATTGAGCGATTTTAGCTGAGAGAGTGTTGCAAGATAAGTCGCTCCTGTAGCTCCAATACTGTTCCCGCTTAGATCTAGTGATTTTATATTTGGAACGTGAACCTGAATAAACTTGACTAAATCTTGTAAGATTTCAGCTGTCATGTCTAAGCCAGACAAATCAAATGCTTCAAGAGCTGTATGAACTTGATCTTCAGATCTGCCTTTGAATAAAAAAGCAGATAACTTGGATATAATCTCACTTGCAGAATGACCTCTGATTTTAAGAACTTTGACCCCTTGATGAGTTAATGTATGGAATCTTTGATTGACTTTTAAAAGAGTTACCCAAGATTTTTGATCTAGGAATCCAACTGTATTTTTTATGATCTCATCAGGAAAATCGCTGATGCCTACCTGGGTTATTCCTGATTGGGCAATGCTTGATTGGAGTAAATAAGCAAATAAATTTAAAAATAAAAAAATTAATAATAAACAAAGGAATGAATAAAAAATTTTCATTGTTGTATAAATATTAATTTATTATTAAAAATCAATAAAAAATAACAAATTTCAATTATTTTATAGGTCAGGTGAACCCTACTCAATCAATTTTTTGGATCTGAGTAATTCAAAAGCTGATTCATTGGCGTAAACATTGGGGACGAAATTGATAAAACCTGAAAGATGCTTCATCAATGTATTGTCTCGTTCCACAAGGAGAGAAGGGATTCCTGTTCTTGATACTACTTTGATGGGATCTCGCTCTTGGTAGAGATTATCCGATAACCGTTTTTTCACGATTTGACCTAATCCTCGAGTAAATACAACATCTTTTTCAGGAATATCCGCAAATAGCCATTCTTGACCAGTCCCGTTCTTTTTTAGGACCTCTTGAAATTCATCGATTAATTTTCGAATTTTTAGGATAAGTTTTTTCTTTTGTTGTTCATGGATATCCATTGAGAGAATTCGATGAGCAAAGAGAGGATGATGAACTGTTTTTGGAGGGTGACGGTACAAAAGCATTTCAGTGAGTTCAGAAATTTTTGGATTTTTGATGAGATTCTGGTGTCGAACCTCCTGGCATCGACTCATAAAATAAATGTCATTCCACCAAAAGAAGCGTTCATCTCTTTTTCTAATCATTTCTAAAAGATCATGAAATTGATGGATGAGATCTGCTTCTAAAAAGGCTTTAGCAATGTGTGAAGCTATAATATCAAATTTAGCAGATCCAGGATTTTTAATAATTTGACTGTACCATGAAAATCGTGCGATTAAAAAGTCCTCGACTGCATGAATCGCATTTTCACGAATTCCAACTGCTAATTGTGATTGCCCTGCGTCATAAGTAATTAAATTGGATATAATATACTCTCGGTCAAATTGACCATATTTGATACCAGTGTAATAAGAATCTCGAATGAGATAATCCATACGGTCAGCATCTAGGTCTGAATGCATTAACTGATTAGCAATGAGTTGTGGAGAATCTCCTTTTATAATTTTTGAAATCATTTGAACATCAAAATCATAATGTTCTAGAATTCGAGTTAATCCTCCTTCATAATTTGTGTTTTTTATGATGTAGGAGCCTAAATGCTCATGAGAATTTGGTAAATCTTTTGAACTGTGTGCAGAACGGCGCTGGTCATTCCCGTGGCGAAGGTAAGCGTATTCAATCGCATGGCTAAAAGGAAAAGTTCCAATGTCATGTAAAAGAGCAGCAATTCTTAGGCTTTTATGTAGCATAGCTTGAGGATTTTTAACTTGAGGATCAAACAGCTCATGATTTGGAGCGGCTAATCCTAGGGCGTGGATCATTTGATCCATAGAGTGCATGACTCCAATGACATGGGCAAAGCGATTATGCTCAGCACCAGGGAAAATATAATTCGCAAATCCTAATTGCTTAATCCATCGAAGTCTTTGAAAAAAAGGGGAGTTGATAATTTTTTCTTCCCACTCTGTGATTGGGATGAAACCATAAAGTCCGTCATAGATTGTTCGAAAATTTTTTTGATGTTTAGAGGTAGATGCCAAATCTTAATCCTAGCGTTTGAAAATTATTTTTATTCAAATTCTTGGCTTATTATCTCTGATAATAGAAATTTGGGCAAATTTTTTAGGAATGGATCCAATAGAAAACACGGTTAAGTTAGTTCATATGTGAATCACTTTTGTTTCAATTATGAATAGATTAGTTCCTTACTTAGGATTAGATTGTTTTCGAAGATATCGTTAAGTCATTGATAACATTAAAGAATAAATTAAAATTCAAAGCTTTGTACCATTGGTCTAACATTTGCTTTGAGTCTTCTCTGATCAAGGAGAAGCTGAAATGCAAAATTGGATGTTGATAGTTGGAGAACTTGGATTGATCTTGAGCAGTCTATCCTGCGGTCGAGTTCGGGCTATTCCGGAACCTCAAGCAAGCCCTGTCCTTTCGAAAGAAACTCAGTCTGGTTTTTCGTTGGGTTCTCAGTTTGAAGATATTCCTCGGTTTGACCTTAATGTTGTATCTGAGGTTGATCATCGTTCTGATTCAAGGACAGATTCACAGATAAATTTAAAGACAAGTCGTAGACCTGATTTCTCTCCAAAAGCTAGACTGGATTTTAAAATGATCAGCCGAATTTATTTAAACACTTATCAGCTTTCATTCAAAGAACCTTTAACAAGGTTAGTTCAAAAAACAAGAGATTTATTTTTTATCTGGCCTGAAAATTTTCATGAACATTTTAAAGATTCAAAGATTTTGCAAGCTTCGGTTAGTCGACGAGTAATTGATGCTCATCACTCTTGTAGTGAAATTTTAGTTCAAGTTCCTGCCGAATTTGATCAGAAAAATCGATTTTGGTTTGTCTCAATATCAAAGCTGATGGCTTTAAGTCAATTTTTTGTTCTATCTCCAAATCGACTTAGCCATGAAGCTGAAACTCAAGTTGTATTCCTGGATTTGCTTCTTTCGAATCAATCGAAGATCTTAGTCGAAATTAGATTCCGATTAGACTCTAGTTTTAAATTATAAAAAATCCTAAATTGAGGGTTGATATGACTTTTTTTTTACTCAGAAAAAGATTTATTTTATTAATATTGATTGGAGTTACTTTAGGATTTGGATGTGGGGAGATTCAAACTCATAAAAAAAAGGATCCCGGTTCTCCTGACTCTCATAGAAAGACTGACCTTGAGCGAGACCCGAAAGGTTCAGATTTAGACTCTGATTTTTTAGATTCAGATAGAACGGATTTTCAACCTCTAGATCTTCTAGGATTAAGAATGATTGCTGAGTCTCAGGACGGAAAACGTCCAGATTGGCCTGATGAAAAAACAAATTTAAATGAGCGATCTTTTTTAGATGAAATGACGGGGGAGGGTGAAGATATTTTAATTCAGACTCTTCTTTATCTTCCTGACCCGAATTCTCCACATCCTGATCATCGAAAAGAGCTCTTTTTTGTTTGGCCAGATCATGCTTTAGGCGTCCCTCTTCAGTCTGTTGTTTATTCACATCGAGTTCGAGGTGCAAAGCATGAAGAATGGGGAAGTCTTCGAGCACTCCCAGCCTGGCATGATGGGGAGCAGTCTCGATGGTTTGTGCCACTTTCTGAACTCTATAAAAATAGAGATCGTTATCAAGCCCATGAAGTTAGTCCAGTGGACACACAGTATTTAATCTTAGATCTAGTTCCTGAACAGGGCCTTTCTCGGCGAATGACGATTCAGTTCCAAGCCACTGGGGGTCTCCCTTTAACTTCAGTTGAACCACTTAAAGTGGTAGACTCTAACGAGCCTACCTATCGTCGGATGGTTCATCGAGAAGAGATGGTCAATCCTTTACCTCGAGAGTTTGCAATTTGGGTGAGGAAAATTTCAAAAGTGACTGTTTTTTCAGTCAAAACATTTCTGAGTCTTCCTTCTTACACTCAGCAAGACCATGCTCCTCCATTAGGTCCAACGATTCAGTATTTTCATTCAAGCGGAGAACTTGAGGTCAAAGAACTCAGGGTAACTCATCAAAGATTGAGTGAAGAAAAAGTTTCTCAGGTGGAATCTTTTGAGATTCAGGGAGATTCTTGGATTCGTCTTAGATTTTTGCCTGAGGAGCGGCTTATTTTAGATTGGTGGGCGATTCCTTCTCAAAACTCGGTATTTTGTCAGCTTCCTGGCCAACAGACTCAAGTCTACTATTGGCATACGATACCAGAACAAAAATATCAAAAGGTAGGACGAATGGGTATGATCCCTCTCCCTTTAGAGCCTTCTGTTTTGCATTCTTTGCCTGTTCATTTATTCTGGGAAAAGGTAGGTCAATCTTGGGAAGGGGGATTGAATCGAGAAATACGTTTGACTCACTCTTTTACACCCGAGGCTGATGCAATTCTCTCTCTTCCAAAATCAGGAAATAACAGGCATGTAGAATATCAAGTCTTGAGCAAAGAAAAGATCCAGTTGAGTCAGATTAAAGGAGAAAACCCTAAGATTTCTTCCCCTTTTTCTTGTCAGGGACTTTTTCAATAAATAAGGATTTATTAAATGATGACCATGAAAGATAATCGTGACTTTAGTCTAAGACCTGCTACTTTAGATGATATTTCAGAAATACTGAAAATTGAAATTCAAAGTCAAGTGAGACCCTGGAGTGAGGAGAATTTTTTAGCAGAATTCTCTAAACCTTATAGCTATTTTTTTGTTTTAACTGACGATGAGTCGGATTCAATTTTAGCTGGATTTTTAGTGGCATGGGTGATGTTTGACGAATGTCAAATCTTGAATCTTGTAGTTGGGGAATCATTTCGTAGGGCAGGCTTTGCAAGCTTGATGATTCGAAAGTGTATTCAACTTGCAAGTCAAAAAGGGATTAAAAAAGTTGTCTTAGAAGTGAGAAAATCAAATTTTCCAGCAATTCAGTTGTATCAAAGTCTTCGGTTTGTCATTTTTTGCGTTCGGAAGGGATTTTACAGCAATGGCGAGGATGCTTATCAGATGATTCTTTCATTAGACTCTAATCTAGACTTTTAATTACACAGGAGGTGAAGTATTATCCATTTTTGCTAATGATCAAATATATTCGTTTAATTGCCACTTGGGCGTTGGGGTGTGTTCTACTGTCCTTGTGGATGGTGTCAGCTACATTAACTGTGGCAGATCCAATAGATGATTTTAGTATGACTTTACGTAAGTCAACTGATTTTGGAGTCTATCGTTTAATATCTAAGCACGAAGTGATTGGAATTTTAAATGATAAACTCGATTATTTCCCAAGCTCACAGGTTCCAAGATTAGCGCAACATTTGATGACGTTATGTGAGCAGTATCGTTTTGATCCTGCATTGATTTTATCTTTAATTGAGGTCGAGAGTCACTTCCAGCTCAGAGCTGTTTCTTCAGTTGGGGCGGTGGGATTGATGCAAGTCATGCCTGCGACAGCAGGGTTTGTGATTGAAGATCTGGAACTGAACTTTTCAGGATTCGAAAGTTTGGAGTTCAGAAATGGGAGTCAAGATTTTTCTACACCTGCTCTCCTGATGGATCCATTTGCAAACATTGCTATTGGTATGGCTTATTTAGCTTGGCTCAGGGATCACTATCAAAGTGTTTCACCCTATGTATTGGCTGCCTATAATTTAGGTCCAGGTCGAATGGATACCTTATTATCTCGAAAGTCGTTTCAGCCTCAAGGGACAAAAGCCTATTTTCAAGCCATTCGACGGAATATGCCTAGCTTTCGTTTCTATAAAGCCTCAAAGATAAAATTTAAATTTTCTTCGAGAAAAATTGGAATCTAGGTATAGATATCCCACATAACCTTTCGTAGAAAATCAGTTTCCTGTGGACATTCTTAAAGGTAAGAAGGGGAGGAGGAAAAAGCTTGAGGAAAAAATGATGAAAGATGAGGAAATCATGGGTATCCCGAAACAGGGCCTTGTTATTGCGATTGATGGTCCTGCGGGTACCGGAAAGAGTTCTGTAACTCATCGGCTAGCCGATGTTTTAGGGTTTATTCATGTGGATACGGGTGCCCTTTATCGAGCTGTTGCCTTTCTTAACTTAGAAAAAGAAGCTGAATTGGAAGAAGAAATAGCGGCTACTATTGCTCGTGGAGTGCATTTAGACTTCCGTCGCATTCCAGGGAAAAATCCAGTGAATCGAATGATGGCTAATGGTCGTGATTTAACCGAGTTGATTCGGACATCCCAAGTGAGTTTAGCTGCATCGAGAATTTCTGCGTTTTCAAAGGTTCGGGCAGCTTTGATCGGTTTACAAAGGCGCTTAGGGTGTTCTGGGAACGCCATTTTAGAGGGCCGTGATATTGGTACTATTATTTTTCCTGATGCAGACCTTAAATTTTATTTATCAGCGAGTCTAGAGGAGCGTGCTAAACGGAGACTGATTGAACTCGAAGCAATCGGTGTTGATGTGCCATCGTTTGAAGAAGTTAAAGATCAAATTCGGGATCGGGATCATGGAGATTCGACTCGGGCAGTGGCCCCCTTAAAAAAAGCAGTCGATGCGATTGAGGTTGATACGAGTTCGATGAAGTTAGAAGATGTTGTTCAATGGATGGAAGCAATTGCGAGAGAAAAGCTAGGATTGGAGAAAAATGTCTGAATCAATAGCTTTACAAGGTAAAAATCAACATTTACGAATACTTGTTGTTCGACCGGATCGTTTGGGAGATGTGATCTTATCCACGCCTGTGTGTGAGGTGATTAAACAGTTTTATTCTAACGCTTATTTGGTGTGTTTAGTGAAAGAAAATGTAGCGCCTCTTTTGAAGGGGTTACCCTCAGTAGACGATTGTCTGGTTTTTGATCCTGAGGGTTTACATTCTGGAGTGAAAGGATTTTTTAGGCTTTATTCTGACATTCGAGCAGGTCAGTTTCGGATCGCTCTTGTTTTAGCCACTCACTGGAAAATAGCGGTTGCTTTATTTTTTGCCGGGGTTCGCTACAGGGTAGGGCCTTTGAGCAAGATTCATTCTTTTTTATTTTATAATCGAGGATTGAGGCAGCGTCGATCTCAGGTTGAAATGCATGAAACAGACTATAATTTACAACTTCTCAGAAAAATCGGCATTCGGATAGATAGTCGAAATATTCCAACTCGAGTTTTTGTTTCTGATCAAGCTCGTACTGAAGCAAAACTATGGTTAGGTCATCAAGGTTGGGATCCAAAAAAAAAGCTGGTGATGGTTCATCCTGGGATGGGTGGTTCGGCTTTGAACTGGCCTGAATCTCATTATTGTGAATTGATTCGATCTTTATTACAGCTGGGTCACCAAGTCTTAATCACTGGTGGAGTTGCAGAAGTCGTTCTTTTAGAACGTATATTAGAAAACTTAGGTTCTTTAAAACAAAGAATTTTTTGTTTTAAAAATGAAAAAGGGCAAGCTATTGATTTTTTAGCAGGTCTTTGTGAATTTTCAGACGTGGTGGTAGCTCCTAGTACGGGTCCTCTTCATCTTGCTGTAGCTTTGAATAGGCGAGTGGTTTCTTTTTATCCTCCTATTCGGGTACAGAGTGCTGTTCGTTGGGGGCCGTATCTTGCAGATGAGACACGTGCAAGTGTTTTGGTTCCAGAAAATTATTGTGGGCAAGATTTTCAATGTTTAGGGAGCCTTTGTAATTACTTTCCTTGTATGAAGAGTTTAACAGTCAAGCAGGCGATTAGATCCATTGAAAAACAGCTTTCTTACATAACACAAGGCAAGGGTGATACTATTTTATGGAAGTCATGAAGCCATCCAGTTGGGATCAGTCTCGCTTGGAAAAAATTTTAGAGCAAATGAGGGGTAAGAAAATCCTCGTAGTCGGAGATGTGGGCTTAGATCGATATACAATCGGGTCAGTCGAGAGGATTTCTCCTGAGGCTCCTGTGCCGGTAGTCTTAGTCGAGGAAGAAAAATTAAAATTAGGCTTAGCTGCAAATGTAGCAGATAATATTTGTGTTCTTAACGGAGTCCCGTTGCTCATGGGTGTGATTGGTCAAGATCAAAATGCTGAAATTTTTAAGAATTTACTTATATCTACTGGGATTGAAAGTTCTTATTTAGTTCCTGATCCTTCTCGACGGACTATTCTAAAAGAAAGAGTTGTAAGTGAGCAGCAGCAGTTATTGCGTATAGATTATGAAAGTCTTCATCAGGTTGATTTAAAAATTGAAGCTCAAGTTTTGAATAAAATAAATGAAATTTGTGATCAAGTGGATGGAGTGATTTTGGAAGATTATTCTAAAGGAACTCTAACGGGGACCTTGATTCAATCCATTTTAACTCTCTTTAAGAAAAAAGGGAAGATTGTGGCCGTAGACCCTAATCTCAGTACACCTCTTGAATATTATCATGGAGCTTCTATTTTGACTCCGAATACGAAAGAAGCAGAACATTTGTCTCAAATATTTATTCGGGATGAAGACTCTCTCAGAAGAGCAGGGTTTTTCATTTTAAAATCAGCTGAGGCGCAATTCGTTGTAATCACACGGGGAAAAGAGGGGATGGCCCTCTTTAGTTATGAAAATTCCAAAAATCAATGCTACGAGAATTTGACAATGAAACTGATACCCACTTATGCTCGTCAAGTTTATGATGTGTCTGGAGCAGGAGATACTGTCATTTCTGTTTTAGTTCTTTCGCTCGTTTCTGGAGCTTCTCTCGAGGAAGCCTCCATTCTAGGAAACATTGCAGCTGGGGTTGAAGTCGGTAAAAGAGGTACAGCAACTGTAAGTCCAGATGAAGTTCGGTCTTATTTGAATCGATTGATTTCTATGCCAACGGTGTAAGCCAGGTTTTAGCGTACTGAGGTATTTTTCCATGAACGATGGCTTGAAAGTCTTTTTGAATCTGAGAAGTAATCGGTCCTGGTTTTCCTAAGTGAGTTGGGTTTCCAATCTGTCGGTAGTCTATTTCTTGAATCGGAGTAATTTCTGCTGCGGTACCTGTCAAGAATGCTTCATCTGCACACCAAAGCTCATCGCGAGTAAAGCGAATTTCTTGAACTTTAAATTGGTTTTGGGTTAAGTATTCAATCACTGTCTTTCTAGTGATTCCATTTAAGATAGAGTTTAAGGGTGTTGTTTTTACTACTCCATCTTTCACAATAAAAAGATTTTCACCACTTCCTTCCGTTAAATACCCTTCAGTATCTAAAAGTAAGGCTTCATCAAATCCTGCAGCAACAGCCTCCCGCTTAGCCATGACACTATTGACATATTGACCTGTAATTTTTCCTTTTGTCATGTTCGAGTTAACATGGGGGCGAATAAAGCTTGAAATTTTAAGTTTCACTCCTTGATCGGCTGCTTTTTCTCCTAAATAACTTCCCCACTCCCAGTTTAAGATTGCTACATCCAAGACTGGATCAGTTCCTGGGTTCACTCCTAAAGGCCCATCTCCAGTAAATACGATAGGTCGAATGTAGCATTCTTCAAACTGGTTTGCTTGACAGATGGCTAAAGTGGCTTGGGTCAGTTCTTTGAGAGTATATGGAATGTTTAAGTTTAAAATTTTACAACTTTCAAAAAGTCGCGTGAGGTGTTCTTGCAGTCTAAAGACTGCGCCTCCTCCTTGGTGTTGTCGGTAAGCCCGAATCCCCTCAAAAGCTCCTACTCCATAGTGAAGTGCATGAGTAAATAAACTAATTCGAGCATCCTCAACTAAGAGAATTTTCCCATTAAACCAGACTTTTGAACCACGAATCATATACTAGGTGCTAATTCATGTGTGAGGAGGAGTCAATCGTCGTGAGGCCATGAGCTTAATTATTTCTGAAGCGGTTTCTTCGAGAGCTTTTCCAGTTACATTAAAAACAGGCCAACGTCGATTTCGGAAAAAAATTTCGTTGGCATACTCAATTTCTTGGTTTACTTTGTCAGGGTTAGCATATTCTCCCCCCTGTTTTTGACCTAATTTTTCCAAACGATTCCTGCGAATAGCAGCTAGGTCTTGAGTATCTATCGTAAGGCCGATTATTTTTCTTTGATCAATCTCAAAAATTTCTCGAGGGATATCAAATCCATGAATTAAAGGGATATTGGCCACTCTCCAGCCTTGATGGGAAAGGTACATCGAAAGTGGAGTTTTTGATGTTCTTGAAATTCCAAGAATAATAAGATTAGCTTTATCCAGTGCTGTAAGGTTACGGCCATCATCATGAGCAATTGTATATTCCATAGCTGCAATTCTCTCAAAATAGCTTTCATTGACGTCATGCAAAAGTCCAGCAATAGCTGTTGGCTCATATCCAAAGTAATTACCTAAACCTATTAAAAGAGGCCCTAATAAATCAACACATGGAATAGATTTTTCTCTTGCTTTATTAAATAAAAAAGCTCTTAGCTGAGGTGAAACAATGGTATAAATCAAAAGATCTCGGTTTTTAGCAGCATCATCGCATATAGCCTCAATCTGAACTTCATGACGAACATTTTTATATCGAGTAAAATAGACATTTTTATTTCCAAACTGAACCATAGCAGCTTTGATCATCTGAGCTGCTGTTTCACCGGTTCCATCAGAAAGAATAATGATCGGTCTTCCTTTTTCTTGTGTCATAATAGAGTGCTCCAGGATGTGTTTACCCGTACACTGATTTGAAAGTTTCCTCAAGTAGGCTCAAGTCTTCATTAAGATGAAACCATTGTAGCCAATCAGCGTTTTGTAAAGAGTTCTGGAATTGACCTCGAAACCAAGTCCTTTGCTGTTTGACGAGTTGTCGAGTGGCTAGCTGTATTTCTTCTGACAGACCCTCTTCTCCTGGTTTGACTTTTCGTCCAGGTGGTTTTTCCCCTAAGAGGTAAGCCTTGACTTGAGCGTAGCCCACTGCATTTAAGGCTCGGCTCTCATGAAATTTTTTAAAAAGTGAACGAAACTCTTGTATTAATCCACTTTGTAGCATTTGCTCGGTGCGGGTTTTAATTCTCGAATGAAGCTCAGAGTTTGATCGGTCTAAAATCCATAAACGAAATTGAGGATTGGGTTGAGTGGGTTGAAGATTTTGGAGTTGAGATGGAGACTGATGCGTCAGATAGTAGATTTCTAGGGCTCGGATCAATCGATACCGGTCGGATAGGCCAATTCGTTGGGCAGAGGCTTCATCAATTTTTTTCAATCGGTTGAATAAATCTAAATTATTGTAATTTTGTAGATCTTTTCTAATGATAGGATCAGCAGCTGGAGTTTCCCAAAGACCAAAGAGAAGAGCTTTTAAGTAAAAACCAGTTCCTCCAACAATGAGAACTCGGTTTCCTCGAGCATGGACTTCTTCAAAGATTTTGTGGGATTGCCTGACAAATTCTCCGGCAGTGAAGATCTGATTAGGGTCCAGAATATTGATCAAATGGTGAGGTATCTTTTGGAGTTCATCAAGAGTCGGTTTTGCAGTTCCAATGTCCATTCCTCGATAAATTAAAAGGCTATCGGCACTCAGGATCTCAATCTTTTGATTCTGAGAAGCAAGTCTGAAGGCAAGGCTGGATTTTCCTGTTGCAGTTGGCCCTGTCAGAATTCCAATGGGGAGCGGGATTCTATCTTTCTCTGGAACCATTGTTCTAGTTTTCCTTTAGGAATTTTGACAACAGTGGGGCGACCATGAGGACAATTCCAAGGGTGCTCACATGTGAAAAGCTGATGGATTAAGGACTGAACTTCTTCTTTTTCTAGTGGATCACCCGCTCGGATAGCCGAGTGGCAGGCTTCACTTGCCAAAGCTTCAAAAAGGAGTTCATCTATTTTAATAGATTCAGGTTTAATTGATTCGGTTTCAATGGGCTCTGGAGTTTTCATTGACATTCTGGAATCTTCAGCACTGAGGATTCGATCTAAGAGATTGCTGAGTCGGATCTTGAGTTGTTGAGTTCCCCACTCGGCAGGTACAGAGCGAAAGATCAGTGTATCTTCTCCAAAAATTTCAACGTCAAACCCTAGGGAAGAAATCCACGGCAATCTCAGTGAGAGTAGCTCACGATTTTCTATGGGAAACTGGATGACTTCAGGCATGAGGAGAGTTTGAGAGGCTGGCTGATGAGGAGAGTGACCTCTTGGGTTCATTCTATTTTGAAGCTTTTCGTAACGCACCCTTTCGTGGGCTGCGTGTTGGTCAATCAAGATCAGTTCGGACTCTTGTTCAAGCATAATATAAGTTTGGAAAAGTGTTCCTGCATAGTGGGCTTGGGAAATTGGATGAGCTTCAATGGGAGTCCATTGATTTTCTTCTTGGGTTTTGGATGGTGTCGGATCTTTATGAGTTGGAGTGGTCGACAAGGAAGGAGGAGGTGCGAAAAATACTGTATTTTGATTTTCAAAGGACTGGGTTTCGGATGAGATCGTTTTTGAAGGGTACAGATGCTGCTGTGATAAGAGAGATTTCACTAAAGCATCTACAGATTGAAATATCCTTTTTGTATCCAAAAAACGAATTTCTGTTTTTGAGGGATGGACGTTGACGTCAATGGCTGCAGGATGGATCTCAATAAATAAAGCGAGTGAAGGAAACTGTCCTGGAAGCAAGGCTTGACGAAAGGCAGAAAGAAGTGCTTGTTGAAGGAGGCGGTCCCGAATAGCTCTTGAATTAACGACTTGAATCAGGTTTCGGCTATGAGGAGAGCTTCTCCCTTGAAGCCAATACATGCGAGCCTGAAAGGATAGATCTTGGAATTCATTTTTCTGATGATGAGCTTGAAGAATGGTAAAATCATTGCCATCTGAAAGAACCTCTTTCACCCGGTTGAGCTCACTTTGAGGTCTGAGATTGAGCAAGGTTTTGTCGTCACTGATCAGCTGAAATCCAACTTGAGGATGAGCTAAAGCCAGTCTCTCGATCCAGTCTTTTACCTGGGAAACTTCTGCGCTTTGGGATTTAAGGAATTTTAAACGAGCAGGAATTTGAGAGAAAAGTCCAACCACGTGAACTTGAGTTCCGCAGGATGAATCAATAAACTGACCAAACGTGATTTTTTGGACTTCGGGCGGAGAGCTTGCTCGATGAATCAGATCCCCCACTTGAAGTTCGTAGGCAGAAGAGCTTGCTTGAGTCTTGGAGATCAAACTGAGGTCTGAGACAGCTGCAATACTGGGCAGAGCCTCTCCTCGAAATCCATGGGTGAAAATTTGCTCTAAGTCTTCAAGTACCTTGAGTTTGCTCGTGGCATGTCGTTCAATACAAAGCTTGAGATCTTTGGAATCCATTCCACTCCCATTATCAGTCACCTCAATAAGATTTTTACCTCCGCCTTCTAAGACAATGCGAACTTCTGTGCACCCAGCATCCAAAGAGTTTTCAACCAGTTCTTTAACCACACTGCAAGGTCGTTCAATGGTCTCCCCTGCAGCAATTCTTTCAGCAACATGAGGGGCTAATCGATTGATTTTTTGAGCTTCAACAATAATAGGGTTCATTCAATTTACACTTCATCATTTTTGACGCAAGAGTTCAAGTTCAAGTTCAAGTTCAAGTTCAAGTTCAAGTTCAAGTTCAAGTTCAAGTTCAAGTTCAAGTTCAAGGGTTCTCAGTTTTTTACCGGAAAGTGATGGAATAAAAACAAAGGACTTAATTGACCTCAAAATAGGAACCCTTTAATCTTAAAATGTATGACAAATCAATCTTCGTCTCATTCAGCACCTCCCTCAGAAAAAACAACTTTTATCCAAGGGGATCAGAAAACTTTGAATGCAGAGCTTCAAAAAGCTAAGGAACAAGAAGCCTGCCTCATTATCATTCGAGGATCTCCTCAGGGGCACCGATTCTTCTTGACCCAGTCTGAAATGACCATTGGTCGAGATCCATCAGCAGATATTAGCGTTTCGGATGAAGGAATCTCAAGAAAACATGCCAAACTGACTAAGGAAGAGTCTAAAATTTGTATCACGGATTTGGGTTCATCCAATGGAACCTTTATTAATGATAAGAAAATTCCACCTACGGATTCTCGTGTCCTTGCCAAGGAAGATATGATTAAGCTCGGAAACACGATTTTTAAATTCCTTCCTGCAGGTGAACTTGAGATTTTATTTTATGGAAATTTAGGCTCAGCTGCTCATACAGACCCTTTGACTAAAATTTATAATAAAGGATACCTCTTAGAAGCACTCGAGGCTGAGTTCAAGAGAGCTAAAGCTCTTCATACTGATTTTAGTTTAATTTTCTTTGACTTAGATCATTTCAAAAAGATCAATGACCAATATGGTCATGATGCTGGAGATTTTGTTTTAAAGGAAATTGTAGTTCTCATTCGGTCCAATCAGCTCAGGCCAAAAGATGTTTTTGCTCGTTATGGTGGAGAAGAGTTCGTCATTCTTCTTGCTAATACCCCAGTTCAAGCAGCTGCCGAATTAGCTGAAAAAATCCGAGCATCGGTTGAAACCCATGCTTTTGTTTATGAAGGCAAACGACTTCCAGTGACAACAAGCATCGGAGTCGCTGATGTTGCTTCTGGAATTGAATCAGCCCAAACTCTGATCAAACAAGCTGACAAAGCTCTGTATTCTGCTAAATCAGGGGGTAGAAACCGAGTGGTCAGCGCATAGGAATTACTATTCTACTTTATCTTCAAACCCATTTTTCTGCATGTTTGGAATTGTTATAAGACCTATCATTGTCAACAAACAACTGAACTAGATAAATCCAACAGTACAATTAAACTAATTAAATATATTAAATATAATTTTTTGACATTTATTTAATATATTAATATATGTTTTTTCATATGTTTTTATCTAAAATTTTGAAAGTATTTTTAATTTTTAGTTTTTTAATTTCTATGAGTTGTTACGCAACACCTAATGAAGTGACAGATTTAAACGAATTAGATAGAATCTCAGCGGAAAATCAAAGTTTGGGTGAAGGTATTTCGCCGGATGATTCCGATTCTAGTTTGAAAGTAGATATTAAGTGTGATTTTGACATTGCTGTTATTTTTTCAAAAAAAAAATGGGATGAGGCAGTAAAATTAGCTGATGAATGCATTACGGAAAAAAATGTAGATTGTGTAGTAGATGACAAAAAAAAAGAAACGCCGTTGCTTATAGCCTCTAAAATGGGAAAACAAAAAATAGTCAAGTATCTTTTAGATAAAAAAGCTAAAAAACAGGGTAGTTTAGCATTAAAGGCTGCAATCAAAAGGGGTTCTGTTGAAGTTCTAAGTGTTCTGTTGGAGAATGGTATTGATTTCGATAAAGAACATACATTTGATCAAGCTTTAGATGAAACTCTGAGGTCTGATGGAATTTTAAATTTTAAAATATTTAGGAAATTGATCGGAATAAAAAATGGTGATAAAAATTTTTTAAAAAAAATATCTGATCGAATTTCAAACATAAATTTAACTGAAAAAAGTTTGTTTCAGACTGATGAAGAGATATCTGATTCTAAAAAAATTTCGAATACATTAAAGAAAAAATCATCGCCTCAATCTCTAAAGCAAGTCTCCCAGAAATTAAATCAGAATATAAGTATCTTAAGTCAATTTAAAAAACTTTTAGAACATTATGAGGTAATTCTAGAACCTTCTGAAGATCAAGATATTGGGACACCAAGAGGAAATCACTTCACGCCCCCCAGAGAAAAACGAACACCAACACGAGATGATTTAAGAGAAGAGATTTCTACTTTTGAGGACTTAGAAAGATCTCCTTGCTATGCGATTGTAAATGAGAAATTCGAGAGTGATTCTTATCGGAATCAAATAAACAGAATGCGTTGTATTCATGATTATGAATATTGTGATTCTTATTATAATTTAAATAATTTTAAAGAATATGTTGAATCGCTCACTCAGGATCCTGCTCACAAAAACGACGAAGATCTTAAGCAAAGAACTCTTTCAATATTAGAGGCTTGGGCTGGGCTTTGTGCTGTCGCAAAGGATTACATTCCTGGTCCAATTATTAGAGGGCCCAAGGAGATTGAATTTTACGACGGCGATGGGTACCCTGTTGATATAAAGACTCCACAAGATATTCATTGGACAAAAGATTCAGAAAATGGAAATTCTCATGCAGGAAATTTATTCAGTAGCTGTTACAATCAGCTCAGAATGAATTCAACTCATCTATTTACTGGTAAAAGTACAACTGTAAAGACTATAGCCAATGTCACATTTATATCCGAGAAAAAGCGCAGGGAGTTGCATGACATCATGAAGATACAGCAAAAAGGATTCGGTTTTATATGGAGTAATAATAGTGAATTTCCTCCTGAATTACGACCTTACTACTTTGAGATTGGCTCAACTCTTAAGGAGTGGGTTCAAAAGAAACGAGAGCGAAAACCTGTTTCTGATGATATAAGATTGAGCATATCTACAGGGGGGAGACACTCTTTAAATTTCAACTAAAATTGGTTCAAAATTTGAATAGCGATACAATGTGGGTAGTAACAGTTGATCGAAGTGACATTCGGGTAATTGTCGGTGTCCTTGCGAGATTTGCCAGAAGCCCTTGTTTTATCTTGAATGACTCGATTGAAGTAAAGCCTCCAAAATATAGTCTTTGCCTTCTTGGACACCCGGCTGGTCAAAAGGATTGACTCCCCATAGAGTGCCGGTAAAAGCGGTGAGAACAGAAAATGTGAAAAATAAAGCGCCGAGACTTCGTTCATCGATTCGGTCTAAACGAACCGTGAGGTGAGGTCTAGCGTGACGAGTTAAAACTAAAGAGGTGGCACGATACTCAATGTCCAAAAGCTCTTGCAGGGAATGGTTCTCTAGGATTTTAAAAGAACGATAAGCTTTTCGATCAGGTTTTTCAGGACTTTTTGGAATTTTTATAGAATCCTCTACTTGATCCACCGTGAGGAAAAAAGTGATCTTGTTATCAGGTCCATCCCTTAAGAGTTGTAAAATGCTGTGTTGGTCGGTTGCTCCAAATGCCGCTAGAGGAGTAAACCCAAGGCCATTTTTCCCTAAACTTTCACCCCAAAGTTGAGTAAACCAGGATCCAAACAGTCTTAAGCGAGTGCTGTAAGGCATACAGACGTGAATCGATCGTTTTGGGAACTGACTGACAAAAGAATACCCTAATAGAAAGATTGGGTTTTTTTCAACTGGGGTTTTTTCTATGTATTCTCTAACTTGTTTAGCTCCTGTTAAAAACTCTTCCAGATTGAGGCCTGCTAAAGCTGCTGGGAAAAGGCCTACTGGAGTAAAAACACAAAATCTCCCGCCCATCGATGGATCAATGGTAAGGCTATGCAATCCTTCTTGGGTAGCAAAGTCTCTTAAGTCTCCTTGCACAGGATCAGTGATCGCTATGAACTGATTTTTCCATCGTTCTTTGCCTAGCCATTCCAAAGCTAGCAGTGTTTGGGCCAGGGTTTCAAAAGTTGTTCCAGATTTGGTTACTGAGCAGACGAGTGTAGAGTCCGGTCTGAGCTGCTTGAGTGTGGTTTTCCAATCCAGAGGATCCGGATTTTCAACAAAGTGGAATCGCATTCCGGTTGTTTTTTTTTCCTGGAGAGAGGATAAAAGACTGATTGGGCCCAGCGCACTGCCTCCAATGCCTAAAAATAAACAATCTGTAAATAAGTTTTTTTTAATCAATATTTCAGCTAATTGAGCTGCTTCTTGCACCTGAGAAATATTAGGTTGAATGGGACTGTCATAAAATCCTACATCCTGCGGATGGAGTCGAGTTTTCAATTGATTCCATACTTCTTGTAAGGAATGAATATTTAACTCATAATTTTTTGGAAGGTTAGACCAGTCTAAAGTGAGGGGTGCACTTCCTAGTCGTGTTGCAGTAACAGGCATGGATTAGTTTCCTTTCTGATCGTGTGTATCTACTGTATCCGAACCCAACATTTGCCTAGCAATAATAAGACGCAAAATTTCATTCGTGCCCGCTCCAATTTCAATCAGTTTAGCATCTCTCATGTAGCGTTCGACTGGAAACTCCCGAGTATAACCATATCCTCCTAAAATTTGAATTGCATCCAGGGCGACCTGGGTTGCCATTTGAGCTGACTGAAGCTTGGCTTGAGCTGCCATCATGGAGGCTTTTTTACCTACCATCAATCCTAGATCCCACATTTTTGCAGCTTGATAGGTCAGGCTGCGACAGGCCTCATACCAAGCTGATGCTTCACTGAGTCTTTCTTGAATTTGCTGGAAAGCACCAATCGGCTTATTAAAAGCTTTTCTTTGCTGTGCGTATCGAGTTGCGACTTCAATACAAGAACGTGCAATCCCAAGAGAAATTCCTGCAATCGTGATTCGTTCTAGATCCAAATTGAGCATCATGAGCTTCAGGCTTTTCCCTTCTTCTCCAATTCGGTTGCTCACCGGGACTGTACAGTCTATGAAGACTAATTCTCCAGTTGGAGATGCCCTCATTCCCATTTTAGAAAATTTTTTCCCAGTAGAAAATCCAGGCATTCCACGTTGAACGATGAATGTAGAAATCGCCTTGCGGTCTGAATCTGTTTTAGCATAGCAGTAGAAAATATCTCCTACCGGGCCATTGGTGATCCAAGTTTTTGTGCCGTTCAGAAGATAAAAGTCTTCCTGACGGATCGCTTTTGTTCTCATTCCTAACGCATCAGAGCCAGCATCAGGTTCGGACATAGCCATGCCACCCATCCACTCTCCACTGATGAGTTTGGGGAGGAATTTTTTCTTTTGTTCAGGAGTGCCATTTTTTCCAATTTGATTGACGCAGAGGATCGTATGAGCCAAGTAAGAAAGGGTGGTTGAAGCGTCAATGGCTCCCATTTCTTCCATAACGAGTGTGGCTGCAACTGCATCGAGTCCTGCACCACCCTCTTTTTCTGGGACAGTGATTCCTAGTAGCCCTAGAGTTCCCATTTTGACAAATGCAGCATGATTCAGCTCTTCTTTTTCATCTAATTTTGATATTTGAGGTGCGAGCTCTTCGAGTGCAAACTGTCGGACTGTATTTTGGAGCATTCGATGCTCTTCAGAAAAAAACCACATATAGGTGACTCCTCCAATGATACGTGCCATAATTCATAACATGGTCGGGGGTGACGTCAATCTATACCCATTGTTTCTTTTAATGAATTATTGGGAAATAACTCCTTCACAGTTGAGTTCACGTTTAGATGAACTTTTAGTGCGTGGAGTGATGCAATTAGCTACATTTATTCCTTGGCAATTGGCAGAATCTGACATTTCTCACACTCAGGTCCTGACACGATTTTTACAAGCTTGTGCTCGAAGACAGTTGAGTGTTTACTTGATTCTCAGTCCAGAAGTGGGGGTTCATTATCCTAATTCAGGTTTACCTAAAGATATTGTTCTTAAAAAAGAAAACATAGCACGACATTGCGATTCGGGTGAGGTGATCGTCAATTTACCTCCTAATGTTTTTTATCTTCCTTCGTTTTTTGCCTCAGAGTTCAATAAGAGGTACTATAGCTTTGTTGGCCGGATAGATGGGGTCTTGGCTGACCTAGAAAAAAGTCAACCTCAGGTCATGCGGAATGTAGTGGCGATTCTTTCAGGAAGTTTTTGGAAATACTATCGTTCTCCAATGGCTTCTTCACATTTACCCTTTGGAGGGAATGGGGGAGATTATTCTTCTCAAGCCAATCAAACGTTTCGACAAAGCATGGAACAATTTTTTTCTCAAAAAGAATTTATGGATCCTACGCCCTCTTCAGCAAATCTTTGGAAGATGCGCTCACTTGAAGAAGTCAATCGTCGTTGGTTTTACCAGCAGTCTGAAGATGTGTTTCGGAATCGAACCTATCAGACTTTAAGAAAGCGATCTTCATCTTTAAAAGTGTTGGAGGCTGAAATCTTTGCTCCGGAGGCAGATGCTACTTCATTTTACTCTAATTTTTTACAAATCGTTTCAGGAGGAGAAGCAGATTTTTTTAAATTATCGACTCTTTTAGACGAAGCTGCAGCTCGGGCTTCAGTGGGTGGACACTCCGTTACATTTCCTTGGATTCATTGGACTTTAATGGGTGGATTTCGATTACTTCCTGAAGCTGAAAAGCAGTTTTTAATTCTTAAGTCTCTTTTATTATTTGGAGGGCAAAAAGGCGGAATTTTCTTGGATGAATCCGAATGGTTTTCTCTTTCTTGTTCTTTTAGAACTCGGGTTGAAGCTCTCATTTTATCACTTCAAGAGGGGTTGCTTCAGGTTAAAAATCGGGTTCTTTACCTATCTTCTCATTTGTGGTCTCATTCAGGCACCTTTTGGGAGGAGCTCTTAAAACAAGTTCAGCCTCATATTCGGATGATCTCTTCGATGGATCTTTTGGCTCAAGAAAAAAATGCAACTCTTTTGATTGTTGATCCTGCTTTGATTTTAACCCAAGAAAAAATTCAAAAACTTGTGGCTTGGGCTAAAGCGGGTCGAGTCGTTGTCATGCCGAGAAATCCTTTTTATACTGAATTAGCTAAAGGAGAGCTGGATCGAAGTTTGGCTAAGACCAAACGTATTGAGGTAGATATGGGTCTTACTTATCGTCTTCATGCGTTGGGAGAGGGGCGCTTGGTTATTTACGATGCACTGAGCTCTTTATCAACTCAAGGTGAACCTCTGGCTTCTTGGCGGACTTTTGTTCAGGCTATTTTATCGATTGCCGAAGTCGATCGATTTTGCACTGCAAGTCATGATCAATTGAGCATCATTCCCTTAGAAAGAGAGGGAGATAGCCTTGCAATTTTTATTTTAAATCCGTGTCGCATGAAGCTTACCGTTGATTTAACCTTTAGTTCTGATGTTCGAGTGAAAGATCTTGGAGTGATTTTATCTCGAAAAAAAGGAGCCGCTTTATCTTCTTCTCTTGTATTACCTGCTGAAGATCAAGATCAGGTTTGCGCCAAGCAATTTTCTATTGAGATTCCTCCTCTCGGGGTTTTACCTCTTTTGGTAGAAGGGGTTTATGTTTCTAAAAATAGAGATTCTCAATTAGCTGCTTTATCAGCAGATGACTTACGTAAGAGCGCACTTGAAGCTGCCTCTCAGGAGTTGTCAGGTTTAAACTCTGAACCAGGTCTTGGAGATTTATGGAACTGAGTTACGATTGGAAAAGCTTTCAATCATTATTTAAATTAAGAAGACACTCGAGAAATAACGAACTGAAACACTCGATTTTTTTGGTTACGGATAAGCAAGTGATCGTATCTGCCTGTGCAGTCGAATCAGAGGGAGAGGATTTTTCTGATTGGCTGGGTGCTACACGAGAGGAGATGGAAGTCAAATTTCCTCATCGAAAATTCGTTGTTTTTGAAAAGGATCAAGCCGATCAATGGATGAATCAGTGTGTGGTTTTTTCTCATTATCATGATCAGGCTCAATATTTAAAAAAAGCAGAAAAAACACAGTTATTTATGCAACAGAAAAAGCGAGCTGTTGAGCTTCCTTTTCAAAGTCATTTCTTGTTAGATGCAATACCCTCTTGGTGGAAAAAATGCTTACCTTCTTCCTTTGGAATCTATATTCAACTCGACAAAAAACTCGATTCTTCTTTGCTTTTGATGGTTCAAAGAGGGAAGGTGAGTTCTTTTTATGTTCCAGATCTATCGTCTATGAGTCCTGAGAGAATAAAATATCCAGCTGATGTAGTTGGTTTTCTAACTGAGCGGCACGGTCTATTTGTTCAAGGGTTATTCTTGTCTTCTTCTGAGTGGAGAGAGTGGTCTATTTCACCGAACCCTTGGGAAAAAATTTTCGTCTCTTTAAAGTCAAATCATGGAAAACTGGTTCCATTTAAAGCATGGTTTTTCCTTTTAGTTGCTCTGAAAGTTTATTTTAAGATTTAAGAGCATTTTTTTTGAAGATCTTGCTTATTCCTTGGAAATCAGTTAATTATTGATCTTTCGTTATTTAAGAACTTAGATTTCGGAGCCTTATTTTCATGATTTATTTCCAATCCTTAACTCAGCAAGATCTAGCTAGTCTTCTTAGACCTCTCAGTCGTGTTCAGTCTAAAGCTAGAATATCGACTGAAGAGTTGGAGCATAAATTAACTCGGCAAGCGCGGTATCGAGCCAAACAAATCTTTCATTGGGTGTATCAGCGTTTTCAGACTGATTGGGATCAGATGACCGATCTTTCGCAGGATTTGAGGGCTTGGCTTAAGGCTCATATACAGATTTTTAGACTCAATTCACTTCAGAGTCATCAAGCTTTGGATGGAACTCATAAATTTTTATGGAGCTTGGAGGATTCTAAAACTATTGAAAGTGTGATTATTCCTGCTGCTTTGAGGGAAAAAAATGCTCAGGAATCTTCGAAAGCTTTTTCAGAAGAGGGAGCTTTTTTTTCAGGTAGGGTGGTTTCTGAGACCATGGATTCAGATCATTGGTCTCGTTTAACTGCTTGTATTTCAAGTCAAGTAGGTTGTGCAATGGCTTGTAAATTTTGTTTGACAGGTGTGCAAGGACTTGACCGTCATCTTGCTATTCATGAAATTGTGACTCAGGTGTATGAGTTAAGAAGGGTTGCTCCAATTACTAATATTGTTTTTATGGGGATGGGTGAACCTCTTCATAATTTTGAAAACGTGGTGAAAGCCTGTCAGATTCTCTTAGATCAGGATGGATTAGCTTTTTCAAAGCGAAAAGTCACAGTGAGTACGAGTGGTCTGGTTCCAGCAATTGAAGAGCTTGGTCGGAGAATTGATGTTTCTTTAGCTATTTCACTGAATGCAACAACAGATGAGCAGCGTTCACGAATCATGCCGGTCAATCGCCGATGGAACATCGAAGAGCTTTTAAGGGCCTGTCGCAACTATCCTTTGGGAAGTCATCGTCGGATTACCTTTGAGTATGTTCTCTTAAAAGGAATGAATGATTCTTTAGAGGATGCTGAACGTCTCGTTCATCTTGTAAGAGGTATTCCAAGTAAAATCAATCTGATTCCTTTTAACGAACATTCTGGCTCTGATTTTAGGAGGCCTCAAGACTCAGTGATTCGATCTTTTCAGAGATACCTTCTGGATCATCATTTGACGGCAACAGTCAGAATTTCTCGAGGACGGGATATTTTAGCTGCTTGTGGGCAGTTGCGTAGTATTTTGGGTACGGCGAGAGGTTCAGAGCGTCACCAGGAGTGGGGTCAAGGTTTAACTCGTCAATGAAGAGATAGACCGCAGTGCTGATCCTTGTTGACAATGGGTCTTTTTAAGGATTTCCCGAAGTTGATTATGTGGCTTCCATCGATTACAACTCCATGCAGGAGCTAGGCATTCTTCACTATGTGATGCTGTTGCACAGAGTCGCTCAAGGTAGATTGTAGGATGGAGATTTTCAATAAATTCAATGACTTGTTCTGCATACTCTTCTAAAGAAAGAGTATGAAACTGTGACTCATTCCAGCGCCTCCCTAGCTCTGTATTTTTTAGGATCATGAGTTGATGAAGCTTGGCTCCTTGCACAGGGTACTGGTTTAGGATTTTAGATGCCTTGCGTGCTGTGTGTGGGGAGTCTGTAGGAGATCCAAAAATAAGATGAGCACAGATGTGGACATGAGGAGCCAATTTTTTAAGTCTTTCTAGGGCATGGATGGAGTCCTGAGCAGTATGTCCCCGGGCTAACCATTCAAGGGTGGTATCTTCAAAAGATTGAATCCCAAGTTCCAAGGAAACATATGTCCGTTGCGCTAGCTCTTCAAGAAGTGAAATCACTGAATCTGCAAGACAGTCAGGACGTGTTCCAATACACAGTCCTTGAATTTGAGGTTCTTGAAGCGCTGATTCATAGATTTGTCTTAAACCATCTAAATCAGAATAAGTGTTAGTGTAGCTTTGAAAGTAAGCAAGAAAGCGAGTTGCACCAAAGCGTGCTTGGACCTGAGGCAATCTTGCTTGAAGCTGCTGCTGAACACTTGTACCTCGTCCTTTCTTTCCAAAATAAGAACTCGATCCTCGAAGATCACAAAAAGCGCATCCCGCTTTCGATAAAGATCCATCCCGAGTTGGGCAAGTGAGACCACTGGCTACAACAACTTTATAAGTTTTACCTCCAAAAATTTTTTGGAGGTACTGGCTGTAAGAATAATAAGACACTGTACTGCTTTCGTTTAAAGCCTCAAGAGGCTAAGCTAAGAGCCATCATTCAGTGAAGAATGTTTTAGTTCTTTTTTGCAGGCTTATGGCTAGGGGTGGAAGCTTTATGGCTCGCGCTACTGCTTCCGCTTTTCTTGCCTGATTGCATGGTCTTCACTTCAGTTTCAAGCTTATCTAAAGTTCCTTTTTGTGCTGAAATAACATTAGTCATTTCAGGTAATATAGATTTGACTTGCTTAACGTCGTTATTGAGTGTCTGAATCTGTGTACTTAAAGCCTGAATTTTTCGATTAATCTCTGCTTGGGCTTTTTGTATTCCTTCAATCTCTTGATGGGCAGGACAACCTGGCATACTAAAGCCTAATCCTACTGCTGATGAACTCATTAAAATCCAAGTTAAATATTTTTTCATGATTTAATCTCCATGCTTTCATTTAAAAAATGATCTAATTATCTTTAAATTTTATAATAATAAGATAGCTACTTTTTTTATTTTCTCAAATCTAAAAGTTAAAAGCAACTCCCAAGTCAATTATAAAAAATCTAAATTCTGTTAAAACATAAATTTTTTATTCGAAATATTAGTCAAAATAGCGACAGATAAAATTGATGTAACCAGTGAAGAACCTCCATAGCTTAAGAATGGAAGGGGGACACCGACAATGGGGAGTAAACCCATTACCATCCCCATATTAATAAAGATATGCCAAAAAAATATGGTCATAATGCCTAGTGCCAAGAGAACTCCGAATTTATCATAGGATTGATAGGCAACGGAAAGGCCGTTTAACATAAAAATAAGATAAATCATAATCAGCAGAAGAGAACCGACAAAGCCATGTTCCTCACTAAAGACTGAAAAAATAAAATCCGTATGATGCTCAGGGAGAAAGTTGAGTTGACTTTGGGTACCCTTTTGGTAACCTTTGCCTAGTAATTGTCCACTTCCAACAGCAATCATGGATTGAATTGAATTATAGCCTGAACCTTTTGGGTCAGAGCCTGGATCTAAGAAAGAAATTAATCTTTGCTGTTGATAAGGTTTTAGCCCAATGCGGTAGACTACAGGAAGAGCAATCGTTGCACAAATCATGATTGTAATTAAAGTTTTGGGTTGAATCCGGATGAACAGCATCATACTTATAAAAGTAAGTAAAATAATCAGGGCTGTTCCTAAGTCGGGCTGAAGCATGATGAGAGCGCAGGGTAAAGATACTAAAAGTGAAGGAAGAATCAGATCTCTGATTCCGTATCCACCGATGGTTTGATCTGTTTCAAAGTATTTTGCTAAACAGATTACGACGGCTAACTTCATGAATTCTGAGGGTTGTACTCGAAAGGTGCCAAATCCAATCCAACGTTTAGCACCTAGAGTTGATTTTCCAACGACTAAGACAGCTGCCAAAAGAATGAGATTTGCAAAATAGATAAAATAAGCGAGTCTTGAAAGAATCGAATAATGAAAAAGCAAAATAAGGGCTGTGATACCCATGCCGATTCCAATCCAGATTGCTTGATGTTTATAAAGCCCCAAGGATTTGTCTTGTACTCCAGTGGCACTCACTAGGTTCCAAAGACCAATAGCAAAAAGAACGACTTCTAGAGCAATCAAACTCCAATTAAATTTTTTAAGCTCTTCTTCATACATTCCTATCCGAACTTCTCCATGTTCCGCTTGAGCAGGGCTTTCCATTGAAGAATGAGTCATAAAGAGTCCTCAAGGGTTTGGTTTTTAGTTGGTTTGACAGGTATTGCCAATGGATCAGAAAGTATCGGTGAAGGGGGAACTCTTTCTTCTGGGGAGATGAGGTTCTCATCATCATCCGAGTAAGATTCATCCTCAATTTCAGAAGCCTCAGTTTTGTTAGGCTGAGAACTTCTTTGTTCTATAATAACTGACTTAAAGCGGGTAGCCAAAGCTTTTTCACCATAGAGATCAGGGTAGTATTTTTCCAGATATTTTTTAATGACTGCTCTGGCAATCGGAGCAGCACCGCTTGACCCGTGGCAAGCATGTTCCCCAATCACAGCTACTGAAATGGCTGGGTCTTTAGCGGGTGCAAATCCTACAAAGACAGCATTGTGGCGATCTCGAAATTTCATATTTTCACAGCGTTGATAAATTTTTTCTGCAGCGATACGAATCACTTGTGTCGTACCTGTTTTACCCACTAAGTCCATGCCTGGAATCCTTTGAGAGTAAGCTGTTCCTATGGGGCTATTAATGACACCCCAAAGTCCTTCTTTGACGAGTTCTACTGTTTTTGTTGCGAGTCCCAGTTTACTTAAAACCTCTGGGGTGAATTCTTTTAGAACTTCATTGTTTGCTGATTCAATTTCTTTGACAATATAAGGACGATAAAGGGTTCCTCCATTGCCGATAGCTGCGTAGAGATTGGCAAGTTGAAGAATGGTTGTTAAGACAAAGCTTTGACCAATAGCTACAGAAGCAGTTTCACCAGCATTCCAAGGTTGTCCAAATCTTTTTTTCTTCCACTCTTCTGTAGGAATGAGCCCGGGAACTTCACCCGCTAAATTGATTCCGGTCTTTTTGCCTAAGCCTAAAATAACAGCCCATTTTGCAATATCATCCACACTTTTGAGTTTTAAAGCGACTCGATAAAAAAAGACGTCACAAGACTGAGTAATCGCTCTGACTACATTAACTTCCCCATGTTTATGATGACAGTGATACAGACGGTTTCCAATTTTGATGACTCCAGGGCAATGAAATTTTGTGTTTTCATCAATGACCCCCTCTTGAAGGCCTGCAATTGCTGTGACAATTTTGAAGGTCGATCCTGGAGGGTAATGATCTTGGAGTGTTTTGTCTCTTAATGGGTGATTTTCATTGTTCAAAAGTTTATTCCAGATACTAGAAGAAATTCCTCGTGAAAAAGAAGTTGGATCAAAGGAAGGGCGAGAAAGCATAGCGAGAATTTCACCATTTCGAGGATTAATAGCCACCATTGCTCCAATTTTATCTCCAAATATTTCTTTTCCAATTTCTTGGAGATCTTGATCAATGGTTAGAATTAAGTTTTTCCCAGGGATAGCAGGTTTTCCTTCACTTGCTTGCAGGACTCGGTTTTTTTTTCGATCCAGTTTCACCCGACCCAAGGCATCCACTTCTTTAATTTCTTCTCCATCCCTTCCCCGGAGTTGCTCCTCCATTCTTTGCTCAAGGCCAAATCGACCAATGTTATCGCCTAGTCGATATTTTTGCTGGTGTTTATTAACTATTGGAAGTTCAAACGAATTGACTTCGCCAATATACCCTAAAAGGTGAGCTGCGATTTCGCCATAAATATTAGTTCTTCGAATCTCTTGTTTAACTTCAACACCTGGCATATCAATTTTATGGACTTCGATCTGAGCAACTTCATCTCGGCTTAAGTCAGTTTTGATCTTAACAGGCATAAAAGAAGGTTGTGATTTTGCCTTGTTTAAAATTTCTTGAATCTCTTTTTCTGGAATCTTTAAAAAACGGGAAAGCATTCCAAGAACTCGCTTTTCTTCCCGAGACTCTCGTAGGTATTGAGGGACAATTTCTAAATCAAAGTCAGGCCTGTTATCAATCAGAAGCTTATGGTTTCGATCAAAAATCATTCCTCGTGGAGCAGCTACTTTAACTCGCTTAATGCGGTTTTCCTCCGAGTATTGCCGCATTTGATCTCCTTTTAAGATTTGTAAAAAGACTAATCGAGAGACCAGTAGACCCAACCCTAGAAACAAAACAGCATAGAGGTACTTGAAGCGATCTTGAAATTCTCTAATTTGCTCTTCTTGTCCGAGAAATGCCATTAAAACCCTTCACTGTCTAATTGGAGTTCTTCTTCAATCGCATGTTCAGCTCGTAAATTTTTAAACGTAACCCAATCAAATCGATCTAACCATCGATAAACCCATAAAGAAAATGCTCCTTCAACAGCAGCTCCGATAAATAAAAAAGTCAAGGTATGCTTCCATTGATTGGCACTGATTCCTAAGAGATAAAGAACTCCAAGTCCTGTCAGTTTCCAAACCATCGAGCTAACTAAAGTCAGGGTTGCATAAGAAGAAAGGGATGTGATGATTAAAAAACGAGAAGCTGCACGCACGAGTAAAAAAATCACCATGTGACTGATCAGGTTAAGTCCCTGGGGGGTTGCGCTATGGATTTCACTCATTTCAGCAATGATCAGGGTAGTGACTCCTCCCTCAAGAAAGCCTCTTCTCATGGCACACCAGATGACAGCCAGAAGAACAAAATCTGGTTGAAAGTAATGGAGAGGCCAAGATGTAAAAAGTGAGCTTTGGATAGCAATGCTTACCAGAACAAAAAAGATGAGTAATGGCGTGTTTAAAGTTCGAAGAATAATCCTGATCATTCTATTTCACCATTTAAAACAACAAGGACTTCCTCGAGTTTTGAAAAATCGACACTAGGATGGACTTCGACTTCCTGGGTAATCCCAAAAGGTTTTCGATGGACTTTTGAAACAGCCCCAACAGCGATACCTTTTGGAAAAATTCCACCTAATCCACTTGAAATGAGAAGATCTCCCGGTTGAATATCATCCGTTCTTAAAGCAAACTTCAGTTGGCAAGTATCATCTGTCAGACCTTCTACAATTCCTCGAGCTCGAGAACGTTCTACAATCGCGTCTACAGCCGAGAGCAAATCTAAAATCGTAACGATGTCACTTGTTGTGCGTGTCGTTCGAAGAACTCGGCCCACAATTCCTTCATCCGTAACCACTGCCATGTTGCGATGAATTCCAGAACTTTCTCCTCGATTGATACGGATCGATCTAAATTCGGTTGAGACATCTTTTGCAATGACCCGTGCGATTACAGATTGGAGGCTAAACTTTTCTTCAAAATGAAGGAGTTTTCTGAGACGAATGTTTTCTTGTTGGGTCTCGCGCAAGTTAGCAATGAGGTTCAGGAGTTTTCTATTTTCGTCTAATAATGCTAGGTTATCTTGTCGAGTGTGCAGAAGATAAATATAGTTTTCAAAGCCGGATGCTAACTGTTCCAAAGACCAGCTAATGACTGACTGGATCGGAGAAGTGATCCCAATGATCATTCGATCATAAAATCGATACTCACGGGGGGTTCGAGTGGCTGTATCGATTGCAATGACCGGTATCAGGATAAAAAGAAAGAGGATAATGTAAAATCTATATTGTTTCAGGTACTTAATCATGATTTAATTTCGATCCGTTGATTATAGCCTTAAGTGATAACATCGTAGCCATCTCATCTCAGTAAATCAATGATTGGCATAAGAGAGAGTAAAAAGTTTTAAGGATTGTGCAATCAAAAAGGGAGAGTTCATGCTCAGTTGGATTCGTGAAAAATTTGGTACTGCAGTCATTGGAAGTATTATCGTCTTTATTGCTTTTGTTTTTATATTTTATGGGGTGTTTAGCCCTAAGTCTACGAGAGGACTTCATGAGGGGGCTGTTGCTGGGACAGTCAACGGGGAGCCTATTTCGATTGGGGAGTTCAACCGAGAGTTCAATCGTCGAATGGAGTATTTTAGAAGCATGGGTGCAGTCAAGTTCACCGATGAGCAGTTAAAAAAGTTTAAACTCCGTGAGGCAGTTTTTCGAGAGTTAGTGAATCGGCGGCTTTTGATACAAGAGCTCAATCGTCAAGGGTTAATGACCGCAGACGATCAAGTCAGAGAGAAGATTGAGGAAATGGCTGCTTTTCAAAAAGATGGAAAGTTTAGTTGGACCACTTATCGACAAGTTTTAGGAAATAATAATTATACGCCAGCTGGCTTTGAGAAATTGATGCGAGAGGACATTTCTATTCAGCAGTGGGATGGATATTTTAAAAATCGAGTTCATGCTTCAGATGATGAACTAAAAAAAGAATTCCTTATTTCAGAAGATCAGAGAAAAATCAAATATGTTGTGATTGCTCGTGAGTCATTCAATAAAAAGTTGGAGGTGAGTACAGATGAAATTAAAAAATTTCTGGGTGATGCGAGTCAACTCAACCGAGTGAAGATGAAATTTGATGAGGCTAAAGATACGATCTATCGAGGTCAGAAATTTGAAGAGGTTCAAGAAACAATGGCTCGAAATCTTTTAGCTGCTCAAAAGAGGGATGAGGCCAAAAAACTTAATCTCAATCTTGCAGAGCAAATCATGCCAATGATGAAGCTCAGTAAAAACTCAGATTCAAAAATCAATCAATTCTTAAAGCCCTATCAGTTAGAAGTTAAAATTTCTGAATTTTTAACTCGCCAAAATTTTTCTCTTCCTCAAGTGGGTTTGAGTCAGGAGTTGATGAAGGATTCTTTTTCTGAAAAATCTCCTATCCATCTTGATCAGGGAGGAAAGCCTAAGAAATATGAAATCGGAGGTCAGCTCGTAGTGGCTGCCGTGGTTCAAAGCAAGAATCCTGATTTAGAAAAGCTCAAGGATCAAAGGGAGGAGCTTCTTAAGAAGATTTTACAAAGAAAGTCAAGGCAGCTTCAAGAGGATAGTCTGAATAAGCTCAATGACAAAGCAAAGATTGAAACAAATCCAGCAGTTGTTAGTTCTGATGAGACGGCCTTATGAATCTTTTTTACCATCTTTGGAATCGGTCTGAAACTACGGAAAAGATGGTTCTTCTTCATGGGATGGGGGGGACTGGAGTTTTATGGAGACCGATTGCTGCAAGTCTTGAGGAAAAAATGGCTATTTTAGCCCCTGACCAGCGTGGACATGGTCGAAGTCGAATTAGTTCAGAGCAGCCTGGTTACACCCCAAAAGATTATGCTCAAGACGTTATTGATACTCTTGAAGTGAGTGGATTCTATCCTACTTGGATTTTGGGGCATTCCATGGGAGTTCGAACAGCTGTGGCAGCTGCTCATATCAAGCCCAGTTGGGTGCGGGGACTTATTTTGGTCGATCTTGGTTTTTCTGGAGTGGCTGGAGGAGGGTTAGGAGAAGGTTTGGCTGATTTTTTAAGAAGACTTCCTTTAAATTTCAGCTCTCCGGAGGAGGCTAAAAGCTTTATGAAAATGCATTGTCCTGATCCGTCGATAGGCCAGTACCTTATGGCCGTCTCTGTTAGGACACCTCAAGGTGAAGTTGAGTTTCCTTTTGATCATTCGGCTTTAATTCAAACCATTGAAGCTGCGCGTGATTTTTCAGTGAGACCCTGGGTTCACGAGCTAGCTGTTTTAAATTTACCGATTCTTGTTTTGAGAGGAGGTCAAAGTTTAGTGTGGAGCTTCGAGGAGTTTGCGAAAGAACGGGAAGAATTTAAAGAAGAGTCTACCGTCGTTTTTAAAGAAATTAATCAAGCAGGTCATGGTCTTCCTTTTGAACAACGGCCCTTATTTTTAAAAACGATTCAGGACTTTATCTCGAATTTTTGAGCACGATCTCAGTGTAAGGGTCTTCGGAATAAAAGAATGGGGGAGTCAATCTTAGCTTCGGTTAGTTCTAGACAGTTAGATCCAATTTGTACCCATTCTGGATGAGATTGTAAGTAAGCTAAAATTTCATCTAGATCCTTCAAACTAAGCTCAAATCGATTGGTTTTAGGAGAGATTAAAACGAAATCAATTTGATCCCACTGTTGAGTACTGGTGGGTTGTCTTTCCGTCCAGACTTTATCTTGAGGAATCCAGCCTAAGAATTGTGGAGCCACGAGACCACGATCCCCTAAGCATGAAGCAAAAGTTTCAATCTCTTGATGAAATTGTCTTATAGAATGATCTGGAATTTGAATCTGAATACTGCTGCTTCCGAGTAGGCAAGTTGATGCTAAAACCCATAAGATCATTTTCTTTTTTTGAATCAGAGAAGCACAAAACCAAAATGAAGCTAAAAAAGGAGCAAAATAATAATTCCATAAATGGTTAGGTCCGTCAAGGAGAGAGTAAATGATTGTGAGTGGGATGATTACCCACCCGAATTGAAGTCTTAGAAGCACCCACGGTGCAAAAATCAGAAGGGAAAGCCAGGGTCTGGAAATCCAAAATTTGAACCATTGAGATCCAGCCTTTTCGATCCCCCCTGTTTTTTGAACGAGGTTTTGGAAGATTTCCAAGATACTTGAAAAATTATTCCAATGTCCTCCCTGAAAAGCTCCCACTCCTGCATTTACCGTGACTAAAGAATTTTGCCAGACAGTAGGGCCCCATGCTTTCGTGATCCAGGCATTGACAGCTACTAATTGGAGGATAAATACCCCTGTTGCGAGTATGCTACTGAGAGCGACTGCTCTTCTTTGTTTTCCTTGAAAGTGAACTAAGTACCAGATGAGCCAGGGCCCAAAAACTAAAAAAGAATCTTCTTTGATGCCCATTCCTAGAAGAACTGAAATAATCAGGGTTTTCCATCTCACCTGCTGAGATCCATCCAAGCCTACTGACCAAAGCCAAAGAAAAACAAAAAAAGGATAGGCTGCCTCCGGATGTACTTCATAAAAAAGAACCTTTCCCACCTGTGTGGAAGCATAAAATGAAAATACCCAGAGGAGAGACCCGAACGTACCCCAATTTTTTCGGGTGAGAAGTCCTAACAAGAATCCTGCCCCTGATAAAAAGACCGGGTTAAACCACAAAGCAGTATGTACGGCTCCAAAGATCCAAGTAGGAAAGGTAAGTAAACCCCAGGTGAGCATGGGGTGAACACTGCCATGTTGAACAAAACCTAAGTTCTGGGGAGCAAATCGAGTGAGAAAGAACCCCCCTTTTTTAGCCTGTTCTAAGATATCCACGAAAAGCCAAAAATCGTTCGCATTGAGTTGAAAACAATAAAATTGAGAATACTTCTCAAAGAGGCTTAAAATTAAAAAAATACCGCTCAGTCTCAGTAAAAGCTGAGAGTAGCGTTTTTCAGTCCATGCATTGAGAAGATTATAATTCCAATCTGTTTTTCTAAAAAAAAAGAGAAGACAGACTAGGCTACCTAAAAGCCAAAGTAACCAGCGTAAATGAATCATCATAAAGAATATTTCCTGCCTAAGATCCTGAGTTGATAGCCTTGTTTTTTAAGGATTTGACCTGTGATCGATTTTTCTTCTTCTAAAATTTGAGCTGGGCAACCCTGGGCGATGAGTTCTCCTCCTTGGGTTCCTCCTCCTGGCCCTAGATCAATCACCCAGTCCGCCTGGCTAATGACATCCAAATGATGCTCAATCATGATGACACTGTGGTGAGCATCGACTAAGTCCTGAACAACCCTCATAAATTTTTTGATGTCTTCTAGGTGAAGGCCTGTTGTAGGCTCATCAAAAATATACAGAAGGTTTTCTGAAGTCTTATTTTCTAAGGTTGCAGCAATTTTTAAGCGTTGAGATTCTCCTCCAGATAAAGTGGTCGAGGGCTGTCCCACTTGTAGATAACCCAAACCCACTTCTCGAAGAATTCTGAGTTTTCTAGATAAATTGGCATGATCTTCAAAGAGTTCAAAAGCTTCATCTATCGTTGAATGGAGAAGTTGATCTAAGTTTTTTCCTCGGTAGACAATGTCTAAGAGATCTTTTTTAAATCGTTTACCTGAGCACTCTTCGCAGGGTAATTGGATCTCTGCCATGAAGTGCATGTCGATTGTGACTTTCCCCTCTCCTTGACACACAGAACATCTTCCTCCGTCGACATTAAATGAAAAATATTGAGGTGTGTATCCTCTTCTGAGTGATAGGGGAAGACTTGAGTAGATGCGTCTGATTTCACCCCAGGCTTTAATATAAGTTACAGGATTAGAACGAGAAGTTTTTCCAATTGGGGTTTGATCTAGAAGTACAACTCCATTGAGTTGTTCGGCGCCATAAAGATGATCAAATCGACCTGTAGGCTCAGTAGAATGACCAAAAAGCCGAAATAAAGCTTGATGTAAAGTGGTATGAACTAAAGTGCTCTTGCCTGATCCAGAGACTCCTGTGACGACTATAAATCGATTTAAAGGAAAATGAACAGTCAGGTTTTTGAGATTGTTCTCTTTACAGCCAGTCAGCTTAAGAACCCGTTGGGAGGGTGGTCTGAGAGGTCGATCTCTGACCAAAAAAGATTGACCTGAGAGATACTCTCCTGTCAAACTTTTGGGGTTTTGAATAAGGTCTTGAGGAGTTCCCTGAGCGATGAGTTTTCCTCCTCGATGACCTGCGCCAGGGCCTAACTCGATGAGCCAGTCTGCAGATTTTATCACATCTAGGTCATGTTCGACGATAACCACCGTGTTTCCTTGGTCTCGGAGTCGTTCTAAAATCGTAATGAGTTTAGCTGTGTCTGCAGCGTGAAGACCAATGGAAGGTTCATCTAATACGTAGAGAGTTCCACAAAGACCGTTTCCAAGCTGGGTAGCGAGATTAATGCGTTGGAATTCTCCGCCTGAAAGAGTTTTAGCTAATCGGGAGAGAGTTAAGTAGCCTACTCCTACTTCTTCAAGCAGAAAGAGCCTTCTTTTGACCTGTTGAAAGACTTCATCGGCAATTTTTCGAAATTGGGATGGTAGACGGATGGATTGAATCCATTGGGATGCTTGGCTCACAGGCATTCCTAGGATGTCTACGATGGATTGTTGATCGATTTTAACGGCCAAGGCTTCTGGCTTGAGTCGTGATCCACCACACTCTGTGCAGAGGGTTTGGCTTTGATAGCGTCTCATAAATACTCGAATATGGAGTTTATATTTCCAACGCTTGAGCTGTTCAAAGCAAGCAATAATTCCAGGGAAAGTGAGATCGTTGGGATCTCCCTGCCAAAGGAGTTGTTTTTGTGTCCCTGTGAGTTCTCCATAGCGCTTTCCAATTGAAATTCCCTGCCTCTCAGCAAACCTAAATAAATTTTTTTGCCAATCAGCTAAAAAAGGTTTTGAAAAGGGATCAATGGCTCCTTTCATCAGGGGTTTTGTGGGATCTGGAATGATTAAGTTTTCATCCAGATCCAGAGTAAATCCAAAACCACTGCATTTTGTACAGGCTCCAAGAGGGCTATTAAAGGAGAAAAGAGAAGGCTCAGGAGTACGGTGCACCTTGCTGCACTGAGTACAAGAGAAACGAGAATCAAGGAGTTTCCACTTTAAACTAGATTCTGGGGATCCATCATAAAACCCAATCCGTCCTTGTCCAATTGAGAGAGCTTGATCGATTGAATCTAAAAGCCGACTGCGGATATCAGAATCCGGTATCCCTGAAAATTTGATTCGGTCAACTACAACAAAAACCTCAGTATTTTCTTGTAGGATTTGAGGGTTTTCTTCAAGGGAGTAAAGCTGAAACTTTGGGTTTTCTATTTGAGTGAGAGCTAAAGATTGAGGATTACGGTGAGGCTGAGTTTCATATCGAACGAGGATTCTCTGGAAACCTTGCTCCCTTAAGATTTGAATGAAACTTTGAAGAGTTGCTAGTTTTTTTTTGGGTTGAGAGCCTCGTTTTTTTTGCGAGGTTTCAGCTGCTTTCCAAATGGGAGCTACAATGAAAGCTTTTTTATTGGGTAGCCAGTCTAGTGCCCAGTCCAGAAGCGATTGAGCGTTTAGCGATTTGACTTCTCCTCCACAGTCAGTACACAAAGTTTGTCCAATTTTTGAGAAAAGGATTCTTAAATAGTCCACCAGCTCAGTTTGGGTTCCAACTGTACTTCTAGAGTTCACGATATGATTTTTCTGTTCTAAAGCAATTGCAGGGGGAATGTTTTCAATCCCATCTAAGTCTGGCTTAGGCATTTTTTCCAGAAACTGGCGAGTATAGGTGGATAGGCTTTCAACATATCGTCTCTGACCTTCAGCATAAAGTGTATCAAAGACCAATGAGCTCTTTCCACTCCCGGATAATCCGGTGACGACTGAAAGCTGACGAGCAGGAAATGTTACAGAAACATTCCTCAGGTTGTTTTGCCGAACTCGAAGGAGACGGATAGGCCTAAGTGTCATTTACTTTTTTTTGACAGATGTCTTGATCTTAGACAAGGGGTTTTCCTGATCGGTCTCATGGGATTGATGCCTAGCTTTTAGAGATCTTTTAATTCAATAGGTTATCTCAGGGGGGGGGTTCTAAAAGGGTTGGCATTTTTATTGCTGGCTCAAGTGCGTCGCTTGGAACAATCTTGTTTTTAGCAGTTTTCTGAATGAAGGAATGAAAAAGGAACAAAAATGATGCAAAAAGTCCTATGGTTTATCAGTGGACTTCTCTTAGGTTTGACGGCTTTGTCAATGACAAAAGCTTCTGTACCCTCGAGGGGTCAGATTACAGATGATACAGTACTTTATCAAAACCTTTCTGAACTGAATGTGAGGAAGCAAGTAAAAATTGATTTTGATTCAGATATTCACCGACTTTCACAATTAGAGCCTCGTTACCAAGAGACTCTCCCTTCATTGAAATCTATCCGGCGATTCAAACAACCTATGGAGAAGAATAAAAAGACTCGAGATTAACCTTTCGGAGTCAATGCTCAAAAGCACTAGAGCAATAAAGGTGCTTTGAGTTGATAGCGTTGATGAACAATCTTGAATAAATCTTGATCTAGATCAATTCGAGTAAAATAATCTTCAGGGTCAGCTGTTCCTAAAGCAGAGGTTGAATCTGAGTTTCCCAATGAACCTTGATTAAAGGAAATGTTTTGCGTTTGATCTGTACCAGAAACGCTCGTTTTGGATCCTCTTGACGAGTTGCTCATAAGCCCTTCAGATCCTGATCCACCGCTACTGTAAGTGCCACCTGTAGAATCCGTTGAGAGGCTCTCTGTGGCTTGAGGAGTAGGCTGTAGAGATGTCTGGGTGGTGGAATCTGAGAGAGCGCTAATCTGGTTGTTTCCTATGTTTCCCGTTCCCCCACTTCGGTTTTTCCCTGGTAAGGAGAATCCTGTGGGTAGGTTAGAGTTTTGTGTTGAAGGAGATTTTCCATAAGGGAGGTCATTCCCAGCTGCCAAACTCCTTTGAAGTGAATTTCCATATTCCCCAGGCCCAGGAGATGGAACTGTGCTTGCTCCAGATCCTGGAGTTTTTGTCGTCAGTGATTGAATTTGAGATGCTATTTGTGCGACGCTTTGAGCTGATAGGGCATGCTTATTTCCTAAATCTGTTTTAGCTCCACTTTTTGTGCAGGGAGTTTGACTGCTCGTTTGTGTCGATAGCCCTAGACCCTGAGTATAAGTGCAGCAATCCTGAGTTTGCTTGCCTGTCATTAGAATTCCATTTTTGCCAATGCAATAGTTAACAGATTTTCCCTGCATTCTGAGGCTGTATCCAATAGCAGCCCATGCTGAGGATCCAAAAATCCAGGCAAATAGAAAACAAAAAGAGAGAAAGAAAAATTTATTTAAGGTGCTTCTTTTTTTTTTAAATCGGTGAAAGTGAGTGACTCCTAGGCTAAAAAATATTGGAAGGAATAGAAGGCTTTCTGAGTGAGGTAGACGCAAGGATGGGTCGATGGAGCTGATTAAGGTGGAAGGAGGAGAGTCTGGTATCAAAATGCTTTGAGGTCGTGTAGCAGGGACAAACTTTGGGTCGTAATCAGTGAGTTTACAGTCTTTAATCTGAATACTGGGATGACCATTTAAGCTTTTTTGACTCGTATAAGCATCTTGGATTGGCACTCTTTTGAATCCCATAGCATCAAGATAGGATTTAAAAGCCTTGGAATAGGTGTAAGGAAAGCAATTTGATAAAGCAGTAAGATTATAATCTGAAGCAATTTGTTGATCCAGAGTCGTAGAGCTGGTATCGGTGATGCATTTATCGGCAGGGATGAGTGCTCCCCGAGCAGATGCAATACAGGCTGCCATAAGAGCCGGTCCTGCGACTGGGACTGCCGCTAAGGCAAAACAAGAAGCCCAAATAGCGACGCAAGCAGAAGAATCAATGTTGGGTGTATGGGTAAATAAGCCCTCTCCACTTACAGCGTGCATACATCCCAGGGTTGCGTAGCTTTTGAGTTGGGTGAGCCAAGTGTGAGCAGATCCATCCATAAAAGCTTGATTAAAGATTTTTTGGGCCCTAGCCATGACTTCACACTCAGCAACATAGAGGAAGTCGCTTGAGTGTAATGTGCTGAGAAGAGAAAGTTTTTGGCAATCATTTTGATCAGGCCGTTGTCCTTCACTTAAAGTGCCAAAAGGAGGTCCACAACTGTTTCTTAATTTTTCAAGCGGCAAAGAGCAGTTATTTGTGCTTCCGTATAGAGCTTCTGCTCCATTCTTGAGGTCTGAAAGATACGCGTTAGCTTGGCTTTCACACTGGGGATCTGTCATGGTGAGAAGATTGGGACTTGAGCGAAGCTCGTTCACTACCTCATCTAAGGCCATCCAAGTTGCTTGAACGAGAGCTCCTGTTTGAAGTGCGGCCATGGTTGAAGCACTTGAAAAGTCGGCAGAATAAGTCATATCACAGGCAGTTAGCCCTGATACTGGAAAAGATCCGTCATTCCAAGTAAAATTCATGTGTTTGTAACTTTTCAAATCGAGCTGACCGATAGTCGTGGTGTGGTGGGCCATGTGTTTGCCTATGTCGCTTTGCCCGCTGGGTACACCAGCTCGGCATAAGGCGGTCCCTCCGATTTGGCTGGGAAGAAAGCTTTGGATGGGCCATCCATCGGGGGCATTTCCAAGAGTGGATACAGGTAAAGCTCCACTTGCAGGGACATTCCCGGAAAGTGCATTTCCTTGGTTGTCTGTGAGGACACCGGAAGCCGAAAAATCAGAGGCTTGGACTGTAATGGATTGATTGGCAATGATATTGCCCTGAAGACCTGTAAACAAATTTTTCCGATCTGTATTTGGAACAAACCCATGTCCTCCTTTTTCTTCAGTAGGTGGAGGAAGGGGTCGAGTGGCTGGTAAAACAGAATTGATATCAAATGAAATGCTGTTTTGAGGATTTCCTTCGTTACAATACGGATTACAAGCTCCGGTGTGAGCACACGAGCCAAATCCTCCAGTCGAGGTTAAAATATCACTTCCTCTCATCCATCTAGGATCGGCGGGGTCGGTGGGTTTGTCTAATCCATCAAAACCTAGATAGAGGTTGTGAATTCGGTTTTCTACAGTGAGCTTGATGAGGCTGTCTATGGTATCAGGACCAATGCCTGGACTAGGGTTGGGTGTGGGTTGGCTTGATCCCCCTATGTTTTGGATAAAGCGAGAGGCAAAATCTGTAAGTGAGTTGCACTGATCAAAGAGGTCTTTGCAGTCTTTCACTTTGCTGAAATCAGGATGGGTTTCTGTGTATTTTTGAATCGCTGAATCACAAGCAATTGGGATTTGTGTGGCTTGAGATTCTAGGGAAGTCAAAAATGAAATCAATACTAAATGAGCCCCTAAAAAACGTAGAGGGTTAAATTTAATTTTTAAAAAGAAAGGCATATGGAGTCCCCCAAGATTGAGTATACTTTGAGTATATTGTGAAGTGTAGTCTGAGTTCGTTTTGAATGAAGAAATAGAGGGGGTTAGGGAGTAAGATCATGAAAATGACAGCTCGATGGTTTTATTGGGGGTTACTACTCATAGAAGGTGGGGGGCTTTTAGTTTCGAGCCGTGGAGTGTCATCAGAACTAGATTCAGCTCAAGCGGACTTAGAGAAAGCACAAAGGGACTACTATCAGGCGATTCACGGTCTTTCTAATTCAAATCAAGCTAATTCCAGTCAGGACCCATTTAATGAGTTGAAAAAAAAAATTCTGACTCCTGCTGAAGACCGGGTTGACCAGGCTAGACAAAAAGAAATCTTACAGCAATTTGAAAAAGCTCGGACTGAAGGTATTGCCCAGGATAAGATCAAGCTGCGTTTAAAAGCAGAAGACAAGGCTTCTCCGACAGGTATTCAGTTAAAAGAGTTAAAGAATATACCAGGGGCAAAACCCTCTGGATTTCCTACTGGATCTCCTCAACCTATGCAGATTGCTCCAGTACCTCGCTCAGTGAGCCCACCCTCAGGGGTGAGTCGACCTGATGTGATTTTAGATGGAAATGGAATTCCAAAAGAAATTGAATTTCAGAAAAGTCAAAAATAGAGCTTGCACCTTCCAGAGCAGTTGGGCTAATGGTAGGCCCATCAATCATTCTAAGTAGAAGGAGAGTTCTGTAGTGAATCGAGAATTCAGTTTGTCAAAGTCCAAGGTGAAAGATACATCACTTGCTGCTCAGGGTCGTCTTAAGATTGAATGGGCTGAAAGCCGAATGCCGGTTTTGATGCAGCTTAAGAAAGCTGCAGAGAAAACACAACCACTCAAAGGAATGAGAATTGCTGGCTGTTTACATGTAACGAAGGAGACCGCTGTTCTTGTTCGGACACTCAAAGCAGCAGGGGCTGAAGTTTCTTGGTCAGGTTGTAATCCTCTTTCAACTCAGGATGATATTGCAGCTGCTTTGGCCGAAGAAATATCTATTTATGCTTGGTATGGTATGTCTAAAGATGATTTTTATTGGGCCATTGATCGGACTTTAGATTTTAAACCCACACTCACTTTGGATGATGGAGCTGATTTAATTTTTACGGTTCACTCTAAATATCCTGAGCTTTCCAAGGAAATTTTTGGCGGGACTGAGGAGACTACGACAGGAGTTCACCGTTTACGTGCCATGGCTAAGGATGGGGCTTTAAAGTACCCTGTGATTGCTGTGAACGATGCTGAAACGAAGTGGGATTTTGATAATGTTTATGGAACAGGTCAAAGCTCGATTGATGGAATTATAAGGGCAACCAATGTTCTTTTAGGGGGTAAGGTTTTTGTGGTTGCTGGATTTGGTCATTGTGGTCGAGGTTGTGCCATGAGAGCCAAAGGGATGGGGGCACGCGTGGTTGTGACTGAAGTTAAGCCTACGGCTGCTCTGAAAGCTGTTTTAGAAGGCTATGAAGTGATGACTATGGATGAGGCGTCTCAGATTGGAGACATTTTTATCACAGCGACTGGGATGAAAGACGTGATTGTCGAGCGTCATTTTCGTTCAATGAAAAACGGTGCCATTGTTTGCAATACTGGGCATTATGACTGTGAGATAAATCTCAATCAGCTGAAAGAAATTGCAACTGATTGGAGAGAGATTCGTCCCAATAATGAAGAGTACTCTTTTACTCAGGGAAAAAAGATTTTTATCTTGGCTCAGGGTCGCCTGGTGAATTTAGCGGCTGCAGAAGGTCATCCCTCTGAGGTTATGGATATGTCTTTTGCCAATCAGTTTTTAGGGATGGTGAGATTAGCAAAAGAAGGAAAATCCATGAAGCCTGCTGTTTATGATATTGATCCAGCTCAGGATCAAGAAATTGCTCAGGTAAAACTAAACTCATTAGGAATGAAGCTAGACCAGTTGACTGATGAACAGAAAAAGTATGCAGATGATTATTCATCAGGGACTTAACAGGTGTCGCTTACGACAGCAACTCCAGGTCAACTAGGGACTCAAGCTCCAGCTTTTTCTCTTTTAGGGGTAGATGATCAAATTTGGAGTTTAAAGAGTTTTGCAGGGTCCAAAGTCCTTGTGATTGTATTTATGTGCAACCACTGTCCGTATGTGATCGCAGTTCAGGAGCGGATGAATCGCCTAGCTCGAGACTTTTCTTCTCGGGGGGTTCGTTGGGTAGGGATCAATTCAAATGATGCTGTTGAATATCCTGAAGATAGCTTTGAAGCAATGAAGATTCGGGCTCGTAAACAGTCTTTTGTATTTCCGTACTTGCAGGATTCTACCCAAGAAGTGGCTCGGGCTTATGGTGCTGTCTGTACCCCTGAGTTTTACGCCTATCGAAATGATTCATCAGGCTTTGTTTTGGAGTATAAGGGGCGGTTAGATGATCATTGGAAGGATGAAAAACAAGTGAGTCGTAAAGATCTTTCTTTGGCTTTAGAGGCAATTTTGCTGGGTCAGCATCCTCACTCTGATCAAAAGCCATCGATAGGTTGCAGCATTAAGTGGAAGTGACTTATGAAAGCCCATAGATTGGATCTTTATATTTGAGAGGAGTATTTTTTCCTTTAAACTCACAGAGAGGGTAATCTTCTGTTGAGACGTAGAGCCTTGTAATAGATCTTTTTTTATCGTATCGCTCAAAAAGATCAGTACACTGCTCAAGTGGAATAAAATTAGGAGTATTGTAAAGATTATCGTAATGGACAAAAATGGGATCAACTGGACGTCGAAAATATTTTGAAAGTTCACTCGTTGATGTTGAAACGAGGTAGGCAATATTTCGTGTTTTAAGGTCAGTCTGAAGCTCCTCTAAGAGCTTTTTTTGCTCCATTTGAGCTGTCTTTGTTGCTGGAATTCCACTGTGAACTTCAATGAGCATTCGGAAGGGGCGTTTTTGAACAATTCTCTTTGCCCAGTTGTTTGAGCTTAAGGAAAGGTGGCTAGAAAGGTGAGTGTCAGTATATTTCGTATAGTTCTCAATTTTTGAAGGAAGAGTGTAATCACACTCTGGGCTTGAAAAGTATTCAGCTAAGAGTCGATCAAAAATAACTGTTTTATGGTGAAAATAAACCATCATGAACATATGAAATCGAGAAATGAGGAAGTCTTCTAAAGCGTACAGGGCTTTGTGGTGTAAGCTGAGATAGCAAGATCCTTGATGAATGTGAAATGTAAGGTTTTCGACCAGCCAGGTAAAATCAAATTGCCCGTAACTGACTCCTGCATGTAAACTGTCTCGCCTTAAATAATCCATCCGATCCGCATCAATTTCGCTCGAAATCATCTGGTTGAGTAAAGGCCTAAAGTTAATTTTTTCATGAGCTGAGTAGAATGGAATGGTTTCTAAAAAAAAAGAATCAGAAACACTGATACTAGGTTCCAGAACTGCAGCAACATGGATGGGTTGAAAGCCAAACCTTTCACCCACTTTTTCAATTAAAGGTGTCAATTCTGAATCTAGAATAATTTTTAAAGTGTAATCCTCGTGAGTCGCCTTTCTAGAGTTTGCCTGAAGTAGAGCTACAGGAATCTGAAGTTCTTTTAAGGAGGGCATTGCAAATTCAGAAGTATGGGAGAGAGGTCCATGCCCGACATCATGCAACAAAGCAACAAGTCTTGCTAAAGCTCGAAATCGTTGTAAGTGCGGTCGGGCAATTTCTATATTGGAACCAGGTTCAATGCGAGAACGACTTTTCTGAGTAAAGACAGAATCCCAAACTTGACTGATCGTTTCCATTGCCCCTAAGCTGTGACTGTATCGGTTATGGGTTGCACTGGGAAATGAATGCTCCGCAAAACCAAGCTGCTTAATTTCTCTGAGGCGCTGAAAATAACGGGAATCCACGATAGGCAACTCAAAGCTATCAATTTCGATAGAACCATGAATGACATCTCTTATTTTCATTCAAGTTGGCCCGAATAAAAGCTCAAGCCAAAGACGTAGCTTTTGCTCTTCTTACTCTTCAGATTCGTCGTGAGAGGAGTGAGAACGTCCATGATCTCGGTCCCCAAAACCTCCTCCAAATGCAGAACCAATTGATCCACCGGCCATACCTCCTGCAAAACCACTCAACGCTGAGCTTACCATCGAGGTTGAACTCGAGCGAAGAGTTTCAGGTGAAGATGAAACGGCTGAGGTCATTTTTTTTGCCGGAGTTCTGCTTTTTCGAGGATTGGCTTTTTTAGCGGTTGTCTTTTTAGCGGTTGTCTTTTTAGCAGTTGTCTTTTTAGCAGTTGCTTTTTTAGCAGTTGCTTTTTTAATCGGTTTTTTAGTTCGAGATTGAGCTCGTAGAGTCACTTTTTTCTTAGACTTTTTCTTTAAAACCACTTTACGTTTTGGAGCTCTTTTAGCTCCTTTTTTTGCCGGTTTTTTTTGAGTCGCTTTTTTCTTTGCCATAGTTACCTTCTTTTCCAAAACAATTTTTCATGTATTCAATTCAAATCTTCTTTTTGAAAATAGACATAGGAGCGCAGGCTTTGCAACAAATAATTCGATGAATTTCTCAGTGTTTGATGAAAGGAATATCAGATTGAGCTTCAGGATCTTGAGAGAGATCATTGTTCCAAGTTGTCGAACCATCTGTGGTCATTTTATGAGAAGTCAACGAATCAAATGAAACCAATTTTACACTATAGCCAACACGACCATCTCTTCTCAGTTCTTGGTCGTTCACACTGTTCCAAGAAGATTTAAATAAAGTCGGATTGGTCATGATCAGCGATTCATCTCCAATAATAGGAGTTCCATCATCATAGTGAAATGGATTTGAAATTTTAACGAGGTTCATCCCTTCTTGATCTTCTCCATCTCCGCTTGTGAGAGTGCCCATATAAGTACTGAGTCCATGAAAGACACTGTCTTGAACAGCCGCTGCTGTTGGATTACCTCTTCCGGAGGAAGATCCACTATTGCCTACGGAGGCAGAACTTGCATTTTCAGAAAAAAGAGCCTGCAAGTCACTCTTGAGTTGATCTTGGATGGTATGAGAGGATTTACCCGGAGGAAAAACGGGTGCCCAAAACGCTGCTCTTTCATTAGAACCAAAATTTCGAACGAACCAATCCACCCCAACATCGTTGATAATATTATAGCGATTAGCTTCCCAGGGATTAGGTGCCATAGCAAGTCGGTACGCTCTTTCGATACTACTGGAGTCGATCACAGAGCTGCTTGCGCTTGCACTCCGAAGAGATGCGTACATCAAGGTCATCACTTCTTTCGTATTCCAGCCCGATGATGCGGAGGGGGTCATAGGGTCGTCTTCTTTGACTGGAAGATTTGGAATAAAAGAAGCCGTATTGAGTCCTGCCGCAGTATCTCCTGGGATACTATGAATTTGTGTGGGCCCCCCTGAATACCCAAATGAATTATCCTGAAGATCTGGGCCAATTCGACTTCCAAAGGGTTGAGCCGCTGCATAGGCCTTAAGCTCCATTTCTCCAAAAGGAGAAAAAAGCAGCCTGGCCTTAGCTTTCAGTCGAATTGCATAGTAGGTGAGGGTATTTGCTTTTTTTACAACTCCGACCGGCAATCCGGATGTGACTGAAATTGGGTTAATCATGTTTTTACAATCTCCAGAACCGTCAGCTGCCGGAGAGTCAATGATGGAGTTAATGGAAAACGTATCAAAAACTTGTCGAATGGTTGTGAGTTCCAGTAGCATTGCGTTATCGGAGTCGCCCGGTAAAAGTTCGTCCAAAGTAATTGAGCCCCCTGGATAAGTGTGGTTACCTAAAGTGTAGTAGGCAGAGTAAAAAGCTTGAATGGTTCTTTCATAATAAGAAGGGTCGGCAGTATTAAGCAATCCGTTCACAGTGGATTGAGTTAAGTTGCTTTGTACTTGAGCGTTAACATAGCTAGTCAGGGTTTTGATGCGATATTGCAAGATGAGTTCACGTGGCACAATTCCTAAGCCGGTTGTCATGCCTTCGACAAGTTTTAAAGTATTGATTTCTTCCTGGGAGAATCCGCTGATGGTACTATCCCCAAAATTCTTCATTTCAGGGTCTGTATTATACAGCCAATAGAGGTTGACCATGAGGTTTGTTAGGCCCATTCCTTTACAGTTTTTTTGGCGGATATGTTCAATGGTTGTCAGCTGATCTCTTAAGGCATCTGAGACTGAGTCTAAAAAAGTGGCCGGAGGAATTGTAATTTTAGGGAGAGTGTCCAAGTGGCAGAAATTATCAACAGCACTGAAAACAATGCAGGTTGAGGGAGAATGATAGTCGTTGGAGACATTGGATCGGTTTGGATAATAATTCATCGTCCCAGTTTGTCCTTGAGCATCTTGAAAGGAGTCTTGAGACATATTGCCTAGGACGTACAGTCTAAATAAAAACTTTTTCCACTGCCTTCTCATTTCATAATTGAGATAAGAAATTTGAGTGAGCTGTCGAGCTTGAACCGCAGCGCCAGCATAAGCTGCTAGATCTGCTGCATTTTGAAGGTTAATTTTTGCATTGACCAACATCCCAGTATTGATGACGAAGGCAAAAAAGAAAATAAAAGTCATCATCATCACACCGATCATGATTGAAATCTGACCTTTTTCAGAGATGTATAATTTTTTTTTGATTTTCTTAGGACTTTTCTTTAGGTATTGCATTTTGACTCCCCCACATCGCCATCGAAACTTTTTTATCCTCTCAAAAGTGAGTGAATCTGTCTACTTGGGTAGGTTAGGCTTAGAATTGTTTGAATTTTTCGAATTTCATTGTATCTCAAGCCTTGTGTACTATAACTAACTCATTATCCATGGCAATTTTTAGTGAATTACCGGTTTTAGATTTTGTGAAAAGTGACCAGGAAGTGGAACGACCGCTTTCTCCTTCGAAAGCCTCTCAGATTTTAGCAACGCGTAAGCCTGAATGGCTGAAGATACGACCGCCTGGGGGTGAGTCCTACCTTCAAATCAAGGAGCTTTTGCGGGAGCGTCGTTTACATACGGTCTGTGAAGAGGCTCGTTGTCCAAATGTTGCTGAGTGCTGGGCAAGCGGAACAGCTACTTTTATGTTAGGTGGGGACACTTGTACCCGTGCATGTCGCTTTTGTGCAGTAAAAACAGCTAGAAAGCCACCTGCGCTGGATCCAGAAGAGCCATTTTTAATTGCTGAAAGTATTGCTACTTTAGGGCTTCATTATGTTGTTTTAACCTCAGTGGATCGGGACGATCTTGAAGATGGTGGAGCAGGACATTTTAGTGCAACGATTCGAGAAATTAAGCGTTTAGATCCGAAAATCATTGTTGAGGCCTTAGTCCCAGATTTTCGAGGTGATGTTGAGGCCATTCAAACTTTGGTGGATTCTAAGCTAGACGTTTATGCGCATAATATTGAGACCGTTGCTAGGCTTCAGTATCGTGTGAGAGATCCAAGGGCTAACTATGAGCAGTCTTTAATCACTCTTCGGATTGCAAAAAATTATGCTCGTTTAGCAGGTCATCCCCTTTATACAAAAAGCGCGATCATGTTGGGCTTAGGAGAAAGGGAGGAAGAGCTAGAGCAAGCTTTTGCTGATTTAAGAGTGCATGAGGTCGATATCTTGACTTTAGGTCAGTACCTCAGACCTTCTTTACAACACTTACCGGTTGAAAAGTATGTATCGCCTGATGAATTTAAAGTATTAGAAAAGCAAGCTCAGGCAAACGGTTTTCTTTATGTGGCCTCTGGGCCGATGGTGCGATCGAGTTATCGTGCGGGTGAATTTTTTGTTCAAGGGATGATTCAGAAACGGAGATCAGAAAATGCAATTTAGACTTCCAGAGCTAGGTGAAGGTGTTCATGAAGGAGAATTAGTTAAATGGCGTGTAAAACCTGGCGACTCAGTGAAATATGACCAACCTCTTTGTGAAGTTATGACAGATAAAGCAACTGTAGAGATTCCTTCTGCCCTCCAAGGGAAGGTTGCTTCCTTTCATGTTCAGGAAGGTGAAGTGGTTCAAGTCGGGCAGCTCATGCTGAGTTTTGAAGGAGCTCAGTCAGGAATTCAAGTCCAAAAAAAGTCAGAGCTAGTTTTGGAGGCAACTTCAGAAAAAACCGTTTCGGTTGCTTCGAAGGGAGTTTCTTCTCAGTCTACACCCAATTTTAAGCAAGGGAGTGTTCATTTAGGAGGTCGTGTATTAGCAGCTCCTTCAACCCGTCGGAAAGCAAGAGAGCTTGGGGTTGATTTAGGGAAAGTGATCGGGTCTGGGCCACAGGGTCGTGTGATGATGGGAGATCTTCAAAGTCAAGCAGGAGAGTCTTCGCGTTCAGGAATTTCAGTTTTAGGAGGTCGATCTGAAAATATAGCTTTTCAGTCGGAAGAGCGAGTTGCCTTTCGTGGGTTGCGTAAGAAAATTTCAGAAAAAATGAGGCTTTCTAAGGATAAGGCCGCTCACTTTACCTATGTAGAAGAAGCCAATGCTACAGCGCTTGTTATGTTGAGAAATCAGGCCAAAGAATTGGCAGCTCAGCAAGGAGTTAAGTTGACTTATCTTCCTTTTGTCATGAAGGCTATGGTAGCTGCTTTGAAGCAATATCCTATTTTAAATTCTTCGTTGGATGAAGAGCGGGGTGAGTTAGTTTATAAACGTGAATTTAATATTGGCTTATCTATTCAAACAGAGGATGGTCTGACGGCTCCTGTTGTGAAAAATGTCGCTCAACGTTCTATTCTGGAATTGGCAAAAGAGATCCAGGATCTGATAGAGCGGGCAAGGAGTAAGCGGCTGAGTTTAGAGGATTTTCAGGGGGGGACAATTACGCTCACAAATGCAGGTTCCATTGGAGGGCTTTTTGCCACGCCTGTGATTAATTATCCCGAGGTAGCAATTCTTGGTTTTAATAAGATTTTCAGAAAGCCTGTGGTTGAATCTGTGAAAGGAAAAGAAGAGATCGTCATTCGAGATTGGACTTATTTTTCGATTTCATTAGATCACCGAGTTGTGGATGGTGCAATTGGGGCTCAGTTTATGAAGCTTTTTATTCAATATATTGAGAATCCTAGTCTTCTCTTACTTGAAACTTTTTAAGATCTTGAGGCAATCATAATGAATCAAAATACAGAGGTAGTGGTCTTAGGTGCTGGACCTGCGGGGTATGTTTGTGCGATCCGCTTGGCTCAGCTTGGGAAAAAAGTGACGATCATTGATCGAGCGGAAGTTGGGGGGGTTTGCTTAAATCGAGGGTGTATCCCTTCTAAGGCATTAATCTATGCCAGTAGCCTTTATCAAAAAGTCACTCACTCTGCTGAATTAGGAATTGAGGTGCAAGGAGCCAAGATTCATCTTCCAAAGTTGATGAAGTGGAAGGATTCCGTTGTTCAAAAATTAACTGGGGGAGTTGCAGGTTTACTGAAAGCCAATGGATGTACTTTTATTGCCGGAGAGGCTCAGTTTTTAACGCCACGATCCTTACAGGTGAAAACCGTTTCAGGAACTGTTCAGCTCAGCTTTCAACAGATTGTCATTGCAACTGGTTCTAGTCCCGCAGAGTTGGCTGGGTTTGAGGTAGATCAAGAGAGGATTTTAGATAGTACAGGAGCTTTGAGTTTACAGAAAGTTCCGCAGACTATGCTCTGCGTTGGAGGGGGGTATATCGGATTAGAGTTGGGAACCGTTTATGCTAAATTAGGATGTCAGGTAACGATTGTTGAACCTATGAAAAGTTTGCTAGCTGGAGTTGACCCAGGTCTCACCCAAGTGGTGGCTAAAAAGCTCGAAAAACTAGGTGTAACTTTGAGACTTCAGACTCAGGTTAAGAGTGCAAAGAAGACAAAAAATGGAGTTGAAGTGATCCTGATGGATGGTTCTTCTGAAAAGAAGCTTGAGTTTGAGACTGTCTTAGTGACAATCGGGAGAAAACCGAATTCAGATCAACTTGATTTAGAAAAAGCAGGTCTGAAGACTGACTCTAAAGGTTTTATTGAGGTTGATTCTCAGCGTCGAACCTCAGTTCCTCATATTTATGCTATTGGTGATATTGCTGGGCAGCCGCTTTTGGCTCATAAGGGATCGAAAGAGGGGATTGTGGCTGCAGAAGCGATTGCAGGGAAAAAAACTGCTTATGATGTCATAGCGATGCCTGCTGTGATTTTTACGGATCCAGAAATTGCTACTGTAGGTTTGACTGAAGCAGAAGCAAAAGCTCAAGGCATCCATGTTCAGGTTGGGCAGTTTCCCTTTGCAGCAAATGGTCGTGCTCTTTCAGTTGCGGAAAGTGAGGGCTTTGTCAAGATCGTAGGAGACGCTCAGTCAGGACGTTTGCTCGGGATTCATATTGTAGGTCCAGAGGCATCGAATTTGATTTCTGAAGCGGCATTAGCACTAGAAATGGGAGCTCATGTGGAAGATTTGGCTTTAACGGTACATCCTCATCCGACTCTTCCTGAAGCGTTGATGGAGGCAGCAGAAGTGACCTTAGGTCATGCCATTCATATTTTTCAGAAGAAAGGTGCCCAGAGTCATTAGATATGGAGTTTTGGTCCCTAAAAGGTTGGATTCCTTATTCTAAAGGCTTAGCTTTGCAGCAGTCCTTGGTTGATTTGCGAGTTCAGGATCAACTGGGTGACACGGTTCTTTTTTTAGAACACTTGCCTGTTATTACTCGGGGACGTGGGTTGCAGTTTACTGGGGAGAATAGACCCAAACAAATGCCTTTTTCTCCTCCAGTTTCTCCTGAGATTGAATTTTTTGAAATCGAAAGAGGGGGTGACTTAACTTATCATGGGCCAGGTCAGTGGGTGATGTATCCCATTTGTAAATTGAATGGTCAGGGTTTTGCCCCTTTTCATGATGTTTCAGGGTTTCTCCGAAAGCTAGAGGCGGCTTTGATTGATGAGCTCAAAGCTCTGGGGTTAGATGCTGGGGTTAAGCCCCAGGCAACAGGGGTTTGGATTCAGGATAAAAAAGTGGCTTCTATTGGAATTGCAGTGAGAAAGTGGGTGACTTTCCATGGGTTAGCTTTAAATTGTATCAATGATTTAAAGCCTTTTTATGGGATTTCACCGTGTGGGTTTGCTCCTGAAGTGATGACTCGATTACTCGATTGGATCCCTATGGCTTCAGATGAACTGGGGTGGTTACTTTGGAGAGATTGCTTAGAAAAATCGATGGCTTGCCGATTGGCCAGTGAGGTCTCTTCTGTTCAGAAGATTTTGAAGTTGAGTCTGCAAGAGGTAGAAAAAAAAATAAGTTCACTCAAATTTTAAAAATTTCGAGAATTGCGAATGGATCCAAGTCCGTTTAATAGATGAAAAATCTCTTGCCGAGCTGCATTGTCTTCCTTAAAAGCTCCTAGAAAGGTACTCGTAATCGTCGAGCTATTTTGTTTTTCTACGCCTCTCATCATCATGCAAAGATGGTTAGCTTCGATAATCACAGCAACCCCGAGTGGGGCAAGTACCCGAAGTAGTTCTTTGGCAATTTGGGAGGTGAGTCGCTCTTGAACTTGAAGGCGATGGGAGAACGCATCTACGATACGTGGGATTTTAGATAAACCAATAATTTTTCCATTTGGAATGTAAGCGATATGTGCTTTGCCAAAGAAAGGAAGAAGGTGGTGCTCACATAGAGAAAAGATCTCGATGTCACGCACTAAGATGGTTTCACTAGAATCTTCAGAGAACAAGGCTTGTCCAATAATTTGATCTATATTTTGATGATACCCGGAAGTAAGAAATTCCATTGTTCGAGCATAGCGTTCAGGGGTTTTTAAAAGTCCTTCTCGCTGAAGATCTTCTCCTAAAACTTGAAGTGTAGATTGAATACTCTGAATAAGAGTTTCACGAACAATCTTGGGTTTTTTCATAATAAGATTGAACTATAGAACAAATTCTTGGGGTACTCAACTGCTTCAAGCTCTGCTATAAGAAGAAGCTGAAAAGAAGCTGAAAGGATAGTTTGGATATCAATATGGCAGAAGTTTTAAAAGAATCTGTTTTAAAAGCCCTTCGTGCGGTTCAAGATCCTGATCTTAGACAAGATCTGGTTACTCTCAATATGATTCGAGATTTATCTGTGGATGAGTCGGGTCGAGTTAGCTTTAGAGTGGTTCTGACAACCCCAGCATGTCCGCTCAAGGCTAAGATTGAAGACGACTGCCGGAGTGCTCTGAGTGGAGTTGTTGGGGTGAAATCAGTCGAAATTAAAATGGACGCAGAGGTGAGAGGTAAGCGTTCAAACTCCAGTCCAGGGGTGGGTCCCATTGAAGGGGTCATGCATATTCTGGCTGTTTCGAGTGGAAAGGGCGGAGTTGGGAAAAGCACAGTAGCCGTGAATTTAGCTACCTCCTTAGCGATGGAGGGTGCTCGTGTGGGTTTGATGGATGCTGATGTTTATGGACCTAATGTACCTACAATGATGGGGGTTACAGAGCAGCCTCAGCTAGAGAAAGATTCGCACGGGAGAGAAATTTTTATCCCTCCTGTTTCTCATCAAGTGAAGGTCATGTCGATGGGTTTTTTGATTCAAATGGATCAACCTGTGGTATGGCGAGGACCGATGCTTCACAGTGTAGTGAGCCAGTTTTGTCATCAAGTGAAATGGGGAGCTTTAGACTACTTGGTTGTAGATATGCCGCCTGGAACAGGGGATGTTCAATTGTCTTTGGCTCAACTCGTTCCGGTGAGTGGAGCTGTTTTGGTGACAACGCCTCAAGAAGTTTCGATGCAAGATGTCAGGAAGGCCTTTTCTATGTTTGAAAAGGTCCGAATTCCAGTACTAGGTGTTGTTGAAAATATGAGTTATTTTCTTTGTGATGGATGCTTAAAGAAACACACTCTTTTTGGGGAGGATGGGGGAAAAACCCTTGCAAAAAAATTTCATACTGAGCTTTTAGCTCAGATTCCTATTGTGAAACAAGTTCGAGAAGGGGGAGACATAGGTTGCCCTATTGTTGTGAGTGACCCAAAGAGTGAAGCTGCCCAGAAATTTCGAGAGCTAGCACGAAAAGTGGCTCAGCAAATTTCTATTTTAGGGAGTGCAGTGGATTCGTCTCAGCTCGTTCAGATCGGGAAATTTTAGGAACGACTTTCCTACTGATCAGAGCCAATGGCCTCAACAGGGCAGGATTCAAGAGCAGACTTGCATTTGGTTTCTTCTTCATCGTTTTCAGGTTGTTTGTAAACATAAGAGTAACCATGCTCGTCATTTCGAGTGAAATTTTCAGGTGCCTCTGTTCGACAGGCATCACAATCAATGCATTGATCGTCTACAAAATAACGTCCAGGTTTATTTTCAGACCATTTTTTATCTTTATCTGCCATAGTTATCTGCCATAAAGTACAACTGTCATAGATTTTTATCTTTAAAGAGTTTTGTCGGATTTTTTGAGTAATGTCAAATCGAATTTGGGAATCCCTAAGACGTGCGCTATACTGAGAAAAGAATCTTATGGTGGCTACAGAAAAATTCAAAATCATTATCAGTGATTGTCACCTTTCGGCAGGTCGTTTTTTTGAAGGCCGACTCAATGCTCATGAGGACTTTTATTTTGATCAAGAACTCTCTGATCTTTTTGATTATTTTTCTACAGGGATCTACGGAGACAGAACTGAGGGTCCGGTTGAAGTCGAGCTTTTTATCAATGGAGATTTTTTAGATTTTCTCAATGTTCCCTATCAAGGGGAATTTGAGGATGCAATTACAGAGGAACTTTCTTTATTTAAGCTGGATGCGATTTTGAAAGGTCATCCTAAAGTAATGGAGGCTCTTCGGAGGTTTGTTTCAAAGCCCAATAAAACAATCACCTATCTCTTAGGTAACCATGATGCAGATCTATTTTTTCCGAAAGTTCGTGAGAGAATTGTTCGTGAGTGGGATCCTCATGGTCAGTTTCCAAGTCAAAAAATTACTTTGATTGCTGATCGGGACCATGTTCGATTTGAGGGAGGGGTTGAGATTCATCATGGGAATCAATTTGAAGCAGTTCATGTTTTGGATTTTGGAAAACCGATCTTAAAGAGTAATTTGGATCAACCTGTATTAAATATTCCTTGGGGTAGTTTTTATGTGTTAAAAATTATTAATCGACTGAAATGGGAGAGAGAGTTTTTAGATAAAGTTCGTCCAGCCAAGGTTTTTGTTTTTTTCGGGTTGATTTTAGATCCATGGTTTACTCTTAAGTTTATCAGTCTTTCAGTTTACTATTTCTTAAAAACTCGATTTATTTATAGTCCAAAACGGCAATCGAGTTTCAAGGTCACTGCAGAAATCTTAAAACAGGAAACAGACTTCCTTTTGGATTTAGAAAGGCAAGCGAGGCGTCATTTAGATCAAGATCCTGAGCTTAGGACATTAATTTTTGGGCATACTCATAAGCCTATGAACAAAGTGTATCCGGATGGAAAGCAATACATTAATACAGGAACATGGACCAAGATGATTAACTTGGACTGGAGGAGTATAGGTCAGCAGTTTTGCCTTACTTTTGCTATCATTCGAGTTTTTAAAGGTCAGTCCGAGTGTGAGCTGAGACATTGGGTGGGAGAGCACAGTCCTCATAAGTCGTTTCAAAATTAAACAGAATTAGAATTTTTTTGATTTTTTAAGTGGAACTACTTGCATCTCACTATAGGCTAGATTTATAAGTGAGTTATGGCAAAAGCACATCGTTTAATTGTTGTAGGTGGTGGATTAGCCGGATTGATGACCACAATTCGCGCTTGTGAGTCAGGAATGGATGTAGATCTATTCTCAGTAGTTCCGGTGAAACGTAGTCATTCTGTCTGTGCTCAAGGCGGGATCAATGGTGCAGTCAATACGAAGGGAGAAGGAGATTCTCCTTTGGAGCACTTTGATGATACCGTTTATGGGGGGGATTTTTTAGCGAATCAGCCTCCAGTGAAAAAGATGTGTGAAATGGCTCCTGGGATTATTAATTTGATGGATCGATTAGGAGTCCCCTTTAGTCGAACTCCAGAGGGTTTGTTAGATTTTCGCCGTTTTGGTGGGACTAAGCATCATCGAACCGCTTTTGCTGGAGCTTCTACAGGTCAACAGCTTCTTTACGCATTAGATGAGCAAGTCCGCCGCTATGAGGTTCAGGGTAAGGTCAGGAAGTTTGAAACTTGGGAGTATTTAGGTTTTGTACAAGACGCAGATGGGAACTGCCGAGGGATTGTTGCAACGAATATCGTGACGATGGAGATTCAGGTATTTCGGGGGTCAGCCGTAGCGCTGGGTACGGGTGGTCCCGGTATGGTATTTGGTAAGTCGACTAATTCATTGATTAATACGGGTGCAGCAGCAGCATTGACTTATCTTCAGGGAGTGAAATATGCAAATCCTGAGTTTATTCAAGTACATCCAACCGCTATTCCTGGAGAAGATAAACTTCGGTTGATGTCTGAGAGTGCCAGAGGAGAAGGTGCACGAGTTTGGGTTCCCCGAGATGGGAAGCCTTGGTATTTTCTGGAAGAGATGTATCCAGCTTATGGAAACTTAGTCCCACGAGATATTGCGACTCGGGCGATTCATAAAGTTGTTTACGATATGGGCTTAGGGGTGAATGGGCAGTCTGTCGTGTATTTGGATCTTTCTCATATTCCAGCGGCGACCTTACGGATGAAGTTAGGTGCAATTTTGGATATTTATGAAAAATTTACGGGAGACGATCCTACTCAAGTGCCAATGAAGGTATTTCCAGCTGTACACTATAGTATGGGAGGGCTTTGGGTGGATTATGATCAGATGACCAGTGTGCCTGGATTATTTGCAGTAGGAGAGGTGGACTATTCGATTCATGGAGCAAATCGACTCGGGGCAAATTCTCTTCTTTCATGCATCTATGCAGGAATGATTGCAGGTCCAGCTATGGTGAAATGGTCAAAGGGCTTGAAAAATCATGAGGAGGATCTTTCCTCAACATCTTTTGATGACGCTTTGAAGCTTCATGAGCAGCGTGCTTCCTTCATTCAGAAAATGAACGGGCCTGAGAACCCTTTTCAGCTTTTAAAAGAGCTGGGTGAATGGATGAATCGAAATGTAACTGTGGTACGGTACAACTCTCGACTCCAAGAAACAGATGATAAAATTCTTGAAATTCAAGAGCGCTGGTATCGAATTGGGATTCAGGATCGGGGTACATGGGCTAATCAGTCTGTGCATTTTGTGAGACAGCTTTACTCTATGATTCATTTAGCTCGTCCGATCACCCTTGGGGCATTGAAGCGAAATGAAAGTAGAGGGGCTCACTATAAGCCTGATTTTCCGGAGCGTGACGATGTCCAGTTTATGAAGACTACGATTGCAACGTATCAGTCACCTAAAAACACGAATTTATCATCTCCGTTTGGAGTGGCAACAGACCAGGGAGCTCCACAGTTCAGCTATGACCCGATTGATGTCTCGCTGATTAAGCCTCGCCCCAGGAAGTATGACACGGATAAGGCCTCAGGAGGAGCATCTTCACAGAAGTGACAGAACTGGCACAAATTGCAAGTGATGGAAGAAGGATAGAAAGATCATGGAAAAATCAAATCAAGTCGAAAAATTTGTTGAAGTCCAAATCAAAAGGCAGGAAAAAGAGGGAGCTCCGATCTACTGGGAAACTTTTCAGATCAAATGGCGTCCAAATCTGAACGTGATTGCCTTATTACAGGATCTTCAGTCAAGTCCTGTAACTGCTGAGGGTAAAACCACAACTCCTCCTGCTTGGGAGGCAGCGTGTTTAGAAGAGGTTTGTGGGACCTGTTCGATGATTATTAATGGCAAACCTAGGCAAGCCTGTTCTGCACTGGTGGATAAGCTCGAACAGCCGATTCGTTTGGAGCCTTTTTCGAAGTTTCCAATTGTTCGGGATTTAATGACGGATCGTTCGCGGATGTTTGAGCACCTCAAACAGGTCAAGGCATGGATTGATATTGATGGAACGCATGAGTTAGGGTCAGGTCCCAGGTATTCTCAGACTTTAGCTTTATCTCGGTATAAGATGTCTGAGTGTATGACTTGTGGCTGTTGTTTAGAGGCCTGCCCACAGTATGGTCCACAGTCTCCCTTTGTGGGTCCTCAAGCAATTAATCAGCTTAGATTGTTTAATTCTCATCCTTCTGGATCGATGAATTCTGAAGAACGTCTCGATCGGGTGATGGGAGTAGGAGGGATTACGGATTGTGGAGATGCTCAAAACTGTGTGAAGGTTTGTCCAAAGAATATCCCGCTGACAGAATCCATTGCTGATGTGAGTGGACAAACAACGCGGTATGCTTTTAAAAAGCTCTTTTCGTGACAAGCTAGAGATATTCAGATGAACCTTTCGTAGTCAGTGCTCAAGAAAATCTTTTTTGATGTGAAAATTTGGATTTCGATCTAAAAATATTTTCTTGAGCAGTCTGCAGTTATAGCTTGAGTAAATAGTAAAATTCCTTAAGTGATCTGAAGCAAAGAGAGAAAAAGAGAAAGGTCATGAGCAACTCAAACTGTCAACATATCAGACCAAAGGATTTTGAATTTAAAGCTGGGCTGAGTCACTGCAGTTCACATCCATCCAGCGTCTTATCTCAAGTTTCTGAAGATCTCAGTTTTATTTATACTTGCCCTATGCATCCGCAGGTTAGGCAGATAGGCCTAGGGGATTGTTCTATTTGTGGAATGGCGCTGGAACCCTTAGAAGTCTCATTGTTGGAAAAAACTCATCCAGAATTGCTCGATCTGTTAAAAAGGTTGAAGATAGCTACATTATTTTCAATTCCACTTTTGATGATTTCGATGTCCGAAATGGTCCCAAATCTTTCTATTTTGAATTGGATTTCTATTCATACATTGGGTTGGATTCAGTTTGTTTTTGCCACTCCTGTCGTGTTTTGGGCAGGTTGTCCGCTCTTCCAAAAAGGAATAAGATCAGGAGTTCAAAAGAAGCTGAACATGTTTACCCTCGTCTCTTTAGGGGTGAGTGTTGCCTATGTCTATAGCTTTGTTACTTTAATTTTTTCAGAATTTATTCTTGAATTCATGGCCAAGCCTTCAGAAGTGTATGGGGTGTACTTTGAATCTGCTGCTGTCATTACCACCTTAGTTCTTTTAGGACAATTTATAGAGTTAAGAGTTAGAGGTCAAACTACTCAGGCAATTCGTTCTTTGCTAGAATTAGCTCCTAAAACAGCTCGAATTGTTCGTTCCGATGATTCCGAGGAAGATGTCCCTGTGGAGACACTTCAAGTGAAAGATCGGATTCGTATACGACCAGGAGAAAAGATTCCTGTAGATGGGGTATTGACTGAGGGTAAAGCAGTAATGAATGAATCGATGATCACGGGTGAATCGATTCCTGTCCAAAAAAATATTGGTGATTTTTTGATCGCAGGAACCGTGAATGAGATGAGTTCCTTTGTGATGGAAGCTCAAAAATTGGGTTCTGAAACCTTATTAGCTCAGATGGTGAGAATGGTGAGCGAGGCTCAACGCTCGCGAGCAACTATTCAAAAGCTAGCTGATCAAGTTTCAGGGTACTTTGTTCCTGGGGTGATGGTTGTTTCGTTGCTTACTTTTGGAGTCTGGATGGTTTTTGGTCCTGAACCTAGGGTTGCTTATGCATTCATGAATGCAGTGGCTGTGCTTATTATTGCTTGTCCTTGTGCACTGGGTTTGGCAACGCCAATGTCCATTATGGTTGGAACCGGGCGTGGGGCCCAAGTAGGAGTTTTAATTAAAAATGCTGAGGTTTTAGAGGTTTTAGATAGGGTAGATACTCTTGTGCTAGATAAGACTGGAACTTTGACGGAAGGAAAGCCTAAGCTGGTTTCACTCATCGTGTTCCCTGGGTTTAGTGAAACAGAAGTCTTAAAGTTTGCTGCATCTGTAGAAAAAGGGAGTGAGCATCCCTTAGCACATGCTATTTTGATTGGAGCCAAAGAACGAGGCATTTCAACCTTTGAAACAGTACAGAATTTTCAAGTAGTCCCAGGTCAGGGAGTGATTGGGGAGCTTCAATCCAAAAAAATAGTGTTTGGAAACATGAGGCTTATGGAAGGTACCCTCAAAGACTTGAGTATTTTAAGCGCAAAGGCATCTGAGTTACAAAAAGAAGGCCAAACGGTTATGGTTTTAGCAGTCGATGGAAAGGCAGCAGGAATCATAGGAGTCGTTGATCCGATTAAAGAGACCTCTTTTGAAGCACTCTTTTCTCTTCAGCAAGAAGGAGTGGAAATTTTGATGTTAACCGGTGATCATCAGAATACAGCGATAGCAGTAGCAAGAAAGCTTGGCATTGATCAGGTCCAAGCAGAAGTATCATCAGAACATAAGAGTCTGATTATTAAGAAGCTTCAATCTGAAGGACGAGTTGTGGCTATGGCAGGAGATGGAGTGAATGATGCTCCTGCGCTTGCTCTAGCTCATGTTGGGATTGCCATGGGTACTGGTACCGATATTGCTATGCAGAGTGCCGGAGTCACATTAATAAAAGGGGATCTTCGAGCTCTCGTTAGAGCAAAAAAGTTAAGCCGTGCTACCATGAAGAATATTCGGCAAAATATCTTTTTTGCTTTTATTTACAATTTAGCAGGTGTTCCTGTAGCTGCCGGACTTCTCTATCCCTGGTTTGGAATTCTCCTGAGTCCTATGTTTGCAAGTGCAGCAATGAGCTTAAGTTCTGTTTCAGTGATTGCAAATGCTTTGAGGCTGAGGAGAGCAAAGATTGATATGAATGAAGAGAGTTATTCAAAACGATCTTAAAATTGACTAAATTCAATGATTCAGCTAAAGGGGGGGGCATGTCTATAAGTGATAAAACAGATTGGCTCATTCTTGGATCTTTAGGTTTCCTTCTGGTGACGTCAGCTTGTCGAAATTCAGATCAACCCGTGGGTGCGGCTGCTAGCTCAGAAGCTTACGAAGTCATTCATGGTGAAATGAATTACTTAGCAATCCGTGGAATTGATCGCTCAGCGCCTTCTCAGAACACCTCTGCTGTTTCAGTGATCCACACCGACCATGAACTTTCGTTGATCAGGCAAACAGCTAAGGACCTTTGCCAACTCAAGGGGTTTAGAGAAGTGGCAAGTCATTCCCATGGAAATGCTCCTGAGACTGGCTCAATTCACTATATTTATCAACTTCCGGATGGAAAATTTGTGGACCATCAGTTCGAACCTCAGGACGATGAACTTGACCCCTCTTCTGAAACCCACCCTACTCAAATTTTTACTTCCCTTCAGTGTGCTCAGAAAATCTCTGATCCTGTGAATCTAGACGATGACACAGATCTAGTTCAAGTTAAAAATGCATTGAATGATGCTCAAGAAGATCTGAATAAAGCTCAAGAAGCTGTTCGTGAACTAAAAACAGACAGTATGAATGAGCTCAAAGCCAAATTGCTGGGTGTTTTGAACGATTTAAAAGATAAGATGCAGATCAAAAAGAATTCTGGAAGTCTCTGGGCCGGGTGGATGGTGAAGAAGATACAGAAGAAGACATTAGAGGCTACAAGTTTAGAAATAGAAATTGAAAAAAAAATCAATCAAACAATTATTGAGCTATTGCAATCCCAATTAGAAAAGAAAACTTCCTTAATGGGTGCACAGAAGACTGAGTTCATTGAAAAGGTCAAGAAGCTTATGAATGAAAGTCAATCTTTCAGGGCAATTCAATCTTTTTTAGCAATGGTTGAAAATATAGCAATGACTGAAAATAATTTATCTGATGATGAACGCTCAGATCAAGATGATGGATATTTTCTTGTAGATAAAAATTTAGATCCATTCAAGAAATCTGGGCTTAGCAAGATAACCTCTGAACAACTCAAAGAAGTAAGCCTCATTGCGGAACTCTTTTTGTCTTTTTTGTCGCAGAACGAAATAAAAAAATCAAAAGAATACAAAGCATTAGAAAAATTAAGTAAACACTGTGAAAGTTGGTATTTATGGCATAGGGTTGCCAAAATTCCTTATTCTGATGATTCTATACAATTTGCAATTAAGCAGGGGCAACATATTAGGATGTATGATTCTTGTTTACAGGAGATAAATCGAATCCAAGAAAATATAGATTCACTTAATTCTTTGGGTAATTCATTGAGAAGTCAAGCAGTACCTCATTTTCAAGACATTCAAAATAAGCTAAAAGATACCTGTACCCAACTAAAGCCCTCAGAACTTTGTAATTGACAGATATATCCTTCTTAGTCTAATTTTTATTTTTATAAAGTTAAGTTTATATTATTCTAATTTTATTTTTTATTAATAATATTTGACTCATTTAGTTCGTTGCAACCTAACTGAAAAATGATAATAGATTAACTTTCTATATTATTATCTAGAACCTGGAATTCTATCTAAGCTATGCAAAGGAGTATTGAGTGATGATGAAACTTCCTGCTGGTTGGTACGCATTTGCTTCTCCAAAAGAGCTTTCTTGGAAAAAGCCAAACTCTTTGAGAAGGTTCGGAATAGACTGGGTAGTATGGCGATCTTTAAATAAAACTTGGGTAGCGCAAGAAGATCGCTGTCCTCACCGAAGCGCAAAACTGAGTCTAGGTCGTATAGTAGGAAATTGCATAGAGTGTCCGTTCCATGGATTTCGTTTTGACTCAGAAGGGATTTGCACCTTTGTTCCTGAGATTAAGAGAGATTCGCCAGGACTGAAACTAGAATCTTATGTTCTAACCGAGAAATATAATTTTTTTTGGATTAACTGGGGGAACTCTCAGTCGTCAGAGATACCATGGTTTTCAGAGCTTGAAAATGGGGTTTTTTCTTATAGTTCTCATACAAGTTGCTGGAAAAAACACTTCTCTCGATGTGTTGAAAGCCAGCTTGACTATGTACATCTCCCTTTTGTTCATTCTAATTCTATTGGTCGTGGTTTTGATCCAAGCCGAAGTGTTACCTGGAAACTGCAAGACAGTACAATTCGAGTTTATTTAGGTGATGAAGGCCCTACGACTGGATATTTTGAATTTCGATATCCGAATATTTGGAAACTTTCTATTAGTCCGAAAATGGTACAGACTTTGATGTTCGTTCCCGTTGACGAGAATGAAACCTGGATTTACTCTCGAGCGTACCACTGTTTTACCCGAGTTCCTATTCTCAGAGAGTGGATGGCTTGGTTCTTTGCTCAAATTACAAATCCTTATATCTTAGCTCAAGACCGTCGAGTGGTTCTCAGTCAGGATCCAGATGATGTTCGCAATGCTCATGGAGAGCGTTTGTTTCCGAGTGATCGTGCAATCATTGCTTTTCGAAAGTGGTTCAAGGGAGTCAACGATGTGTCTTAGTTTTTCATCCTTTTAAACTAGCCTGAAGCTAAATTTCACAATCGTTTTGAAATTTATTGATGAGGCGATTTTAATCCTCGAAGCTTGATTTTGAAAATAGCGAATGGTTGTCAATGTAGTAGACCCCAATTGAACCGGACCACTTAGTTGTTTCCTAAGAGATAGGAGTACGACTAGAGATATGACTAGTGCTAAAGAGAAGATAGAGGTAGTTACATCAGTTCAAAAGCGCCGAAGATGGTCCCCGGCAGAAA
>CAIZRG010000028.1 GCA_903935335.1 Oligoflexia bacterium
AGATTCAATAATTTCAAAGGCTTGTAGTTTAGTAGATGACAGAAATGAATTTGCTCATGCGAACGGAAAAATCGAGATTGATTATGAATATTAGAATTCGTTTTCTATCAATATTTTCTAAGACAATCTGTAGCCTGATCTTTGGGCTCATCTTTGACTTGACTCTGTGTTTTCAAAACTCTGCCTCTTATGCACAAGATTTGAATACTGCTTCAACCCAAGCTTGGGAAAAGTGGATCCAATCACGTGAATCGCAAGATACTCCGACAGTTGTTCAAGATCGTCAAGTCGTGAAAGAAAATCGTTTTCAAATCTTAGGGTCTTTCTTAGGAACTGCTGATAGAAATGATCTGTATCATCACTATTTAATTTCTCTTTCAGGAAGATACCATTTTTCTGAATCACATGCGTGGGAGTTCAGTCGCTTTTACTTAAACTTCCCCTTCTCTTCAAACATTAATAAAGAAGTGATCTCAAAGACAGAATACTCTCCAGATATACAACTTTCACGGTTTCAATGGGTCAGTTCTTATGTTTGGACTCCCATTTATGGAAAATATGCTTGGAATGGGAAAAGTACTGTTTACTTTGATATTTTTGTAACAGCAGGAGTTGGTTTTCGGTTTGCCAAAGATTTACAGCCTGTTTTTGAAACAGGGATTGGGATGAACCACTTTCTCTGGATGAAACGGTTCTCGATTATCCCTGAGTATCGACTGAGAGTTTATTCTGAACAAAGAACTGAAACAACGACTGTACTAGAAAACCTTTTTCAGTTGAGTACAGCATGGCTTTTTTAAAAATCCTGACCTCAGTCGCTCTTTTTTTAGGAACGAGTTTTGCTTCAGAGCTCAGTGTTCGATCTGACTCTGTTTTAGAATCGATCCAAAACTGTGATTGGCTCAGAGCTTCCTTGGAGTCTAAAAAACTGGATTCTACCCACCCTCAAGCAGCTATTTTATACCGTCTGGCTTGGCTCCAAGTTCATCCTCAATCCTTTGCAAAGCAAGGTCCTGATTTAGATTCAGACCCTTGGATCTGGGAAAAAACAACCGAGAGATGGGAAGATGAAAAAAAGAATTTTAACTCAAGATCATGTCAACCTCAAGAAGGAGGCTTTGAAGAACTCCCTCAGGACATTCTTGATGCTTTACTCTCCCCTGCTTTTTCTTCTTTAGAAAAACTCGATCTTCCTTTAAGAAAAGTTTTAGAAAAATACGCTTTTTTTCGATATCTGGAACAAAAACCTCTTGAAATTCCTAATTTTGAAAAATTTTTAACTCAAGATCATTCTGAAGAAAAATGTGCGTTTCAAACCCTGAGATTCCTTCACAAAAAAGACAAGAGAATCGATGCATTTGAAAAGCTGCGATCCGAGTGCCCGACCCCAAACCATCTGAAAGAACATCGATCTTCTTTGGAAGCTGCTTTTCTCATCGAAGGAGGAGACTTGTATTGGAATCAGGGAGATATGAAAAAGGCTTTTTCTTTATTTCAAAAGGCTGCTCTTCAAATACCAGAAAATGCAATCCCTCCATTTTTAGCTTACCGTATTGCTGTTAGTGGCTTACTCGGAAGCACACCTGAAGCAGATACAGCTCTGCGCCGATCCTATGAACTACTGATCCCTGACCCAGAAAAACAGACCTCAAGTTTAGAGCCTGTGTTTCAAAGTGGCCTCCAAAATCTCACATGCGAATTTTTAGCTCAACTGAGACCTCAAGACAGCTTAAAAACTTTAGAAAAAGTGTTTCAGTCTCATTCCCTGGTAAATCAAACCCTCTTCCTCACAACAAGATGCAGGGAAACTGAATTATCAGGACTGTGGAATCTCCTTTTAAGAAAGCCCCCCTTCAAACAAAAGCTCTCAATCACCCAAAAAGCTTCCCTTCTTTCTCTTTTAATCAAGTCTCACCAGGCATCTGAACGATTGATAAAGATGTATATTTCTGAACTGGCCAACCTTTCTTTTGAAGCACCTACTCAAATCAGTCGGCACTTCTGGGATGCCATTTCTCCTACACCCGAATCGAAAAAAACTGAGACTGAAACTGAGAAAAAACAAATCGATTTAGCTCGCCTTTATCTTTCCAAGGCCCAAATAACCCCCTTAGATCTTCAAAAAATGGCTCGACTTGAAAAAGCTCTGAATCAGCTCAAAAACAATTCAACTAAAAATAATCAAGACAAGCTCAAACAAGACGTATTTCAATCCCAGGAAACAATCCGCTTGTCATTTGCTCTAGCAGTACCCCGCGTTTTGTTTCTACAAAAAATATCTCTTTCTTTTTTTGACCTTCTGGCTGACTCATTGAGGATCACCTCAAGATGATCAAAACTAGATCTTTATTTATCCTGGCTGGGATCATTCTTTTGGTAATTTTTTTAAAAATTTTTTGGTTCACAAACTCACCTGAAAATAAACTTGCACACCCCATCCCTCATCCTACTGCCACTGGAACCCAAAAAAAACTAAAAGAAGCCAAAAAAAACCAAAGTGGCCGACCTCAAATACTCCCTCAATTTTCTAAAAAATATTCATTTCATTCGATTAATCAGCAGATCCAAAAAGGAAAAAATCAGCTCGCTCTGTGTTACCTGAAAAATAAAGATTTCAATCAAATTCAAGTTAAAATGACCCTTCATTGGAAAGGTACCGGAGAGTTCGAAGGTGTTGAACTATTCCCAGATCCAGGTGAATCTGTAAAAGATTGTATCCACTCATGGGTAAAAACACTCCATGTTCAACCTCACTCGGGGCATCAACCCTTCTCTTACGAAGTTCTTCTTCTGCCTGGAACACTCTAAACACCTGTTCACTTCAATATCTATCGATATTCAAATGAACTTTTTTCAGTCACTCATTCTGATTGACACAGAACAAAGACTACAGATATGTAAGGTTCCGTCATAACATTAAACAGATCAGTAAAATTGTTTTGTGTGTGATGCAGGTTGTCGAGAAACTCTTTCATGGAATTAATCTTCGTGACATGGAATTAATCTTCGTGACATGGAATTAATCTTCGTGACATGGAATTAATCTTCGTGACATGGAATTAATCTTCGTGACATGGAATTAATCTTCGTGAGATGATAAAAAATGTTTTTTGGATTTAGCCATTTTAGAAAAAAATTAAATTTGAATTGACGCAACGCCATTCAGTGCTCCTTAAAAATAAGTAAGTTTAACCCAGTGTTTATAGAATTATGCAAAATTGGACATTTATAGAAAAAGCTGAAGTTAATCTCACCATGATGGCCAACCTCGTGGAACGTGTTCAAACGGGAGTGCCCGGATTGGATACAGTCTTACATGGTGGGCTACTTAAATCAGGCGTCTACGTAGTTGTTGGTGAACCTGGTACTGGCAAGACTATTCTAGGAAATCAACTTTGCTTCCATCATGTCAAGGGTGGAGGAAAAGCGATCTATGTCACATTACTTGCTGAAGCTCATGACAGAATGCTTGCATACATTCAGTCCCTTCAGTTCTTTAATGCAAATGTTATCCCTGAAAAACTTCACTATATTAGTGCTTACCAACTATTGGAGGATGAGGGACTCACAGGACTCATGGGAGTCATCTGCAAAGAAGTCCTAAACCACAAGGCTTCCGTTCTTATTCTTGACGGTTTTATTCTAACTCGGGAGATTAGAGAATCTGAACTTGCTTCAAAAAAGATGATTCACGAGATTCAGACCTTCGCTGCACTCGTTGGATGTACCGTTGTTCTACTCACCATCAAGGATAAAGGTAACCGCCGCCCTCATCCTGGGTATACTATGGTTGATGGTGTTATTGAACTCACGGATGGCCTTGTCGGTCCTCGAGCTGTTCGTGAACTTCAAGTAAAAAAACTTCGAGGAACAAATTTCCTTCGAGGTAAGCATACCTTTGATATCATTGACACGGGTGCAGTTGTTTATCCTCGCACAGAAGTTCTTCTTGCTTCACCTAAAAGCGTCTCAGGTAAAAACCGTGACCGAAAACGCTTCGGAGTTCCTGATTTTGATAAAATGCTTTATGGAGGAGTACTCGCCAACTCGATGACTACGCTTCTTGGAGCCCCGGGAACAGGTAAAACTTTACTTGGACTCTCATTTCTTGCAGAGGGTGCAAAAAATGGAGAACCTGGAATTTATTTTGGATTCTATGAACCCCCTGAACCTCTGATTGAGAAAGCAAGCCAAGTAGGGCTTAAAATGAGAGATTGTGTGGAAAAAAACTTGATTGAAGTGATCTGGCAACCTCCACTCGAACATCTCCTGGATGCTTTAGCCGAAAGGTTACTGAAATCTGTGAATGAGAAAAAAGCTAAAAGAGTTTTTATTGATGGGATTGAAGGCTTCAAAAGCGCCACTGTATATCCGGAGCGGATTGGAGCATTTTTAGCTGCAATCACTAACGAACTTCGTGCAATTGGAGTAACAGCTGTATTTTCCGATGAAACTGACATCTTCAAGGAAGATATCGTGATGCCTATCAAAGAACTTGCGGCAGTCATTGAAAACGTGATTGTACTTCGTTTTGTAGAACTACATTCACAGCTGCATCGAATGATCTCCATTTTGAAAGCTAGAGAAAGCAGCTACGATCCTTCTATCCGGCATCTCTCGATTACAAGTGAGGGGTTGAAAGTGACTCAATCATTTGAACGTGCAGAGTCCATCTTAAGTGGTAAGCCTCGTATCCTAAAAAACAAGACAGCAAAATGTTTAATGGCGCAAAAAGATAAAAAAGGAACGAAGAGAAAATAGAGATGGAAAAGAGGAAAATCCTCATCATCGACGACGAAAGAGAAATTTGTTTAGTTTTAGCTGAAATCCTTGAGAGCCAAGGATTCGAAGTAAAACGAGCCTCAAGTGCATGGAAGGCTCTGAATGTCATTCATGAATTTTATCCTGACTTGCTCCTTCTTGATGTCATGATGCCTATTATCTCAGGACTTGAATTCCTTAAAAAGTTTAGAGAAATATCAAAATTTAAGACTACTCCTGTTATCCTGATGAGTGCTATTCGAATAAACGCACGCCAAGAAGACTATGATTGGAATGAGTTTGTGCAAAAACCTTTTAATTTAAACTATATTTTAGCCTGCATTCAAAAGTGTCTTGTATTAAAATAGTTTCTCCAATTTTTCCAACCTCCACTTGAGATAAGAGCACAAAAAATAATAATAAAAATTCCAAGAATCTCCTTCAAACTGAGGTGTTCTCCCCAAAAAAATTCACCCACTATAAAAGCACTCACTACATTCAGATAAGACAAATTAGCAATAATGGGGGCCTTCTCTCTCTGATAGGCAATGGTGAGAAAGTATTGACCCAACTGAGCTGAAACTCCCAGCATACAAAGCCTTGCAAACTCCCAAAGATGAGGCATCCTCCAATGCAAAAAAGTATACGGACCTAGAGTCACCAGAGTCACAGAGGCAAAATAAAAAACAATAACCAGAGGGTGTTCAGACCGATTCAGTGATCGGATCATAGGAAAGGAAAGTGCTGAAAAAAAAGCAGAAATAATTCCAAAAATTACAAACACTGAAAGTTCTTTTGCCTGGATATTCTGAATCCAAATCACACAGCCCAATGCAATAAATAAACTGATCATTTGAATTTTTGAGGGTTTTTCTCCTAAAAATAACCATGACACAAAGACAATAAAAACAGGAGAAATATACTGTAAAGCAACTGCAATCGATAAAGGTAATGTTTTTAAAGTCAAAAAATACAGAACCAACGAGACAGTCCCAGTCACTCCTCGACAAAATAGTTTTTTTTTATGTTTTCCCCAGCAAGAAATTTTCTGAATTTTTAAAGCACAAATACAAAGAATAAAGCTAATAATACTTCTAAAAAATACAATTTCATAAAAAGGAATGTCCAATAAAGACTTAACGCTGATTCCCATGATTGAAAAAAAGAAAATAGAAATCAAAAGAGCAATTTGACCTGAAATCAGACAATCTCTATGACTCATTCAACAAGCACTCACTCAAACTCTCATTGTTTTGTGAAAACCCAATCAGGTTTATAGAAAAATCTCCCGTAGGCTTTATTTAAAGAAGTCCACCTTCCAGGAGTTTGATCCTGTTCAATGAAACGACTTATAGAGTTCACTTTTGAGTCCAAATCATCAATCATGTGAACTACCAAAGCCTCCAAGCATTGAGGTTCCTTAGGAGAACCAAACTCAAGCTTCCCATGGTGAGCTAAGATCAGGTGTTTCACCAATAATTTTTTCTCTTGTGGAAAAGGCCCAGGCAATCGACTAGGTACAGCCTCTAAATTACGAATTTTACGATCCACAAGTTCAACACCCATCACTAAGTGACCAATCAATCTTCCTTCCAAGGTATAGTCTGTCACGCGCTCATAGGAAAGCTCCCAGAGCTTCCCTATATCATGCAAAAATCCCCCTAAAAAAAGAAGGTCTCGATCCAACCATTTTCCGTAGTGCTGAGAAAGTTTATCTAAAATCTTTGTAATAGAAACAATATGCTCAAGAAGCCCAGTCCGATAAGCATGATGAATACTTTTTGCTGCAGGAGCTTTTTTTATTAAATTCAAAATTTCATCATCTTCTTTTAAAATAGATTCAGCCAAAGCCTTATAGTAGGGATCTGTCATCGTCGATACATACCCCAAGAGCTCCGCATAAAGAACGTCAGCATCGAACTCACTTTCAGGAATATAGTCTTTCAGACGAACTTCATCTTCTCTAAGAATCTGAAGCTTCTCAACAACGATTTGCTTTCTTCCTTGATAAGACTGACACTTCCCCTGAACCCAAACAAAAGCATCCTTGACCGCTTGCCCCGCATGGTGAGCAACATCTTCCCAAAGACGGCCCTCGATTTCACCTGATTGATCCATAAAAATAAAATTCATGTAGGCCTTCGCATTTTTCCCGACCGCGGTACTACTGAACTTAATAAGAAAAGGGGAAGATACCCCCTCTTTCTCTTTTAGATCTTTAATGAACTGCGTTTTTTCCATAATTTTCCTACGTCATTCTCTCTGAAGCCGTTTTTTAATAGCTCATGACTCCATTCGTTGTACTGACACTGCCCTGATTAATCAACTCTAGAGATTCCAAGATTCTCCAAAATATGCGACAAGAAAGAGCATGTTCAAGATCTTCAATCTTTTAGAAAATCAAAATTCCGTTCACTGGAACTGGGTGACCCTTTCTGGTCAGGACACTCAGGACTTTTTACATAGGATCACCTCAACTGATGTCAAAAATCTAGCGTTAGGCCACGGGTGTCCTGCTTGCTTTTTATCTCCTCAGGGGAAAGTCCAATCCTTTTTTACCCTTTGGCACTATCAACCACAAGAGTACGCACTTGAGTTTGAATCGGGGGATTCAAACCATTGGAAGACCCAACTTTTATCAGTGATTGAGCAATATACGTTTGGTGAACAATTGTCAGTTTTTGACGTTACCGATCGTTTAGATTGTTTTTGGGTTTTTATAGAATCTCAACTACCAGAAGAAGTTTATTTTCCTGAAATGCCTAAAATCCAGGAATGGCAAACTTTAGCTACTCCAGAGGGGGTTCGAATCTGCCACCACGGCTCTAAAACCTATGGAATCCCTTGGCTTTCCATTTGGGGTGAGCCTAGCTTGCTTCACTCATGGGTTGCACGCTATTTTCCAGAGGCAGTCCACCTTTCCATTAGAGAACTTGAGGAAAAGAGGATCCTAGCCCTTCAGCCCCGAATCGATTTTGAAATCACAAGGGATGTCATCCCCCTAGAAGTGGGCCTTAAAGAAACAATTGCAGAAAATAAAGGTTGCTATCCAGGACAAGAAGTCATTGAAAAAATAATAGCCCGAGGTGCACCACCCAAGCGACTTGTTCAAATTCAAGGAAGAGCCGAAATCCTCTATCGAGGGGATCAAATCTACAATCTTGCAGACCCACCGACTGAAATAGGTCAAATCACCAGCATCACTCACACTGAAAATAAATTTTTAGCCTTAGCTTTAATTAAAAAAATTCATGCAAAAGAAAATTTAGAAGTTCAGTTTTTGAAACCCTCAAACCTGAGAGCGATCATCTGCAAAATAGTGGCTGATTAAAAATTTTTTCTCATTTTAGGCGCTTTATTCCTTCTTAATGACTTTTCTAATTTTTGAATGAGTGATATGTTATTTAGTGATTTAAAAAAAACTTGACGTCCACCCATTCCAGACGAGAGGCATTTTGTGGAAAAATTTAGCTACCTAAAAAGTTCGAATTCAAGCTATATTGATGAACTTTTTGCTCTTTATACAGCGGACCCTACTTCTGTAGATCCTTCTTGGAGGTATTTCTTTGAGGGCTTAGAACTTGGAGAAGCAGCCCAAAAGAGCACAGCCTCAGAGCCTCTTCAAGGGGCCCTCAGGACAGAACCTAGGTCAACTTCTATAGTTGATTTTAGTTTAGAATCGAAAGTAGCAGAGCTAATTATTGCTTATCGAGAACTAGGAAGACTCCTCGCTGATATTAATCCTCTGTCACCTCCTCCAACGACTCACCCCCTCCTTGAACTTTCGCGTTTTGGTTTAAAATCAAGCAATCTTGATCAAACTTATTCTGCGGGACACCTCATTGGGATGGGTCCTTCTCAACTCAAAGATATCATTGCTAAGCTCAGAGATATTTATTGCGGCTCTATTGGAGTTGAATTCACTCATATTCAAAATCTTGAAGAAAGAAATTGGCTTCAACATCGAATGGAAACTTCTCTCAATCGAGAATCCATCAGTCCTTCGAATCGCAATAAAATTCTGAAAAGAATTACTGAAAGTGAATCTTTTGAAAGATTTTTGCACACCCGCTACGTTGCTCAAAAACGATTTTCAATTGAAGGAGCAGAAAGCCTCATTCCCACGCTCGATCGGATCATCGAACAAGGAGCGCTATTAGGTGCCCAAGAGTTTGTATTAGGGATGGCCCATCGAGGTCGACTCAATGTTCTGGCTCATATTTTTGGAAAGAGCCCTGAGTATATCTTTACTGAATTTGAAGGTTCGTATAAAGTAGATACTTCTTTAGGTGAAGGGGATGTCAAGTATCACATGGGGTTTTCAGTCGACTACGCAACTGCAGAGGGGAAAAAAATCCATCTATCGTTAGCATCAAACCCAAGTCATTTGGAGTTCATTAATCCTGTCATTCAAGGGATTGCAAAAGCTAAGCAAACCCAACTCGATGATATTGATAGAAAAAAAGTCATTCCTCTCTCGATTCATGGGGACGCTGCATTTGCAGGTCAGGGAGTGTGTTATGAAACCTTAAACTTATCAGGTTTAAGTGGATACAAAACAGGTGGAACCATTCATATTGTGATTAATAACCAAGTTGGATTTACGACTTCACCTGAGGACAGTCGATCCACCACTTATTCTACAGATGTTGCGAAAATGCTAGAAGTGCCGATTTTCCATGTGAATGGAGATGATCCTGAAGCACTTTGGTACCTGGCAGGGCTTTGTGTTGAATACCGTCAAAAATTCAAAAAAGATATCTTTATTGATTTAGTATGTTATCGGAAGTATGGCCATAATGAAGGGGATGAACCCGCCTTTACTCAGCCCTTGCTCTACAAAACAATCAAAGATCATCCTTCTACCCGAGAAATTTACGCCAATCAACTCGTCCGAGAGAAAACCTTGAGTTCGGTTGAAGTGGAGGGAATGGCCCAGGAGACGACCCAGAGACTTATTGAAGCCCAAGCTCGAGCAAAGGCTCAACCTGCGCAACCTTATATTTCTGTTTTTGAAAATAAGTGGAAAGGTCTACGGCGTGCTACAGACGAAGATCTACTTGCCTCTGTCAAAACAGCTGTTCCTGAAAAAAAATTAAAAGAACTCGCTCAAAAATTGAATCAATTTCCTGAAGGATTTCATCCTCATCCCAAACTGAGTCGGTTCTATGAATCAAGATTAAAATCGATCAGTGATGGGAAAAACATTGACTGGGGGAACGGCGAGGTCCTTGCATTTGCCTCTCTGCTGGACGAAGGATATCCTGTGAGGTTATCGGGTCAAGATGCCCAAAGAGGAACCTTTAGCCATCGGCATTCTGTCCTCCATGATTTTGAAAACGGGAAAACTTATACCCCTCTCAACCATATTGGAAGCCATCAAGCAAGTTTTGATGGATATAATAGCCAACTCTCTGAAACTGCTGTTCTGGGATTTGAGTATGGCTATTCATTAGCTGATCCAAATACTCTGGTCATTTGGGAAGCCCAGTTCGGGGATTTCGCCAATGGTGCACAAGTCATCATTGATCAATTCATTACCTCTTCTGAATCCAAGTGGCAAAGAATGTCAGGAATTACTCTTCTTTTGCCTCATGGCTTTGAAGGTCAGGGACCCGAACACTCCAGTGCAAGACTAGAGAGATTTCTGCAATTGTGTGGAAAAAATAATTTAATTGTTTGCAACTTTACAACTCCAGCTCAGATTTTCCATGCTTTTAGAAGACAGGTTAAGCGTACCTTTAGAAAACCCATGATTGTTATGTCTCCTAAGAGCTTACTTCGTCATCCCATGGCAGTATCCGAACTCAAAGAATTTACAGAGGGTTGCTTAGAAGAAGTGATGGATGATCGATCGATTTCAACCCCTTCTCAAGCCCTCACTATTCAAAAAGTACTTTTGTGCTCTGGGAAGGTTTACTACGATTTATTAGCAGCACGAAACGCTCAACAGAAAAAAGAAATCGCAATTGTTCGAGTTGAACAGCTTTATCCTTGGCCAACAGACAGTCTAGTCACCCTTCTAAATCGTTATAAAAACGCAAAAATAGTTTGGGTGCAGGAAGAACCTAAAAATATGGGCGCTTGGAGTTTTGTTTTTAACACCTGGAGCGGTGGTTCCGATTCCATCAGTGAAAAAGTTGGAAATCGATCTATAGAGTATGTGGGACGTGAGATCGGTGCTGCTCCTGCTGTTGGATCCCACAAAGTCCATGCAACCGAACAAGAAGCCCTCGTTCAGAAAGCCCTTTTATGAAACATAATATCAAAGCCCCCAGTGTTGGTGAATCCATTACAGAAGTCAGCATTCTCAAATGGGTTAAAAAAAACGGTCAACAAATACAAGTAGGAGACCTCATCCTTGAAATTGAATCTGACAAAGCTACAGTAGAAATCATTGCGGAATTTTCTGGTACATTAAACATTTTAAAGCCAGAAGGAGAAAGAGTTCCTGTAGGAGAAGTCATTGCTCTCATTGATGATGCCGTCCAAGGCTCGGTTGAAGTAGCCCACTCCCCTTCTGCAGAACCTATTGTAGCAAAGACATTAACTCCTCAGCCTACTTCCCAAAACGCAGGAATGGGTCCTGCTGCTCGTAAAATGGCAACCGAGCAAAAAATAGATGTAAGTCGGATCAGTGGAACAGGAAAAGACGGCCGAGTCACCAAGACGGATCTCTTGCAAGCCTCTCAGGCAGTTGAACGACCGTATTCCAAAGCTGAATCTCTACCCTCCACTCAAAAGGATACGAGTACCCTCCGAGTTTTGGCTGAGGGTGAACGCCGAGTCCCGATGTCTCATCTAAGAGCTCGCATTGCAGAGCGTCTTGTACAAGCTCAACACACAGCTGCCATTTTAACTACTTTTAATGAAGTAGATATGGGACCTGTGATGGAGTTGCGCAACCGTCATAAGGACAACTTTAAAGCAAAAAATGGGCTCGCTTTGAGCTTTATGTCTTTCTTTACCCGTGCCACGGTTGAATCTCTCAAGGTGATTCCTGAAGTCAACGCTTCGATCGAAGGGAGAGACATCATCTATCATGACTATTGTGATATTGGGATTGCCGTTGGAACTGAACGGGGATTAGTCGTCCCGGTGGTTCGTCATGCTCATCAGATGAATTTTTTAGAAATTGAAAAGAGAATTGCTGAACTTGCAGTCAAAGCAAGAGACGGAAAACTTTCGATTGCAGAAATGTCAGGAGGAACCTTTACCATTTCCAATGGAGGGGTGTATGGGTCTTTGATGTCAACTCCGATTTTAACTCCTCCACAAAGTGGAATTCTCGGGATGCATAAAATCCAAGAACGCCCCATGGCAATTCAAGGGAAAGTGGAAATTAGACCTATGATGTATTTAGCTCTTTCCTACGATCATCGTCTCATTGACGGAAAGGGAGCTGTGACGTTTTTGGTAACTCTCAAGGATTTTCTTGAACATCCAGAAAAACTAGGTTTGAATTTTTAATTATGAAACAATCAAAATTTGATCTTGTTGTCATTGGAGGTGGTCCGGGTGGTTATGTGGCTGCTATTCGAGCAGCCCAGCTTGGAATGAAAGTCGCTTGTATTGATAAGCGAAATTTCTTTGGAGGAACCTGCCTGAATGTAGGTTGCATTCCTTCTAAAGCCCTCCTAGACTCGAGTGAGCACTACCTACAGGCCAAAACCAAGCTCCAAAAGCATGGGGTCATCGTTGGACAAGTTCAACTAGACCTCTCCCAAATGATGAAACGCAAGGAGTCTGTAGTCCGTCAGTTGGTAATTGGTGTTGCGAGTTTGCTCAAAAAAAACAAAGTGGAAGCCATCCGAGGTGAAGCCAAACTCCTTGCAAAAAATGGATTAGACGGTCAGGTTGAAGTTGTAACAGATGGGGTCAAAAAAGTCTTCAGTGCTTCAAAGATCTTGTTAGCCACAGGCAGTGAACCGAATTCTCTCCCATTCCTTCCATTTGATGGAAAAACGGTTTTAAGCTCCACTGAAGCTTTAGAACTCACCTCCGTCCCAGAACATTTGGTTGTAGTAGGGGGAGGTGTGATTGGACTTGAACTAGGTTCGGTTTGGATGAGACTGGGAGCCAAAGTCACAGTCATTGAGTTTCAAAACCGGATTTGTCCTGGGTTTGATCAGCAAATTGGAACCGAACTCCACAAGTCTCTTTTAAAACAAGGGATGCAATTTAAACTTGCTACAAAATGCACTGGCTTAACTCAAAAAAACAGCTCTGGAGCAGTTATCCACACTGTCACACTTGCTGATGGGGCTCAGGAAGATATCCTTTGTGATAAAATCTTAGTGGCAACAGGCCGCAAGCCTTACACTCAAGGGCTGGGCTTAGAAAATATAGGCTTAAAGACTGATCAGGCCGGCCGAGTGGAAGTTGACGCTCATTACGAGACTCAAGCTCCTGGGGTTTTTGCTGTCGGTGATTTAATTGCTGGACCGATGTTAGCTCATAAGGCTGAAGAAGAAGGCATCGCAGTCGTTGAGCTCATGAACAAACAGGCAGGTCATGTGAATTACAATGCAATTCCAAATGTGATTTACACTTGGCCAGAAGTGGCATCCGTAGGTTTTTCTGAAGAAGAGCTTCAAGCCAAAGGGCTCTCCTACAAAGTAGGAACTTTCCCATTTATGGCAAATGGCCGAGCCAAGGCGATGGAAGAATCAGAGGGATTGGCCAAGGTCATCTCAGAGGCTTCAACAGATCGGCTTCTTGGGGTTCACATTGTCGGCCCATGGGCCAGTGATCTCATCAGTGAAGCCGTCAGTGTCATTGAGTTTGGAGGAAGTGCTGAAGATATTGCACGTTCGTGTCATGCTCATCCCACACTCTCTGAGACACTGAAGGAGGCTGCTCTTGCTGTTGCAAAACGCCAAATTCATTTTTAAAAAATAGGATCAGGTAAAGAAAAGTGGATTTTGACCTCACTGCCCAGTATCCCTAATTTGCGTGGACATAGGGGATTTTGGATGTGAGAGATATTGTGTCTGGGTCAATTTTTTCATTCCAACTCTTTTCAATGATAGCTTGAAGACCAAGACCTAAGAACTCATCTTTTTGAGCGACTGACATAAAGTGGAGCTTGATATTCATTTTCTTTAAATCAATAGGGCCTTTTCGAAACACGACTTCATTTTGGTAATATCCATTTTTTTCACCCGTATAATCTGCAGCAAAATCTTTTTCGAGCATCTTTTTCACGGCATTTGGATTATCCCCTTCCGCTACCTCCGTGCCTAATACGGGTCTGTTAAAATCTTTAAAATTCTGATCAATCTCAAATCGAGCCCCATAATACAGGTTCATATCATGGGCAACCGTATAGTCTTTTCGTAAAGTTAACAGATTTAAATCTAACTCTATTAGAACAGGTTCGTTTTCTGGAGCTAGTCGGCGTTTAACTTGAGTAAAATAATAGTAGCTGTTTAATCTTTTTTTATGAACAACCTGAGTAAATATCAAAGTTGTCCAATCAGACTTTCTATCGTCCTCTACGTTCCGAAATACATTCCATCCCAAAGCAAGTCGAGTCAATTCACCCGATTGAAAAATTTCTTCTAAATGCTTAAACCGAGTTGAATGGACTAGAGTCATTTCTTTATAATTTGGTACATATGCTTCGAGAGGATGTTCTTGCTTAAGTTCGTGAACGTGAGAAGAATTGCAATTTATGGAGCTGATGGATAGAGCTAGCAATAGAAAGAAAAAAAGACTCTTAACTTTCTTCTTTTGAACTAAAAATCTGTTTTCACACAACTTCATAAGTAAATTATCCATAAATAATGTGCAACCCTAACAAATAACCGGTCAAATTGCTAGCGCGCCCGATCCGCAAAAGGGGTTAATCGAACCTGATCAAGCTTGAATTCTTGGATTTCATGAACACCGTCGCGAATCAAGAAGTCCATATCTACCTGAATTTTTTCTTTTGACTTCTTGTTAAAAATACGTGCCAAAGTCCATTGCTGATTTTTTGAAGCTTTATCTTCTCGGCGAAGAACAAATACAAAATCATTCTGGACTAAATTTTGATGAGACTGATGGATTGACTGAAGAGGAGAAGTCAAAGAAGAATACCACATTGGGGCAAAGTAATGAGTCAAAATCTGCTGACTCCCGAAAGGACCGACAATGATCCCAAACTCAGCATGACTATCGTCATAAAGATTGTGAGAACCAATATATCCTACCTGTCCATCAGCTACAACGACCTTTGCGTGATTTGGGATTTCATGCTCGCCGTTGGCCGTATAAAGAAGGTGAAAGTGGTTGAGCATTTTTTCGAGACGCTCAGATGTCAGTTTTTTATTTGATTTTTTAATCAAAGTTTTGAAAAAGTTTTCTCGACTATATTTAGAAGTGTATCCGAACTCACCCACTCCCACTAAGCTCTCTGCGTTTGAAGATGTGAGAATGTAGACATCAACACCTCGATCGATCGCCTTGACTAATGACTTAACTACTGCGACCGTGAAATTAGCCCACCCATAACTATGAAATGGACCCCACTTATGAGCGTAAAGTTCAAGAACCGCTTGTTGAGAGATAAAGAGACCTACTTTAGCCTGGTCAATGATATTTAAAATCGCTGTATCTGATACATTAACCGATTCATTGGTTTTTAATCCACTCGCAACTGCAACAGCGTTTCGCAGCCTTCCTACAGCAATGACGTCTTCGATGTGGTCCGAGTCTGTTGCTTCACGAAATGCGGACCTGTGGTGAGTAGGATGAGAATCATCAAATTGTTCAGGGATCACATCTTTTGGAAACACTCGAGACTTTGGTATTAAAACGCCTGGCGCTTCATCTCCAATGATTGAATGAGGAGAGGCTCCTTGTCTAAAGGTATGGATTGCAAATTTTCTATGGGTATACCCAAGAAAGACTTGATGCGAGACTCGCCATTCTTGTTCCACGTACTGCCACATAAGATTGGCAAATCGATGCCCGACCAAGGCTAATTCTCCGTAAATCAATGCCGAAACGTCACTGACTGCATTATTCATTGGCCCCGTACTTAGCGGTCCTGTTGGAAGAAGATAGGACCTATAGAGATTATGACCTCCGGTCAGCATCATCTTGCCATCAACAGCAACTATCTTGCTATGATTCCAAGAGGGCCAAGTTTTCAACCATGTCCCACCATCCGTTGTTGCATCGTAGGTTCCTACACTGATGGTTAGCTTGGAGTCTTGGCTCAATCCTTGTGAAATCTTCTCCAGAACTTCTCGAGTATTGACTCGCTGAACCATTGCCGCCCAGTCGACCCCAAAAAGAATTCGTACAATGATAGGGCTCTTCTTCTGATCTAGTTTGAGTATACTTTGATGAAGTTCGCCCATAAAACCTGTGTCTACTTGAATTTTTCCATCTGGGCCGAACAACTCGTCAGGAACTGAGAGGGTCGTCACATCGACAAATTTCTCTGCCTGAGCGATGGCGTCACCCCAAGTTTTGATGAATCGATCGGAATGATGCTCTGGCGATATTTGTGTCCGAGGGTAGTCAAGATACTCTGGGGTAGAAATCAGCCAATCATTCTTTTTAAGTAATGTAGGTTTTACGTCCCAAATGCGTTGCTTCTGATTTGGATGAGTGCTCTCTAGTTTTGCGACCAGCTCTTTGAAGTTCTTTTGGGGCTCACTGTATTTCTGAAGTTTAAGGATCGTCTTGAGAAAGGCTTCCCCCCTGTGTGTCTTATCGAGAAAGACAAAATCAATACACACTGACTCAAAAATTGGGATGAGGCGTGTAGCAGTCCATTTGTCATTTGAGTGATCTTTGGTGAGTTTTTCAATCTCAGCTTTGCAATAATTCGCTGGATTTTTAGCCCCTTTCAAGAACAAACGAATGAGACTTTCTGACTGGATATTGCAAGCGTTGTAATTACCTTTTGTACTGAGATCAGTGTAATAGAGAAAAGAGTAGTACTGACCCAAGGTACGACCACTCAATGTTTTAGTTGCTTGACTCCAGGCCTTCTCGGGTGAAACTTCCGCGTTTTTTTCGTTTTCAATCTTCCCAATTTGAGCTTGAAAATTCTCAGCATCAGCATCAAGCTGAAGAAGGGTGAATTCGATCTCACCTAGAGCTCGAGTGGCATCCAATTGTTTTTTAATTTTTGTAACATCATAGATGTTGCCATGAAAAAGCTTTAGTTTTTCTTCTTCCTGCCGCCGTTGAAGCTCTACTATTTTTTCTTTAATATTATCAATATATTCTGAGTACTGTATTGCTAGTTCCAGAATATTCTTTTCAGCAACCTCAGGGCTTTCATCCAAAAGTATGCTTTTCTTGTACTGCTCCAACTGAAGATCGGTCTCCAAAGAAATGAGTCTTCTTCTAAGTTCGGCCGAGTCAAATTCCGCTTTTCTTACCGCCTCATAGGCATCTTTTAGCTCGTGATCTTTCAGTTGGGACAGTTCGTTTGCAAAATTCTCAACTTCTTTGGCCCTTTGTGCTTTGACTTGTGCTTGGGCTAGGCTGGTATTTTGCTCAACGGCTAGTCTCGCTGATTGTTCGGCCGCCAAATTAGCATCCGCCTTGATACGTTCTTCGTGTGCGATCCTAGCTTGGTCATTGGCTTGATTTCGTTCTTGTTCGGCACGGTCTGCTGCCAATCGGAAGTCTTGAGCATCATCGTCAGACTTCTTCTTTGCACCTTCTCCTTCCTCCAGAAGACTTCGAATGTTTTCGGATTTTGCTTCTAATTCGGCGATCTTTCTTTCATGATCAGAATTAGGTCCAGTACCTACACACCCAACCATAAAACTGAGAGCTGAGATCGCAGAAAGAATGACCCGTTTATTTTTTTTTAAATTTAAATGAATTGATAAAAAAATCACAATGCAACTCCATTTTTTTTATTCTGGAGCAGTATCTTTGTCGCAAGCCCTATTTCAATCCAAGATAAGGTGGATTGAAATGAATCAAACCGATAAACAAGCAATTAAGGTGCCATAAAATAACTGAATATAAATAAGACTATAAAGTCTGGTGAAATTCCAATATCTATCCAGTTGTATAACAATTAGACATTTAATTATTTAAATTAAAAGAATTCTATAAGTCATGTGTTTCCGATATTGTAAGAAAATAACAAGAGCTAATACCATAATCAGCTCTTGTTATTGCTGATTCTCCCTTATTTGTTTAGCTGAAATAGTCTCTCAAGACTTTGCCACAAAAAATAATGGCAGTATAAATATGTATCAACCAAACTAGTATAGATTTATACCACGCCTGAAAGCAACAATCTGATCCATGGATAGGCTTACTGTTCTATAGTAAATATTAATAAATTTTAAATATTTTAAATTTTTTATTTATAACATAGCCAGTGGCTTTCTGTTAAGATAATGAATCTGAGGCTTGGACAAGATTATGATTAAAAAATATTTCACATGTTTATTAATTATCATCACTATTTTGGCATCTACAGTGAATGCCTCGTTTGCAAATGATGATGAACCCAATCCTGAAGATCGCCCTGAATTAATCCATTCAGAGCTTTACAAACCTATTGAATGTGATGGAAAAAGAACTCCTTCCTTAGAAGATAATGCTGAAATTGACCCACGATGGATAGTCAACCAAAAAAAAACAGGAACTTGCTACGCATGTGCAATACTTCCCAGTTTTACAAGTATTGCAAATCTTTCAGCAGAGCAGGAATTATCGCTTTCTCATCTTGTTATGCTAGGTGCTGGGAAGAAAGCAGAATCGGGCGGAAGCCCTCTTGATGTACTGGAGAATATTAAAGATGCAGATTTTAGACTCAAATTAAATGAAGGCTATGCTATAAATAAAGTTTTTGACTTTTACAAGTATGTATCGACGATTCATCCAGAAACTTCTTTAAAAGATTGTGAGTCTCAATTAGAACGCGTTTTACCTGAAAGCTATCAACAGTTTTCTATCTCCATGCAAGAAATTTTAACTAGAGAGCTTCAAAAAAATAAAAAAACTGCTGCATATGAGACACTTTTTCAACCACAAATGTCCGGTGATGTTAAACTTAAGCCATACAATAGCTATGTATTTAGTTCAAATGATGATCATGAAGTATATGATAAAATTTTTGAGCTAGTTGGACCAAGAAGTTGCGATAAAATACCATTAGTATTTAATTATATCCACCCTGGTGGTACAGATCACTCGATCTCTATCTCAGATATAAGAAAAGTAACCTGTCATCATAAAGACGGATCCATCACAGAAGACAAAGAAATAAAAGTGATCAATAGTTGGGGTAAAGGGAAGTATAATGGATGGTTTCGAGCACAAGACTTTATCAGTGCGCGAACAAAACTATCCAATCATCAAATCTTCTATTTAAAGGAATGTAACAAGAGTACAATACCGAGCACTTACGAGCCTTGTGTTCCATACATTCAAGGGAGAAATGCAGATGGTACTTCTCCATCCTTTAGTGATGCAGCAATGAGAAAAAATTATGAAGGCATGAAAGCTTTATTAAGAGAAAAAAATGCACCTCTAACAAAGGGCGGTGTAGTTAACTGGCTTAATGTTCCAGTACAAAACAATCAAATTGAGCTATTAGATTTGATGATAGATTATAGTCAAAATAAAGAAAAAGCACAAAATGAAGCTCTATTTATTGCAGTAAGGGCTAATAATCTTGAAATACTAAAGCACCTATTACCACATGTAAACATAAATTCAGTAGTATCCGGAGAAGGTAGGCATCAAATGAGAATTCTCCATGAAGCTGCAAAAATAAAGGGAAACTTAGGAATAGTGAAAGAGTTGCTAGCTCATGGAGCAGATCCCACTTTGCTAGATGGAAGAGGCAATCAAGCAATTGATTGGGCCAATTCAGATGATGTCATCAAGCTTTTGGAACCTAAAAAGTAATCTAGCTTTGTGAGGATTTTAGTTACCGCACTAAAATAATATGCCTTTGGATAAACCCGGGGAACAAAGGATATTCAACTCATGAAAGGTTGAAATGAGTTTGCCAGCGATTTTCAAAAAGTCTGAACATGAAGAAGAAGAAATTTCTGATCTTAATTTATTGGCCTCAAATTAAAGAAAACAAAGTTCTTCAAATGCAATTTGAGAGAAGCCGTTTTTCACAGGCGGATTTGGCAGAATCTGATTTCTCCAAGACCCGCTTTAATAAAACGAATCTCAGCAAATCAGATTTTAGGGGAGCTTTGAATTACATCATAGACCCAGTCGGAAATAAAGTACAAGGAGCGCGGTTTTCATTACTAGAAGCAGAAGGCCTTTTAACAGGACTAGGAGTTATCATTGATTGATAAAACCCCCGAATGTTGCAACTCCGACTCTTTTTCGTTAAAAAAATGGGTTCCGAACTCCTACTTGAATAGACTTCTGGAGGGAAGTATTTCTGTAAAAAATACATCGCTCATCTAAATAAAGGTAAATCAAACTTTGGTTCAGCCAAACCTCCATCGTGAATCATTTTTTTAAAAAAATCCCACATAAACTCTACCCTTTTTATCCCTTCAGCACGACCTTCTAAAGTATTCATAGTTTCAATAACTTTAATTAATTTAACAAAAAAATGATCCAACATATACTTCTTATCATCAAGAGGCCTTCTTTCAGCCCAAGGATCATTAGAATCATACAAAACTGACCCTATTTGTGCTCCCACTGAAATCAACCGCAATAATCCAATAGAACCTAGTGCGTCCAATCTATCACTATCTTGTAAACAACCTCCTAAATTTGAATCAGGTGTTAAACCGCTCGAAAAACTATGCGTTGCTATTGCACTGGCTATTTCTAAAATTTCTAATTCAGATCCAAATTTTATATCAGTTAAAAAATTTCTTGCTAAGTCGGACGATAATTGACTTGCAAGTTTACTGTTTGGCTCATTTTTTTGCAAATTGACAACATCATGCAATAATGCAGCACAAATCACTAAACGAGGATTTAGACTATATGATTTAGAAAGCTTTAAGCTAAGACTCGCTACTCTTAAAAAATGATTTAAATCATGAGCAGGATCATGACCAGCTTTAGCCCGACTCAACTCTAAAACACGAACAAGAACTGGGTCGTCATCAATAAATTTCAAAAGACTTAAAATATCTTTACTTAATTCAATCTGAACTTGATTTTTAAAAATATCAGAACTCATTAAATTAACATGAATTCCACATTCATCATTCAATTGTCTAATAAAAAGTTTTAAAGAATTAGGCTTTGAATCTGCTAGATCAATATTTGATAAAGATGGGAAATGATTCATTAGTTTGGAAATAATCCATGAATTCAATCGAGAAGATATTTTAAAATCAAGCCCAGGATCCCACCAAGGATCGGAAAAATTATTTAGATTTTTAAATAAGAAATCCGAAAGTTCACCTATTGTATTTTCTGGGGACTGATGGACTGCTACAGATTCGATCAACACGGGTACCATCAAACTAACATTACTTCCGCAAGCACTCAAGGAGCTTAATTCTCTTAAATCTGAATTTGAAAAATCGAAAAATTTAGGGAGGATTTTTGGTATCTCAAGAAATCTACTTCGATAGAAGTGTTTCCATTTTCTCTTACTCCACCCTTTCCCTCAAACATGAAGGAACTCTAGAAAGGTGAAAGCAGGCATCGTCTTGCGTTGTTGCTTATGGAGCCAGACTTATTGATGATACTTTTAGATTTGTTGCACACTAGTGATATGAATGATCGTCTGAACACCAAAAGCCAATGATCTTGGTCTGAAAAACTTCTCAGGTCTTTGGTATTATGAATTCTCCTATAAGTTCTAAAATTTCTTAACGAAATCCGTCAAATCTTCCAGAGTGTAGGTCAAACCCAATGCCTGCCTTTTTCTTATGTTATTGACTTGTTAACTGAACATAATCAAAAGCCAGGGTTTTTGAATGAATTTAATGCCTTAGATCCGGACCACGAATGAGCTCTTGACAGAGGCTCAATCAGATCCCTAGAACTTCAAGCTCAAAATCTTTTACAAGCTCAAACCCTAATTCTGGATCAGAAACTGGAGATGTGGAGCCTAAATCAGAATCCGAAACATAATGAAAAGCCTTGAGCATGCCAGAATGAGCAAGCTGACTCGCTGATTGAAAAGCACAACACGCACCATAAGCCACTGCCGAACAGCTTACCCATGCTCCACACAAAATAGCTGTCGAATGACTGTATACAAAACCCATCGTATTCATCATTGCAGGAAGATAGAGTGTATAATAAGCCGAAGTTCCTACTGCCGGTACAGCACCAAAAAGATAAGCCCAAACACTGGGGAAAAGCGCCTGAGTTCCTACCATCAAATAAGCAGGACCAAACCAAAGAAGGGAAACTCCGACAACTAAAGCAGAAGCTGTCTTCATCGGAAGAGTTGAAATCTCTGTACCTTGCTTTTCCAAAGCATTTTCTGCCGCTTGTTTGATTCCTCGAATTTCATACTCTTTTATGAGATCTTCATTCACAGAATGAATCAGTTGATTGACAATTGGATCATGAGAATCCGTTTGACCCAATTTCATTGCTGCAAGAGCAAGCTGAGCTTTCTCAGTCGCTAGACTATTAAGTGCTTCCAAACACTTCTTTGAAGTACTCGTGACTAGAAAATCTTCAAAGAATTTTATTCGGCTTCTCGTTTCAATATACTCGGATAAACCGCCACTCGTTTGTAAATAAAACTTACTCAGATTGCCAGCAAATTTTTCATTTACTATTTTTTCAAAATGCTCTTTTAATTTTTTATTTGCCAATTCGTGATCTCGAATAAAAGTTCCTCTTTGCTCATTATAAAATTGAATGTACCCAGAAATCTCTGAAAAATCAGTTGAAGAACCAAAAACAGGACTCATATTGACTAAGCAAAAAAATAAAACCGAGATCGATTTTTTTGAAAAATACATACTTAAACCTCATCATTAAATAAACTTCGTATTAAATACACCTTTAAGCTACATTTGTAAACAAATTATTAGAATTAATTTATGTAAATTTTTTTAATTTAGTAGCTGCAAATACCCAAATTGCTTTCCGCAGTTAGCACTCAAAAAGTCACTTTTGAGTCACGAATGGATTCAAATTAGCCTGTTGGATGGCCCTTCCAAAAAAACCTCGAAGAGTACCCACTGGAAACTCTTCTTTGCCGTCGTGTCGAAAGTGCATCTTGAATTCATAAAAGGGTTGGGTAGCTGTTGTGCTCCGGTTTGGAATAACGATGCGAGAATCACCCGTGAACTGCACTATTTTTCCTCCAAGTGCCCGAACGAGTTGCCTGACTTCTCGATTGCGGACCTTGCATTGGTCTTGACCCATAATGGTTTGGTAAATTCGGTAGTTTTCACGTTCCAAAAAAATCTTAGGAGGTTCATAGGTCGTCGTTTTTGTGGCTAACTTTTGGAGCTGTATACGTTCATGCTCGGCTCTTGCGATAAGAGCGTAATCCTCGTAGGACATGACTGAACTCAATTCTTCCTCGTCCAAAACTCCATCCTTGTCATTGGCTTCAATTGCAAGAGAAGCAGAATCAGTTAGATCTTTTAACTCATTTTTTTTGGTGGAGACAGTTTCTGTTGTTGCTCGAGGCGTGTCTATTGCTAAACTAGGAGCGATTATCTGAGCAGCAGAAGATACTGAAGGGATCGCCTCCAATTGAACTGTCACTGATGCAGGGATAAGAGATTCTTCCTCTTTCTGTCTAAGAAACTGAAGTTCTTCTTCTATAACACTCTTTTTCTTCCAAACCTGGTCAAATAGTTCACTTATGTTTTGATGCATGATCGTCTGGACTACTTTGTTTGTACCCTCTTCTGCAGGAAGGTAAAATCGTCTATCTTTTTTCCAATTTCGTTGATTTTTGTAAAAATTACAATGCGTGATTATATGATGCTCATAATGATTCAAAATCTGATCGATCCATCTCTTTGTTGGAGCGTAGTAATGATTTTCCTGGTCAAGGATATTCCTAGAGTCTCCTTGATAGTACTTTCTAAAGTATTTCAAAAAATTTAAATTGTTTTGAAAATCATAAATGAATTGATCAAATAGAACATCGAGCACAGCTTGATAACCCGTATTACACGAAAAACTTTCTCTTGGGCTCGCAAATTGTACTAAGTCAATTGACCAATGAGGGTGATTATTTTTTTTCTTCGATAATTTTTTAGACACTTCTTCCAATAAATATGGCATCCACTTTAGATATTGAAATTTAACTGAATCAGGGGATAAAGTCAGATGGTTATATAATGTTGAAAAGTTACTTTTGATATCATTAAATGCAGCAATTGAGGCAAAGTTAAATTCATTTAGGGTTTCAAGCAAGTAAGCCTGCACAGGGGAAGTCTTGCAGGCTCCATCAGGTAATTTTGAATAGATTTTTAGAAAATTCTCCAGCTGGTAATGTGCGATTTTCCAAAATAGTCTCGATTGATCTGAAATGGTCATGCTTACCCATGGAGAAGATAAAGCTGGAGAGATATGATTTGGGATTCCTGGGTAAGATGGAGGACAAATTTTTTGATCTATAAGTTCACAGTGACTTTGGGTTTGAAGTTCTAACAAATTTTCGTAGTAAACTTCCTGTATTCGAGCTTCTCGCAATGCGACTTCAAGAGCGTCCTTAAACTCATCTGCCCTAACTGAAACAATAGCTGAAGTAAGTGCAAAAAAAACTAAAAAACTACAATATAATGATCTTAATGTAAGCATAGATTCACACCACAAAAGATATTTTATTAAGCATTGACTACGAAAGGTTATCTGGATCTCTAACAGTACCATAACTTAAACTTGAAACTGACTCTTCTACAAGCTCAAGGCCTACTTCTGTTTGATCAGAGACTTGAGCTGAAGAGCCTGAAGCAGAACCCGAAACATAATGGAAAGCCTTGAGCATGCCAGAATGAGCAAGTTGACTTGCTGATTGAAAAGCACAGCAAGTACCATAAGTCACTGCCGAACAGCTTACCCATGCTCCACACAAAATAGCTGTCGAATGACTGTATACAAAACCCATCGCATTCATCATTGCAGGAAGATAGAGTGTATAATAAGCCGAAGTTCCTACTGCCGGTACAACACCAAAGAGATAAGCCCAAACACTGGGGAAAAGCGCCTGGGTTCCTACCATCAAATAAGCAGGACCAAACCAATAAAGCGAAACTCCGACAACCAAAGCAGAAGCTGTTTTCATCGGAAGAGATGAGGTCTCTGTACCTTGCTTTTCCAAAGCATTTTGTGCCGCTTCTTTGAGTCCTCGGATTTCATACTGTTTAATGACATCTTCATTCACAGACTGAATCAATTGACTGACAATCGGATCATGAGACTCCATTTGACCCAATCTCATTGCTTCAAGAGCAAGCTGGGCTTTCTCAGTCGCTAGAACATTGAGCACTTCTAAACACTTCCTTGAAGTGCTAGTGATCAGAAAATCTTCAACTAATTTTATTCGTCCTCTCATTTCGATATACTCAGAAAAACCGCCACTCGTTTCTAAATAAAACTTACTCAGGTTCCCACCAAATTTTTCATTCACTATTTTTTCAAAATATTCTTTTAATTTTTTATTTGCCAATTCGTGATCACGAATAAAAGTACCTCTTTGCTCATTATAGAATTTCATGTACCCAGAAATCTCTGAAAAATCAGCTGGAGAACCAAAAGTGGAATTTATATTTACTAAACAAAAAGATAAAAAAAATAAAAATTGAATTGAATTTTTTAAAAAATACATAACTATACCTCATAAATAACTTTATAAACTCAATAAAATGAAAAAATATATGTAGGTAATTTAGTACACTATAAATTTATAATTGTAAATAAATTTATTATAGTTTATTTAGGTAAATTTTTTTAATTGATTGCCTGCAGCTACTCATTCATCTTTTTCAGTCAGTAATCAAGGTTTAGAAATCTCTTGACCCTCCTCAAAGTGCCGATCTGAGATCATTTTTCCTGACTCACTGTACTCAATCCAACGTCCTGTCTTTTTTCCCATCTTGTACTCACCTTGAAGAGAAATTTTGTCATTATTGTACCATTCAAAGTACTTCCCATGGTTTAGATACTCTCCAGATGCATCTCGGGTTTGAAAGCAACGCTTTATCCCACGAAACTGGCCTTGAGCAATCGAGTTCCTAGGAGACTGACCTCCATGAGTACAGGGTCTCCTAGGAACTCCCGAGCAGGACACAAGACTAAAGACCATCCAAAAAAAGAAAATAGGACAACAAAGTCGAGACATTTAAAAATAGATTAACATGAGGTAGAGTCTATGAGGAAATGTCAAAAAGACGGTGGCTTTGGGTTTTACTTTTTATTTTTGTTGCACTGCTTCTGGGTGCATTAGCAACGGGCTGGAATGTTGTCCTAGTAAGAGACTATCAGAGAATTCTTGAGCTCACCCACAGTTTTTCTCTCACCCAAGAAATCCAAACAGGCTCTTCTCACCTCCTGTTTAAGATGATCCTAGGAACCTTGGGGTTTATTGCAGCTTTAGGACTGACACTCTTGATTTTTACGAAGCTCTTAAATGAAATGCGACTCAATCAACTCCAATCCGAATTTTTAGCAGCAGTGAGCCATGAACTAAAAACACCGCTTGCCTCTATGGAGTTAACTACGAGCTTAATCCAGACAGGAGGACTCACAGAACAGGAAATCTCGCAACTTTGGAATTCCCACAAAATGGAGCTCAATCGACTCAAAGAAGATGTCGAAATCTTACTTGAAGCCGCTAAATGGCAGGTCAAACCTTCTTTTAAGTATGGAAACCCCATCCATCTTGAACACTGGATTGAAAATTCTATGGAAGAATGGAAAAAACTTCTAGGTCCAAAATCTATTTTAGAACGAGCGGGTGTTCCCCTGGACTCAAAAACTCTGGTTGACCTTCGAACCCTGAATCTCATCACGAACAATCTCATTAATAATTCTAAAAAATTTTCAAAAGACTTCCCTCACGTCATTATTCGAACTAGGAAAATTCCAGCACCTTACCCTTGGTCCAAATCATCTTGGCAAATCGAGTTTGAAGACCACGGCTGGGGATTTAATCCCGCAGATTCTAAAAAAATTTTTCAGCGGTTTTTTCGATCTCGCTCCCAAGCTCCTTACGCCATCCCTGGCACAGGATTGGGTCTTTATTTAGCACACTCAGCTAGCAAGGCCATGGGCCTTACTCTAAAAGGAAAATGTCGGCAACACGGGCAAGGTGCGATCTTTACTCTGGAAGGACCAGAAGTAAAACGAAAAATAGAAAAATATGAATAACGATATTTTTTCTCTCGCACTCCTGGTTGAAGATGAACTCCATCTTATATCCACTCTGAAAATTGCCTTTCAAAAACTAAAGATCCCTTTACTTTGCGCAACAACCCTGAAAGAAGCATCTCAACTCATGAGTGAACAAACCCCAGAATTTATCTTACTCGATCGATCACTGCCTGATGGAGATGGACTCAATTTTTGCACGAATCTTCGACAGAAAAACTTTCAAGGATCTATTCTTATTTTGACAGCCTCAGGAGAAATTGGTGACCGAGTTTTGGGACTCAACTTAGGTGCAGACGACTACCTCCCCAAGCCTTTTTCTTGGGATGAACTCGAAGCTCGAATCCGGGCTCTTGCTCGACGAAAAATAAAGTTTCTCCATCCAAATCTTATCCCTCCACTTTGGAAATTAGATGCCGATCAACTGAAAATCTTGGGTCCGAAAGGATGGGTCCAGCTCACCCCATTAGAATACAAGTTAGCAGTCAGAATGATTCAAGCACAGAATGTGATTATCTCTCGTGATGAACTTTTAAAAGAAGTCTGGGGTTTTACCTTACTTCCCAAAACCAGGACGGTAGATCATTTTTTAGGCCGCTTGAGAAAACACTTTGAAGAAGACTCAGATCATCCAACACACTTTCTCACAATTCGAGGAGCAGGCTATAAATTTCATCCCTAGACTGAGATCAAATACTGAGTGCTACTCCTGCTCCTAAATAAATTCCACTGAGATTGATTATAAAGTTTGAATTTAAAATCTGTGATCCACTCCCGATCGGAGAGTTCAAAGAAGTGGTTGTAAGGTAGCGATAGCCACCCTCAAAAAAGGCTGATACATACTTTGAAAAAAACCAGTTCAAACCTAAAATACCCAGCCCTGTGATCCCATTGGTAGATATGACTGAGGTAGGATTAGCCGAAGAAAAATCTGAACGATTGGTTGACTTAACTTGAACTTGCATGGCTGATCCTCCCAACACACTCAATCGAACTGAAGCTCTTGTTCCTTGAATTAAGGTCAGCTCTAAACCCACTGTGACAGGCAAACTGGTTAAGTCAAATTGAAAATTTCTACCTGTTGCAGAATCTGTCAGTGCAATGGATTTTATGATGTTTTCAATCCGAACACATAGAGCGAGTCGGGAGCTTAGAAAAAATGCTAAATCTGCCCCGTAACTATATCCTTCAGTAATATTATCGAAACCAGTTACAATACCAGAAGCTGCGAATAAGTTCATCCCACCCATGGCTTCTAACCGGACGTGCTGTCTCATATAACGAGGCTTTTCAAAAATCTTTTTTTCTTTCTTCTCTTCTTCTTTTCTCTTGTCTTGCTCATCTCGACTCACACCACCAGCAGCAGTGACTTCCTCCACAGTCGGTGGAGGTTGAAGAATGAGTTGATCTGCTTGAACCCAACCTATCACTCCAGCTGTGGTTCTCACCTTATGAAACCCATGAGTAGGAAGATTACTCGCCACTAATTCAGTCTTCGGAAGTAGCTTTTGAACCAAGGCAGATCCCTGATTAGGAGTCTCATAAAGAGAAGCACCATCCTCTCCAACAGTTGCTAATCGCGCAGCAAACGAACTTGACTGAAAGCCCCAGAAAAAAACTCCCAGTCCAATCCAAACTCTAAAATGGAGTGCGCATTTGAACCTCAACGCATCACCTGAGTTAATCCGAGAGGATTTATTTTTACTTGATGCACGACCGCTTGCCAGTGAAGATGTGGACCATTGACTCGGCCTGTCTTTCCTGATAGCCCCAGTTTTTGCTGCATTTCAACCCTCTGCCCGAGCTTCACTGATAATCGACTCATATGAGCATACAAAGTTACGATTCCATAGCCATGATCGAGAATCACCGTGTTACCTGTAAAAAAAAGACTTTTAGCTAAGACAACAATCCCAGGGGCAGAGGCACGAACAGGAGTTCCTTGAGGCGCTCTCAAATCTAATCCTGGATGATAGTTCCGAACTGCCCCATTATAAATCCGCCTCGTTCCAAAAGGGCTTGTAATTTTACTGTGAATTGGAAGAACAAAAGGACCTTGCCAAAGTTTTTGCTGAGTAACTCTTTGATAAATAGCTCCGACTTCACTTTGTTCTGCACGAATCCGTTGTAAATCTTTTCTTCTTGTCGGATTCACCCTGCGACTATCGACTCTCAAGGATTCAGAAGGATATTCCCCTGGAAAAACATTGAGTGCTACTTCAAGATGAGAGGCTGAAGCCCCTTCCCCCAAAGTGACATAAATAATGCCTGGCCCTGGCTTGCGATCATAAGGAATACCTAAAACAGCTTGACTCCCCCCCCCTCCTTGAGGGTTTTCAGGAAAAAAAGGGAAGGTAATACCTTCAAACTCGCCCATCACTGGAACTGACTGAAGCATTTGAGAAGACTCAAGCCGAATCAAAACAATAGTTCCAGGGAGAACCTCTTGAGAGGAAAGTTGAGCTCGAATATCTAACTTCGGAGACTGAAAATTCATCGTCGTCGGGTGAAGAGTATTGGCTGTAGCGCAAGCAGTGCAATGAACGCCAACGAATAAAAGCCCCAGAGTCTTTCTAAACAGTCCCCAACTCAATAACTCTAACTTTTGTTTGCCCATCATAAAATGTAACCTGTAGCTCCTGCCCCAGTCTCACTTGCTTCAGACTGTTTACAACAGCCCCATTTGAATAGGGATCTCGAACTAAAGCATATCCTCTTTCTAAAACCCGAAGGGGAGATAAAGCATTGAGCTTCCCCATCTTCTGCTCCAAAATGCTAAGCTTCCGATCAAGAACAACCTGAACTCCTCTTTCCAAGCGCATATAAAGTTCATCGATCTTTTGAATTTGCTCTCGGAGTCGATCTTTTGGACTCACCACTCGAGCAGCTACATGAGCTAAAATCGCCTTAAGAGTCGCCAAATCTTTCAAAATCAAACTCGATAATCGAATTCGGAATTCCTTGATTTGATGAGCGACTGCCACCCAGTTTTCAGTAACCATTTCTGCCGCTGCAGAAGGTGTGGGTGCTCTCAGGTCAGCCACAAAGTCAGAGATCGTAAAATCAACTTCATGTCCAATCGCAGAAACAACAGGGATCATGGATTTCCGAATCTCTCGAGCTAACCCTTCGTGATTAAAACACCAGAGATCTTCCATACTCCCACCCCCTCGAGCTAAAATAATGATTTCTCCGAAAGCCTCTCGGTTAGCTAAATCTAAGGCTCGAATGAGCTGAGCGGGTGCTTCCTCTCCTTGAACTAAGACGGGCAAAACTACAACATGAATATGGGGGGCACGCCTGTTTAAGATGGTCAGAACATCTTGAATCACTGCACCCGTTGGAGAAGTAATGACTGTAATACGAGAAGGATAGCTGGGTAGTACCTGCTTTTGATCACGATCAAAAAAACCTTCTGCGGCTAACTTTGCTTTCAATTGTTCAAAGGCAAGCTGTAAAGCCCCTGTACCGAGTGGCTCCACATGATCAACCGCAAGCTGATAACTTCCCCGAGGGGGATAAACTGTGATTTTGCCTCGGCATAAAATCTTAAGACCGTCTTTTAATTCAAAGTTTTTTTTTCGAGCTCCCCAACCAAAAATAGCTGCAGCAATACAAGAGGTCTGATCCTTCAAAGAAAAATAAATATGGCCTGACGCAGCAGGTCGATAATTACTCACCTCCCCAATCACCCAAACCTGCAAGAAAGCAGGCTCAAGAACCCCTTTAATCCGAGCAGTAAGCTCAGTCACATTAAAAGGTTTGGGAACAGAGGCAAACGGACCTGTTTCTTCTTTAGACTCAGGCCTCAACTGCTTCATCCTAAGGGCCAACCTTCAGGGTAATCTTCTGAAAAACTTCATAAGACTTCAGAGAGGTCAGAGCCTGCTTAACCTGATAGTCTTCTTTGGGATTGAGCCGATAAGGAACCATTTCATCCTCATCTTTGGGCTTCTCGCTCTTATCAGATCCACCTTTTTTCTTCTCTTTCGTGTCTTTGGTAAGAGCATCTAATTCTTCTTTTTTGAATTCCTTAGAAGTCGAAGCGTTTTCTTCATCCGTATTAATCATATGGCCCTTTAAATCTTTCTCACGAAACCCATCCCCTTTGATCCGGGCTTGAGCCAAAAGTTTTGGATCAAATTCATCTAAGAAAATATCAGGCTGAACCCCTTTTTCTTGAATACTCCTCCCACTCGGAGTGTAATATCGAGCAATGGTCAGCTTCAGCCCCATATCAGGAGGCAACGGAATGACAGTTTGCACTGATCCTTTCCCAAAGGTCGATTGCCCCATAATGATAGCCCGATGATGGTCCTGTAAAGCCCCTGCTACAATTTCTGCAGCTGAAGCCGTACTTGAATTCACAAGCACAGCGATTGGAAAATCTTTATAGGCCACTCCTTTTCGAGCATATTTGACATCTTTTTGGTCTTTATTTCGACCAATAGTAGACACAATAACACCCTCATTTAAAAAGAGAGATGCCACTTCTACTGCTTGATCGAGCAATCCCCCTGGATTAGTCCTTAAATCAAAGACTAAGCCTCTCAATTTCTGCTTTTTATTCATTTCATCAATGGCTTTTTTGACGTCAGCAGCAGCGTTTTCATTAAAAGTAGTTAAACGGACATAAGCAAACTGAGGCTCTAAAAGCTCATGCTTAACAGACTGGATTTTAATGATATCTCGAGTAACAGTAATTTCCTTAATCCGATCAAAACTTTCTCTATAAATAGATAAAGTCACATCTGATTTAGGCTTACCCCTCATTTTAGAAACCGCTTCGACCAAATTCATTCCCTTGGTACTTTCTTTGTTGATCTTGACAATTCGATCATTGGGTTTCAGACCTGCTTTCCAAGCAGGAGTATCCTCAATCGGAGCTAAAATTGTTAGGATATTATCTTTCATCCCAATTTCAATTCCCAACCCTCCAAACTTGCCAGTCGTATCAATCTGCATATCTTTAAACAAATCAGGAGGCAAAAAATTGGAGTGAGGATCCAACTGTTCGAGCATGCCTTTAATGGCCCCTCGAATCAGGTCTTTATCCTCTAGCTTATCAACATAATTGTTGCGCACGAAGTCTAGAACTCGATGAAAAAGTTCTATATTTTCATATCGATCTTGCTGACTGGGTGCAGAAGCAATGGCAGAGACCGACTTTGTAAATTGAAATTGAGCTGAATTCCGGGTGAGATTGTAACCAACCTGGACCCCAAAAAACGAAACAGCTAGAACAAAAATAATGATCGATATCTTCTTAATCATTTGTATCATACAACCCCAAGCTAAACTAATTCAAAACCCACTGCAATGGATTCACTGCAACATTTCGTGCTCGGATTTCAAAATAAAGAGGTGTCCCCGAGTCACTCGTTAAACCAATCCCTTCCCCTTTTAGAACAGGTTCATTTGTTTTCTTTAAAGTCCTGCCTAAATGAGCATATAGGGAATAAAAATGATCTCCATGGTCAATAATCACAACTTTACCATAGTGCGGCATTTCACCCGAATACGCAATCTTACCAACAGAAATTGCTTTGACTTTTTCTTTCCCAGCTGCCAACACATCAATCCCTTTTTTAAAAATAGTCAATCCAGAAAGAGGATCATAGGACTTACCAAAGGCTGAAAGAATCTTTCCTCCGACCACAGGTAAACAAAGGTGGCCTTTTAATTTAAAAAAAGGACTTTGAATCATGGCTTGGGACACCCCTTTCTCCATTTCAACCGAACGCTCGAGCTCCACTCGAGCACTAAAGTCTTTAATTAAAGCCTCTACTTGAGCTTCGGCATTTTTGAGTTTTCTATAATTCTTAAGCTGTGTCATCTTTTCATTTTGTTTTTTTCTCAAAACATCCACTTGCAATTGACGATTCAGTTCCAAAACACTTTCTTGCTCCTTTAAAGTCTGAAATAAATACGCAAGCTGCTGTTTTTCTTCCTGAATTTTAATCTCAAGCTGATGAGCATCAAAAAGATCTGCCCTTAAGATCTCTAATTCCTGAAGACCCAAATCCACCCTATTCCCAAGAACTTTTCGTCGGGGAGCTTCTAGTCTTTCATGATCTAAGAAATGAAAAGGCTCTGTTACTGGCTCTTGGTAGGATTTCTGAATGGTCGTTAAATATCGACGAACTCCTCTTTCTTGAAAGTCTATTTTCTCATACAAAGCTTTTTGTCTCGCTTCTAAGGCAACGACTGTTTTTTGAAGTTCAATGAGCCGTTTTTTACCCAAATCTCGTTCTTTTTTTTGTAAAATGAGCAATTTCCTGATTTTTTTAATCTGTCCTTTTGCTTGAACTCTAGAGTTTTCTTCAGACAACAAACCCTGCTCTAAAATAGAAATCTGGCTTTGAATTCCTGCTAATTCATCGGCTAAGCTTGTAGTTTGAGACAATTTCGCCGTTTCAGCCGTATAACCCAGTAGCTCCGTTGCCAAGAGCACCCAGAACACGAAAAACAACTGTTTTGAACTCAACCGTCGCCCCCTCCTTCCTCGCTGAAACGGGAAAAAGGGAATCCTCCTAGCATTCCTGCCAGAAGCCCCACACCCCCTCCTGCAATGAGAAAAACCATTGCTAAAGAAGCTCGAATACTTGGCATTGTTCTTAAAACTCCAGATAAAGACTGCATGTGAACGGCTAGCCAAGCTCCCCCCAATATCCATGCCATTGCAGCAATAACACCTCCGATTAACCCAACACTGAAAGCAGAAATTAAACTTGGAGTCATGAGCGTGCCCTGTCCTGCTCCCCACAACTTAAGAACAATCAAAGCATCTCGATAAAAATATTGATTCATCCGAGAAAGATGAATCAGTCCAATCATCAGCGCAAAAAAAACACCCACCGATAAAATTCGCACTATCCAACGTAAAACTGAAAAAACTCCTACAATTTGACGATGGCGGTCTTTGGAACTTTCTACCTCCTCGATACCAGATAGACTTTTAATTTTTCCAAAAACTGAGCTTTTCAGTATTCCAGATATTGAAATATACCTTGGGATGATTTGATTCATCTCTGTACCAAGATGCTCTAACTCACGGCCCAAACTTTCATGATGTGTTTTCATGAGTGAAATAAACTCAGGAACGTCAACTAGTTTAACTTCAGGGTGACCTTCAGCTTCAACAATCCCCTTCACTTCATTGAGAAGCTTAGCCTCATCTCTGGTTTCAACAGAGGGACTTAAATAAGCAGTAATCACCTGCTCTCTCTGCAAACGTGATAAAATTGGCCGAATTCCTTGCTCTAACCAAATTAAAAACCCTATTAAAAAAAGCAAGAAACCCACAGCCAAAGCAGAAAATGCTTGACTAAAAGGGGCTATCCTCCAAGTCCTAAAACTCAGTTTCAATAAGTACAAATAGATTCCTCCACAGACATATGTCCACCCCGTAATACAGCGCATTTTTTTCGAAGTTTTCTAACAATTTCACGATCATGAGTCGCCAGTACAACCGTAGATCCATTTGAATTTGATTTTAAGAAAAGATCCATGAGGCACCATGTAAAATCACGATCCTGAGCTCCCGTGGGTTCATCTGCAATAATAAGCTCAGGTGACCTCACTAATGCTCTAGCCACAGCAACTCTTTGGGCTTCTCCACCCGAAAGAGTAAAAGCAGGCTGATTCCTCTTGTTTTCTAGTCCTAATTGATGAATAAGCTCGCTGATTTTCGCTTTCGATTGACGATTGATCACACGACTTCCTTTGAGAAAGAGAGAGAGAGCAATATTATCATAGACTGTCAAATCTGGAATCAATCGTATGTTCTGAGGAATATATCCCAAAGATTTTCGAATGCTTCTCAGAGTCCAAGACGAAGCCGTGGATAGACTATAGCCAAACAAAGAAAGTGTTCCAACAGAAGGACATTCTTCCGTTGCAATCATTCTGAGCAAAGAAGATTTTCCTGCACCACTGCCTCCCACAACATAGATAAAATCCCCTTTTTTTAGATCAAAATTAATTTGATTTAAAATCCGTGTTTGACCAAAATACCATTTAGAAACTCCTGAAAGATGGACCATAGAAATATGACCTACTCCCTTATTTCTTAGGATAACATGATTCAAGAATTTGATTTAATCTATATTTATAGATTAAGAATTGACAGAATTCTGACAGAAGCAAAAAAAAACATCCTGACTCCCTATTTTTTGATATTTCTGAACACTTATTGATGTTTTAAAACATTTTGCTCATACTCAACACACGAAGGATTTCAACTGGATGACCTCTCCCCGTCTCTATCTCAAAATGAAGACCAAATCTTGGCAGACTTCTCCACCCTCTAGATTCTATCGCCTCTTAGGCCTGATCCTTTCTTATGCATTCTGGGTCATCCTAGTCCGTTTACTGACTCTCACCTTCATTACGTACTTCACCATCTCGCCGACCACACGATTTCAGGATATTAGTGATGCTTTTAGTTCAAACGAAGTCAGTCTGATGGGACTCGCTTCACTTTTTTTTGTGATTCTCTCATGCAAGCTCAATCCACTCACCTCAACAAAAACAAAAGAGGTCATCTCACAAGAAAAATTTGAGAAAAATTTTATTCCAGGGTTTATTCAAGGCATATTTTTTGCTTTTGGCATTATCTTAGCCTTTCTTTTCAATGGCACCTATCGATATTTAGGATACTTCATTCAATTGAATGAAGCTCCTCTTGAGCTTGCAAACATTTTGATGCGTATGATGGCTTTGGCCATGCTGGCATATTGCGAAGAATTTTTATTTCATTATAAAATTCAGAGAGATCTATCTGGAGTCCTTCCTGATTTCGTTGCTGCGAGTGTCATTGCAGTGATTTACTGTAGCATTAAAATGTTGCAATTTGATCTTGGAACCATGCACTTAATGACCTTATTTTTAGTCTCTGTCACCCTCTTTTACCGCACCCGAAATGAAGGTCGATTTGCTAAAGGTGCAGGTTTTTGGTCAGCTATTTTAATCTTATTTCAGCCTCTTCTCAGTTTGCCGATTTTCGGAAACCATTTTTCAGGAATTCTTCTCATTAAATACGAATCAACGAGGGATCTGGATAGCTCCCGTTCAGCCATTCGATTTCTGACTGGGGGAGCTGGAGGACCTTTATCAAGTTTCACCTTCCAGCTTCTCTTGATTCTCGATATAGCTCGAAGCATTCTCAAGAAGAAGAATAGAAAGGTTCGCTAGCATGCATCCTACTCACCTCTCCCCTCCCAGTGTTCTCAATCTTATTTCTCAGGCGGGATTTGTAGCTCAACTAGTCCTTCTGATCTTACTGGCTGCATCCATCTTTTGCTGGGCGATCATTATTTCGAAGTGGAAAAGTCTAAAAATTGCCAATGAGCAAAACACCCATTTTTTAGAAACTTTTTGGGCAGGAAAAAACTTAGATGAAATTGTTTTAAAAAGTGACAAATTTCCTCATTCTCCGATTGCTCAAGTTTTTAACTACGCAGTGAAAGAATTAAAAAAACTTTCTATCAATGAAGCTTCTTCCAGGGTTGAAGAGAAAATAGAAAATATCCAACGAGCTCTTCTCAGAGCTTCTAATAGTGAAATCTCTCACTTAGAAAGAAATGTTGGGTTTTTAGCAACCACGGCAAGTGCTGCTCCTTTCGTTGGGTTATTTGGCACTGTATGGGGGATTATGAACTCCTTTCAAAGCATTGGTGTCACTGGAAATGCTCATCTAGCAGTCGTTGCACCAGGAATTTCGGAAGCCCTCATTACAACTGCCACTGGCATTGCAGCGGCTATTCCTGCCATCATTGCATATAATTTTTTTCTGAATCAAATCAAAAAAATTGCTCTAGATATTGATTGCTTCACTCAAGATTTTATCAATATTATCCACCGAAGCCTAACACAGGGAAGAAAGGGGTTATAGAGATGGGTTTTGGAGGCCTCAAATCAGGGGGATCTTCGAATCCACATCGGTCCACCCCAACCACTTTAGCTGAAATTAATGTAACACCTCTGGTCGATGTCATGCTCGTTTTGTTAATTGTTTTTATGATCTCAGCTCCCTTGATGCAACAAGGCATCCAAGTCGACCTTCCAAAGGCCAACTCTGGCAATTTGAGCGAAGCACCAGAACAATTAGTATTAACGATCCATAGCTCAAAACAAATTTCAATTGGAGATCACATCATTCCTAGAGGGAGCTTGTTTTCTAGACTTCAAGCTATTATTGCAGCCAAGCCCCAAATTGAAGCTATTATTCAAGCTGATCAGCAAGTCACCTATGGTTATGTTGCTCAAGTCATGACAGAAGTCAAACGAGCCGGAATCAGCCGTGTTGGACTGGTCACAGAACCTGGGAACCTCCAGCCATCGCTATGATGACGTATGATTCAAATATACTATCAGGAATAAAATGGTCTTTTATCGGTCACATGTTTTTAGGCTTATTGATCATTGGAAATCAATTTTTATTCCAAAAACCTAGTATTCGGGTAATTCCTACTCTTAAAGTTGACTTAGTTGGACTCCCCGATCTTGTGAAAAAAGATCTCCAATCCTTAACTCAAATTCAATCAAAACGTGAAATTACCAAAATTCTAAAACAAGCAGAAAGTTCAGACAAACACATGAAAGCGTCATCATCATCATCCAATCAGATGGGCCTAAACCGGATTAAGAACTCTCATACAATTGCTCGTAAAAACAAGAATGCTTTAGATCGTATTAAGTCACTCACTAAAATTCAAGATCACTCAGACTCAGACCCAAAGGGGTCTCAACCTCATTTGATTCAAGGTAATCAAATTTCTCCTGGATCAAGTCTAGCAGGAGAAGCAATTGAGTCCTCTGAAACTAGCTATCACAGTCTCCTGGTTGAGCATCTTCACCAAAATTGGAATCTCCCACCTTGGATAGCCCGCCAAAATCTGAACGCTCAAGTTCAAGTCTATCTAGATCATCAAGGTCATCTAAAAAAAATATTGCTTGTAAAATCTTCTGGAAACTCTCGATTTGATGAAGCAGTAGAAAAAACACTCAATCAAAGCCAACCTTTTCCTCCTCCCCCAAAAGAACTCGTCCCATCCCTGTTGAATGATGGAATTTTATTAGGTTTTCCACTATAGTCTGTGGAGATGGTGCGGTTTAAAATTTTTTCCTACTTACGTTTATTTGACCTGAATTTATATCTATATATCTTATGCTTTTTTTTAACTTCAACTTGGCAAACCCAAGCAGCACCCGTATTTTATATTCCAGTAGGTACTGCTCAGGTCAAAAAAGCAGTACTTGCGTTTCCTGAAATTCAAACTTCCAACCCATCCTTAAAACCCATAGCCAAAACTGTTTTTGAAACAGTGACTCGCGATCTTATTTTTATGGACCTTTTACAGATTTTAAAACCTTCTGCTTTTGTGGAAGATACAAAAGTAGCTGGGATTACCCCAGGAACCTTTAAATTCCAAGACTGGACGCAGGTTGGAGCAGAGTTGATCCTTAAATCCTCAATTTCAGTTGAACCCAATCAAGTCTTATCCTTTGAAACTCATCTTTATGATGCGGTAAGCACCAAACAGATTTTAGGCCGAAAGTACTTAGCCCCCATGAAAGAAATGAAGAACCTCGCTCATACCTTTGCTAATGACGTGATTCAAACTTTAACTGGGTTACCCGGAATCTTCCTGACCAAGATTGCTATGACCTGTGACCGAACGGGTAAGAAAGAGATCTACATCATGAACTTTGATGGATCAGAGGTAAAACAAGTCACTCACCATCGATCCATTGCTTTTGCACCAGCATGGAGCCCTGATAGCACTCGCATTGCCTACTCCCTCTACACAAAACACCCCAATAATATTAAAAATATTGATCTGTATGAATTTAACTTTATCACCCACTCGATCCGCCTGCTTTCAGATCGAAGAGGCATCAATAGTGGTGCGGCTTACTCACCCGATGGAAGTAGCCTTGCATTAACCCTCAGTTTTAAAGGAAATCCTGAAATTTTTGTGATGGATTTAAAAAAGAGATCGATTCAGCAGCTCACACGATCCTTAAGTTTTGATGTCGACCCAGCTTGGAGTCCTGATGGAAAAAACTTAGCCTTTGTCTCTTCCCGAACGGGATCTCCGATGATTTATACAATGAAGCGTGATCAAAAAGAAGCTCAAAGACTCACCTACGCTGGAGTTTATAATGCGACTCCTTCTTGGTCTTCCCAAAATAATAAGATTGCTTTTGCAGGAGTAGTGGATAAAATTTTTGATATTTTTATTATGAATCCAGACGGGACTCATATCGAAAGACTGACAAAAGGTCAGGGAAATAACGAAGATCCGCATTTTAGCCCTGACGGAAACTTTATTACTTTTAGCTCCAATCGTACTGGACAAAAAAACATTTATGTCATGAATACGGATGGGACTTACATCAAACGACTTACTTATGGACTTGGCAATTGTGTTGCTCCAAAGTGGTCTAATCCTCCTGTCCCTCAGGCTTCTAACCCTCAAACCCCATCTCAGTAGGTTTTCATTATGGAAATTCAAAGAGAAGAATACAGACAGCCCTCTGAAACCAGTTCTATCTCTCTTCCCAACAAACTCTATCATCCATTGAGTCAAACGGAGATTGATGAGCGACTCAAACGAAGGTATTTAGATCGACTTGTGGATCGGGTCAAAAAATTACGCAAGCTCATTGTTGAGCGCAAATGGGAAGAACTGAGACTTGAGTGTGGCCAACTGGCTGTCAGTAGTAGCACCTTTGGATTTGAAAACTTGAAAAGTCTTGCTTGCATGGCCCAAGAATCCATCCCTGTAGGAAAAATTTCTCGCCCCGCAGCACCCGTTCACGCAAAAAAGAATGTTGAAACCCTGATTGCCACGATTGATTCCATACTGATGGATCATGAGCGGTCTTAGATAGATTCTGAAGGTTTTTTAAAACAACAAAAACTGTCAGTTTCATTCAAAACTTGAATCTATTTCCCTTTTTTTATTTTTTTTTCGAGCAAATTGTAATTGATAAATTTCCAAAGACCCAGTCAGTATCTCGCCTCTGCAAGTTGGGCAGGATGATTTATATTGAAACGCCTTCCCTAAACATCTAGGGCAATACCCAACTTTACAATCACAATTGGGTCTAGTGATAAAATCTTCAGAATTAAAATCATACAAACAAATGCCACAAGCTTTATCTTTGATTTTGAGTCGACGGAATGTTGCCCGATTCACTTTTCCTTGACGCTTAATAAACGGAGTATTTGAATCAGGAATCTCATCCTGAATGACTTCAGAAAAAATTTGTCGATTCCCGAAAAGCAGAGCTTTACCAAAGACCCGAGCTTTTCCATATACCCAAACATCTCCAGAAACTTGAGCATCCCCAAAAATCCGAGCATTCCCAAACACCTGAGCTCTTTCAGAAACCTGAGCTCTTCCAGAAACTTGAGCCTTCTCAAAGATCTGAGCCTCTCCAAAGATCTGAGCATCCCCAGAAACTTGGGCATTATCAAATACACTCGCATCTTCAAGTATCCGAGCATTTTTGCAAATACGGGCATACTGACCAATAAACGCACTCGGTTCTACAAAAGCCGTATCAGCTACAAATCCACCTTCTGAGCCATTTTCATTTCTAATGCACCGGCCCGGCCTACCACCACATAAGCGATCTTTATCTGAACGATAACACCAACGATCTTGAATATAACTCATAGGATCTCCTGCATAGACTTGATTCAAGAAAATCCATAAGGAGAAGATCCATAAACTTAGTTTTTTAAAAATTTCAAAGAGTTTTTGCTCATTCATGAACTCGAAACTTTTACTACAGCAAAACACTCATGGCAAGAAATTGAAAAAAACGGGCCCCCTACTGGGTCCTTGAGTGCCACTCATATCGTTCAGTTAACTCTAAGCTGCCAATTCACTTTCATTCCAATCAGGGAACAATAAAACTGCTGGGTGAACATGTAATACTTTTGCTGAGGTAGAAGAGGAAGAGGCGAGAAGTTTAACAGGTTTATTCCCAGTTAGCGCTGTCTTGGTATATACGGAGAATATCTCGTTTGCAGTAACAGAATTTATGGATGCAGTAATTTTAATAGTGCAGCTGCGCATATTATTTCTGCTGAGTCAGCTGCTAGAAATAATGAAGTTAAGGTTTCAGAGAAGCAAGCTAGAAAATTCCTATTGCATCATGCCCAAATGAAAAGCGAAATGCAGTTCAAAAAGAAGAGCAAAGAAAAGGCTCTGATATTGAGAAAAACGGAATCAATTTGGATGACCTCTTAGAATTCATTTATGCTGAACAAATGAGGCCTATTTTATCCGAACTGGGTATAGAAACACCTGAATGTGCAATTTGCCGTAAAGTATTTAAAGGCTGGGATAGAGTGATCAAAATAGAGTCAGCTGTTGGTCAGAACGGGGGGAAATGTGAATGCAAGTACGGATATGACAGAGAGTGTATTGAAAATTGGAGAATCCACAGTGATACTGTGTCCGCTCTGTCGTCGGAATATATCTAGACTAGAAGTAAATATTTTATCTGAAGTTTCTACAGTTCAATTGCTATACAACGGAAGGTCAAAAACCTAGCTACTCAATAGGTATGACCAGGAGATTACAAGACCAGGCTTTACCCAAGCCGACTGCGTTACTCACTGTGGAAATAGTGCAGCAGGTGAATTTCTCAATGGGTTACAATCTGAGTTCCTTCAAAGTTCAAATCAATCTAATGAAATTTATTCTTTCTCTGCATCATGATCTTCGCGCTTCATCCTTTCCTGTTCTTTTGATTTGCGCGCTTTTTCTCCAATTTTCATTGCTTCTAAGATTGAATTGTAAATAAGTGAATCCTCTCCAATAAGATTTTCTTCAGCTATCTCTATTGGTTTTTGATGATATTTATCAGATTGAGTCATTACAGAAGGTTCATGTTCAGCAATAAATTTGAGTATATCCCATTTTTTCTGTTGAGCAGCTAAGCTAGCTAAATTAAAAGATTTAGTTTTAAATGCACTGGGAGCCTGTTTTGCAATGCTTTGGATAACATCTAATTTGTTGCTGAATATAGCAAGGCTCATGGGAGTTATCAGATCCTGATCTTGTACACTCATTGAATTCGGAGCATGTTGAGCAATAAACTTTACTACTTCCCACTCTCCTTGATTTGCTACTAAAATTGGAGGAGTTTGAGTGAATTGACCTTTCAGATTCATTGAATTGGGGGCATGCTGAGCAATAAATTTTACTACTTCCCATTCTTTAGCCTGAACAGCCAAATGTGCTGCAGACATTTTGTTTTTATCAAAAGCTTCAAGTGCATGGGGTTCGCGCTCGGCAATTAATTTCACTGCCTCCCACATGTTACTTGAGGCAGCAAGGATAGATAGAGGTTGATTGTATAATTCAATATTGAGTGGAAAACCATGATCTGCCATTTGTTTAAATGCTAAAATATTTTTTTTACTTATAGATGAATAAATCGCAACTTTCTTTTTAAGGTCAGTTGATTCAAATATTTTGATTACTTGAGCAAGTGGATATTCATTAGTTAGAAGCTCATCCGCAATCTTTTTCTGAGTGTATACATCTTCCTGTGGAAGTTTAGCACAAATTTGTTCGGTCAGAGCAATTCTCTGTGGAGAGAGTGGGATATTCTTTGTCATTCTAAGAGCAATAAGCTTTGCATCACTTGAATTGAGAGGAAGAGCATAGATCAGATTTTCTCTGAAATGACGTGAAAATTCTCCCTTTGTCTCATTGATCACTTTCTCACTGGAAAACCATGAAAATAGAAGCTCTAATTGTTCACGATATTTATTATTATGATCAAAGATTTTTACAAATTCACTCCCAACTTGATCTTTCCAAGAGTCTCTCTTTTCTGTCAAATCCTGCATCGCAAAATGCCCTGGCTGAAAATCCCAAACGAAGCTTAAAGCTCCATTGATGCTAAACTGAACAGCAACATTTGTATTATTTGAATCAATTCTGGCCCTATCATTTGTGTTCCATGTGAGCTGAAAACCTTTCCTGGAGACAGCATCACACAACTGATCCAACTTAGCTGATCGGTTTGTCGCAGTTTCAATAGGACCGCCAGCAAGAGCTCCATGAAATAAAAGCCCATCGACAACCTTCATCATATTATCGATGCCTGCATCTATTTCGCATTGGGGACGACTTGCTGGCTTTAAATAATTGACTCCCATATGTTTTGAAGCAACATCCTCACTCCATGCATCACGGACTTGTTGATTACCTGCTTCCGAAGGATTTTTATGAGTTTTGTAGAATTCAACTAATTGGCGATGAGCCTTGGCAGGAGGTTGATTCAGTTGCACCAAATGGTTAGCATCGAATTCCCCCGTTTTTTGGTCATAAGTTACGATATTAAAGAAGTTCCTGAGTGAAGTTTCACCACAATCTGCGTAATTAGAACTCTGATTTTCTAAAGCTGAGTGTTTTGCAGACCCATAGGAAATTAATGGCGGAAGTGCTTTTGATGCTAAGTGATCTTGCATAACTGAAAACACTAACTTTTCAGGGTTTCTTGCAAAATTTTTCGCAGATTGTACTGGATTTGAATGATGCTGTGCTGGATCATATTCGGAGACATCATATTTCTCAAGTAGAAATTTCTTCTGCGTCGAATGACCTTCTATCAGAATTTCATTATTTTTTAATGATCCCTTCATCCCTTTAAAAAGGGAAATCAAATCATTTTTATTATTTGCTTTCTTCAAGAAAAAAGCCATAAGTGATTGTTCAATAAGGTACTTCGGATAGTGATGGGGCTCAAGTTTTGATTCTTTGAGCGCATTTACTATGATGTGAGCAATACTTTGAAAATCTTTTTCTGAACCTTTTCCTTCTGGCAGGATATAAGTTGAAATTCTTTGCTTTAATTGATCATTTTTTTTATAATTTCCTGCTTTTGTTTTATTCAAAAAATCTGGATCTAGTGTGAGTGAAAATTTATTTAAGATATCTTCTAATTTGTTATTTAATTTTATTATGGAGCTTTCTTTTTCTTCTCTTGCCTCTTGTTTGCATTGAGAGTGATCTGCAACTAACTGATTGCGCTCCTGCAATTTTTTAGCAAAGTAAGCTTTTGTGTTTGTCCCTTGAAATAAAATTCCAGTGATCTTACTTTGAAGGTTGTCTACTTTTTTAGGATCAGCCCAGTGCTCATCTTTCATTTCTGCAATATGAGTTAAAACTTCTCCAATTGTGCTAAAAGAAAGATGTGAAATTGGATCTGAATTTAATTGATTTGCAACAAAATTAACGCCGTCTTGAGATGGGAATAATCTTTGAATCCATTCACTTGTAAAGTCTTGAGGGCAATCATCTTTATCTTTTAAGATTTGACCAATTCCTGTCTTCTCGAAACAGCTATGATCCTTTTTTTTGGGTCCATAATTTCCATAAAATCTCCGATTTTCTAAGGAGCCAGTTCCAAGCAAAGTATATCCAAAAACTGGAGATAGTTGAGCTTGATGTTCGTCTATAATGATGTCATGAACTCCCTTGAGATCTAAATAACTAATATCGGCATAAGATACATTTATTTTTAAGTAAAAAAAAAATTTCAATTAAAATTAATGTAAAATTAAAAATTTTTTTCATTAATTAATAATAACATAATTAATTAGTATTTCAATTTATTTTTTTAGAATTTTATTCTCTTTTACCGGATAGAGATCATTATATTTTATGATATAAAAATTATGTATAATTTACATCTTGAACTATGAGAAAAACCTAATTCAATCACTATTTAATTTAAATCAACTTTGCCTTTGATTAAAAGTCTTTCAGACTTTTCTATACGAAACGAATCCTGTATTTCTTTCAAATTACATTTAATATATATAAAATTAATAGCCTAAAACAAGACAATTTACGTAAGAATAACATTAGTAGAAGACATAGGCAAGAGAGCCTCACCCTGACAAAAAAGAGAGCCGATTAGGCGTTTTGTTGTTTTCGCCTGAGTTTTTCTTTTGTTCTATTGGCCTATAGGAAAAACCCTCCATGCAGAAGACCTTATCGTCATTGACGAGTCGGTCAACTATGGTCTGAGCCATGGCATCATTGGAAAAAATCTGATTAAATTTTCCAAAAGCGATGTTCGTGGTAGCAATTGTACCCAACTCTATACCGTGTCTTGAGAAAATGACTTAAAAAAACAGATTGAAGCCCTGAGCTTCTAGACTGACGTAGCACAACTCGTCAATGATTAGGACTGAAGGTCTTCGATAACAATTCAGCTCAAGTTCTAAGTTAAATGTCTTTTGAGCATGAATAAGGTGATTGACTATTTGAGCTGCGGCAATAAACAGAACTGAGAGATTCTTCTGACAAATAGTGTAGCCGACGGATTAGGTTTACTCGTTGAATTCAATTGTATTGTGGGGCAATCGTTTCTATCTGTTTAGAAAAGAATTTATAAACAGATATATAAAAAATGATCCGATCAAATGTATGATCATCAATTTTAGCTAAAAACTCTGTTTCAGAAAAATCCATAATGAGATGATGGGGGTCATATTGATGAGGCAAAAGACGGTCTCCATAAATCCAGGTATTTAAGTCAGAGTCAATTAAAGGTGGGTGATCTACTTCTGCACTCGTTCTTCCAATGATTAGAGTTAAAACTTCCCTCTGTGTTTTCATTTCACGCAAACAGTTTAATCAAGGAGTTAAAAGATAATCTCCGGAAGGAATTGAGTGACACTTTAAAATAGATTCAGAGTAGTTGATTTGTTTTTTTTACATGCAAAAAATACATAGGCTTTAATGATCATAAAAAATTCACAAAGTTACTATATTATAGTTGTTTAAATGAGTAAATAAAATAATTCTAAAATTAATTAATTTTACACTATCGCCGCCATACCTGCTGGAAAACTATTGTAGTTACAATAGTTTTTTGATACTCAGTTTATTTTGAATCAGAATTGCTACTGAAGCTTACACCATCTAACAAAAAAATATATTTTCTTGAGCACTTAACACGAGCCCTAGGGTCAAAGTGTTATGTTTTATGATATAACCATTGTGTAGCAGTTCTCCCTCGAACTCTACGGAAAAATCGGCTCCAAGTACTTTGATTTGAGTACCCCAATTCAAGTGCGATTTGATTTAAGTCTACTTTACCTTCCACTAAAAGTCTCTCAGACTCTTCTATACGAAATCGATCTAGGACTTCTTGAAAAGTATGGTTGATGTCCTTGAGTTTTCGATGAAAAGTTCTTTCAGAAAACCCTAAACTCCTTGCTACTCGATCTGCACTCGAAACACCCTGTGGCAAAAGGTCACGAAGGCGAGAACGTATTAAAATCTCCAGATCATCTGCACTTCCGAGATTCAACTTCTTGGATACTTCCAAAAGGAATTGATGTAAGTGAAGATCTGCTGTTTGAATGTGTAGATCTAGAATATCCTTATCTATGTCAAACCCAGCTGTGGTAGCAGAATACGCGACAGGAACTCCAAAAATGCATTCATGAATTTTACCTGCAAGATGAGGTCGAGTTAGATAGATGCAAGAGGGAGTAAAACTACTTCTTCCTTTAAATCTTCCAATGATCACACTTGTGGTAAATTCGTCTGAGATCCAATCACGTGGGCTTTGTTGGGTTTTCCGAATGAGACGCAGCGTGCCCGATCTTTTATTAGGAAGAAAGACATCTAAGCGAGTCTCCTTTGAGATAGCTGCAAAATGATCTGACAATGCTTGCATTCCTCCACGCACTGTATTGCAAGTTCCAGCAAGATAATCTAAAGCACCAAAAGCTCCGAAAGGAATATTTAAAGCAGCTAAAGTAGGTAATTCTGGCCTAGGATCATACTGAATTGCCAACTCCCAAACCTTCTCCGAGGTATCTAAAGGTACACGCTCTTGAGGATCAAAAGATTTTTTTTTAAGCTTCAATTTTTTTTGAATTTCATGAACTGGAATACCAATTGCTTTTAAACCTGACAATATGGCTTCAATAGCCACTGCTGGCGTCGAATTCATTTAAACCACGACTCTTCTTTCAGGTTTGGCCGGAACTGAATAAAAAATGGCGCTAACAGATGAGCACTGAAACTGGAAACTCTATATAACTTTCTCACATTCAACATAGGTTGTACAAAAAAAGGAAATAAAAAATGTCGAAATTAAATCAATTAAGATCGAAGTATAGCAGTAAATTAGGTATTTTTGCAATAATTTTAGTTGCAACCGAGCTCAGTTCGGTAGCCATGGCAATGGAAGTAGTGATTGTTGGAGGTGGACCGGTTGGTTTGGCATCTGCCACTGCTACACATAAAGCAGGTCACAACGTAACAGTGGTTGAAGAAAGAGACTATAATAGAGAGCAAGTCCTATTTATGAATCCAGCATCGTGCTCCTATTTAGAAACTCTTGGATTAGAAAACGCATGCGAAAATTTGTATGTATTTGGCTTGAACAAACAAAGCAATGGTCAGACTTCCTTAATCCATACTAATAAGCTCCAAAATAAGCTCAAAGATTTAGCAACAAAGAATGGCGTGACTTTCATTCATGCTAAGTTTGAGGGTTTTTCTCAAGGAAATAGAAAGGCTATCCAAACAAAAACAAAAGATGGGGAAGAAATAGAAATACCTTACGATATTCTTGTTGGAGCTGATGGTAAGAATAGCGCTGTACGTAAATCCCTCAATATCGAACCAGAAATTTCTAAAACGGCTCACGCTCGTGCAGCTTTATATAGGAATACTGCTAATCAATATTCTGATAATACTGTTGAATTGAATGTTATATCTGAAAATAACCTTCCACGAGACATATATATGAGTGTAACCTCTGCACCCCCAAGCGCAGATTTTCAGAAGGCAATTTTTACACAAAGTAAAACTGTGATAGAGGAAGCAAATTGGAAAATGATGCGAAAAAATCAAGAGAATGCTGAAGACAAATTATTCCTTGACTTTACATTTGAAGTCGCTCTTTCAAATACTCCGACTAATGTCAATATACAGAAGGTAGTTCTTTTGGTAGGGGATGCTACTGGTACAGCGAGTTACATCTTTGGAAATGGACTGAATACCGGCTTTTCAGAGGTCGTCGAATTGGAGAAAGTATTCCAATCGATCAATGACCAAACTCCGCCTAACAGCATTGCGTCCATTCTTTCTACTTATGATCATGAAGTGAAACAGTTAGTCGAAAAAATGCAGGAACGTGCAAAAAACGATAAGTTTGATTACTGGAACTCATCTATGAAATAGATTTAAACCTCTTTTATAATCAGTGCTTCAGGAAATGTTGTTTGTGACGTCAAAAAACAATTTCCTGGAGCACATACCACTTGAAGTATTATTCACCAGTCAGAATCGTTGATTGTTCCTCATTGACTCCTTTAAAATCCAGAATATTCTTGATGAAGTCCAAACACTTGACGTAAGGCATTAGAAATCTCTCCCAGGGTCACACCGGCTTTCACTGCATGGAGGGTAAGTGCTTGGAGATTGGCATCTCCAGATGCCCCATCTGAAAGAGCTTGTAAAGCATCTTGAACAGCAGCCTCTGAGCGTTTGGATTTAAAACTTCGAAGTCGCTCAACTGCTGATCGCTCAAGTTCAGAAGAGATTTTCATCACTTCAATCGGAGAGCTTTCTCCCTGCTCATCTTTAAAACAATTCATACCAATAACTTGAATCTCTCCAGACTCAATCTTTTTTTGATCCAAATAAGCTGAGTTTGAAATTTCATTTTGAATATATCCTGTTTCAATACACTTCACTGTTCCCCCTCTTTGGTCAATCTCAGCTAAAGCTTCAAATGTCCGCTTTTCAAGTTCGTTTGTCAGCGACTCCACAAAATAACTTCCCGCCAAGGGATCTACTGTTTGAGTGACGTTGCTTTCATAGGCAATCACTTGCTGAGTCCGTAGAGCAAGAAGGGCTGATGACTCAGTCGGAAGAGCTAAGGCTTCATCTAAAGAGTTCGTATGCAACGATTGTGTCCCACCCAGTACTGCAGCTAGGGCTTGAAGAGAGACCCTGACCACATTATTTTGAGGTTGTTGAGCAGTCAGAGTAGAACCCGCTGTTTGAGAATGGAACCGAAGCATCCAACTGCGAGGATCCTTAGCCCCAAAACGGTCTCGAACAATTTTAGCCCAGATTCTTCGAGCTGCTCGGAACTTGGCAATCTCTTCAAAAAAGTCACTGTGCACATTAAAGAAAAAAGATAACTGTCCTGCAAATTGATCAATCGAAAGACCTCGTGTAATGGCTGCTTGTGCATAAGCAATTGCATTGGCAAAAGTAAACGCTAACTCTTGAATAGCCGTAGAACCTGCTTCTCGAACATGGTAGCCAGAAATACTAATGGGATTCCATTTTGGAGTTGAGTGTGCACACCAAGCAAACATATCTGTCGTTAAACGCAATGTTCCAGCAGGAGGATAGATATAGTTTCCACGAGCAACATACTCTTTCAGCACATCGTTTTGAACAGTTCCTCGGAGATCTTGAGACGAAACGCCTTGCTCTTCCGCCACAGCCACATAAAATGCAAGCAAGGTGCTAGCCGTTGCATTGATCGTCATCGATGTTGAAACCTGAGAAAGATCAATCCCTCGAAACAGAGCCCTCATATCCTCCAATGTAGAAATCGATACACCAACTTTTCCGACCTCTCCTTTAGAGCGAGGATGATCGGGGTCATAGCCTAACTGGGTTGGCAGATCAAAGGCTACTGAAAGTCCAGTCGTTCCTTGAGAAAGCAAGTAATGATACCTTCGATTAGACTCCTCAGCCGTTCCAAATCCAGCGTACTGCCTCATTGTCCAAAGTCGACCCCGGTACATGTCCTTTTGAACCCCTCGTGTAAAAGGAAACTTGCCTGGACAACCTAAACTTTCTTCAGAAATAGAGTCCTGAGATCCATAAACATCCTGAACAGGAATCCCAGAACGAGTTTGAAAAGATTTTCGAGGAGTTAACATATCCACTTCCTTTGTTAGTCAGGTCAATCCACAGAAGGATCCAGCAGAATCAACTCTGATCCTGTTTCTACGGCCTGCCCTTCAGAGACTTTCACATGGGTCACCTGGCCTGCTTGAGGGGCTCGAATTTGGTTCTCCATCTTCATCGCTTCCATCACCAAAAGCGGCTGATCTTTTTCAACCTTTTGCCCTTCTTGGACCAAAAGACGAACAATCTTGCCTGGCATTTGAGCTTTAATCCTGCTCAGCTTTGTTTTTGTTCCACGGTTTACAGGAAGAACCACCTCGTCCCCATAAGAAACAGGCACCCGAGCCCATTCATGATGGACTTGCCTTTGCAAAACTGCGTATTGAAACTGCCCTTGCTCATCGGGCTCACGAACAAAGTCATAACCATAAGCTCCGTGCGGAAGTAAAATTTGAATACCGTCCAAATCCCTCCACCAATGCACTAAAACCCACTCCTGCCCTTGAACCTGAACCCGAGCCGTTCCTTTTAGTCCTTTTGGAGTACTCTCCCAAATCAGAGTCCACGAACCTACTCGTGATTTTAAATGACTCACCCCCGAACTCCTTCTCTGCGGGCGACTTCTGACCAGACTGAATCTTTATGTGAAAAAGACAGTGCAACCTGAGAATCCCCTAAAACCTGGGCTAAAGAAATTGCAATAGCCCCTTCACAAGTGATCTGAGACCCAGGGGGAGTGGTTAAATCAGGGTACTTTGAAATCAAGTCCGTCGTGGTATGACCTGACTTGACATCCACATTACAAAGAAGTCTTTTCAGAAATAAAAGATTAGTCCTAAGAGACCCAACCTGAGTTTCATCTCTTCGCTTCGGAGGTCTCACCTGCGTTTCGTCTAAAGCCACCCTGAGTCTTTCTATAGCCTGAGCACGAGTCGGAGCCCAGACTGAGATTTTTGCAATCATTGGATCGTAAAACGAACTCATCTCTCCTGCTTGAGTCATAGCAGAATCAATCCTGACAAAAGGCCCAGCTGGAAGCTGAATCGCCCCTAACCGCCCTGGAGCAGGCAAAAAAGTACAAGGGTCCTCTGCATACAAACGAACCTCAATTGAGCTTCCACGCCTGGGAGGAGACTCTGGGAGTATAAACTCACCGGCAGCTAACTGAAGCTGCCAGGCTACCAAATCCACTCCAGTTACCCATTCTGTTACCGGGTGCTCAACCTGAAGGCGCGTGTTCATCTCAAGAAAATAATAATTTCCATGAGAATCTACAATAAACTCAAAGGTCCCTGCACCTGCATATTCAATACTCTGAGCAATCCGAACGGCATCCTGAAGCATGGCTTCTCGGGTCTTTGGAAATTCATTTAAGATCGGAGACGGAGATTCTTCTAAAACTTTTTGGTGACGTCTTTGAACGGAGCACTCTCTTTCCCCTAAATGAATGGCCTGACCCTGACCATCTCCAAAGACTTGGATTTCAACATGGTGAGGCTCTAAAATAAATTTTTCAATATAAAGAGATCCATCCCCAAAAGCTCCTAGAGCTTCCCGTGAAGCAGCTTCAAATGAAGAAGAAAGATCCGCTTCATGATCCACTCGACGCATGCCCTTACCCCCTCCTCCTGCCGACGCTTTTAAAAGAATGGGGTAACCCAAGTCCTGAGCAATACGCTTGAGCTCTGAGTTATTCCCAACAGCTCCCTGACTTCCTGGAATGCGTGGGACCTTCAACCGATCAATCGTCGCCCGAGCTTGAATTTTATCACCCATCTGCCTCATGCACTGAGCTGAAGGTCCCACAAAAACGAGACCTAACTTCTCACACGCCTCGACAAAATGAGGGCGTTCACTCAAAAATCCATACCCGGGATGAACATACCTAACACCAAAAGATTGGGCTGCAGCTAAAACCCGATCCACATTCAAATAACTCTCCTGAGGTGCTGCCCCCCCAATAAAATAACTTGAGTCACAGTATCTCAAATGCTCAGAAAACCGATCTGCCTCAGAATAAACTCCCACTATTGGAAACCCCATCGCCTTGCAGGTCCTAGCAATCCGAATTGCAATTTCACCTCGATTGGCAATTAAAACAGGCAACCGCTCAGGGTTCATCATATTATCTCCTACGGATCTCTCCTACGGGTCTCTCAATCATCTAAAGCGGAATATTTCCATGTTTTCGAGAAGGACCCCGTTCACGTTTTCCAGAAAGCGCCTTCAACCCACGAATCAGCACTTGCCTAGTCTCCTGCGGAAGAATCACTTCATCGACATAGCCAAGCTCTGCTGCTTTATAGGGATTAGCAAATTTAGTTCGATAATCTTCAATAAGACGGCCTCGTATCTGTGCAAGTTTTCCTAATTTTTCTGCTTCCATAATCTCCTTGCGATACAAAATATTAATCGCCCCCTCTGGACCCATAACTGCAATTTCAGCTCCTGGATAGGCAAAATTAAAATCAGAACGGATATGCTTTGAAGACATCACATCATAAGCCCCACCATAAGCTTTTCGTGTAATCACTGCAAGCTTGGCTACTGTAGCCTCAGCATAAGCATACAAAAGCTTAGCTCCATGCTTGATAATCCCCCCATACTCTTGGGCAGTACCTGGCAAAAACCCAGGAACATCTACAAAAGTAATGAGTGGAATATGAAAGGCATCACAATACCTCACAAACCGAGCTCCCTTTAAAGAAGCATTAATATCCAAGCACCCAGCTAAATGAGCAGGCTGGTTACCCACAACACCAACGGTCATCCCTCCTAAGCGGGCAAAACCCACGACCAAATTAGGAGCGTAATGAGCTTGAATCTCAAAATAGTTTCCCTCATCCACCACATCTTGAATTAAAAGCCTCATATCATAGGGCTTACTTGAATGATCCGGTAAAATTTTTGGAATCTCATCACAAGATCGATCCACAGAATCGCGATCTGTTTTTTGAATAGGAGTGGAATCTAAATTATTCAATGGAAGATAGGTTAATAACTTTCGAACCTCCTTCAAGCAAGACTGCTCATCAGGACTTACCTGATGACAAACCCCACTTTTTTCAGAATGGGTTTCAGCTCCACCTAAAGCCTCCTTCGTCACTTCTTCATGGGTTACTGTTTTAATCACATCGGGTCCCGTCACAAAAAGGTAGGAGGTGTGCTCAACCATAAAAATAAAATCGGTAATTGCAGGACTATAAACCGCTCCTCCAGCACACGGGCCTAAGATCACACTGATTTGAGGGATCACTCCACTGCACTGAACGTTTCTCCAGAAAATTTCAGCATACCCCCCAAGACTCTCAACTCCCTCTTGAATCCTAGCTCCCCCTGAATCATTTAAACCAATGACGGGAGATCCTGTCTTAAGAGCTAAATCCATCACCTTACAAATTTTAGAAGCATGAGCTCCCGACAAACTCCCCCCAAAAACAGTAAAATCCTGAGAGAAAAGATAAACCGTCCTTCCTTCTACTGTTCCGTAACCCGTGATTACCCCATCCCCAAGAAACTTTTGATTTTCCATTCCAAAGTCCACACAGCGATGAACAACAAACTTGTCCAACTCAACAAAGCTTCCAGGATCTAACAAAAACTCAATTCGTTCTCTGGCCGTAAGCTTGCCTGAAGTATGCTGTTTGGCAATCCTTTCAGGCCCTCCTCCGGCTTCGGCTTGACTTTGTCGACGTATGAACTCTTGAATTTGATCTGGGTGAGACATGGGCGCAGAAAACCATGAGACATCTCAAGCGGTCAAGCTTGAATCGAAAACCCCTCAAAACTATTCAAGCTTTTCGGCAAGACTACGGACTTCAACAGGTACAGAAGCATCTATAAAAGCCGATGAGTTCTGATTTTTGATCTGATTTAAATGATAATAACATAAAGCACGAACAGGGTTTGGAAACTGATCATTCCTGGCACAATCCGTGTAGAATGGAATCGCCGATTCAGCCCATTCAGGATGATCCTCCAAAGCCTGAGCAATTTCTCCTAGTTTCTCACCCGCTTCAATCATGAGTGCTGGCGTGTGATGGACCTCGCTTTCAGAAAGCCTCTGAAAATCAGAAATAAAAGGCAATGATTGATAGACTTTTTCTGTGAATTGAATGAATTCTTGGACTTCAAGAGATTGAGCTTTTAATTCTGTCTGACTTACAGATTCATGGGAAATACTCTTTTCTTTTTTGATCTCATTCTGAGTTTGTGAAAGAACAGGCTCAGTTGGCAAAAAAGGAATAGACTCTTGAGGAGAATTCAAAGTTTGATTCAAAAACCAACCTGCTCCCAAAATTAAAACCAGCAATAAACTTAAAAACCAAGGCTTGAAAAACATCTGAAATCTTCCTAAGTTGAAGAACTTACTCGGGTTCCGCATCCCATTCAACCGAATATTGCTGAACAGAAGGCTTGCTTTGATCTGGGGAGTACGAAACAACCTCTAATTGTCGATAATAAGAATCAAGCATACTTGTATTGAGAACCTCACGATCCTTTACTGAACACATCCGGCACGAGTTTAAAATGGCTTGTAAGAATTCGGCTCCAACCGTGTAAGGACCATTCTGATTAAAATCACAAGCATACTTGCCTGCATAAAGCTTGAGGACTGGAGGGCATTTCACATGACGAAAAGTCAAACTCCCTGTCTTCATCACTAAAGCAGGATCTTCACCAGGAAAAAGCTGATCCCACAAATTCTGATTTTTAATAATGGGATCATTCATCCCAAACCACTGACTCTTGGAGTTCCCATCACTATGACGCGCTTCATGATAAAGTGTTGATAATCGGATCAAACTATAAGCAATATTTCCAAAATTTTCATTCTCTTCCCCATCTGATCGCATAAAATGACCTGCTCCAAGCTGAATCACTCCCGTCCGAGGAGATTCAATGCTCACCCTTCCATGCCCTGGAATATTTAGAATATATTTTTTCCCTATTTTCCAAAAATACTCATAAAAAAAATGAGCTCCCATATTCATCATTGCTGTCATTGAAACTGGCGTAAGGCTCGTCTCTTGGACAAACCCTACTTGACCCAAAGAATGATGAGGAAAATTCTCACCCAGGACATGGCTCACTCGAACTTCTAACCAATTTCTCAGGCTCTCAGGAGAAACATCATCTAACCCCATCAGGTGCTTTATCTGAGCGTTACGGATCGAATGAGGTTTCAGTGGAACAGAACCAATACGCTCGAGATCTTCAGCCATCAGTCTGAAGTAGCGTCTAGAAATCCGATCATCAAACTTAATTTTTCCAATGGAACGACCCGTTTCAACTTGCTCAATGGATGAAGACCGACTACAATTGATCCCAAAAAGGGATCCTAACCCAAGAGAGATCAATAGGAAAAACTGTCGAAAATCCACTCATTTATTTTAATTAAAATTTATTTAATAAATCAAGGAAGATGATAGCTATTTACGCAAGAAACTTACTGAGGGTCCGCATGCCATTCTACTGAATCTTGTCTAATAGGAGGAAGAACCTGATTTTCACCTGGCGGCGAGTACGGAACATAGTCTAATCTGCGATAATGATAATCTAAAATCGTAGACCTTAGAACTTCACGATCTTTTTCTGAACACATCTGGCAGGAGTCTAACATTGCTTGCAAGAATTCGGCTCCAACCGTGTAAGGCCCATTCTGATTGAAATCACAAGCAAGATTACCCTTAAGAAGGTGTGTGGGAGGGCAACTCACATGAAAAAAACCCAAACTCCCTGCTTTCTGAACTAACTCACGATCTTTTCCAGGAAAAAGCTGGTCCCACAAATCATTATCCGAATCCGACATAATCAGATCACTCTTCTTCAACCACCAACTGCTACTCCTGGAATTCCCATCGCTATGACGCGCTTCATGATAGAATGTTGATAATCGGATTAAACTATAAGAAATATTTCTTAAGTCTTCAGTCTTATTTTCATCCGAAAGCATAAAATGACCTTCTCCAAGCTCAATCACTCCGGTTCGAGGAGATTCAATAGTCACCCTCCCATGTCCTGGAATATTTAGAATATATTTTTTCCCTATTTTCCAAAAATACTCATAAAAAAAATGAGCTCCCATATTCATCATCTTTGTTATTATTGAATTCGACGTGAGGCTGACCTCTTGAACAACCGCTGCTTGACCTAAAGAATGATGAGGAAAATTTTCTCCGAGTACATAAGCCACTCGGTCTTCTAACCAGTTCCTCATGCTCTCGGGAGAGGCGTCATCTAACCCCATTGTTTCTTTCATCTGTGCGGCATGAATCGAATGAGGATTGATTGGAACAGAGTCGATCCGCTCGAGATCTTCAGAAATCAGTCTGAAGTAACGTCTAGAAATCCGATCATCAAATTTAAT
>CAIZRG010000029.1 GCA_903935335.1 Oligoflexia bacterium
AGAGAGCCAAAAAAAAAATGGGGGCATCGAGCTAGTTTAGCGCCGAGCTACCTCGGTACTAGAATCGCCGTGGACGGGCTTAACTTCTGAGTTCGAGATGGGATCAGGTGTAGCCCCGTCGCTATAGACACCCCCAAACTGAAGGAGAGATCTTTTAGGACAGAAAAAAGACAGAAAGAAATTTTTTTTCATGGATAAGTTAAATCCACTGAGAATCTCAGCGATCTGAGAATAGGGAAGAATAAAAGAGAAGTTTTTCTCCAATATTTTTCTCATTAAAAATAAGATAAGCCTCACGTTCTATTAGTAGTGGTCAGCTCAATCGATTACTCGACTTACACACCCACCCTATCAACCCTGTCGTCTACAGGGGAACTTTAGGGAGCTAAATTGCTCCGGGAGAAGTTGTTTTGAAGAGAGTTTCCCACTTAGATGCTTTCAGCGGTTATCTCGTCCGGACATAGCCACCCAGCTTGTGCCACTGGCGTGACAACTGGCAAACTAGCGGTCCGTCCATCCCGGTCCTCTCGTACTAAGGACAGCACTTCTCACTTCTCCAACACCTACGGCAGATAGGGACCGAACTGTCTCACGACGTTCTGAACCCAGCTCGCGTACCGCTTTAATTGGCGAACAGCCAAACCCTTGGGACCTGCTCCAGCCCCAGGATGCGATGAGCCGACATCGAGGTGCCAAACCTCCCCGTCGATGTGAACTCTTGGGGGAGATAAGCCTGTTATCCCCGGAGTACCTTTTATCCGTTGAGCGATGGCCCTTCCATTCGGAACCACCGGATCACTAGGACCTGCTTTCGCATCTGCGCGACATGTCCGTCTTGCAGTTAAGCACCCTTATGCCCTTGCACTCTACGGCTGGTTTCCACTCAGCCTGAGGGTACCTTCGCGCGCCTCCGTTACTTTTTGGGAGGCGACCGCCCCAGTCAAACTGCCCGCCTGACATCGTCCCGTGGCCGGTTGATTGCGACCTACGGTGAGAACAGCCAAAAAATCAGGGTGGTATTTCAAGGTTGCCTCCCTCTGAACTAGCGCCCAGAGTTCTTAGGCTCCCACCTATCCTACACAGAGTTCCCAGATGTTCTATGCCAGGGTACAGTAAAGGTTCACGGGGTCTTTCCGTCTTGCCGCAGGAACACGGTATCTGCACCGCGACTCCAACTTCGCTGAGTCTCCAGTCGAGACAGTGGGGAATTCGTTACGCCATTCGTGCAGGTCGGAACTTACCCGACAAGGAATTTCGCTACCTTAGGACCGTTATAGTTACGGCCGCCGTTTACCGGGGCTTAAGTTCGAAGCTTCTAGACCGAAGTCTATGACCTCTCCCCATGACCTTCCGGCACCGGGCAGGCGTCAGACCCTATACATCCTCGAATGAGTTTGCAGAGTCCTGTGTTTTTGTTAAACAGTCGATACCCCCTAGTTTCTGCCCCCCAATTAAGCTCCTCAGAGCAAGTCTGAGTCACCGAGTATGGGGCTACCTTCTCCCGAAGTTACAGTAGTATTTTGCAGAGTTCCTTAACTGGAGTTCTCTCACGCGCCTGAGGATACTCTCCTCGCCCACCTGTGTCGGTTTCCGGTACGAGTCAACACAAAACTCACTCCGTAGCTTTTCTTGTGCGTCGAGAGTTTATGGCTTCTGGAGATTTTACTCTCCTCGGATTCCCTTCTCGGGGATAACTGTTAGACGGATTTACCTGTCTAACACCCCTACGAGGTTGCACCAGTACAACCGATGACTGGCCCATAAAATCTTCCGCAGTCCCTACTGAGTTGATAACGCTTTGTGCTGAGTTGAGGAATATTAACCCCATATCCATCGTCTACGCCTTTCGGCCTCGACTTAGGTCTCGACTAACCCTGCCCGGACGAGCCGTGTGCAGGAACCCTTGGGCTTACGGCGATGAGGATTCTCACCTCATTTATCGCTACTCATACCAGCAGCAGCTCTTGTCATATCTCCATCTGTGCTCTCGCTCAGACTTCTCCGACTTAGACAATGCTCCCCTACCGCGCAAAAAATCCGCAGACTTCTCGCACTCGCAGCTTCGGCTCTAGACTTCAGCCCCGTTACGTTTTCGGCGCAACATTCCTCGACCAGTGAGCTATTACGCTTTCTTTAAAGGATAGCTGCTTCTAAGCTAACCTCCTGGTTGTCTGGGGAAGGTCACATCCTTTCCCACTCAGTCTAGAATTGGGGGCCTTAGCTGGCGATCTGGGTTCTTTCCCTTTTGACGACGAAACTTATCTCCCGCCGTCTGCCTCCTATGGGGTAAAGTTCACTCGCATTCGGAGTTTGATAGGGATTGGTAACCCGGTAAGGCCCCTAGCCCAGTCAGTGCTCTACCTCGAGTGACTCTCCATAAGACGCTACCTAAATAGCTTTCGGGGAGAACCAGCTATCACGCAATTTGGTTGGCCTTTCACCCCTAAGCACAACTCATCCGAAACCTTTTCAACGGTTACCGGTTCGGTCCTCCACGTCCTGTTACGGACGCTTCAACCTGGTCATGCCTAGCTCATCGCGTTTCGGGTCTAGTGCCGGACACTCATTCGCCCTATTCAGACTCGCTTTCGCTACGGCTTCCCCTATTTACGGGTTAACCTTGCGACCGACACTAACTCGCTGGCTCATTATGCAAAAGGTACGTAGTCAGGCATTTTCCTTACGGACATAGCCCTCCTACCGCTTGTAGGCACGGGGTTTCAGAGTCTATTTCACTCCCCTTGACGGGGTTCTTTTCACCTTTCCCTCGCGGTACTATGCGCTATCGGTGACATGCTTGTATTTAGCCTTGGATGATGGTCCACCCGGATTCCCACAGGGGTTCTCGAGCCCCATGGTACTTGGGATACTTCTAGAGCTTGCATCGATTTCATCTACGGGGCTATCACCCTTTTTAGCCGCCCTTCCCAGAGCGTTCAATTATCGATTCAAGTCTCACATCGAAGTCCCGCAACTCCACCCAACAAGTTGAGTGGTTTAGGCTGTACCCGTTTCGCTCGCCGCTACTCAGGGTATCTCGTACTTGATTTCTTTTCCTGGAGGTACTGAGATGTTTCAATTCCCTCCGTCTGCCTTCTGACCCTACTTCACTCAGATCAGAATCATCAGATCTTACTCTGATGGGGTTGCCCCATTCGGACACATACGGGTCATCGCTTTTTTGGCAGCTCACCGTACTCTTTCGTGGCCTAAACCGTCCTTCATCGCCAGCATGTCCCAAGGCATCCACCTCGTGCCCTGAGTCGCTTATCATAAACTTGAGTTTCTATTGAAGACAGAAGTCTTTTGAACTTCTTTCTTCGCTTTCACTCTTCGCCTATTCGCAGATCTCTGAGATTTCTTCACTGCAGATTTTACTCCTTGTGAAAAACTCTCAGCTCTAAAAACGGAAGGTCCTTCTATTCGGCCTTCTTTTTTTTTAGATCAGATATTTTGTGTTCCTGATTTTCCCTTCGTGAACTCTTCTTTCTTGATTCAAAAAAGAAGAGCTTTGATTGATCAATCAGTTCTACGCTTTTCATTCTTTGAGTCCTAAAACTCAAGAATGCCTCAGCAATTTTCTTATTCATGAGAGTGTGATCTTGATGTTTTTGAGTTTTTACTCAAATTCATCATCACACATTTACTTTCTGTACTCTATTCTGTTGTCAAAGATCTCTCATCTGCACTTTCATGCAGACCCAAAAGAGAAACTCTTCTGGCTAAACTTTTTTACTACCCCATTCTTCATGGTGGGCCTGGGAAGACTTGAACTTCCGACCCCACGCTTATCAAGCGTGTGCTCTAACCAACTGAGCTACAGGCCCGCTTAATAATACGGTAGGCTGAGGTGAATCCCTTGAAAGAGAAAATGGAAGAAAGAAGGACTTTAAAATCTCGTTTAAAACGAGACTTGACCGGATAATTCCATGCTTTGCATGAACTTTTCCTTAGAAAGGAGGTGATCCAGCCGCAGGTTCCCCTACGGCTACCTTGTTACGACTTCACCCCAGTCACCAACCCCACCTTCGCCAGAGGCCTCCTTGCGGTTAGCCTGACCGTCTTCTGGTTGAGTCAGCTCCCATGGTGTGACGGGCGGTGTGTACAAGGCCCGGGAACGTATTCACCGCGGCGTGCTGATCCGCGATTACTAGCGATTCCAACTTCATGGAGTCGAGTTGCAGACTCCAATCCGAACTGAGAACGGCTTTTTGAGATTAGCTCCGAGTTGCCTCTTGGCTTCCCTTTGTACCGTCCATTGTATCACGTGTGTCGCCCTGGATATAAAGGCCATGAGGACTTGACGTCATCCCCACCTTCCTCCGTGTTAACCACGGCAGTCTCCTTAGAGTGCCCAACTGAATGCTGGCAACTAAGGACAAGGGTTGCGCTCGTTGCGGGACTTAACCCAACATGTCACCACACGAGCTGACGACAGCCATGCAGCACCTGTCTTCCTGCTGTATTGCTACAGAAACCCTATCTCTAAGGCTGTCAGGAGATGTCAAATCCAGGTAAGGTTCTTCGCGTTGCTTCGAATTAAACCACATGATCCACCGCTTGTGCGGGCCCCCGTCAATTCCTTTGAGTTTTAGTCTTGCGACCGTACTTCCCAGGCGGGGTACTTAGTGCGTTAGCTCCGGTTCGGCGGGGGTCAAGACCCACCAAACCTAGTACCCATCGTTTACAGCGTGGACTACCAGGGTATCTAATCCTGTTTGCTCCCCACGCTTTCGTAGTTGAGTGTCAGTACCTGTCCAGGTCGCCGCCTTCGCCTCTGGTGTTCCTCCCGATCTCTACGCATTTCACCGCTACACCGGGAATTCCACGACCCTCTCCAGGACTCCAGTCTCACCGTTTCTGGGGCACTTCTCGAGTTAAGCTCAAGGCTTTCACCCCAGACAAATGAGACCACCTACCTACCCTTTACGCCCAATAATTCCGAGCAACGCTTGCACCCTCCGTATTACCGCGGCTGCTGGCACGGAGTTAGCCGGTGCTTCCTTTAGCGGTACCGTCAGATAAAAAGGCTATTCACCTCCTTATTTTTCGTCCCGCTCGACAGAGCTTTACAACCCGAAGGCCTTCTTCACTCACGCGGCGTGGCTGCGTCAGACTTTCGTCCATTGCGCAAGATTCCCCACTGCTGCCTCCCGTAGGAGTCTGGACCGTGTTTCAGTTCCAGTGTGGCTGATCATCCTCTCAGACCAGCTACCCATCACAGCCTTGGTAGGCCTTTACCCCACCAACTAGCTAATGAGACGCAGGCTCATCCCAAAGCGAAGGGAATTGCTTCCTCCCTTTCCCGAAAAACCCAATTGCGGATTCCGTCGCTCTATTCAGTATTAGCCCGCCTTTCGGCAGGTTATTCCAAACTTTGGGGTAGATTACCTACGCGTTACTCACCCGTACGCCACTTTACTCAGGATTGCTCCTTTTCACGTTCGACTTGCATGTGTTAGGCACGCCGCCAGCGTTCGCTCTGAGCCAGGATCAAACTCTCATGTTTAATTTTTTAACCTAAAAGCTTCTCTCTTATCCAGTTACCCAGATCTTTTAATCCACTTCTAGTTGCTATCAAACTTGTTTGCTCCTCTGACTCAATCACTTCTTCAAAGTTATTGATTCGAGGTTTTCGACATCACTCCCTCTCCAATCCCTTAAATTCGCTTCTTACACAAATCTAGTAGACCTTCGAGAAAGCTGCCTGCCTACTTACCCCCACTTTCTCTTTCAATTGATTCATCTCAGTTTTCAAAGAACAACCGCTTTCATTCTTAAAATTTAGCAGTGAGGTCCGTGTTAATATCTAAGTCGTGCGATAGGTGCAATAGTTTTTTTTAAAAAAATTGTTTTTTTCTCGATTTTCACATCCAACCTCTGAAATATCTTAATCAGTAGTCAACTTAAACCTAGGCCATAAGCCCTCACTCTTCGAAGAAAAGTCGTCTTATTAAGCCCAATTTGCCTTGCTGTCCGGCTGATTCTTCCATGATTCAAACGAAGTGCTCGACTAAAATACTCCTTTTGAAACCGTTCCAAAGTTTCTTGGAAATCAAACGAAAGAGGCAGTTCAACCACACCTAAGCCTTCAGGTAAAATCTGAGACGCAGGGCCCAATAGCCGTTCATTTTTAGACTCAGGCTCCAAAAACCAAATGGGCAGATCATCAAAAGTAATCACTCCGTTTGAACTGGATAAAACGGCACACTCTAAAACATTTTTGAGTTCTCGAATATTTCCAGGCCAATCATACATCTCCAGTGCATCTGCCACTTCTTCAGAAATTCGTAGAATAGGTCGCCCCAATTGAGCCGATACATCCGTTAAACAAGTATGAACCAAAGCATCAAACTCATCTGATCTTTCCTTGATTGATTTTAAAGCAATAGAAATCACTCGAAGTCTAAAAAACAAATCTTCTCTGAACTCTCCTAATGACACGGCTTTCTGAAGATTTCGATGGGTTGCTGCAATCACACGAGCATCCACTCCAATCTCTCGATTACTTCCTAAAGGTGTCATTCGTCGGGACTGAAAAAATTCAAGAAGCCGGGCCTGCATCCTCAGTGAAAGCTCCCCCACTTCATCTAAAAACAAAGTCCCTCCATGAGCCATTTCTAAACGACCTGACCTTTTTTTCTCAGCCCCCGTAAAAGCACCCCGCTCATGCCCAAATAACTCTGACTCAAGAGTGCCTTCATGAAGCGTCGCTAAATTCACCACAACAAAGGGTCCATCCCGGCGCTTGCCTTCTTCATGGATCTGTCTTGCTAACGATGATTTTCCTGTTCCTGTTTGACCTGTAATCAAAACATGACTGTTACTCTCAATAGCAATACTCAGTTGTTTTAAAAAAATCTGGGAATGATTCATAGGTGTTCCTCGCTAGTAAAAATAATTCAACTAAGCAAATTTCAAGCCACCCTTTCATGTGCTCAAGACCCAACCATAAATGGAGTTATTTTTTGAAAAATTGTTTGGATTTTCATACAAAAAAAGAACTTTGTATGAAAATCCAAACAATGGAATAAACTAAATCGAGAGAGTATTATTCTAAAAAAGTTTAGAATTTTTAATAAATAAACCATTAAAAAAGTAAAATATTTCTAGCGCATTAAAAATAAAAATACTATTCAAGAAATGAATCATTTATTCTTTTTAAGGTTTGATCAAAAAATATGCTAGAAAATATAAAAATTCTTCTTTGCGATGATGACCCCCTCTTTCAAATCCACCTCAAAAAAACATTGGCAGAAAAAATGAAAAATCAGTACGATTTTTTAACTGCTAATGACTCTGAAGAAGCCCTCTCTCTTTTCCAATATCACAGCTTCGATCTTCTTTTACTGGATATTAACCTCAGAGAGCCTCGTGAAGGTCTTCGAGCTATCCCTCGATTCTTAGAAATCGATCGCGATCTAGTCATTGTGATCAATTCCATCATGAGTGACTTCCAAGTCGTGCGAGAAGCTCTGCGTTTGGGAGCAGTGGATTACATCGTCAAGGACATTGATTCAGAAGACTTGCTTCACACCTTCACTCAAGCTCTTTCAAAAAGAAAACATTTAAAACACCATCAACAGCTGCACCTTAAAGCTCAATCAACTCATACAAATAACATTCTCCTAGGGGAGAGCCCTCCCATTAAAAAACTTCATCAAATGATCCATAAAGTGAAAAACAGTAGAGCTAACGTCATCATCACAGGAGAAACAGGAACTGGAAAAGAGTTAGTCGCCAAACAGCTCAGACGAATTCTTCCTAATGACTTACTAGAACCTTTCATTGCAATCAATTCTTCCACAATTCAGGACTCCATGGCTGAAAGCATTTTGTTTGGTCATGAGCGAGGTGCTTTTACTGGCGCAGATCGAACAGTCAAAGGAATCTTTGAGCAAGCCCATGGAGGCACTCTTTATTTTGATGAAATATCTACAATGCCTATTGGAATTCAATCAAAACTTCTCAGAGTCATCCAAGAAAAAGAAATCACTCGATTAGGATCTTCAAAAGTCATTCCGATTGATTTTCGATTGATTTGTGCGACCAATAAAAACCTGGAAAAAATGTCACAGCAAAATACATTTAAAGACGATCTCCTCCATCGAATCAATGTCATTTCTTTAGAAACCCCCCCTCTCAGAGATCGCATAGATGACCTTCCCCTCTTAATCGAACATTTCATTCTGAAATACTGTCCCCCCTTAAAAAAATTGATCTTTTCAGACTGTGCAATCGAAGCCCTAAAAACCTATTCATGGCCTGGCAATGTCCGAGAGCTAGGAAATCTCATCGACCAATTGATCACCTTACACGAATCGCCTGAGGTCTTTAAAAAAGACTTACCCGAACGATTCCAGCAACCCTCAAAGCAAGAGAAACACCCAGATATAAAACCCCGTAACTCTCACTATCCAACTGGATTTTACGAAAAAATTTTAGCCTTTGAACGAGAGCTTTTAAAAGAAGAGTACATGAAGCACGAGGGAAATATGAGTCAGCTTGCCTCAGCCCTTGGAATGAACCGAGCTCATCTCTATTGTAAACTAAAAGAACTCGGTATTCATTTTCCACGCAATAGCTCCTCAAAAAATAGAGAAAAGAAAGAACCCTAGGAAGCTCTATTTTAGGAAGCCCTACTTAAGGATGAGAAACACCTACAAAATTTACTCCCTCGTATTATTGTTTTGTTGTGAATTTTTAATTTTCTTGCGCCGAATTGGCGTTATTAGATTAAATGGTGGAGCTGAGCGGAATCGAACCGCTGACCCTCTGCTTGCAAAGCAGATGCTCTACCAACTGAGCTACAGCCCCATAGTATGGGAAAAATTAATGAAAGAACAAAAGTACTTTTATGAGATCTTAGGCCAATTGGCAACTCAAAATTTTTACCCACCTCTAAAAGTTTAAGGTTCATCTGGATATCTATAGCCTTCATGTTAGTGTCATTTTAATGATCAACCTAAATTCAGAGAATTATCTCAAAGGTTTTTTGGTCGACGAAGAACTGATGGCAGGCATTACCCCTCATCGAGAACAGCCTGGTGTTTTTATTGCTTTTGTTCTGAAACACACGACCGGGGAGTACTTGAGCTATCAGCCCTTTTCTGATTTAGAATCCGCACTCCAAACCATGAACCAAATCCAGCGCCCATGGTCCTTTGAATCACTGAGTGGCTGTGGAGGAGGAGGGTGCAACAGTCAGGGAACTTGCTCCAAAGGAAGTTCTTGTCATCAAAAATAAACTTCATCAGTGAACGTCAATTGTTGTTTCACGAAGTCGTAAGATGGATTGAGCTTGACCATCAGACTCCCGAATATCAATGACAACGGCTCCATAACCGCCGGGTCCTTCAGCAGGTTCATAACGAACTGGGCGCTTTGTCAGAAATTTTTGAATTGAGAGCTCTTTTCTAACACCAATGACCGAATCAAAGCAGCCACACATCCCCACATCGGTAATAGCTGCAGTTCCTTGCGGTAGAATCCTTTCATCAGCAGTTTGCACATGGGAGTGACTTCCCACAACTGCACTCACTTTTCCATCCATGAAAAAAGCAAAAGCCTGCTTTTCAGAAGAAGCTTCTCCATGAAAATCAATCAAAATACACTGCAATCCTAACTCATCAAGCCTTTCAGCTTCCCTCTCAGCCGACCGAAAAGGACAATCCAAAGCATCCATAAAAACTCGCCCCATCACCTGAATCACCCCTAGTCTTAATCCATTCCTTAGCCGAGATTCTACAACGGTTACCCCTCTTCCTGGGGTTTTATAAGCGGGATGATCCGGATAATTAGCAGGCCTCAAAAGTCGGGTTGTAGTAGCCATATAAGGGATAATTTGACGCTGATCCCAAGCATGATTTCCTGTCGTAATCACATCCACACCTAAGCTGAAAAACTCTTCTGCCATTTCAGGTAAGATTCCATTGCCATGGCAAAAATTTTCCCCATTCACAATAACAAAATCAATTTGATGAAGAGGTACCAGCTTTTTTATAGCAGCTTTCACAGCATCTCGTCCTGGTCGTCCATAGGTGTCCCCAAAGTAAAGAATTTTCATCGTGAAACTACCTCTACAGCTCTTAATTCACGCAAAACAACGACGCTCATCTGACCCGGAAATTGGACTTCAGCACCGATCTTTTCTGCAACCCGACGCGCTACTTCAGAAAGCTGCTCATCTTTGACTTGATCACTATCCACAAATACTCGCAATTCTCTCCCTGCACGTACAGCAAAAGCAAATTGTACCCCAGGAGTTTGTTGAGCAATCAATTCCATCTGAGTGGCTCTTTCTAATGCTGTTTGAGTCGATCCATGCCGAGCCCCTGGCCTAGCTCCTGACAGAGCGTCTGCTGCCAAAACAAGATGATCAAGCCACGAAACAGGAGCAATTTCTTCATGATGAGATGCAATCGCCTGAACAATGACTTCCTTTTCACCATACCTCTGAGCAAACTCTGCACCCGCTTGAGCATGTCCTCCATCATGAGTTTGATCTAAACCTTTACCTAAGTCGTGAAGTAAAGCCGCCCTTCTTGCTAAAAAAACATCAAAACCAAGCTCCAAAGCAAGGTTTCCACAAAGCCAAGCTGACTCAATCGAATGATCGAGTTGATTCTGGCCAAAGCTATGGCGAAATTTTAAAGTTCCTAAAACTCTCAAAATGGCTGGATGTAAATCTTGGATTCCTAAAGAAAGAGCAGAATTTTTACCTGCTTCTCTGACTTCTTGGTCGATTCGAATCTGAGCTTCTTCGAGTGCTTCTTCAATTCTGGCCACTTGAATCCTTCCATCCTGAATCAAAGAGCTCAAAGCTAAACGAGCCACCTCTCGACGAAAAGCATCAAAACTTGAAACTAAGACCGCATCGGGTTCTTCATTTAACACTAAATCAACCCCTGCACGCTCCTCAAAATGTCGAATGTTTCTCCCCTCTTTGCCAATAATTTTTCCTTTTATGCCTTCTTCCAACTGACTCTGAGTCAATTTGACTCTAGAGGTTGTTGCATGTGAAACAAAGCGGGTAGCTTGTCTAGAAACCGCAATCGCCAGGAGCCGTCGAGCTTGATCTTCTGTATCCAAGTAGGAGGGTTGGCCTGAAAGTGTTTCATAGCGCTTAAAAAAAGTCATACCTTCATCCTCTGATCCATCCAAGCCTCTAAAAATGAGGTTCTATATTCACAGGTTTCAGTCACCACCCAGTGAACACATTGATCCATTTGGGTCTGAGGTAAAGCAGAAAAAACTTGAAAATCAAAAGCAAGCGCAACCCGAAGAGCTTGAGGGGCTAAGACTAAAAATCGATCATAGTATCCTGAACCTCTCCCTATTCTTTCGCCCTTCTCACCAAAGGCTACCCCAGGAACAAAAATAAGATCTAAATCTTGAGGACGAATTGCTTTTCGATCTGTATCTGGCTCACAAATGCCATAGGATCCTAACTTCCATCCTCTCTCACGAGGAAGCTCTACAAATTCCATGGATTTAGATTTGTGATCGATTACTCTTGGATAATATAAACAAGACCCATGAGCTTCAAAAAAATCCCCTATCCAGCCCATATCTAATTCCCCTGAAAAAGCAGAATAGAGCCCTACTTTAAACTTTTTTAATTGATGCTCTTTCCAGCTCCAACTCTGTAAACAACGCAAAGAAATTGCACGACTCAACTTAAACGTTTGATCTGAAGAAATCTCTTTCCTCTGAACTAAACAGGCTTTTCGGATTTCAGTAACAATGACCTGACCAGTTTGCATGAAAAACGAATTTTAGCATAAAAAGACCTAAATAGGGAGGTTTTTCAGTCTATGACTGTATGTAGAGTTTTAAAGCAAATCACGGCGCAAGGACTGAACGAGCTTTGGATCTTTCAAAGCCAACCGTCTGAGAAGAGACTCCCTAAATTTTGGATCAGCAATTTTAAGCATATCCAGAATTTGCTGAAAACCGTTCATGGGAATGAGTTGTGAATCCCTTTGATCTTGTTTTTCCGTAGATAGATTCATGATCGTTCCTTCTCTCTTTGTCCTGTTTTCCTAGCTTTCTCATGAAGTTCCTGAATGGATCGTTGGAGCTGTTTTTGAGTTGATTCGAACTGAGCTTCTGCATTCTTTTTATACTCTTCTATTCTCTTTTGATGGGTGAACTTAAGCTTGGCAAGCTCCTCTTCTTCTGCTTGCTTTTCTATACTAAGGTTTTTCTGATGCTGACTTCGAACTTGACGTAACTGTTCCTCAAGAGTAGTAGCCTCTTCTGAGATTTTTACATCAAACCCCTTTTTTAATGCTTCAACCTGCTGAACCTGAGATTTCGATAGTTCTTGAAGTTCATCAGCATGTTGAGCTTGCATCTCCTGAATCTCGAGGTCATTTCTCCTCTGAATTTGCTCACGGTAGCCCTGAAGTCTTGCTTCATCCGATGAAACAGCTGCAAAAGTGGAAGATGTTGTTGAGGTCATACTCTATTTTCTCTCCTTTTTATTATCACCCCATCAAGACGGACTTGAAAACAGGCAGTATTTGCCGTAATCATCCAGAATCCTCTGCCGAACCCTCTTCATTTCATTTGCCTTTTGTTCAAGCACAAAATATCAATGAAGAGTCTAATATTTAAAAAGTAGGACTAATATGATCAAGAACTTTCTCCCCAAGGAAGAAAAATTTTTTCAACTATTTAACCAAGCAGCTGCCCATTTGGTTCAAGCTGCTCAAGCCCTCAATGAATGTTTAAAAAACCCTTCTGTTATTGAACAAAAGGTCCCTCAGATCAGGGAAATTGAATGGGCTGCTGACGAGATTACGCACACAACCCTAGAACTTCTTCACAACACCTTTATTACCCCTTTTGATCGGCATCATATTTATGACTTAATTCAAGGATTGGACGATATTACTGACCTTATTCACGCAACCTCTGAACGACTCATTCTTTACCATATTGAAAAAATTCCACCTATTACAGTTCGTTTAGGTGAAAAAGCTGAAGAAGCAGTTCTCCAGGTACAAAAAGCTGTTGGAGGTTTGAATCACCTTAAAAAGTCTGATCCAATTCGAATGACTTGCTCAGAAATTCACCGCTTAGAAAATGAAAGCGATGTCCTATTTCGGGAGTCTATTGCAGGCCTATTCCGAGAGGAAACTAATATGAAAATCTTAATTAGCCTTAAGGACATTAACGAGATTTTAGAAACAATTTCAGATCGCTGCGAACATATGGCAAGTCTTATTGAATCCATTCTTTTAGAGTACGCCTAAAAAGAAAGCCTAATCTGTGAATCCAAGCCTAATCCTTATTTTTATTGTAATTCTACTTGCACTTTCTTTTGATTTTATCAATGGAATGCATGACTCTGCTAATTCAATTGCAACAGTTGTTTCAACTCGAGTTTTAAAACCCCAATACGCAGTGATCTGGGCTGCTTTTTTTAATTTTATCGCCTTCATCTTTTTTGACCCTCACGTTGCCAATACAGTGGGGACTGGACTGGTCAACCCAACAGTAATAGACACCTATGTTCTTTTAGCAGCTCTCACGGGCGCAATCTGTTGGGGACTGATCACATGGTATTTTGGTATTCCATCCAGCTCATCACATGCTCTGGTAGGAGGGTTAATTGGAGCGGCTGTAACGAAAATAGGACCCTCCGCTCTTTTATGGAGTGGTCTGAGTAAAGTTCTACTTTCTATTATCATCTCGCCACTTCTAGGTATGTTTCTTGGAATTGCACTCATGATCGTTATTTTTTGGATCTGCCGAAAGAAAACACCTAGAGCAGTCGATCAATGGTTTCGCAAGCTTCAATTTGTTTCAGCAACTTTGGTAAGCCTTGGACATGGGGGCAATGATGCGCAAAAAACCATGGGCATTATTGCCGTGCTTCTCTTTTCAACAGGCCATCTAGGTCCCAAATTCCATATCCCATTTTGGATTATTTTAATCTGTCAGCTAGCCATGGGGCTGGGAACCCTTACAGGTGGCTGGCGAATTGTGAAAGCTATGGGCAGTGGAATCACGAAGCTCAAACCCGTCAGTGGTTTCAGTGCAGAAACGGCAGGAGCAATCACTCTCTTTATCGCGACAATCTCAGGAATTCCTGTATCCACGACACATACCATCACAGGATCCATCATTGGCGTAGGGATGGTCAGCTCAACCAGTGCCGTGAGATGGAAGCTTGCTAGCCGTATCGTATGGGCTTGGATCATTACAATTCCATCGGCAGGTCTAATCGCTTCCCTAGTCTGGTGGGTTGTGAAACGGGTAAAGACTTAAGCATAATTTTTTAAAATTTAAGAAGTTGAATCGTTAAACTTAGTTATTTTTGTTAGAATTTTTTTGTTGAATCTCTATTGCTTCCTGCAGTGAAATTTCCTGACAAACTCCTATCACTTTTAATGAAGAGCCTTCCTTTGCTGGTAGGATCAAAGATCGATCCTGAATCCATTTTTCATGCTTAGAAGAAGTTAGAATTCGAAAAACTTCATGATAAGTTCCTAAGAGTTGTTTCCTAAAAGATTTCACCACACGGGCTCGATCTTCTGGATGGATTGCCTGCAAAAAAGAGATTGAGTCTTCGTATAAACTCTTACAGGTCTTTTCAAATAGTTTCTCATAACCTGGGCTCACATAAAGCATCTGAGTTTTATAGGGATCAGTCATCCAAATCACGTTTTTGCTTGCTTGGGTCAACTGGTCCATTGCCACTTTTTCAAAATCATGGGTAAAAGATTCAATTAAAGTTTGAGCAACTTCCAGTTGATGATTTGCTGCATCGAGTTCTCTTTGGACTTGAGTAGCTTGAATTTGACTCATCGCTTGCCGACTCAGAGAAGCAAGTGCTTCTTTCTGATTGGAGGTGAGTTCCTTTGTTTTTTTGTCAATCACACAAACTGCCCCTAAAGCAAACCCATTCTTATCCAAAATGGGAGCACCCGCATAAAACTGAATCTGAGGGTCCCCCTTCACAAGAGGATTATCCATAAAACGAGGATCCTGAGAGGCATTCTTCACTTCAAAAACTGATTTTTCCAAAATGGCATGAGCACAAAAAGCAAGGTCACGACTTGTTTCGGTGACATTCAATCCTAACTTCGATTTAAACCACTGGCGGTGAGAATCGATCAAGCTGATGGCTGCAATGGGTGAATCACAGATCAATGAAGCAATGTTTACAATATCATCAAATGATTGTTCACTCCCTGTATCCAAAATTTCATAACTCTTTAATGCTTCAAGTCTATCCATTTCATTGACTGGGAGTGGAGCAATTTTCATGACTTCTATTTTATAGAAGAAGATCGATCCCTGCAAAAAAAATCAGGAGCTTTCGAGTAGCCGCTCCAAAATTTCAGTAAAAACGGGAGTTTGGATGATTTCTTCTGCTTTTTGTTTGAAGAGATCTGTGGGAACACACCCAGCTCCTGCTAAGTTATAAAGCAATAAATCACCCCCAAAATAATTTGAAACTTTTCTGAATCCTTGGCCTGTACGACAAGTGGCTTGCCATTCACCAAAAACTGAATCTAAAGTAGTATCGAGATTATATAAATTGCCTTCAATTTTTTGATCTTGCTTGCCGAAAAACTGTACCGTTCCTTGCATCTGAAAGAGATTGCCACCTAAACGAACCCAACCATTACTCATAAAAAATAAGGAAACTGTATCTTTCTCAGGATCAATCTTCTCTAAAAACTGATTCATGAGATGGACCACTGGATTCATACATGGCTCATCAGATACCAAGCACCCAGCATCAATACAAAAGAGAACTTCCCCTTCAGCAACTTCAACTCTTTCAGCTCTATGCACAGGAGAGACCGAACAAGAACCACAAACCACCGATGCGAGTGACACGGAAGGGTCTGTCTCAGTGCTAAAAGACCGCAAAGAAGTCCCCTGAGGAATCATCTGAAACCAAGGGTTCCATCCGTGAACTTCAGCTACGACAATTCGCAAGGGTCTAAGGGTATCCTTCATGCAAAATGCAGGTATTACGTTGTCTCCTGCAATTTTTTGTTTGAACCGAGTCCGAATCCTGCTTGCACTGTAAAATTTTGAGAAAACTTCTTCTAAAAAATCAACTACTTCAGAAGCTGACCAGGGATCAGAACTACCGGGCTTAGGAAGAAGCAGCATCGAGCCAATCATCGAACCAATCGAAGAACCCCAAACTTCATCAAAAAGCTCATAAATACGTTTTCCGCTTTGCTTTTCCAAATGATTCAGGACTGTGGCTGAAATAATACCTGTAGCTCCCCCACTTGGAAGAACTAAAATCCGATAATCTTGAGCCTCCACCCTCACTGGATGCATAAAAAACCCAATCCATGTGATTAAAAGGACTGCTATTGAGCTATTCTTTGTAAAGAAATAAGTAACCACCCTGATCAATATCCTGCCACATTTGTGATTCCCTGCCAAATTCAATCGGAGTCACGTGCAAATCATTATGCAAAACCCAATGATTCTTTTCCTTTTGAATGTAAGCAACATAGTGACCTGCTCCATCACTTCCTCGATGCACAACCACACCTCTGAGGGAATATGGTTTCTTCTCAACAAGAAGATGAGCGGGGTTTAGATTCTGATAGAAATCAAGGGAGATTTTATCAGAATGCTTCACGGCGAAATTTTTTTCATTCAACACCATCAGGATTTGATGAGGGATCTCATCAGGTGAATCCAAGGTCAATTGATCTGTAATTTGAGCAAGTTCTTTTTTACCATTATCATCTCGCTTAATAGGTCCATCAGAATCTTGCGTTTTAAAATAATGAGCTAACAAATTAATAAAAAAAGGGCTAGAACTATGTAATGCAGAATCTAAAGGAATCGGCAGCGTAAAGTTTTTTTGATCCGGGGTCTTTATAACAACAGGTTGAACTGTTCCATCTTTAAACGTAATATTTTTAGAAAAATAATATCCCCCAATCAAACTCTTTAAATCTAAAATATCATCGAGGTTCGATAAATAAGCCAAAGCATCAACCTGATCTTCTCTCACTTTCGAAGGAATATGGAGTAGATCAATGTTTTTAGAGCCATGATGGTCAGGTTTCAAATTCCAATCATTTAAAGCATCAAAAAATTTATTTAATGGATCCTCAAAACCATGCCCTTGAATTCCTGCCCCTTTGGGGTCTTTCTGTAACTGCTCCCAGTTTTCACTCAATTGATTCATCAAGGAAAAATAAAGCTTCTTAGCTTCTTGATCCTTAGGAACAGTTTCGGAATCTGGAAAATCTACAGCGGCCCATAAAAGTTTGTGAACTGAATTTGCAAAACACGTATTACCTAATTGAGCAAAACCAAGGGCAGCAGAGTAACTTTCAGTCAAGGGATCCCTTAGACTTGGACTAAGGGACGGAGGGGACTGAACAACCCATTGAGTGCTATCTCCACCACCAGGAAGACATCCCAGAAATCCCAATAACCCTAAAAAAAATAAAACTCCCCGCCAGTTTAATAAATTCTTCACCATAGCCGCGGTTATTTTAATACAAAGAACTCAATAATTCAATTATTAAAAAATACAATAGAATGAGTATACAGAATATTAAACTAACTTAGTTTGTCTCTGCTGTCCAAATTGGACGATCTTCCATAAAGATAGCAAGACTGCCATCATCCTGAAGCAATAAGAAAGAGCCAGGATTTCCTGCTGTATGTAATAACCAAATACGGCTACGGATACCATAAACAGCTATGAATTTATATATATGAATTTACATCAGTAAACCGTAGCGCAATCCCCGAACGCTAATTTGGCAAGCTTCAAAACCCAAAACTTCAAGAACTCTCCAAAGAATCAAAGACCCAGATAAAATCACATCCGCTCGCGCAGCCTCTATACCTAAAATTTCTTTTCTTTCGCAGACTTTTCGCCACTTCAACTCTTCCACAAGACGATGAACATCGCCTCGCGTTAATATCACTCCATCAACTAAATCTGGATCAAACTTCTTAAGCCCCAAGTAGCAGGCTGCCAAAGTAGTCGCTGTCCCTGCTACCGCAATGAGATTGACCTCGGGGTGAATCCCTTTTGCCCAAGGCAGAACAGATTCAAGCTCGGAATCAATAGCCTCCTGGCAACGCCAAAACTCTTCATCAGTTACAGGATCAGACTTGAAGTAACGTTCAGTAAACCTGACTGAACCCATGTCCAGACTCTGAGACTGATTCACTGAAATGACTTCAGTACTCCCTCCCCCAATATCGATGACATAAGATTGTGCTGCATCTTGAGCCAAAGCAAGTGACCCATAAAATGTATAGCGAGCTTCCTCTTTTCCCGAGATGACCCGAAATGAAAAGCCTATTTCTTGTTTGATTTGCTCGAAAAACTCATGGCTGTTTTTAGCATCTCTGGCCTGACTGGTCGCTACGCAAAGAGTTTCTTCAACCCTCCCCCCCTTCTGCCGAACCTTCTTTGCATAGTCTTGAAGACAAACCATTGTCCGCTGCATGGCCTGTGGACCAAACTCCCGGTTTTGGTCCACACCCTCCCCGAGCCTCACACTAGTGGAGCAATCCTCCAAAATCTGGTGGATCTTCTGGGTCTTAGAATCCCACTCAACCAGAAGTAATAAAGCTGTATTCGTCCCTAAATCAATCGAACTTCGAATCATTAAACCCAAAACGGTGACCTCACTCTCCTCTACTTCCCACCCGTCTTATTGTGGCGTAGGAGAAACACTGGCCGCTGGGCTGATGGGTCTTTCTAAAGCAGGCTTGCCTGAACCCAACTCAAGCTGAACTTTGAGTTTATAAATTTCTTTTTCAAAGCCTTCGGACCTCTCCTTACAATACTTCAGTTCTTGCTCAAGCTCAGCGATTCTCTTGTTACGCTCATGAGCTAAAGAATAGTAACCTTCAGAAAAAGTCTCTGTATCCGGATTAAATGTTCCAACTCGAGTCTCTCCGTCAACAATCCCTTTGACACGCAAAAGACCTCCTTCTGCCTTTTCAGCTTCTACAACTTGAATATCAAAACCTTTCCCAGGATAGGCTTTGTCCTGCCAGTATCGAGCAGCCACTTCTTTCGCATGGTTTTTAGTGCGATCACTCGAACACCCGATAGAGACAAGCATTCCAATAACCAAAAGAATATTTTTTTTATTCATTTGCTTCATATCCTCTTTTTTCTACCGAAAGAATCCTTTCAGTTTTTCCTGGATTTGTGGTGGGGCTACCTGCTTGATCACAGATTCTGCCTGCTTTTTAACCTCTTCCTTAGCTCGATTCCCTGCCGCCGTGCTCACATTATGAAGAGCCACCCGAATCAGCTCCCCAGCAACCTGAGTGTACGAATAGCAAGGTGCAAACAAAGTACAACCTACATGAACGGGAAAGTGAACAGGAGAGCTTCCTTCAGCAAGAATAGAGTCCACTCTCACCCCTGCCTGTTCAATCGATAAGTCTCGAGCATGAGTCAAGTTATAAGTATCAATCACATCCCAGTTTGCATCTAAGGAATAATCCTGCATTCCAACTGTTGTACTCCCCTTGAGATCAATTCCTTGTTGAGGCATCGACTTCGCATAAAAATTGGGGGCGGAAAATTTTCCTGACGCCAATTGAAAGTCTGAAGAAATAAACTCATACTTAGATCCAGTCGCAGGCACATTTCCAAGACTTTTCCCTTTGAGAGCAGGTATCTTTTCTCCTACCTGAGTGAGTGTCTTTGTCAAAGCTTCAGAAGCCATCTTTCCAACATCAATGGTTGAAAACACAGCTTTTTCAACTTTTAAATTTCCATTCGCCTTCAGATTCAAAAGAGCGGTATCCGGATTCAAACTAGATCCCTGACCACTCATACTGAATGAAGCTAAACCCATGACCGTATTTTTAAATAAAGCTGCCTGTGATTCAACCGCCTTGGCCATGTCCAAACCCACAACCTTCATACTCCACTGATAGCTTGGAGTTTTAGGTTTAAGTTGAACTTGAGTCCCTACACCCACAGCTCCAGAAAAGACTTTAAATCCACACGAATCGAGCCCTACCGTAAGATCCTTCATCTTAAGCTGACAAGCAATATCACTGAGCTTAACACCCTTAGCCTTTAAAAAAGGCATTTTTAGAGTAAAAATAGCAGCTGTATTCACTAAAACTGGATTCTGTCTCAGAGGGGCTAGCAAAGAATCCCAATCTTCTCCTGAAGCTACAGATGATTGATTCGCTTTTTGTGGAACCCCACCTTTAGAAAAAGCTCCTACTTCTGTCTTTTCCTTTTTAGCTGAAGGAGGAAAAACAACCAACTCATCCAAATCCATCCCCGTTGAACTGACCTCAACTGTGGCATGAGGCTTTGAAAAAGAAAATAATCTGCCTCGGATCCTTAGATCGTTTCCGGGTGCTCTCAAGAAAAACAAAAAAGACTCAATCTGATCAGTCGCTATCTTTAGGGAAACATCAATCTTAGGCTGAGACTTCAGTTGAGGAGCTTGAGCTGTCAACTCTCGAACTGAAATTTGAGCATGATAGTTAAGCTTTTCTGCTAATCCTCGCACATCTCCCTCTACCGAAGCTGTTCCACCCAAGTTAAAGCCATTTAAGAAAGGAAGCAGCTCAACCCACGGCTGAAGGCGGACTTCATTAGACTTCAGATTGAGGTTAAAAACAGGGGAAGACGAAGCTCCTCCACTCGAGATTAAGTTCATGACACTGCCTTGCAAGGTCATTTCCAAGTTAAAAAACTGAGCAAAAATCTTTTCAATCTTGACCTCTTGTTCAGTCGCTATCACGGAAATATCTACTGACGTTGGAACTCCTTTTTTCTTTTCAAAAAGCCCAGGAACTCTCATCTCAACTGGATCCATATCTAGGTGAGCAGAAACAGAAACACGCTCAATCTTGTGGCTCTTAAGCTCAAGCTGAGCTCTTCCTAATAGCTTGGTAGGCCCTTTCAATAAAAAGGTTTTTCCTAATCGGGTATCAAGATCTGCCCATAACTCCAAGTCAATGGGATGACTCAGAGAAACATCCTTAAGGATTAAGTTCAAATCCTTCACCTCAGAGGTTAAACCTGAAGCTTGATCGGTATAACTCACTGAAGATTCCCTGAGTTCAACCCCAAGTCTTGCCCGAGCTACAAATCCTGGTAAAGATACTTGGCTTTTTTCAGAGCCTGAACCTGCAGAAGAAGAAGTCGAAGATGCTGAACCCGGAGGCGTTACTTTTGAATTGTCTATCTGCTTCAATAAAGTCATCAAATTCACCTGTCCACTCTTGCTTCTTAAGATTTGAACCGAGGGGTGATTCATTTTGAATGTCAAAATGGGAGAGCCTGACAAAAGAGGCATAAACGGAAGATGAAAATAAGCATCTTTTACAGAAACAAGAGGGTTTCCCTTAGAGTCGGTTAACTTTAAACTTGCAACCTCAACCTTAATTTGACCCCACAGAGAAAGAGAGAGTTTCCCAATCTCAAGTTTGCCATTGATCTGAGAATTGACTGCCTCTGTTATTTTTGACCGGTATTGGTCAACGTCTATAAAAAAAGGAACTACAACAACAGCCCCTAGGACTAGAGTCAAAATCAAACCGAACAAAATGGCTAATTTCTTCATAAGACTTTCCTTCTCTATCATCAGGCTCTATCTTCGAGAGTCAATTGAGACATTTTCAGAAAAATACCCCGAAACGTACCTAAAGAGAAACTTTCTTTCCGTTTGACCTGAAAACCGAATCGTGACTTTCTGATCAACTCCTGCCCCTTCACTAGCGACCACAGTACCACAACCATACTGTGGATGAACCATCTGTTTTCCTACACAACCCTCTACAACACTTCTGAATTGACGAGAAGACCCTACTTTAAACCCATCACTTTTATTTCCATAAGAGAAGGCGTGATCCTTCAAAAGATCATTAGAAATTTCAGAAAAAAATCGAGAAGGCTCTTGGTAACTGACATTTCCCCAAATCCGACGAACCTTCGCATTCAGTAAATAAAGCTTTTCTCGAGAACGAGTGATTCCCACATAAAATAAGCGTCGTTCCTCTTCAATTTCATCTTCCTGACTTTCCTCCCAAGGCTTCAATGAAGGAAATAATCCCTCCTCCATTCCAACAATAAAAACAACAGGAAACTCCAATCCTTTAGAAGAGTGTAAGGTCATTAACTGAACACTTCCTTCTTTCTCCTCCCCCGAAAACTCAGAATCTGAGATTGAGGACTGCTCTATAAATAAAGTTAAAAGCTCGCTTCGCTTCTGATTCCGCTGTTGCTCAGACAACGGCTCTAAGAGATCCTCCTCAAATTCTTGAAGCAAAGTCGAAAATTCTTCGAGGTTTTGAATTCTAGCCAAAGATTCTTCAGTCGCTTCAGCACGCAACTGCCTCACATATCCGGTTTCATCTAAAATGAGATGGTAAAGTTCTGAAAGAAGGCGATTGGGTTGGCTATCCATCAATTTTTGAATTAACTCAATAAACAGAGAAAGCTTCCGAGCAGCTGCTCCAGAAAACCTCCCTTGGGCAACAGCAAGCTGCATCACCTCCCAGTAGGAACTGGGACCTTGAGAATTCACTTCTTGATAAAACAATTCTAGCTTTTCAACTGTAGTCTTCCCAATCCCTCGAACAGGAACATTAATAATTCTCTTTAAACTAACAGAATCAGAAAAATTCAAAATTACTTTGAAATAAGCAAGGATATCTTTAATTTCTTTTCGATCGTAAAATCGAAGTCCTCCTACAATCTGATAGGGGATTTTCTCTCTGCGAAGTACATCTTCAAAAGGGCGACTTTGAGCATTTGTACGATAAAAAATTGAAAAATCAGGGTAACTACGGCCTTCATCAAAGACTAACCGCTTGATTTCAGCAATCACCACTTCGGCCTCAGCTCGCTCATCTGCAAGTTGAGCTCGAATCACCTGAGAACCCTCTTGATTCTTTGTCCAAAGCGTTTTATCTCTCCTGGAGCGATTATTTCGAATAACCTGACTCGCTACAGCAAGAATTGTTTGTGTAGATCTATAATTCTCCTCGAGTTTGACAATCTGAGCTCCTGGAAAATCTTTTTCAAAATCTAAAATATTACGAATATCTGCCCCACGCCATTTATAAATCGACTGATCTTCATCTCCCACCACACAAAGGTTTCCATGTCCTCCCTGACGAGAACCTGCAAGCATAGAAAGCAATAAATACTGAGCTCGATTTGTATCTTGATATTCATCAACATGGAGGTATCTTAGATTTTTTTGATACTTTTCTCTGAGCTCTGAATCGTCCCGAAGCAACCGATAGGTCATGCAAATAATCTCGCCAAAATCCAAGGCATGATTTAAAAGGAGTTCTTTCTGATAGGATTCATAAACTCGTTTCAGCTGCCGAGAAAAAACGGAATAAGAAAGGGCTTCCAACTCATCTGGAGTTTGTGCATCACACTTTGCACGGTTAATTCCAGATTGGATGGCCTTGGGATTTACAGATTTTTCATCTATATTTAAACTGGAAAATACTCTTTTAATCAAGCTCAGTTGATCCGTATCGTCATAGATCACAAAAGGTTTTGTAAAGGGAGTCCGATGAAGCTCCCTTCGTAATAATCGAACACAAAAAGAGTGAAAAGTGCCAATTTCAGGTCTTCCTAAGCGGGGCCCTCCCTCTTTGGGACTCCAAGTGGAAGTAGAGTACCCAAGCATTTTGTCTACTCTTGCACGCATTTCTGCAGCTGCCTTGTTCGTAAAGGTCACAGCCATGACCTGATGCGCAGGAATACAAAGTTCTTGGATCAAATGAACAATCCTTGAAGTTAACATCTTCGTCTTGCCAGAGCCAGCTCCTGCTAGAACGATTAAGGGCCCGTCAGTACACAAGACAGCCTCTCGCTGCCTTGGATTGAGGGAAGCTAACACATCTTGCATGATTCTTTCATCGCACACCTTGTTATGACAAATCAAAACTATTCCACCGTCACGCTCTTAGCCAAATTGCGAGGCTTATCCACATCGGTTCCCTTCTGAACAGCTCGGTAATAGCTAAACAACTGAACAACAGGGGCTAAAATGAACGAAAGCAGCCCAGCATCGATAGATCGATTTTCAGAAGGAAGTGGGATCCAATCATCACATAGATTTTTTAAATCATAATCATCCGAATCTCCAATTCCCACAATCATTGCTCCTCTGGCTTTCACTTCCTCTAAATTAGAGACCGTTTTATCTCGCCAAGAATCTCGAGGCGCTAAAACCACAACCACCATTCCCTGATCAATCATAGCGATTGGACCATGCTTGAGCTCTCCAGCTGCATAACCCTCCGCATAGTCATAAGCAATTTCCTTCAGTTTGAGCGCCCCTTCTAAGGCCAGAGGATAAGAATATCCACGACCTATAAAGAAAAATCCTTTTGAGTGAGAAAGATTTTGGACTGTGACTCGGATCTGTTTCAGCATCTCAGAACCCTCTTCAAGCTCCTGAGATAGCAAATGAGGAATTTTAACTAATTCATTAAAAAGCTGAGCAATTTCAAGATTGCTCTTCTTTTTTTGCTTAAACCCAAGGTAGCCAGCAAACACGAGCATCACTAAAATCTGAGCCATAAAGGTCTTGGTCGCAGCTACTCCAACTTCAGGTCCAGCCGAAGTAAAAAACACAGCATCAGCTTCCCTGGCAATTGAACTTCCACGAACATTAGAAACTCCAAGTGTTGGAACTCTACGCACCCTCATCTCTCTTAGAACTGCAAGAGTATCCGCAGTCTCCCCCGATTGAGAAACCCCAATCACTAAAGTCCCAGATCTTACGACTGGGTCACGATATCGAAACTCACTCGCCAACTCAACGTTCACAGGAATTCCAGACCATCGCTCAATCCAATATTTTCCTAGCAAGGCTGCATGCCAGGAAGTCCCACACGCCACCAAGCAAAGCTCTTGTGCCTGGTTCAATAAATTGACGCCCGGCTGAGGAAATAAAGAAAACGGATTTTTTTGATTTCGATCTAGAATCTGATTCAACGTATGGGTAATCACACCTGGCTGCTCATAAATTTCTTTGAGCATGTAATGTGGAAAACCCCCTTTGTCCATTTGTTCAATCGACCACTCAAGGCTCAAAGGCTTTCGTTCAACCTCCAACCCACTCTCAAGCTCTATGACTTGCATCCCCTCATGGGTTGCAATCACCAGATCCCCATGCTCCAAAAAAATCACTTCCCGAGAAAAAGGTAGGAGAGGTTGAGCATCACTTGCAATCACCACTCCGCCTTCAGGATCACGAACAACCACCAAGGGGGAACCATTTCGAACCCCAACAATTTTTTCAGGCTCTCGCTCAGACATCACAACAACACTACATTGCCCAAGAAGTTTAGAAAAACTTCGCCGAACCGCTGTCACTAAGCTAGCACCCAACTCCATCTCATCTAAAACTAGAAAACCAAAAAGCTCACTATCGGTTTCTGATTGCGGAGTGTGGCCTTTTAAAATTAATTCTTTTTTAATCTCAAGATAATTTTCAATGATTCCATTATGCACTAAAACCACATGCCCCGTCTTATGAGGATGAGCATTTTTAGTCGTAGGTTTACCATGGGTTGCCCATCGGGTGTGACCGATACCACAGGAAGAGTAAAGAGGAACCCTCTTGTCTCGAAAGATTTTTTCAATATTTCCTAATCGTCCTTCTGATTTCTCAATGACAATTTGATTTTTAATGAAAAGCGCAATCCCTGCTGAATCATAGCCTCGGTATTCAAGATGCTTTAAACCTTGAATCAGAACATCAGCAGCTGAACGACTTCCTATATAACCCACAATACCGCACATAACTTCTCCTTCTAACACCCCCCAACAACACGCCAACTTCACTCTTTTTTGAGCTGTCGAATTCTTCGAGCATAGCCAGGTTTATTGACTTGCCGAGACCGAGCAATCGCTAAATCTTCAGGGGGGACATCCTGCGTAATCGTAGAACCAGAAGCAATATAAGCTCCATCCCCAATTTTCACAGGAGCGACCGTTTGACAATCACTCCCTAAGAACACCCCGTCTCCAATCAAAGTCTTATGCTTTCTTTCTCCTTGAATTGTACGACCATCAAAGTTGCAAGTCACAAAACCACAACCAATATTGACATTTTTCCCGACTACAGCGTCTCCGAGATAAGATAAATGCGCAATATGGGTGTGAGCGCCAACACTTGTTTTTTTTAGCTCAACAAAATTTCCGATCTTACAATGAAGACCCACTTGAGTCTCAGGCCGAAGGTGAGCATAGGGTCCCACTTGAGAATAAGAGCCAATCTTCGAGTTTTCTGCGATTGTTCCAGCTCGGATGCAAACTTCTTGCCCAACTTCGACATCTTTAAGTATCGAACGAATCCCAATTTCTGTGCCCGATCCTACCGTCGTCTTTCCCTTTAAAACAACTCCGGGATGAACTGTGACCCCTTCCTCGAAAGTAACAGAACTATCAATGAAAGTACTGTAAGGATCAATAAAGCGCACGCCCCTCAAAGCCCATTGACGGATCATTCTCAAATTTAAGAGTCGATCGGCCTGGGCCAGCTCCCAAAGATCATTAACACCTTGCACATCCTCAGCTTTATCCCAATATAATAAATCAATTTCTTTTTTTCGTTTCACAGCTTGATCAATTAAGTCTGTTAAATAATATTCAGATTGCGCATTTTTGCAGTTAATTCGATGAAGCGATGTCCTGAGAAATTTAGGCTCAAACAAATAAATTGAAACAGACACTAAAGAAATGAGCTTTTCCTTTAAATTTGCATCTCTTTCTTCTCGAATACGTAAAATAGGACCATTTTTATGCTTACGAATCACTCTCCCGTATCCTGTCGGATCTTCAAGTTCACAAACCAGAAGTCGCATTGCCTGCTTCTTCTTCAAAGGTAAAGCCATGGACCGTATCAAACCCGAATGCACCAATGGCAAATCCCCGGGTAGAACTAAAACTGGGGTCTGAGATTGGATTTGAGATTTACCCCAATCTGAGTCCATTGCACAACGAGCTGCATGACCTGTTCCTAACTGCTCTGCTTGATGAATCCAATGAAGATCCATGCCTTGAAATTTAGACTCACTCTGAATCAGAGCTTTTATTTGTTCATGTTGATAGCCAACAACGATTGCCACTGAAACCTGAGGAAATAATTCAAGAACTTGATCTAGCAAATGAAATAAGAGAGGCCTGCCTCTGATAGGGTGAAGGACTTTAGGAAGAGAAGATTTCATCCTTTTCCCAAGACCTGCTGCTAAAACTAACACACCGCACTGGATCGAATTCTGATTTCTGACCATGAGTAACTGAGCTACCGGAAATCAATACTTTACTCAAGTTGACTTTCAAAAACCTCTTTCAAAGTCTATCTTTCCAGTCCATGAAACAAAGCGTTTAAAATCATCTTCCCCTTAAAAGAATATTTCTTGAGTTCGCTCATAAAATTTATTGTCAAATTCTACTAAAAAGCTAAAATAGACAAGTTGTTAAAAAGTAGTATCATCCTGATGGGGGGAACAAGGCATGGACTCGAAAGTACTATTTAAATATAAAAAACTCTTGCTTGAAGAAAAACAGAGAATTCTAAATAATTCAAAAAATGCCCTAAAAAACGAGCTCGTTTTATCAACAGACGATCTTCCTGATGAAACTGATCTAGCTGCCAGTGAAATTAACCAAAACTTAGTGTTTAAGTTAAGAGACCGTGAACGTCAACTGTTGAGTAAAATTGATGAAGCTCTTTTAAGAATGACTGAAGGTACTTTTGGCACTTGCCAGGACTGCGAAGAACCGATTGAACCTCGACGGCTTGAAGCTCGACCGATGTCTACTCTTTGCATTGCTTGCAAAGAAAAGCAAGAACATCGCGAAAAAATTTACGCTTAGCCATTGCATGACTGATCCAATGAGTCTGAAAATCCTTGTTAATGTTGACTCGGCAATTATTCCCTAAAGACCCCTCATTTTTCAACCGAAGGTAATTTAGATCGTGAATAGCCGAGTCAAATCAAGGAGACTTTGGAATGGTAACTAATTATGACGGCGAAGAAATTGAAATTCCTAAGACACTCCCACTCTTACCTGTAAGAGATATTGTCGTTTTTCCATATATGATCATCCCTTTGTTTGTAGGACGCGATTCTTCAATTAAAAGCGTAGAAGAAAGTCTTTCAAGAGCAGATAGGCTTATTCTTTTATCCTCACAAAAAGAAATGAGTGACGAACATCCGTCTCCTGATGGAATTTATACTACAGGAACTGTCGCAATGATCATGCGGATGCGAAAACTTCCTGACGGACGTATTAAAATTTTAACACAAGGGCTTTGTAAAGCTAACATTAAAGAATTTGTCCAATCACAACCTTTTTTTGAAGTAAAAATTGATAAAATTTCTGAAACTTCAGAAGGAGTTTTAGCTGAAACTGAAGCTCTGATGCGCAACGTACGTGAACAACTTGAACGAGTTATTGCTTTAGGTAAAGTACTTACACCTGACATCTTAATGGTTCTAGATGACATCATTGACCCAGGACGATTGGCGGACCTTGTTGCATCCAACCTTGGACTCAAAGTGAGTGATGCTCAATCAATTTTAGAGACTTCAGATTCAGTAGAAAGACTTAAAAAAATCCATGAAATTTTAACTAAAGAAATTGAAGTCCTCTCTATCCAAGCAAAAATTCGTTCTCAAGCTAAAGACGAAATGACGAAATCTCAAAAAGAATATTTTTTGAGAGAACAAATTCGAGCTATTAAAAATGAACTAGGCGACTCCGACACTAAGGGTGAAGAAATTAATGAGCTTAAAGAAAAAATATTATCCTGCAAAATGCCAAATGAAGCAGAACAAGAAGCCTTAAAGCAGCTCAACCGACTTGAAAGAATGCACCCTGATGCCTCAGAAGCCTCAATGCTTAGAACCTACATTGACTGGTTACTGGATACACCTTGGTCAAAACACACTACTGACAACTTGGATTTAGTTCGAGCAAAAAATATCTTAGATGAAGAACATTATAATCTAAAAAAAATTAAAGAAAGAATCCTAGAGTATTTAGCTGTAAGAAAATTAAAAGACAAGATGAAAGGACCCCTTCTTTGCTTTGCAGGACCTCCAGGAGTTGGAAAAACGTCTTTAGGTCGCTCAATTGCCCGCGCACTTGGCAGAGAATTTGTAAGAATTTCATTAGGGGGAGTTAAAGACGAAGCTGAAATCAGAGGACACAGAAGAACCTATGTAGGAGCCCTCCCAGGAAGGATTATTCAAGGCTTAAAGCAAGCCGGAACTAATAATCCTATCTTTGTTCTCGATGAAATTGACAAACTCGGAAATGACTTTAGGGGAGATCCTTCAGCTGCTTTACTCGAAGTACTTGACCCTGAACAGAACAACTCATTTCGAGACCATTACCTGAATTTATCTTACGATCTTTCAAATGTTATGTTTATTGCTACTTGCAATATGCTTGACACTATTCCATCTGCTCTAAAAGACAGAATGGAAATTATCCAACTTTCTGGATACACGGAGGAAGAGAAATATTTTATTTCAAAAAAATATCTCATACCAAAACAAATCTCAGAAAATGGGATTGAAGAATCTCAAATTGAATTCGATGACGACTCTATACAAATCATTATATCTCAATACACACGAGAAGCAGGTCTCAGAAACTTAGAAAGAAATATAGCTAAAGTTTGCAGAAAGACAGCAAAACTGGTAGCTGAAGGAAAATTAGAGAAAACATTTATTAATCCAAAGCAAGTTTACGAGTTTCTAGGACCAGCTCCTTACATGAAGGAAGACGAGCAAGAAAAAGATGAAATTGGAATTGCAACAGGACTAGCTTGGACATCAGTGGGTGGAGAAATCCTCTTTGTTGAGTCTACTGCAATGAAGGGTAAGGGAGGCATCACTCTAACCGGACAGCTTGGAGATGTTATGAAAGAGTCAGGTCAAGCAGCACTTGGCCTGATCCGATCTCGTGCAAAAGACTTCGACATTGACGAAGATCTTTTCTCATCGACTGATATTCATGTCCATTTTCCAGCAGGAGGTGTACCTAAAGATGGGCCTTCAGCTGGAATCACAATGGCCACTGCCATTATTTCAAGGCTAACCAATATCCCAATCAGAAAAGACATTGCTATGACAGGAGAAATCACTTTAACAGGAAAAGTTCTCCCGATTGGTGGACTTAAAGAAAAAGCACTAGCAGCTATGCGACATGGGATTAAAAACATTATTATTCCTCTAAAAAACAAAAAAGATCTTGAGGACATTCCTGAAGAATACAGAAAAAATCTAAACTTTATCCCTGTAAAAACAATTGATGAAGTCCTAGACGCTGTGTTGACTCAAAAAATTTCAAAAATGAATGAAAATACCCCTCACTCTCCTTCAGGAAAAGAAGATAAAACAAAAACCAGTCGTAAAAAAATAACCCCTTCAGCAGGAACGGATTTTGATAAAGCAGCTTAACTTTGTAGTATAATTGAGATTTTTTTGATTGTTAGGATGCCTCTGGACAGCTCAGAGCTGCGTATGAGAAAAAGAACTCATGACATCTCTTCAAACAGGGGCGTTTTTAATTTTAATTCTTCTATCTGCCTATCTATCCGCCTCAGAAACTGCTCTATTTAGCTTATCCCGGTTTCAACTCAGATCGCTGAAAGAAAATTTCCGTCCTAAGTATCGTAAAATTAAGCGACTTTTATCTGACCCAGGCGGACTCTTGGTTACAATTCTTGTTGTCAACGAGGTCGTCAATGTTACTCTTTCTTCATTGATTACTGAATTTGTTTCTGCTCAAAATTTTGCAATCCCTCCTCCATTAGAGGGTATTCCCCGCTGGGCTTTTAATGCAGTTCTAGGAATTCTAATTGCAGCCCCCATCATTCTGTTTGGATGTGAAATCACACCTAAGGTCATTGGAGCTCGGATTAATCAACTCGTTTCAACCTTGACTGCTAGTCCGTTATTATTTATTTATCTTCTTTTTAAACCTTTTCGCGTGATTTTAAAGCAGGTCATTTTTATTTTTTCATTTCAACCCAAAACACAAAAGAGCCCTGAAGCTAAAACTAATACTTACTCCTCCATGGATGGAAACATCTTACGAGAGATTGATTTTTTACTCATGCTAGAAGAAGGACACCGGGAGGGGGCAATTCAGGAAAGTGAACTAGAACTCATACGTAATGTTTTTGAACTCGGCAATACTCTTGTTTCAAAAATTGCAACGCCCCTTTCACAAGTTCGTTCTCTTTCGATCAATACGACTATTAAGGCTGCACTAGTCGCTGTAAAAAATGATCGATATTCTAGAATTCCAATTCTTTCTCCCAATCGAAATGATGTTGTAGGAATTCTTTACTCAAAAGATTTATTACGGTTTCGACTTCCTATAGAATCTTCTCAGATCACCGTAAGCTCTCTTATGAAAAAACCTTTTTTTATTCAACCCAACATGAAATTAAACACATTATTCCGTAAGTTCAAACAGCATAAAATCCATATGGCTATCCTAAAAAATACAAATGGTGACATCTCTGGAGTCGTCACCATGAGCGATGTTCTTGACACTCTCTTTGAAGACTTTATCCCAGAAGAAGAAGATACACAGACAAATGAACTTCAAATGAAAATGGGTAGGAGCCCCTCATGAACCCAAGCCTCATCTCAAAATGGACATTGCTAGCATGGGTACTGCCTTTAGTCACCCTAGAAGCATTCTTTTCTGGATCTGAAATCGCTTTGCTTTCAGCTGATAAACTTTATCTTTTGGAACAGTCAAAAGCAGGAAGCTCAAAATCAACTCTTGCTCTCAAAATTGCAGGCCATCCCGAACGAATTTTATCAACTACTCTTTTAATCACCAATCTCTGTATTGTTGGAATTTCAGCGATTATCTCTCTTTATTTTCTTGAAAATTTTCATAAAAATCAAAATATTCTTGCAATTGCAGTGACTTCTCCTATCATTGTTTTTTTGGGAGAACTGATACCAAAAACTATATTTCAAAGAAATGCAAACACTCTAGCCCCATGGGTAGCTTATCCACTGCACTTCACTTATTGGCTTTTCTACCCAATCACCCGTGGACTTACTTATTACACAGCACGTTTATCTCACCTCGTTGGACCCATCGAAGAGCTTCTAGCAGGGAGACGTAAGACAACTCGAGATGAAATTCGATCTCTTTTGACTTACAAAAAGAATGAAACTGAAATTAAAACCACCGAAAAAGAAATGATTAAAAGAATTTTTGATTTTAGATACTCAGAAGCCAGACATGCTCTTATCCCTTTAGTTCGAGTTGAAGCAATCGAAGAATCATCTGATTTACATTTCGCATTAGAATGCTTTGAAAGGCATCGGCACAGCAGAATGCCTGTTTATTTAGAAAGAATTGATAATATCATTGGAATTTTAGAGATTGCCGACTTGTTTTCTGTAAGCGATTTAAAACAACCCATCCGATCTTATATTACAAGAGCTCAATATGTCGCTGAAACTCAACCTCTTCAAGACCTAATGATGGAAATGCGACGAAAAGACCATGAAATGGCTGTCGTCGTTGATGAACATGGGGGTGCTGTCGGAATTCTTACTTTTGAGGATATTGTTGAAGAAATCGCAGGAGAGATCAATGATGAATTCGATTACGAATCTATGAGCTATAGAACTTTATCTGAATATTCATGGATAATTCAGGCTACGATGGAAATTCAAAAAATTAATGAAGCCATCAAAATTGAAATTCCAGACGGAAATTATGAGACGCTTAGCGGTTTTTTGCTTCAACAATTCGGAAGAATTCCGGAAGCAAAAGACGAATTGTTTTTTGATACGCCGACTGGAGCTTATAAATTCACGATCCAAAGGGCAACTGAACGCCATATTGAAACTGTTGTTATTGAAAAACAAAAAAATTACAAAGAGGGTTGAAAATTATTTTTTTATTTTTTTTAAATCAAGTACACTATCTAAAGAGAGGCGTGTTTGCACATGGCCAAAACAGTACTCATTGTAGATGATATTGAATTCGTACGAAAAACACTGTTAGAGATCTTAACTCAAGCTCACTATCAAGTCATTGGTGAAGCCACCGACGGAGCTCAAGCCATTGAGCTTTACATCAAACTTCGTCCAGATATTGTTACAATGGATATTGTCATGCCACAAATGAGCGGGCTTGAGGCTACTCGAAAAATACTAAAAATTGATAAAAAAGCTAAAGTCATCATTATTTCAGCGATGGGGCAAGAAAATCTTGTTATGGAAGCCATTGATATCGGGGCAAAAGACTATATTCTAAAACCTTTTCATTCATCAGAAGTTGTAAAAACAATGGATCGTGCTCTTTCAGCTACCCATTCGGCTCTTGAGCGCGAAGCACCACAAAAAGGTTAATCTTGATATCTATAGAACAACTTTTAAACGCTCTACCCCCAAATTTCCAATTTTACCACCTAGGGGAAGTAAAAATAAATTCTACACCCTCTCCTATACAAGATCCAGGGGCCATTGCGTATAGAATTTATGGTGAATTATCAGCTATTCTGATCCTTCTTTTTGACCGAGATTTAGATCATTCTATTTACTCAGAGTTAGGCAACATTATTGTAAGCCAACTGAGCCACCGAATCTCTACCGAAACTGGGCTTGAACTGATGGTTTCCAGTCCACAATTTTTAAATGCAGATCAGTTACAAAGACTCAATCAATCCAATTGCCTCAAATTAAGTAGAAGCTACGGGCATTTTTTTCAAAATTCGGTTATTCCATTAGAAGCTGTCATACTGGCTGCGACGTTGGAGGAAATCGTCTATGTTTAAACTCATGGGTTTTTGTATCAAACTACTGACTTTCTCTATTTTGATTCTGATTCTTGCAAACTCCCTCCACTGGAGGGGGAAAACAATCTCAGATCAGGTAAAAATTCAAATGTTTCATGCCGAACAATCTCCTTGGATAGGATCTATTCGAACTTGGGCTGAAAAAATCTCTCAAGATGCCCACAAGGGGATTCAGAAACAAACAGGTCAGTTTTTAGAGCATCATCCAGCTCGTCTTCAGGAAGACATTTCTTCATCGGAGAAACAAAAACTAAAAGCTCTAATCCATGAACTCAACTACTCTCATCCCAAGACAAAGACAAAGACAAAGACAAAGACAAAGATAAAAGGCGAAACAAAGAGTCAGTATAACTAGCTCAATCTTATCGACCCTTTGCAAGAGCAGCACCAGAATCTTTTTTCTTTCCCAGAAACTCACCCTGAAACTCAGAAGAAGGCGATAAAACTTTCTTCGAATCAGCCTCACACGTCACACTACCCGGAGGAAATAAACTCGGTTTATGGAACTCCCCTAAGGACCCTTGATCATTAGCTATGGAAGCAAAACCACTTAAACCAAATACAGCTAATAGTAAAAACATAATTAAAAATGACACCGGCACTCTTTTTCTATTCATAACATCCACTCCTGTTTTCGTTCGTTCGAGTCAAGAAATGACTTTTTCAGCTCAAACCCTTGACTGCGCCCGACCTTGTGCAATAGAAGTGCCAAACACACAAACCCCCACCCTTTTCTGCAAGGTATGCAACTATTGAATAAGAAAGGTATTTTTTTAATGAAAAAAAACTAAGAAAATAATTTTGATGCTATAAAGTACAGATGTCAATTCGATCAACAGTCATTTAGATCTAAAAAAAAGCCTGACTCAGCCTCGTTGGACTGGGTCAGGCCGGAAATTTACTGGAAATGTAAAAGATTATCTCAAGATATTCTTAAACTCACGACCTGGACGAAACTTTGGGACAGTCATTGCAGGAATCTTAATCTCCTTGCCTGTCTGAGGATTGCGACCCATTCGAGCCTTTCTTTTGGTCTTCGTAAATGTTCCAAAACCAATCAAAGTTACATCATCTCCTTTTTTCACACTCTTCTTAATGGTGTCTAATGCAGCATTCAAAATCATTTCTGCATCGACTTTAGTTGTTTTTGCATTCTTTGCTACTGCCTCGATCAACTGAGCCTTATTCATTTCTTCTATCTCCTTAACAGGTTTTTAACAATTAGGTATGCACCCCCGATTGAGACTTCCGTAGGGTATCTCTCGCTTGCAAGGCCCCTCGGGGCTAGCCAAGTCAAACATTGGTAGTGATGATGTCCAAATCTCAGCTCTCTGTCAACGCCCTAATAAGAAAAAAATCAAATTTGACGGAGTATTTGCACATTTTTCAAGAGAATCTCTTCGCAGGGACGATCCGTAGAACCTGTTTGAACACTTCCCAATCTCCTAAGAACACTTTCTCCCTTGACCAGCTCTCCAAAAACAGTGTGCTTCCCATCAAGCCACGGAGTTGCTGCAAGAGTAATAAAAAACTGACTCCCGTTTGTGTTCGGACCCGCATTAGCCATTGATAAAACCCCAGGTCCTTTATGTTTCAAGGTGGGATGAAACTCATCTTTAAAGCAATACCCAGGCCCTCCCATTCCAGTTCCTAACCGATCCCCTCCTTGAATCATGAAATCTTGAATCACCCGATGAAACACCGTTCCATCATAAAAAGGCTGCTTTGACTTTTTACCCGTACGAGAATCAATATACTCTTTCTCCCCCAAAGCTAGGCTGACAAAGTTTTTCACAGTCTCAGGAGCTTTCTCCTCTTCGAGCTTGCAAATCATCTCCCCCAAAGAGGTTTCAAAACACGCAAAAAGACCTTTGCCTAATCCTAGATTTTTTTTAGACTCTAAACTCATTCTGGCTTCACTCCTTAACACGAGGTGGGTTAGAGTCCATTCAGGTACCACAATTTCTCAATACTCAAAAGTGAAAACCTAAGCCAGCTGCTCCCCAAACCCAAGTAGATCTCTCATCCAAAGCTGTCAAAGCTCCCCACTCAATATAAGCTGCTACATGATTTTTATAGAATAATGAAAAAGGATAATTAAGACCGATACTCCCTCCAGCCCATTGGCTTGCTCCAACCCATTGAAACGAAGGAACTCCTCCTCGAGCAAAGCGCAACCGAACTTCAGGTTCTATACGACTCTCCTGATAAAGCCGAACCACAGCACTTGCTGCCACCCAAGTACTCTGAGAAATCGAAAGAACTGCCCCCCCCAATGATAGTAAACGATGAAAATAGCCATAACTTCGAAGTGGCACACAAAAAGTCAGCTCACCTTCTCCTCCATAAGAAAATTTAGATCTTTCATCAAAAAATTTATAAAGTGTGGTGTTCATCCCAACAAACCCCATCACACGCAAAACTCGAGCCCAAGAAGAGCGGGTTTCATCTCCCTCAACCTGAGGAGCTCCTATACCCGCTGCTTTTAATTCCTGGCTTAAGTCTGAAGAGGAAACATCGTTCACCATCACATAGCCGTAACTTGAATTGGGCAATAAAATCTTATACCAATAGGTTCCCTCAGGATCAACAATCATCTTAGAACTCCCTCGCAGGACTGTTCCGCGAACAAAAGATGAAATCACTGAGGATTCACGATTTGGATGAGTGTAAGCCTCCAAAACAGATGAAATCACTGTCAATTTCTGATGTGCACTGGCTTGGTGACATGGCAACAATACAGCCAACCCAAGGACAAAGACAAATGACCGAACAGTCATCTTCACTCCATTCTGGTGTTGAGCTGCTTTAAAAGACAGCCCAATATTTTTGCATTCGAAGGATAACCTAATAAACTCGAAGCATCTTGAGCCGAAACCCACTTAAAGTCTACGTGTTCAGAAGGATCAACTTTGACTGAAACTAGAAAAGAGCCCTGTTCTGAAACATCTAAAGCAAAACTATATTCCCGTATCTTTTGCCCACGACTCTCAAACTCAAACGGTCTCCCAATCGAATAAATTCCACCCGAAATGGCAATACCCGTTTCTTCTTGAGCTTCTCGAAGGGCAGCCTGCTCTAAACTCTCTCCTTCTTCTACACTTCCAGTAATAGGCTGCCAAAATCCCCCCCGATCAGGCCGGGTCTTGAGCAGTAAAAACTGAGTACTTCGAAGTTGATGGCAATAAATCCAAACTTGTACTTTATACTTCAAGCCAGAATCACGATCGATCATAATAGTGCCATTTTCTATATTATTTTGACTTGATTAAAAATTAAAAATTGAAATTCAAACTTTTTCGTTGTATGAAGAATTTCATTCTTGAGTGGATTACAAATGAGACAGATATTAGATTGATCCATAACAAGAAAGCTGTTGTATGAAAAGATTTAGTGTTCAAGGACAGCTCCTCACTCTCATGAGCTTTTCCCTGACAGCTTTGCTTGTCATCGTTGCTATTGCAATCTGCAGTTTATCCCTCACTCAAACCTCCTTGAACCATTTTCGTCGTCAATCCCATTCCATAGGCTTAAGAAAAATGCAGACCCATTATCATCTAAGCCTTAAAAATCTTCTAGAAACTCTTCAGTCAACCGAAAACTCTAAAAACTTAGGTTCTTTAATACAAGTCCATCAAAACTTGAAAAAGCTTTTTTTAAAATTAAAACTGAACCACCAATTTTATGAATCACTCCCAAAAACTGAAGAAGAAGTTTTAATCTGGGGAAATATTAAAAAAACTCACCAAGAATTTATCCAACTGGTTTTTTCTACTTTTCAGTCAAATAAACTCATCAACCCCTCTGACCTTAAGAATGAACAACAGAATAAATCCACAGCCCATTTCCAGAATTCTTTTTTAGCAATCATCCCTAAAGCCAATGAACTGAATACTCACTTAGATGAACTGATTGAATTACATAATCAAAACGATGATTTATCTTTGAAAAAAACTGAAAACACTATTCTTTATCTGGGTATCACAGTTTCCTGGATCTCTGGACTCATGACTCTTTTTGTTCTTTTACTAGGATCCGCTGTCTTCCGAGGAATTATTGACACTGTTGAAAGCTTGAAAAAAACTGATCGTTCCCTTCGCAAAAGTAAAGCAGTGCTAGAAACAGCTCTATCCAGCATGACTGATTCTATCCTGATCTCCAACCTTCAAGGAGAAGTCATTAACTGTAATCAAGCTTTTTTAAAGTCATTAAAAGTTAAAAGCAAAGAAGAATGTAATAAAAAATTATCTCATTACCACTTGTCATTTGATACCTATTCTCCTGACGGCTCTTTAGTCACGCCTGACCAATTTCCCCTTTCCCGAGCGCTTCGAGGAGAGTCTGTTTCTAATCTTGAGCACACATGCCGGAACAAAGAGACAAACCAAATTTCTGTGAATCTTTATAGTTTTTCGCCGATTCGAAACACTGCAGACTCGATTGTTGGAGCAGTTGTTGTGGCTCATGATATTACAGAGCGCAAAGCAGTAGAAAACTCTCTTCGAAAAAGTGAGATTTTGCATCGAGCCCTCTTCGAAGCTCTGCCCTTAGGAATCGTTGTTGCAGATAACTCAGGTCAAATTATTACCTCTAACCCGACCACAGAGAAAGTCTTTGAGCTTTCTGTACGTGAACAAAAAAAATTCAAGATTGATGACTATCAATGGAAGGTGATTCGACCTGACGGCTCTCCGATAGTCCCTGAAGAATTTGCCAGCGTACGCGCTTTAAAAGAACAAAAACTGATTGCTAATATGGAGATAGGAGTAGTGAGAAAACAAGGTGATGTAGCCTGGTTCCTTGTAACTGCGATCCCTCTTCCTAAACACGGAATTGTAGTCAACTACGAAGACATAACTGAAAGAAAACAGCTTGAAAATGAGCTCCGCGCTGCGGTTGAACTCCGGGATGAGTTTATCTCGATTGCTTCCCATGAGCTCAAAACTCCATTAGCTGCCTTGCAAATGCAAATTCAGTTTCAAAATCAGCTTTTAGCCACAGAAAGCCAAATCCAGGAACCACGGATCGCCTTACTCAGTCAAAGCGCGTATCGATCCGCCCAGTCCCTCAATAAGCTTTTAGATGAACTCCTGGATGTCACGCGAATTCGAGCTGGAAAATTAAAATTAGAACCCCTCGAGATGGACTTAAGAAGCATGGCCATTGAAACCATTGCCCTCGCTCAAAACTGTGCCAAACAAAAAGGAAGTTCCATCATTCTAAAAGCAAGTGCACCTGTCATTGGGAAATGGGATCCAATCCGAATGAATCAAGTTCTTTCTAATCTGCTCTCAAACGCTATTAAATATGGCCAAGGCAAGCCCATTGAAGTTACATTAATAACCTCTCCTCATTCAAAAAAAGCTCAAATCATAGTCAAAGATCAAGGGATTGGTATTTCAGAGGATATTCAAGCTAAGATTTTTGAACGTTTTCAAAGAGGAGTATCGAGCAACAAAATTACAGGGCTGGGCTTAGGCCTCTATATTACACGTCAGATTATTGATGCCCATGGGGGCACCATTCAAGTTCAAAGTGAACTGGATCATGGATCAGTTTTCATTGTAGATCTTCCCAAGACTGCTCATGCTCTTGAAGCCATTCCTTCTTCAGCCTAAGGACATTCAAACTTAATGGCTGCATCTCTTACTTTTTAAAACGACTGAGAATATCCCTGGTGGCTAAAGTCGCCATATGAGTAATCTCGGTAACACTTGAATTCTGAGCTAAAACATAAACAGGTTTTTTCATACCCAACAAAATGGGACCAATCACCTCAGCTTCAGCTAACTGCCCCATGAGCTTGTAAGCAATATTAGCAGATTGAAGATCAGGAAAAATTAAGACATTTGCATCTCCAGAAACTCGATTAAACGGGAAACTCGTAGCTGAAATCTCTGATTGAAGAGCCGTATCAGCCTGCATCTCCCCATCCACTAACTGATCTGGGTCGGTTTGACGAATTTTCTCAGTAGCTTTTTGAACCTTCTCCACTAAATGATGATGGTTGGACCCAAAATTAGAAAATGACAGCATTGCAATCTTAGGTTCTTCAACCATAAATTGAGCTGCAAATCGAGCAGTTTGAATGGCAATATCTGCAAGATCTTGGGCAGAAGGCTCAATATTGACTGTAGTATCGGCAAACCAAAAAATCCGCTTTTTAAGAATAACCAGATAAACTCCGACCAGCTTGGAACCGGAAGTAACCCCAACTGCATGAATAGCAGGGCGAATCGTTTCGGGGTAACTCTGAGAAACACCATTCAAAACTCCATCCGCATCCCCCGCCTCAAGCATCATCAACCCAAAATAACGAGTCTGCTGAACCATTTCTCGAGCTTGAACTAACGTCATTCCTTTTCTGATTCTTTTTTCAAACAAAAGAGAAGCATAAGCAGTCATTTTTTCACTCTTTGCAGGCTGAATCAAAATAACTTCATCTAAAGTATTTCCTAATTCCATTTCATGAATTTTTTTTCGAATTTTTTCTTCATCCCCAAGAAGAATAGGGAGCGCAATCTGTTCCTCGCACAAAAACCGAGCTGCTTTTAAAATGGAGGGATGCTCCCCTTCTGGAAACACTAACCGTGGAACTCTAAGCTCAGCGCGGCCATCTTCCAAACGTCTTTTAACCGATCGCATAAAAGTGTAGCTTGCTCCAAGTAAAGTCTCAAGCCACTCTCGGTATTTTTTAAGATCCACTCGCTTTCTAGCTACACCTGAATTCATAGCTGCCTGAGCAACAGCAGGAGCCACCCATAAGAGGGCTCGCTGATCAAAAGGCTTAGGGATCAGGTACTCCCTACCAAAATGGAATTGATTACCCCCATAAGCTCGGATCACATTTTCAGGAACTTCTTCCTTAGCCAGTTGAGCAATAGCCCGAACGGCTGCAAGCTTCATCTCTTCATTAATCATCGTTGCTTGAATGTCCAAAGCACCTCGGAAGATAAAGGGAAATCCAAGAACATTATTGACCTGGTTAGGATAATCTGACCGACCCGTTGCCATGATAGCATCTGAGCGCACCTGAAAAACCTCTTCCGGAAGAACTTCTGGATCTGGATTGGCCATTGCGAAAATAATAGGGTCTTGGGCCATCTGAACAATCATTTCAGCATTGAGAGCTCCTTGAGCCGACAAACCAATCACTGCATCCGCTCCCCGAAGTACTTCGTAAAGAGTTCTAAAGTGGGTTTTCCGAGCAAAAGCTTGCTTATAAGGGTTCATCGATTCGAGTCGACCTTCATAAATGACCCCCTGTAAATCTGTCATCACTAAATTCTCAGGACGAACCCCAAGCTGCAAAAACATTCGAGCAGAGGAGATGCAAGCAGCCCCTCCCCCAACAAAAACACATTTTACTTGTTCAATACGTTTTCCTACAATTTCCAAAGCATTTAAGAACGCAGCGCCACAAATAATGGCTGTTCCATGCTGATCATCATGAAAAACGGGGATCTTGAGCCGCTTTTTGAGCTCTTCTTCAATAAAAAAACACTCAGGTGCTTTAATATCTTCAAGATTAATTCCTCCAAAAGTAGGCTCTAGCATCTGACAAGCTTGGATGACATCTTCAGGTCTAGGAGCGTTTAACTCAATATCAAAGACATCAATATCAGCAAATTTTTTAAATAAAACAGCTTTACCTTCCATCACCGGCTTTGCAGCATAAGGACCGATATTCCCCAAACCCAAAACGGCCGTTCCATTGGATACTACCGCAACCAAATTCCCCTTCGCAGTGTGCTCATACACGCAATCTTCCTGATCGGCAATCCTACGACAAAAATCAGAAGCTTCGAATAAAACGTCAGAAAGCACGAGTTCAGCAAGGTTAGATACTGGACTTGAAGGAACAACTTCAATTTTGCCTTTTCTTCCACTCGAATGATAGGCAAGAGCATCTTTGTAAATAGTCATATTGCAATCTCGCGCCAGAAGATAGCCTATCCACCCTTTCTTTTCCATTTAAAAAAATAGAATCAGGCCACACACAAGTGGCAAGCATTAATAGAAAAAGAAAAACGAATGACTCAGAGAGTAAACTCAAGTGGCAGAGAAAAACCACTCCAACTATAAAGGGCATATTTAGTATTATTTTTTTAAATAATACACCGAATTTATAATATAGAAGAATTCGACGTATTCAATTTTTTTTAGTAAAAGTTCATTTTAATGATGGAAAATCAAAAGATAAAAACTTTAATTCAGTTTAAATCTATTTTTATTAAATTATTTTTTTTCTATTCGTTTTTTTTAATAAATTCAGCTTACAGTCATGAATACTGGTGCATCCAAGATCTGAGGAATCCTCCCTGCAATGGGAAGCGGGGAAGATGTACTCGAAATTCAGATGGATCAAAGGGTGGATTTGTAGCTTATTCGGCTCATGTCGAAAAAACCTGGAACTCTTTTTACAGAAAAAACAAACCTTATATTGGTCAGTTTGCTCAAATTTGCGATAGGGCTAGAGTTCATGACTATTCACGAGTAGAAGACTACGGCTCAGTCTCAGAAAATGCACAAATTTTTGAACAATCAAAAGTTTATGACCAAGGCGAAGTTTCAGGTAACGCTCGACTCTATGGAAAAAGTCAAGTCTATGGTCAAGCAAGAGTCTATGAAAACGCAGTCCTTTATGAAAACTCAAAGGTTTATGGTAATGCTCGAGTTTCTGGGAAGGCAGAACTTCATGAAGAAGCTCAGGTTTTTCATGAAGCTTGGGTACAAGGAACTGCTCAACTTCGAAATGATTCTCGAGCTTTTTTAAGTGCAGTCGTTTCTCAAGGGACATACCACACCGGTGATCTCCCTAAGGATTCATACCCTCTTGCGTTGAGTTTAATAAAAAAATCAGAGAGCCATTTAGATAACACAATGATCTCAAGGCAGTTTAGTATGGACTATGAAAATCATCCTGAACTCGAAAACTGGGTTTATCAAGCTCACCAAAGAGCTGCTTCTACAGAAAAAGATCCTCCATCCATCAGACAGAAACTTTTGCAATCGAGCTTAGCACTCAAAAGTGAGTGGACAGCTTGTGAAGGCATCATGACTCCTTCGGTTACTGTAAAATTTATTCTCTCAATGGATCGACTAGAAAAACGTTATCCCTTTGCAGCCCCTAATGCAGCCATTGCTTTTGATCAAATGGTCAAAACAATTCTTCAGTTTAATGTAACTGCAAAACCCAACGGAAACCACATCAAGGAAGCGGCCGTTCGTTTCTTGCAATCCAATCTAATGAATGACACTACTGAACCCCAACTCTCAGGACTCAGTCCGGAGCAAACTCTAGCCGTAGTCTGGGCAGCGATTAATGACAAGTCTATTTTCCCGGATCAATCTTCATTTGTAGATCGAATCTGGGGGCTCATTGAATCACTCGGATGTATTCAGCGCACTCATAATAGTCAAAACGAGCAGGGATATATCCAGTGGGACTGGGTTCAGGAGCAGGACCGCCCTAGCTGCGTTCAGGGGATGTATAAAAGATTCCTAGAAGATCTTCATGGGCATCACCCGGACGTCACTCTCTATTGCGACTTACCTGCTACAAATGCAAATATTGCTGAAGCCATTTCTATGATGCATTCCTATTTATTCCCAAGTTTGGATGAAAGTATCAAAATTGCTTTAATTGAAGAGGATGAAAGCGCTTTAGTTTCTTATACTTCCTACCTTAAAGAAAGGGTGCAAAAAGCAATTTCTACAACAACACAGGAACAACTCGACCAGATCATTACGGTAGACGCTGTAAGGTATTTAAACTTCAATTTTTAAAGTTCTTTTTGTTAGAACTACTAAGGCGTGTTATAAAGAAAATCTACCGCTTTAAGGAGAATTCATTTTATGTCAACCCTGATTAACAGTAAAATCCCAGACTTCAAGATGCAAGCTTATCACAAAGGAGAGTTTAAGACAGTCACTCAAAACGACCTCAAGGGAAAATGGTCCATCTTTTTTTTCTATCCTGCTGACTTTACTTTTGTCTGTCCCACTGAGCTAGGTGATATGGCCGAGCATTATGACGCATTCCAAAAAATGGGAGTTGAGGTTTATTCAGTAAGCACTGATACCCACTTTGTCCACAAAGCTTGGCATGACACTTCTGAAACCATTAAAAAAATCAAATATCCAATGCTTGCTGATCCGACTGGATTTTTAACCCGTTCCTTTGGAATCCATATTGAAGAAGCAGGACTTTCGTATCGAGGAACATTTGTTATCGATCCCGAGGGTAAAATTAAAATTGCCGAAATTCATGATAACGGAATTGGTCGAAATGCCGAAGAACTTCTCCGTAAGGTCCAAGCAGCTCAGTTTATTGCCTCAAACCCAAGTGAAGTGTGTCCTGCAAAATGGCGACCTGGTGATAAAACCCTGAAGCCAGGTTTAAATTTGGTAGGGAAAATTTAAAAACTGGATGAGATTGATAATAATCCAGATTAACCTTATGTGATCAGTGCTCCAGGATATGTCTTTTTGGGTATGAAAATTTCGATTTCGACCTAAAAACATTTCTTGGAGCACGATAAATCCAAAAGGCGGCTCTCAATATCCAGCCCGGTGTCTCATTTTCAAGACAAAGAATAAGAATCAAAATCCAGTAGACACTCACCCCACCATACAAACTAAAATCAAACCGATGGGCCAGCCCTAGGATCGAACTGCCCCAAGGAAACTGCAGTATAAAAAGGATCACAACCCCTAAATAAAGAAACACACGCATCCCATTTTGTAATCTAGATTTTTTTTCTAGAGAAACTTGAGCAAAAGGAGCCCCGATGAGCAGTAAACTCCCCCAACGCCAACCCAGGGGATTCATAAGCTGCATTAAGATCAGCCAAGGTATCATCTCCCGCAAAGGACTCTGAAATGAGTGTTGGCTGACACTTTTGAGAGTCAGCTTAAAAAATGCATAAAGAGATAAAAAAATACACCCTCCAGCCATCCAAAACCCCACCCTACCCCACATAGCAATCCATCGTGCTGAAGAATTCCAGAGACTTTGATTGAGATCACTTCGATAAAGCTCCTCAGGCTGGTGAATGAGGAGATCAACCCAAGATTGAGTCCAAAAAAAAGTATTCTTGATTCCAAATAAAAAAATGGGAACTAAAATACCTAATCCAATCAATCCAACCAAAAATCCAAAAATCAACCTCCATCGATCGAGTGGCTGCAGCTTAAATGACTGAATGAAAAAAGGAAAAATCAAAAACCCCCAGGGCAATTTAAACCAAACTAAACTTCCTAAAATCAAACCTGCGAAGCAAATTTTTTTTTCCCAAAGCCAGATTGCTAAAGTCGAAATAAAAAGAACTAAAAACTCAATTTGACCGTACTCCAAGGTTTCAATTAGGCCTTTCCACGAAAGAGCAAGTCCAACTAAAAGACAAGATACTTCTCTCCATCTCGAAAAATTTGCACCCATCCCAATCGCTGCTCCCCAGGCAACAAGACAAAATAATTTAAAGATTGCCCAAGCCCATCCAGCTTCTTCTGGAAGAACTTGCAGAGGAACAAGTGCAGCGAGAGAATATTTGTAAGGTGATTTTTCAGAAGGAAGATAAGGATTCATGCCCTTCTTCACACGATTGACCGCTGTGTGGTAAACTTTAAAATCAGCTGGGACTTCTGCTCCTAATCGAAAATTTTCAGAATAACGAAAAAACAGCACAAATCCAAAAACTAAAACAAGCCCTCTTGCAGTTCTTCTGGGTGTCAGAGACTTTTTTAACATCTACTCCCAATACCTCTATCACCCAAATAACAGACCCACTCGTCAGAAATCAATGAAATGGGTTAAGCACAGAAAGACAAGGAGTCGAAACTTCTTCTTTCGTTTTAAGGAGAGGCTTTTGAATCGCTTTCTTTAAAAGAGACCCCAAAAAAGCAAAATCAAAAACCTGGCTCAAAGGCCAATCAAAAAGGCTATTTTTCTCGTAATGATCTAGAATCTTTCTTAACCCGAGTGAATAGACATCCCTCTCACACTGACTGTACTCCACCCACTCTTGAATCAGAGCAGGTTTTCTAAGAGCTACCTGAATTCGATTCATTAAGCTTGGAATTGAAAAAGTAATGAAATTTTGAGTTTGACCGTAGGTTGATCCTTCTAGTTTTTGAAGAGATTCCTTTAAGGCTTCCAAGGAAGAGCACACAGAACTCATCAACTCTCGACTTTCATTCAACCGCTGAGGCCCATAAGCCGAATGAAAAGCATTTTTCAGAGACTGAGGAATTTTTGAAGATTCAATATATTGAACATAAGCCAAACTCTGATCGAGCAAGCTCAGATCGGTCTCTACTCCTCGATAGGCAACCCTCAGCCATTGCTTGAGTTCAGAATTAGAGTCCATCCGACGAGTCAAAAATAAGAACTCCTCCGTCATCAGTCGAAGCTCTTCCAACTCACTTAATTTGATATCCTGCCCTAAAGACAGTTGATCGAGTAAATTCAAAAGCCGACCTAACTCAGTTAATTCCATTTTTTGAGAAGCAGCTATCACTCCAAAATCAGTCGTCTCCCAGGAATCCAAAACCAAAAGATTGGCTCTCACATCACTCGAGTTCTCTGGGTCTAGATAAAAACTCACGGAATCTACATTTGAAGCTGAAACCGTAATCATGAAATCAAAAAGAGAATTTCCAAAAGTATCGTTTATAATCTCAAGATCTCTGCGAAGCTCCGTCACCCATCGATTGACCTGTAAAGCTGACTGGAAATCTGTATCAATTCCCTGAAAATGAATTCCAAACAAAGCTTGAGCTGCCTCTTGTTTCTCAAAATCACTAACTTGATCCAGATAATCCGCCCACTCTAAAAGACGAGCACTCATCTCAACGGGAGGCTCTTTTTTCTTCTTCCGAGTCTGATCATGACCGTCATTTTTGAGTAAATTCTGATACCGACACACAGCTGCCTGATAAGAAGCATTAAAAGTCCGAAGAGCCCCTGCTCCTGTTAAATCATCCACTAATTTTCTGAGCTCAGTAGAACTGATGGGTTCCACAATGGAGAAATGAGACACAATTTTGGCCCTTATTTCTAATAAAGGTCGGGCTCGTTCTTTCCATTCTTCAATTTGAACCCTTTGCTCTGCACTCAGAATTGGATCATATCGAAAAGACAATATCTTTTTATCAATATTTTTAAAAATCTGAGAACAATAAATTGCTTTGCTTGCTTCTTTTACATTTTTAGGATTTGGAAATGAACACTGCTCAGATAGTTTCAGGAAAAAATCGAGGACCCGCTGAAGCTTTTCCTGTTTAAGCTCTAACCCTTGTACCCTTTCTTGAATTTGAGCTGGAGTCAGTCCATGAAGTCCAAAACGGGACACAATTTTTGTACTTTCCGATAAAAAATCTAATCCAGACTGTAAAAAATCTTCTTGAAGATACTTTTTATCTTCTTTAAATTCTAGTTTTTCCCGAAGAAGCCTTAAACTGCGAACATCTCGGGCAAAATCGAGAATCATCTTTCTTGAGTCCAACTGCACTAACCCAGGAATCACTTTAGGCTGAGAAATCCGCTCAGTCCAATCTGGACTCGATAAAACCCACTCAAAAATAGACTGCATTTCAACCAAAGAAACTTGACCCAAAGTATTTAAAAAAAGAGGAACAGATTGAATTTCAACCCAAAGTTTATTGAGGTGAATCAATACAAAACGCAGCATTCTATTGAGAGGGTCAAACTCTTCAGGGTTGTGTTGGAAATGAGCAATGCCATACCAAGGATGCTCCTGAGGAGAACTTCCTGATTGTAAAATCTTTTTTTGAAGCACTTGTAAACGATTCAAAGCCCCCATCATCTGATGATACTGCTCTGAGCTAATAACCTCAGCACTTGAAATTTCTAAATCCTCAAGTCGAGCAGCCAGATTTGAATGCTCAGATTTAAGCCTGAGGTAACTGGATAGGACCTCATGTAAAGATTTTCCAGTACAGCCAACCTCAGACTCCATGAGATGGACATATTGATGAAAAAACTGATTGGGCTTAATTGACGACTGTTCGCTTTCCATTTTCGCCTTTATCGGGGTGACTCCATTCACAGCGCTAAGCTTTAAACAGTATGATTTTCCATCTCAAAGATTACAACAAAAATCGATGTCCATTTGCCAACTCAACTACACTCAGAAACGGCTAAAAAAACCCCATGGGCTTAACGTCATAAGAAACTAAAACATTTTTAGTGTGACTGTATTGCGACAACATCATTTTGTGAGTTTCTGGACCCACTCCCGATTCCTTATATCCGCCAAAAGCTGCGTGAGCAGGATAGAGATGATAGCAATTTGCCCAAACCCTTCCAGCCTTAACCCGGGAAACAAACTCATGAGCCGTATGGACATTCCGGCTCCATATGCCTGCACCCAAACCATAAGGGGTTTCATTAGCAATTCGAATCGCTTCTTGTGGGTCCTTGAATCGAGCGACTGAAAGCACAGGCCCAAAAATTTCTTCTTGAAAAATCCGCATCTGGTTTTGTCCCTCAAACACGGTGGGTTCAAAATAATACCCCCCTTCCAAGCCAAAAGGCTTAGCCCTCTGACCTCCAACGAGCAATCGAGCCCCTTCATCCTTCCCGACTTGAACATAAGACTGAATTTTTTCTAACTGTTCAAAGGACGCTTGAGCTCCCATCATTGTCTCCGTATCCAGAGGATTTCCGACCTTAATCTTAGAAACTCGTGATAAAGCCCGCTCTAAAAACCGATCATAAATGGACTCCTGAATCAAAGCTCGAGAAGGACAGGCACAAACTTCCCCTTGATTTAAAGAAAACATTGCAAAACCTTCTAAGCATTTTTCGAGAAAAGAATCATCCTGATCAAAAATATCAGCCATAAAGACATTTGGGCTCTTACCCCCTAGCTCTACTGTAACAGGAATAATATTTTCTGAAGCATACTTAAGGATTAATCGACCCGTAGAAGTTTCTCCAGTAAAAGCAACTTTGGCTACTCTCTTAGAAGAGGCTAGAGGTTTGCCTGCCTCAATTCCAAATCCATTTACAATATTAAAAACACCAGGAGGAAGAAGATCCCCAACTAACTCAGCAAATAATAGAACTGAAATTGGTGTCTGTTCAGCAGGCTTAAGAATGACACAGTTACCCGCAGCCAAAGCTGGAGCAATTTTCCAGGCAGCCATCAAAAGAGGGAAATTCCAAGGAATGATCTGTGCTACGACCCCTAAAGGCTCTCGATAGTGATAAGAAATTGTGTTTGAATCAATTTGAGAAAGTCCAGTTTCATCAGCACGAATCACTCCTGCAAAATAACGAAAATGATCAATTGTTAATGGAATATCTGCAGCCAAAGTCTCACGAATCGGTTTCCCGTTCCCCCAAGTCTCAATGACCGCAAATTTTTCTAAATTTTTCTCTAAACGATCTGCAATCTTTAAAAGGATATTTGATCGCTCAGCGACACTGACCCGACGCCAAGAATGAAAAGCTTCATGAGCGGCATCCAACGCTAACTCCACATCTGCTTCATCGGAACGAGCTACTTGAGCATAAGTTTTCCCATTGACAGGGCAAATCACATCAAAAAACCGACCTTTGACAGGCCCAATCCATCGTCCCCCAATATAATTTCCATACTGATTGTCAAATTGAACAAGAGATCCGACTGCATTAGGTTCTTTATATTTCATAGAGCCCTCCAGGTGTTTTAATTGGATATTAAAACACCTTACTCTTGTTCAAAAACTGTAGCAATACCCTGTCCAAGTCCAATACACATGGTTGCTACTCCGGTGGAGGCACCCTTAGACTGCATCAGATGAAGCAAAGTCCCAATGATTCGTGACCCTGAACATCCGAGGGGATGCCCCAAAGCAATAGCCCCTCCATTCAAATTCACCTTTTGTTCAAGCTGATCCAAAAGTCCTAAATCCTTTAAAACAGGAAGAGACTGCGCCGCAAAAGCTTCATTGAGTTCAAACAAATCAATATCAGAAACCTTCATTTTTGATCGACTCAAGGCTTTCTGCACAGCGGGCACAGGACCATAACCCATGATTGAAGGATCACATCCTGAGGTAGCCATCCCCCGAACTTTGGCCATGGGCTTAATTCCTAAGCTCTTTGCTCGATCTAAAGACATCACCAGTAACCCTGAAGCTCCATCCGAGATGGCAGAAGAGTTGCCTGCAGTCACTGTGCCATTTTTCGGATCAAAAGCAGGCTTAAGCTTTGAAAGAACCTCAAGATTAGTATCTGATCGAATCACTTCATCATAATCAAAAAGCTTCAATTCTCCTCCCTCATCATGCCCTAAAATAGAGAGGATCTCGTTTTTAAACCTCCCCTTTTCTTGGGCTTCATGGGCCTTTTTATGGGACCTCAGGGCAAATTGATCTTGAGATTCTCGAGTGATTTTATGAATTTTAGCAAGATATTCAGCAGTTAAACCCATCATTCCTGATGCTTTCGAAAAATATTTACTGGAGGTTGGATTCGGATCAATCCCATGAGTCATGGGCACATGGCCCATATGTTCTACTCCACCTACGATAAATACATCTCCATGCCCAGTCATAATCGCCATAGCAGCCGTATGAAGAGCTGTCATCGAGGAGCCGCAGAGACGATTGACGGTTTGTGCACTCGCTGTGTGAGGAATTGAAGTCATAAGCGAAGCAAAACGAGCAATATTAAAACCCTGCTCCAAGGTTTGCTGCACACAACCCCAAATAACATCTTCGACCTCAGCTGGATCAATCTTTGGATTTCTATTGAGAAGAGCTTGAATCACCTGTGCAGAAAGATTCTCAGCACGAACGTTTCGGAACATCCCTCCTTTAGAGCGACCCATAGGAGTACGAACTGCATCAACAATGACGACCTCTTTCATTCTATTTCTCTCCTCAAAGCTTGAATCAAAATGATTCTCCAGATTGTGCAAGCTGCAGGATCTGATGAGTAGGCTCATAAAGCTTTCCTAATTTTGAATATTTTTTTGCAAGCTTCACAATTTCTGAAATTCCAATCGACTCGGCATATCGTAAAACACCTCCCCTAAAAGGAGGAAACCCTAAACCATAAACAAGACCCAACTCTACTTCTGCAGGGTGACTCACAATCTTCTCCTCTAAACAACGAGAGGACTCAAATAACATAGGAAGCATGAGTCGCTCGACAATCTCTAAATCAGTCACAGAAGAATTGGGATATTGAAATTTAGAAGCCACCCCAGTCTTTAGAAGTTCGTCAGTTCTAGGATCGATCTCCTTCTTAGGAAATCCCTTTTTATCAAGAAAATAGGCATAAAACCCTTCAGAACTTTTTTGACCAAACCGACCTTTCTCATACAAAAGATCAATCGCAGTCTTTTCAGAGTGCTTCATCCGATCGGGGTACTCTCTAGCCATGACCTGATTGGCATGATAGGCAGTATCCATTCCCACTACATCTAAAAGATACGCAGGGCCCATGGGCCAACCAAATTTTTCCATCACCTGATCCACTCTTGAATAAGCAACTCCTTCTTGGAGCAACTTCATGAATCCGGCAAAATAAGGAAATAAAACTCGATTGACAAAAAATCCAGCACAATCATTGACAACAATCGGCGTTTTTCCAATTTTTGTGACATAGGCTACTGCAGTTGCAATCGTTTGATCATTCGTTTTTTTCCCCCGAATAATTTCTACTAAAGGCATCCGGTGAACCGGGTTAAAAAAATGAACTCCACAAAAATTCTCAGGGTGCTTTAACTCTTCTGCTAACCGGGATATCGAAATCGTAGATGTATTGCTTGATAAAATAGTGCCAGGCTTTACTGATTTTTCTACTTCAGCTAGGACCGATTTTTTGACTTCTTCTTTTTCAACAACTGCTTCAATTACAATATCAGTGGCTTGAAAATCTCCATAAGACAAAGTGGAACGGATACTTGATAAAACCTGACCCATTTGAACAGAAGTTATTTTATTGCGACTGACTTGCTTTTGTAACAACTTATTTGCTTCTTTCAGCCCAATTTCAATAGCAGCAGAAGAAATATCCTTCATTAAAATTGGGATTCCTTTGGAAGCTGACTGATAGGCAATCCCTCCTCCCATAATCCCAGAACCTACTACTGCTGACATTGAAATTGATTTTGCTTCTTTTGAAATTTTTTTACTATTTTTTTTAATCCATTGGTCATTCAAAAAAATACTCACTAAGGCATGGGCCACAGGAGTTTTAGCGACTTGCACAAATCCAACCGTTTCAATCGCCAAAGCTTCATTTCGATTTTTAAACGATCCCTTTTGCATCACCTCAATAGCGAGCAAAGGAGCAGGATAGTGTGGCCCTGCTTGCTTTGACACAAACGCTTTTGCACTTTCAAAAACCATCGTCGATTCGATTGCATTTAAGTTTAGAGGCCTCACCTTCTCCTCTCGCCTGGCTTTCCAATCCAACTGTCCTGTAATAGCCTTTTTCAAAAGCTCAAGAGCCACTTGTCTTACCCGGTCGGTCGAGACAAGCGCATCGACTGCCCCCACTTTTAAGGTAGCCTCTGCATCCCATTGCTCCCCTCCAGCAATCCACTCAATGGCATTCTCTGCTCCAATCAGTCGAGAAAGCCTGACCGTCCCCCCCCATCCTGGAAAAATACCTAATTTAGTTTCAGGAAGTCCGACTTTAGTGTCAACCGACATCACTCGGTAATGAGTCGCAAGTGCTAGCTCAAATCCTCCACCTAACGCAAAGCCGTTGATTGCACTCACTACGGGGAAGGGGAAGTCCTCAATTTGTGAAAACAAGTCGTTCGTCTGCTTCAGCCATTCACTGAGCTCTTCATTTGATTTTTTGAAATGACTTAAGAACTCAGTCACATCCGCTCCCACAATAAAGCAATCCTTACCACTCGTAATTAAAAGTCCTTGGATTTTTGGGTTTGTTCGGATCTGATGAACAACCTGAGAAAGTTCTTTGAGAGCCACGGCATTCAGTTTGTTTACGGAGTCTTCTTGCAGATTAAATTGCAACTCTACGATGAGCGAGTCTAACGCAGGTTCTAATATCGAGCAGCGAATCGCCTGACCTTCAAATTTCATGATGCACCCCTTCATTCCAAACAGACAATAGACTGTCTCCAAATAGACTGCCTAAGGATAGATTAAAAACTCTATCCGATCTTCTTGCCAGTTTTTTTCATCCGCTTTTAGCTTTTTATCTAAATCTTCAGGATTTGCCTGAGGATCATCCACCCACTCCCTAAGAAGTCGACCTCCACTGATCAAATCAATCGCCAGCTTTTCATTCTCATATTCATAATGAAAATCTCTCCAAAGTTCATAGTTTATAAAAAGCTTTCGAATCGCCTTCATTGCTAAAGCAATCAAGCGATAGGGCTTAAATAATTGATGCTCATACCACTGACCATCGACATGGATTTGAAACCCTGAGCATATTTTTCCTACATGTTTTTGAAAAGTAGGCTGAAAATAACACGCTCGAAGCTTGCAACCCCTCAGCCATTCTGGAGCAAGAACTTCCATTTTTTTTAAAATTTTTAGACTATCTAAATCAGGCACTCCTAGGACTTCTAAAGGATGAGTTGTTCCGCGACCTTCACTGAGACAGGTTCCTTCCAATAATACCGTTCCAGGGTAGCACCGTGCCATGGATAAGCAAGAAGCATTCGGACTAGGACTCACCCAACTCACCGTTGCTTCAGGCCAACCATAACCCGGACCTTGTGTTGGATCATATCCCCTCATCGGAATCACCTTCAGATCCAGGTTCAAGCGTTTTTTCTTAAAAAACCATTGAGCTGCTTCCCCTAAAGTCAAGCCGTGCCTCATTGGAAACTCAGCAGCTCCTACAAAACTAGTCCACTCTTTCAAGAGTAAGGAGCCTTCAACAGGCCTTCCTGCAGGATTGGGTCGATCCAACACCCAGACTGATTTTTTAGCCTGAGCGCAAGCTTCCATCACATAAAGGAGAGTTGTCAAAAAAGTATAAACCCGCGTCCCAACATCTTGAAGATCTACCAGTAAAACATCAAAAGTCTCAAGCATGACTGGAGTGGGTCTTCTCACCTCACCATACAAACTAAAAACTGGAATTTGATGCACAGTATCCATAAAGTCCTGAGACTCCACCATATTATCTTGCTTTTCACCACGCATGCCATGCTGAGGACCCAAAGCTGCTGTTAAAGAAATTTCAGGACATTGGGCCAGGGCATCCATTGAATGAACCATTTGCTGAGTTAATGATGCGGGATGAGCTAGGAGAGCAACGCGTTTCCCTTTGAGCTCTTGCCTTAATTTTGAATCATTGAGCAAAACATCAATTCCAAATTGTATCATTTCGATAAACTCCAATACTCCATGAGGTTCTCTATGGCAAGCTCAACTCAAGACAAAAATTATCGGGAGAATGAAAATCAGGTCGAGACTGAGTATGTCGAATCGCCCAATAGGTTTTAGTCTGATTGAGCTGCTCAATCACAGCCGACAACCCTATCCAAATGGAAGATCCCGACTCTACCTTGTCTTCTTCTCCAAAAAGAGAACGAATATCAATTTCTACGGTCTGGATCCACTCTTTGGAGCAAGACTGAGTCTGCTGCTGAATGAGAGACACTACTCTCTTTTCTTCGACTTGCCCTTGACGATAGCCCTTAAAAAAATAAAGATTCCAATCCCCAGAAGGAGAAAGATTCAACTCCCAATAAACAGAATTTTTCTTCCACGTAAAAAATGCCTCAAAGCAAGTATGCTCCCAAAGCCCAGGAATCCTCTTGGGCATAGGACTCAGCTTTGGAAATAAAATAGAGTGACAATCTCCTCTCATTCCATACTGAATTTTTAAATTCATCCCCTCGAATTCAACCTTTGCATCAAACTCAAGTGAGCAACTCAAAGGCTCAAATGGAACTAACCGAGCAGTAACAGAAAGAGATTCTGACATCAAATTATTCGCCGGGTCCGCCTTCTTGAGCACTTCGTATTGCTTGAGGCAAAAAACTACTCACAGCGTTAAGACCGTGCTTGACAGCCTCTAAGTTTCCAGGAAGAACAAGAATAATGGATCGTTCAATCAAAGCGCCCATAGCCCGACTGAGCCACCCCACTGAAGTCTGACGAGAAGCCTCCAAACGGAAACACTCTCCAAACCCAGGAATTACAAAGTCACAAATTTCTTCAACTGCTTCTGGAGTCACGTCCTGTGAACTTAAACCGGTTCCTCCAATAACAACTACAAGTTGAGCTCCATTTTCTCGAATCACTCGCCAAATTGCCTGCTGGATATCAGAGATTTCATCAGGGACTTGATTCGTTCCACATACGAGACTACCGGCTGATTCAAGAAAAGAAACTGCCCAAGGTCCAGACACGTCTTTGGATTTACCTAAAAATATAAGGTTACTCACCCGAATCACAGCAGATCGAATTTTACTGAGTGAGATCAGTTCTTCTAAAGATTTTTCCATGATTTTATCAGTTTTTACTGGATTTATGAATCAAGTCAAGTTCTTTACCTGTCAATATGAGAAAGACCTTGAGCAGCCTCATAATCAGCTTTTGCTTTATGAAAATCAGCAAAAGCCTCAATCTCTTTGACCATTGCATCTCGAGTTGTCTGTTCCCTTAAATTGACAATCAGAATGCTACTGTCTCCATGCTCAGCTCGAATCCGCTCAGCAGCCTCAAGCTTTTTAGAAAGCTTCACCTCATCTTTAACTAACAAAAGACGTGAATAAGCTGCTTTCATTGCCAAAACTGAGTCCTTCAACTGCATTTCTAAGCGATTTAAGATGAACTGCTGAGATGCCAAAACTCGATCTATAGCTGCTAAACTAGCCTTGACTTGACCCCTCGCTCCTCGGAAGAAAAGAGGGAATTCTAAAACAAGACCCATACGAAGCTCGCTAGGATATTGAGTTGGGGGAAGATACGAATTTCCTGCATTCACTCCAAAATCTGAATAAATTCCGATATGGAAATCGAAACGAGGTAAAAGCTGATTTTGAGCGAAACGAGCTTGTGTATCTACTTGTTGTAATTGAAATGCTATTTTTCTTACCTCAGGATGATTGGATAAAAAATTATTACTTTTTTCAGCTTTTTCAATAAGTTGACTCAATTCACTCGAAGAAAAAACCCTCGGCAAAAAATCTATAGATGGGATACGGGGCTCGCCAGCAGAATTTCGATAATAAAGAGACAACTCAAAAGATGCCTTCTGAAAAGCTCTTTCTGCTGCAATCACATTGGACTGTCTTTGCAAAACAGATCGCTCGTTATCCGTCTGATCAAACTCTGGAGTATCGCCATGCCAAACTTTCTTTTGAATGGCATCACTCCTCAATACTGCAATTTCTAATAGCTCTTTCATAATTATAATTTTTTGACCTGTAAAAACCCAATCCCAATATTTACAAGAAGCCTGTCTGACCACTTCAAGTCGTTGAGACGAAACATTGGCTTGAACTCCCTTGAACCCCTGTTCTGAAGTCATGATCGTCATTCGACGCTCATCAATAGGACCTCCTTTTAAGAGAGGAACCTCCAGTCCAGCACGAAACTCACCGTCTGTAAAAGTTGCCATTTTGGCCTCATAGATCGGGAAATTGCCATCTCCTTTCCTCCAACCTCCAAACAGACGGGTTCCCCAAAGACCTGTGGGCTGTTCTACACTGAAATCCATATAATTATTAGAGTAATAACCTATCCTAGATTTTGAATGTGCAGCTTTCATCACTGGATCAAACCCACCATAAGCCGACTGAAGCTCTCCTTGTGCTTTTCTAGCTTCTGCTTCAGCTAACAAAATCAAAGGATAATTCAGCTGAGCTGCATCAATGACTTCACTCAAAGTCAGAACAGAAGCTCCAAAACTTTTACTAACCCAACAAAAAAATAATAAAAAACACTTAAAAGTAAGCATTTACTGATTCTTCCAAAAACTGTTCGTTAGAAACCTAATAATAAACTTTCCTATTTTGATTTTTTCATCCATTGAGGCGGACCCTCCATAGCAGGGGGAAAGCCATTAAACTTCCTCCAAAGCTCATAACCCAACTTAACACGACCTAAAAGGATCCAAGCATGCACTCGAACACCTTGCCTAAGATACTGACTGGAAGGCCAAGGATTGTTAGGCTCTGGAATAATTAAAATTCTAAACTTCCCATCTCCACTATCTGCAGCATCAATAACAGCTACTCGCCCTGCAAAAGTCCCTGTAGAAACAGAAGGCCATCCACTAAATTGCATGGCGGGCCAACCCTCAAACTGCAAACGTACAACCTGATCTCGATGAATTAAGGAGACATCATTCCCAGGAATCCAGACCTCAGCCGCTCTTGAGTCTGTATCCGGAACTAAAGAAAGCAAGTGCTCACCTGTCTTAACCAAGACCGAACTTTCTCCTGCCATTCGCCTTAAAATCGATCCACTTCTAGGAGCTCGAACAAACTGAGTACTCTGACGTGCTAGCCGAGTATCAATCCGCATGAGTTCCATTCGAGTATTTGCCTCATCCGTCAAATACTTTGCATGCTCAAGCTTGGCTAGCTCAAACGAACGCCTCGAACTTAAACCTTGCTCTGACAAAGATTTTTGCCGATTCAAATTAATCAAAGCAGTCTCCTTTGAAACCTGAGCAGCATTCAGCCTGGCTTGAATCGCATCTTTTTCAACTTGCAAACGATTGAGAAGATCTGGGTCATTATCCGATATCTCTACAATGGGATCACCCTCCTCCACATGAGATCCCTCATGGACAAACCACCGGACCAGCTTTCCTTCGACCGGAGCATCCACATGCTGCTGCCTCTCTGTGGGTGAGTATGCAACCACTCTCCCACTCCCCATTGAAGTCTGCTGCCAAGGAACCATCACCATGATTGTACACCAGAGAACTAAACCTGCAGATAACGCCTGTCCAATACTCTTAAATCGTCTTTTAGGTGCGACTTGAGTGAGAGAACTCAGATTTCGTTCGAGCTTTAAGATTTCATCAAACATACAACCCTCTCTATGGTGCTCCAGAAAAGGTTAATCTGGATATCTATAGCCATCTAATAGAATCACTTGATCACAAAAATGAATCTGCTCCTTTTTCCTTGAAGTAAATAAAACAGAAAATTCGTTGTTTTTTCTTATTAAAAAATTTGCCCAAGAAGGATCTGATTGAGGATCTAAGTGATCAAAAATATCATCAAAAAGAATAAGTTTAGGCTTTGCTACGATTGCTCTTGCAATCATAATTTTTTGAGCTTGAGTCGTTGAAAGAGGATACTGCCCACCTGAAATAACAGTATGAAGACCTTGAGGTAATGCACTGATCGGCTCTTCCAAACCTAATTCTCTGAGTACATTTTGAATTTCATAAATATCAATACCTGCTTTGGATTGAGATAATCGAATGTTATCAAGCAGTGTTCCATCAAAAAGCTGAATCTCAGAAACATAGAAAACTTTTGAACGAATACTCTCTAAAGAGGCATATTGATAATCAAGCCCTTCAATCTCAATTCTTCCGGCTTGAGGCTTTTCAAGACCATAAAGAAGACGAATGAACCGAGTTTTTCCAGATCCACCCAAACCTACAATAGCTGTTTTGGATCCTAGACTTAAATCAAAATTCAAAGGAGATTGGCGAGATTCATGCTGTCCAAAAATCTGAAGGTCTCGGACTCGGATTAAGGGGAATTCAGAGCTTCTTTCCGATACACTTTCCCCTCCCAATCGTTCAAGTGGTAATTCAAAAATATATCCTATTTTATCCAAAGCACCTGCTAAATCATAATAACTTTCAAGATATTTACCAAATTTTCCAATTCCTGAAACGACAGAGCTTACAATCAGCTCAGAAGCAACCAACTGACCTAACGTCAGTTGCCCCTGAGTCACTAACCAACCTCCTAGCCCTAACAATAAAACACTGGCTGCAATTTGAAGAACAATCGCAGCAACAACCTGTTTAAATAAATAAGTAAAATGATTTTTTGCACTCACAATATATTCTGTTGTCAATAAATCTGCCTTTTTTAAAGCAAAATTTCTAGATTGAGTAGACCGAAAAGATTCATAATTTTTAGCAAGCTCCTGAAGCCAAACTGCAACCGAGTGTTTTGATTTAGACTCTTGAATATTTGACTCAATAGCTCTATTTCCCAGTCGAACAAAAAAAACAGAAACAAAAATAATAATAATTAAATTAAGAGCTAAAAGAAAAGGATGGTAAAACGCTAGGAGAAGCATTCCAAAAATAATCTGTAAAACAACCACAGCTCCATCTAAAATCAAAAGAGTGGTTGTTTTTTGAATGACTGTTACATCAAAAAAACGATTCACTAATTCAGGACCTTGATTTTCACGAAAGATCTTTGAATCTAACCTAGGAATCCGCATAGCCATTTCCATGGCGATTTTTGAAAACAATCTCTGCTGAAGAATCTCAGCCACAGAAACCTGTAAAGCCCGCATAGCTCCTGAAAAAGTCAAAAAGGTAAATACAATAAATGTCAGTACAATGATGGGTTGAATCAACAAACCAAAACCGATGGTATTCACAAAGGTCTGAACAGCAATGGGAACAACCAAGGAACAAATCCCCACCCAAATTCCATAGATCACCAAAATCCAAAGATCTTCTTTTTCCTCCATGATCAGTAATTTGAAAAACTTCAAAAATCGACCCAGGGAAGAATGAACAAAACGTGTGGTTCTCATGAAGCTTTACCTTTTAAATATCATACTCAATTAGTCCGCAAATAAGAAATAGAATCACTCCTCGAGTTCCGATAAGCAATATCGGCAAAAAATGGACCCACATGGCATACTCTCCAAATCCACTGATTGGGTTGCTCACTCGGTAAACGCTTTAAAATCATTTCTGTCACAAAGGAACGCAATGGATCCTCTAGGAGATAACGAGGATCCTCTAATCTTTGAGGGCCTTCGTAAATAGACAGATCTCCGTTTAATCCTGATAAAACTAATCCAAATCGACTCATAATGATCAGATCCGTTTTTTCTAAAAAATCCCAGGCACGCTCTTGAAATTCACTAAAATCTAAGAATCGCGTTAAATCCCAACTTGGGTGCCGAAAAGAAAGCTCAACCAAAACATCCGGAAGAGAGGTTTGCCAAACTCGAAGCGGATGTTTCTTAGACTGATCTCCAGCCACTCGTTCAATGCAATCCACCCACTGACTGTAAGCAGACCAAGAATAAGAAGCAGGCATTTTAAACTGGATCGAAATATTGGCTGCTAACGACAAAACAGCATAGGCTCCCACACAAAAACGTCCTAAAGAAAATCCTGAGAAAGTGGATGAACGAGATAATTTCATCATAAAAAAAATGGCTAACCAAGGCCATAAAGTCAAATGACACAGAGTAATAAACCAAACCTCAGGTTTAGAACACCAAAGGTATAAGCTTGTCCAAAAGGCCACACCTGCAGCAAGAAAGAGCTCTATTTGATTTCGATTTTCTGAACGAATTTTTTTGTTTACCATCAAAACGAAAAAATATAAAAAATGACCGCTCAAGAGGATCACCATGAGCCAAAAAAAACCTTTTGCCAAATTAAAAAATTTAGGCAAGCCTTCAGGATTTCCAATCGAAAGAAACAGACTATGAAAGAAAAGATAGGGGTTTGCAATCCATGAATTAATACCACTCAGGCGACTAAACTGACTACCCATCTGCTCTAAAAAAAGAGAAGGATGAGCTAAAATATAAACTCCCCACGGAATTAAAAATAAAGAAGTTCTCAGTCCTACTGCAAAAAGTCTTTTAATCCAATTTTTTAATTCTTTCTGCAGATTATTTTGAATTTTAAAAAGCCCTATAGATGTTGCAGGAACTAGAATAATCGCTTCAAAATGAAAATAGGCCGCCAAAGCAAGCCATAAAGAAATCAACCAAAATCGCCGACTATCCTTCCTCAAAACTGAGTGGTCCTCTGACTGAAACGCATGAAGCTCCATCAAAATCATGAGCCAAAGCAATCCAATCCAGATCTCACTACGAACCACCAAAGTTCCCCAACGACAAATCGGATCCCATAAGGCAACCAAACCTAAAATAAAACTTAATAATATCGATTGAGTCAATCTCCAGGTCCAATACCCTAGCATCCATGCCCAAATACCAAGACCCAGAAGACTGATAAACTTAATCGCCAAAGTGGCACCTAGAAGCTTACCTAATCCCAAATGCATTCCTATCCCAAGAAGAGCAGGCAAGAGGGGCATCATATTGAAATTCGCGATATCATAGGATGGGATGAATGCAGCTTGACTATGCATAACCCACCGAGGAGGCCAAGCTAAAAGTGATAATGAAGGAAGATAAAACGCAGATCCATCCGGCCAAGGAACAGGACTAAAAGATAAACAAGTAAAAGAAAACCAAGCTACCGTCACACCTACTATAAGGATTGACACTAGAACTGATCCAATTGTCACAATAGAACTTCGTTTCATATTTTTTGAAAATTCATGATACAACATTTTTTAAATTTTTTACCACTCCCACAAGAACAAGGATCATTTCTACCCATTTTTGGCTCGGTTCTACGAACTGTTCCTGTTTGAATCCTTTGAGCATCAAGGAATCTCCAATCCCCATTCTCTTTTTCAAAAAAACTTTTCTCCCAATGCTCATGAGTCTTAGGATCTCCTGGAGCATCTCTTCGATCTTTGTAATAAGCGACAAAAACAAGGGTTTCTTTTTCATGATCGACTCCCCCTGGTTCTTCTACTGCTTTTTCCCGTGGATCGACCTGAATGATCTTTAAACCTAACCACTCTGAATTTTTTGACCAGTCTTCGATTTCATCGCGCTTTAACTCATGACGTGTTCGAGAGTGATGAGTTGCAAGGATAAAATCGATCTCCCCTCGAGTAAAAGCAGTGTATCGTGCTCTCAAGAGTCTTTCTGCCGAAGTTGCTTTTTCTCTGCCCTCAATGACAGGAAGACAACACTCCGACAAAAGAAGTTCAGAACCACAGGGACAGAAATTTGAATCAGACATGGATTCATGATATCCGCAATACTGAACAACAGGTCAAGTGGAGTCTTCTATGAAAGCTCATTTTAGAAAGCAAGTCCAAGAAACTTTTGAAAAAATTGAACGAGCTCTAGAATCGATTGATCCAGATCAGATCGAATGTGAGCAGTCCCAAGGCTCTTTGATCCTGACTCTATCTAACCACTCCAAGTGTATTCTCAGCCTCCAACCCTCTGTAGAACAGCTTTGGCTAGCCTTAGCCTCACGCGGAATCGCTTATCATTTTGATTTAGATCCAAGCTCAGGACTTTGGATAGACGACAAAGGAGAAGGCGTCGAACTCCTTCATTTTTTAGAGCGCTCCTTAAAGGAAATTACAGGAATTGAGATTACAATCTAGCTCACATTTTCTTTTTACTGTCTGTCAACAAGGTGCTGAAAAAGCTTTAAAAGAAGAGCTGGGCTCTGCCCATCCTGACTTTAAATTTGCCTATTCTCGACCCGGATTTTTGACCTTTAAAAACACTCAACCTACTGAAATACCTTTTGATTTTATCCTTCACTCAATTTTTGCTAGAGCTTATGGTGTTTCTCTAGGAGGAAGCCCAAGAAATTCTAAGACTATTTTCCAAACCGCTGAAACCCTAAAATCCATCTATCCTCTTCTCAAACCTCATCTCCATGTCTGGCAACGAGATTTCTATCCACCCGGAAAAGAACCCCTAGGATACGATCCAAAAACTTTAAGTTTCACCCTTGAGAAAGATCTTCGCAAAGATGTCCCTCATTTCTTTGAAAAACCTCGTTCACCCAAACCTCAAGAACTTGTTTTTGATGTTATTTTGCTGGATGAAAATCAAGTCTGGTTAGGAGGTCACCTTCACACGACTTCCCACTCCCCCTGGCCAGGAGGAGTTCCCGAACTGATCCTCCCGAATGAAGCACCTTCAAGAGCCTACCTCAAACTGGAAGAAGCCATTCTTTGGTCTCAGGCACCGCTTCTTAGAAATGACACTGCTCTTGAACTTGGAAGTGCCCCAGGTGGAGCTTCTTATGCGCTTCTTTTAAGAGGACTTCACGTCATCGGAATTGATCCTGGGAAAATGGATGATCAAATTTTAAAAAATCCCCATTTCCAACACATTCAAAGACCTGTAGCCCAAGTCTTACGTGAAGAGCTTCCCGACTCTATTCAATGGCTACTCTTAGACATGAATGTCGAGCCTCGAGTTTCTATTTTTGCTGTGGATCGCCTTGCTTCTCGCATGAAGGAGTCTCTCCTGGGTGTCTTTTTAACTTTAAAGCTCAATCACTGGAAAATAACTCATGAAATTCCAGAAATTTTGAGCCATATTCGACAAATGGGAATCATTAAAATGAAAGCGGCACAGCTCTCGCGTTGCCGTCAAGAATTCATGATCTATGGACTCACTCGGAAAGGAATGGCTCGAAAACTATGACAATGAATGCATCTATCCATGTTTACACTATGAAAAACTGTCCTTATTGCCTGAAGGCCAAACAACTCCTCACACAAAGAGGAATTCCATTTACTGAAACTCTGGTCTCTCATGACAATGATGCACAATGGGAGTCCCTGTTTCAAAAATCTGGAATGAAAACTCTCCCCCAAATTTTTCATGGGGATCAACTCATTGGAGGATACCAAGAGTTAAGCGAACTCGATAAAAAGGATAACCTTCAATCTCTTCGATGAAGCAAACTTCACACCTGTGTGACTTTTATAATTTCAATTTGGTTGGCTCTAATCAAAAGAGCTCTTTGACCCTTGAGTATTGCTATCAAATCTTCACCAATCAGGTTTGCAGCTTCCTCGGTGAGAATCCCTAAGCGATTCAACTCTTTTGAATCCTGAGCAGAACATCGTAGCAAAGCCAAAAGCTGAGAGGAGTTCAGCAAATGCTTGACCCCAATTTTATGCCGATCAGCTAGCATTCCAACATAACACCGCAATAAATCTAAAACTTGAGACTCTTCTTGGCTCGGAGTTCTCGCTCTGGAGTTTTTAGAACCCGCGACTATTTGGGTTTCATCGTTTTGATGAAGTGCTTCTAAAATGGCTTGCCCACTGTTTTTGAGCTCTCCTTTGCTCAAACCTCGAAAAGCACTCAGATGAGTTAAATCCTTGGGACGAACTTGAGCTAAGTCCAATAAAACCTGATCATCAGCAACCCACCTCCTGGGTAAATTAAGCTTTCTCACTCTTTCTTCTCGCCACTTCACCAGACCTGAAAGTGCGACAAAACTTTTCTGATCGAGTCGTCTACCACGAGCAAGCTTTTGAACAATTCCTTCTAAATCACACTGATAGAGTGCCTTCTTTTCCCAGTGAGCTGAAAGCTCAAACGCCCAAGCTTTCCGACTGGCTTGATCTAATTGCCTCATCAGCTCTTGAGCTAGAGCCACTAAGTAGATGACATCAGCATGAGCATATTCAATCAATTGCTCAGGCAAAGGTCTCACCGACCAATTCGTCCTCGCATGCCCTTTTGCAAGATCGACATCCAGAACTGCCTTCAAAAGCTTACTCAACCCTATGGACTCTCCATAGCCACAAAGTGAACCGGCAAGAGCCGTATCAAAGATCGGAGAAGCAACCTCACCAAAACTGGTGTACAGACACTCTTGATCTCCTTGAGCAGCATGAACAATTTTTAAGATACCAGGGTTTTTAAAAACTTCCAGTAAAGGGGTAAACCCAGGATCAAAAGATTGGGGATTGCCTTCTGAATAGTTTTTCTTAAAAGCTCGAGCATCGACTAACCAAGATTGAGTTTGAGTTGCTATCTGAATAATTTCAACAATGGGGAAAAAAGTGGACTCTCGAATAAACTCTGTATCAAATGCAATGATTTTTTCAGAACTCAAAATTTGAGCCAGCTCATAAATCTGATCTGCCTTTGAAAGCAAGAGTGCATGACTATTCATGATCAACTCGACTCAACATGACCTCTCACCAGAGGAGAGTTTTTAAAAAATTTGAGAGTTTTATAATTTTCTTCAACCCATCTCAAACCCCAGTCTGACTTAAACAAAATCACAGGCAGATGATCTCGGTCTTCAAGACACCGACTATCTTCCCTCCTTTCAAAGTAATCAGTGTCTAAACCCGCACCTTCCACCCATCTTGCATGAATGTAGGGAAGCTTCTCAATTTTTACGGAAACGTTGTATTCGTTTTTAAGACGATGTTCTAAGACTTCAAACTGAAGTGCCCCAACAGCTCCCAAAATAGGGTCTTTATCTCCTAATCCTTTTTGCCGATAGACTTGAACCACTCCTTCTTCAGCCAATTGTTCGAGTCCTTTCTTTAATTGCTTTCTCTTCATCGGATCTAAAATCGTCACACTCGCAAAGTATTCAGGTGAAAAGCGAGGCACTCCATCAAACTCAAACGGTTTTCCTTCACACAGAGTATCCCCAATCCTTAAATCTCCACTCGTATCTAAAAGACCAACAATATCCCCTGGCCAAGCCTCTTCAATCATCACTCGCTCTTGAGCAAAAAAATGCAGAGGCTTAGAAAGCTTGAGGTCTTTGCCTAGTCTAACATGCTTCACAGTCATATTTCTTTTAAATTGACCTGAACAAACACGCATATAAGCCACCCGATCCCGGTGAGCAGGATCCATATTCGCTTGAATCTTAAAAATAAAACCTGAGAATCGAGTGGAGATTGGATCAATCACTGAATCTCCTGCTTTCCTTGCCACAGGTGGAGGAGCAATTTCAATGAACCGCTCCAAAAATCGTTGGATTCCAAAGTTATTCATTGCACTTCCAAAAAAAACAGGAGTGAGCTTTCCTTCCAATACTTGATTCAGATCATAAGAGTCCCCCGCATGACTCACTAACTCAAGCTGAGCTTTAAAGTCAGCATAAAGAGCCTTACCCTCTTCTTCATCTCCATTACCTAAGAGTTCAATAAAAAAGGAATCTTCCATTCCAGTGACTTTTTTAGGCTTTAAACGCCCTTTCACATTAGCCTCTCCCTCAGTCTGAAAGAAGAGAACTTCCTCTGCTTGACGATCATAGATCCCCCGAAATCGATCCCCAAGACCAATCGGCCAACTCAGAGGACAAGAGCGGATCCCCAAAACTTTTTCAAGCTCATCCATCAAATCCAGTGGCTCTCGACTCGGTCGATCCAGCTTATTCATGAATGTAAAAATTGGAATCCCTCTCATTCGACACACCTCAAAAAGCTTTCGAGTCTGAGATTCCACTCCTTTTGCAGCATCAATTAACATCACAGCAGCATCTGCAGCTGTCAGTGTCCGATAAGTATCTTCCGAAAAGTCTTTATGCCCTGGAGTATCCAGTAAATTAATCTGAATCCCTTGATACTCAAATTGCAATACACTAGAACTGACTGAAATTCCTCTTTGCTTTTCAATCTCCATCCAATCGGAAGTCGTATGACGTTGGTTAGCCTTAGCTCGTACCGCCCCAGCTAAATGGATAGCCCCACCATAGAGCAGCAGTTTTTCAGTCAGAGTCGTTTTCCCAGCATCTGGATGAGAAATAATAGCAAAAGTGCGACGCCGCAATACTTCCTTCTGTAATTGAGGTTGAAGTGAATTCATCATGGCGGATATTGCTTCAAAACAACCTAAAATGCGAGTTTAGATTTTAAAAGGCTTCACACATCTAATGATCGAACAAGTTCAGAGATCATTGGGTTTGGAAACTTTTTCTGCCGAGTAATTGCATAAAATTTCTGTTTGATATTTTTAAATTCATGCAAGATCGTAAGACTTTTGTTGGCAATGTCATCTAAGATTCCCAGTCGCGGCAGTATCACTAATCCCTTTCCGGCTAATGCCAAAACGCGCAACAAAGCCACATCATCGACTTCACCGACTATATTTAAGGCGATACCCTTTGATTCTACGTAATGATCAAAATCGGAGCGGCTTTCTAAAGCTGAAGTAGGCAAAAAGATCCGTCTACTTTGAAGTAAAGTATCGAGTGAGAGATCATTTTCCGTTACACTTGACTTTGAGCTGACAAGGCATAATGGGCTCTGAATGAGTAGATGAGTATAGAGCTCTGCCAAAACGTCTTCACCTGCGGGAAAAGTCGAAAGAACGATGTCTAAAGAATGATCTCGAAGAAGACGGAAAAGTCTTTTTGTATCCCCAACAGTCACTGTAAAATGAACGTCCTCTCGTTCTAAGAGAGGCTGAAGAAATGCGGCCTGCAAATTCCTAGAAAGACTACCTAGCGCACCGATACGTAGCTTTTGGCGACTCGTGATTGGCGGCCTATGCTTCATGAAGTCCATCAACTCTCTACCCGTCACAAAGATCATATCAGCATATTTGAGTGCTGCAGTACCTGCCTCAGTCAGTTTGAAACGTCGGGTAGTGCGTGCAATCAGTTTCTGACCGAAGGACTCCTCCAAACGACTGACTTGCTCGCTGACTGATGATTGCGAAAGGCGTAATTTCAAAGCGGCCTTAGTAAATCCTCCTTCGTGGCAAACCATCCAGAAGTAGTACAAATGATGGTAATTTAAAGTATCCATAGTTTTCGATTTATCGGTAAAATAGATGAATTACAAATAAATTATCTATTATCCAAATTTAGACCATCCATTTAGGATGAGGCTATGAATCTAAATTCCACCCAAGTCACAAATAAAGTCAAAAAAAAGAAATTAAATGGAACTCAACTGGATATTATCTTCATTCACGCTGTATTGTGGATCCTCTTTTTAGTAGCAATCGGATTTAATACATGGCATTGGATGAAAGGCGATGTCACCTTAAAAATTATAAATATAGAGATAACACGAGTCAATTTATCGCTGGGATTTAGAATCGATTTCCTTTCGACTTTAATTTTTTTAATGGTGACTTTGTTAGGAGCGACGATTGGTCGCTACTCGCTTAGATACTTAAACGGGGAACAACGACAAAGTTACTTCTTTCATTATCTTCTTTTTACTGTGTTATCAGTTTCACTGCTGGTTCTTTCCAGTAATCTACTCATGTTTTTCATAATGTGGCTTTTCACCAGCTTGGGCCTTCATAAGCTGTTGCTCTATTGTCCCCAGCGCAAGGGATCAATAAGCGCAGCCCGTAAAAAATTCATTGTGAGCCGCCTGGGCGACATTGCACTCATCTTTGCTATCGGATTCACTTACCGTGTTTTTGGTACTTTCGAATTCTCTGAGTTATTCCAAGCTACTCACCTACTCTCAGAGAAAACACCTGAAACTTCCATTCTGTCTTATATCGGTTTACTTTTTGTTCTCGGAGCGATTACCAAGTCTGCCCAATTCCCTTTTCATTTTTGGCTACCTGAGACTATGGAGGCTCCTACGCCGGTTTCAGCTCTTATGCACGCAGGCATCATTAACGCAGGAGGTTTCTTAATCATTAGACTGAGTCCCATTCTTCAACATGCAGACATCGCACATTTAATTCTATCAGGAATTGGCTCAGTGACAGCAGTTTTCGGTGCCCTTGTTATGATCACTCAGAACAATATCAAACAAAAACTTGCCTATTCTACAATAAGCCAAATGGGCATGATGATGTTCTCTTGTGGGTTAGGAGCTTTTTCTTTAGCTCTTTTTCATATTGTGGCCCACAGCTTTTATAAAGCTCACGCCTTTCTCACTACGGGGTTCTTGGTAGAGGAAGCTAAGAAGGTCAAATTCATTCATACAAGACCACAAGAAAAATTTCTTGTAATTGCAAGTATTCTTGGTTTTGCACTCATCGTGCTTGGGAAAAGCCTGGCAGGAGGTGTTTATGTAGCTTACTTCACTTATACAGCCGTTCTACTCTTGGGATTGACTCAGAATATGAGCCTCTCAGGAAAACAATTCCATAGTATGGGCTCTCAATTTCTGGGGCATCTAGCGATCATCTTTATGGGAGCTGCTACACTTTGTGGTTTCATTGAATACATACTTCTTCACAAACTGGGAGGGCTCGTTCCTAGGGTTTGGGGAACGAACTGGGGACACTCACATCAATGGATGACTTGTTTCGTAACTTATTTTATTTTCGTCGGTGGTCTTTGGTGCACGAGTCTTCTGATCGACCCCAAAAGTCCAATACTCCACAAGCTCTATGTTTACTTCTGGAACGGTGGATATTTTTCAGAACGAACAAGTTGGTTATTCGACCGTATATAGCCCAGGGAAGAAACCATGAAAAGCTCAATCAAATTAGACATTACAAACACAATCAAAAAAAGCCTTCAAATCGCAACACCTTCCTGGCCGCTGCAAAACACTGTGGCGGTTAATCCTTTCTGGTTCTTACGTCAGGAAAGTTTCAATTCTGCTTTGGAAAATTTGGCACCGGTGATCCACTCATCGCTTTTTATGCCCCTGAATTATTACCTTGAACGTTTCAAAAGTGGGGAAATCACAGAATCATCCCTCAATGAGTCCCTCCAAATCAACGGTCGCACTGACCCAGAACTTCCTCATCATATCCCCGAATTTATTCGAACCTGCCAGGAAGAGGAACCCTTCATTGAAACCTGGAAAGCATGGAGTGAACAATACGAAATCAAGAAGAATTGGCACGCTAAAGTGATTGCAGATATTGGAAAGTACAGTGCGTCCTATCTCGATGAACAGCAAGCAATTGCTCGCTTTCCTTGGAGAAATCTTCCTTTTTGGGAAGGATGGCTACAAGCACAAAACTTAGACGTCAGTATGGAGACACAAGGTGCAAGAGGTTTTCACACCTTCATACTAGAACTGAGAGAACTAGATTCAGAGTTTGCCATCATTTTCATGCTCCAACGCATGGGCTTCTCATCGGAGCAGGGTCAAATTCATTACATGCAACGCCTCATTGCTAGTGTGTTAGGCTGGGCCTCGCAATTTAAGTATTCAGAATGGCAAAGACAACTTGGATATTCAGTTGAAAATAAGGCACAAACTCGTGATCTTTTAGCAGTCCGCATGGCTTATGATTTTGCTCTCTTTTGCATCTCTCAGAGAGAAAATCCGTCGCATACACAAGCTTGGCAGGCTTCTTTTGCATGTAATTCTAAAGAAAATAGCTCTGGGTCTGAGCAAAAAAGTGCAGGGCATTTTCGGAGACACTACGTCTTTCAACTTGCTTTTGAACTCAGTTATCAGAAAAAGATTGCCTCCCAAATGATTCTACCTGTTTTATCCAGTGAAGAACTTCCTGACGCTCAACTGGTATTCTGCATTGACGTCCGTTCGGAAATGCTTCGCCGTCACATTGAAAGCATCGACAAAAAACTCCAAACAATTGGGTTTGCTGGATTCTTTGGTGTTCCCTTTGACTACAAGCCTATCGGAGAAAGCAAAGTAGGGCACAGACTCCCTGTCCTTCTCACTCCTGCTTTTGAAGTCAACGAGAAGTCCTTGCCAAATCAACAAAAAAATGTTGATAACCGGATAATACTCGGTCAGGTTGCAAGCTTCTTTCGAAGCCTTAGGAAAAACCCCGTATCTTCTTTCTTATATGTAGAGCTCTTTGGAGCACTCTATATTGAAAAAATGATCAGGCGAACCCTTCTATTTATTATTAAAAGGTTAAAAAGACGTCGACTCCCTCACCGTTTTGATCCGCGTGGAGTGGGTCCTAGCCAGTCAGAAGTAGTCGATTCTCAAGGACTGATCCTAGACTACACTCAAAAAATAGACCGCGCTGAGACAGTTCTCAGACATATGGGGCTCACCGAATCCTTTTCACCTTTAGTCTTTCTCTTCGGGCATGGTAGCGTTACCACGAACAACGCTTTTGGATCATCGCTTGATTGTGGTGCCTGCGGGGGGCATGCAGGTGACATCAACGCACGATTTCTAGCTGATCTATTAAATGACACTCATGTGCGAAAAGGGATTGCACTCAAAGGCATTCATATTCCAGAGAGGACCTGGTTTATCGCAGGAGTTCATGAAACCGTTACCGATGAAGTCCATATTCTAGAAACTGAAAAAATTCCAAATAAACTCCATATTTTGTTAGCAGGAGTCACCCACACTTTAGCAAGAGCTTCAGAAAACACAAGGCAAGAGCGACTCTCTACACGTTCAATCGTACTGGATGATCGAGCCCATCAGCGTTCACAAAACTGGTCAGAAGTGCGGCCAGAATGGGGTCTAGCCGGAAACGCCTGTTTTATTATTGCACCTCGCAATAGAACCCGCTCGGTGAATCTGGGTAGCAGGTCTTTCTTACATGATTATGATTGGAAAAAAGACAGCCCTCAAAACTACAAAACATTGGAGCTGATTATGACCGCTCCAATGATAGTAACAAATTGGATTAATTTACAATATTATGCATCAACAGTAGCTCCCAGTGTTTTCGGATCCGGTAATAAAATACTCCACAACCTAACCAACGAAATTGGGGTAGTTGAAGGAAATGGGGGTGACCTTCGTGTGGGCCTACCCATTCAGTCGGTGCACGATGGAAATCAATTCGTTCATGACCCACTTCGTCTCAGTGTTTTTATTGAAGCCCCACTCGAAGAGATAGAAAGAATCATACAGAAGCACGAAGTGGTAAGAGAACTGTTTGATCAAGAATGGCTCCATTTATTGCAGATTGATCCAATGGATTTACGGGTTAAAAGACGATATCAGGGTGGCCAATGGAAAGTGGGTGCCATTTGAAAAAAACATGGCGGAAAGAGAGGGATTCGAACCCTCGTATGGTGTTACCCATAACACGCTTTCCAAGCGTGCGCCTTCAGCCACTCGGCCATCTTTCCACTTTTCATTTCTGCACATTCGGTCTGCACATTCAACTCTAGCAAGTTTAGGCTAATGTTTGAAACCGCTAGCATTTTTATGGTTCAACGTCTATAAGAATCTTTGACTCATATGCTCTTATGTCGCATAACTCTCTGATGCCATGTACTCAGTGTTTTAAGTCTGCTGATCTTTGTGTATGCTCTTGGATTAGCCCCGTTGCCACTCAAACTCAGTTCCTTATCCTCCAACACCCCAAGGAACCTGACCATGAACTGGGGTCAGCTCGCATTGCTCATCTTTGCTTACCTCATTCTGTACTTAAAGTAGGCCTCTCATGGCCCAACCTCTCAGTTGCTTTAGGACAGCAAGCAAAACCCTCAGAATGGGGAGTCCTCTATTTAGGAAGTGGTCTGAAAGAAAAAATAAATCAACCCATTTCTTTTATTAACCGACAAGGGCGTTCCATTCTACCTCCAAACCCTATCCAAGGATTTGTCATCCTCGATGGATCCTGGAGTCAAGCTAAAGCCCTTTGGTGGCGTAACCCCTGGCTCCTTAAGTTAAAACGGGTCATCTTATCGCCTACCCAAAAATCTCTTTATCAAGACCTTCGAAAAGAACCCCGAAAAGAATGCTTATCCACTTTAGAATCGATCGTTGAGCTTTTGAAATTCCAAAAAGAACCGCTTGAATCAAGTAAAACTTTGCTCCAGATATTTTCTGAACTTTTAAATAAAAAAAGAAATCTTCAAAAAACTCAAGAAAAAAGTTTAAGTCAAAGACTAAATTCTTAGCGTTTAACCCCTTTTTGCATCTTTTGAAGCATCTCCATTGCAGCCTTCAACTGTGAATCCATATTCCCTTGAACTCCCGCGCTTGCTCTAGGACCCCGACTGAGGCCTTGAGCCATTTGCTGCATTTTCGTTAACGCATCATTCATGTTTTTTGCACCTGGAAAGGCCATCTTCATCATTTGCTCACTGGCCTGTTTAAGCTTCAAAAAAACAATCACGTTAATTACAGTCAAAACAGCTACCAAAACCCAACTTAAAATGATCCAAATTGACATAAAATCTCCAATTTTTTTAGAATTACCAGAAACTCAAAAGAAACACTACCTCCTCACGGAAGGAAGAGCTTCAAGCATTCTGCTTCTGATTCCCTGAGCAAAATCTTCAATCTGATCGGAAGTTAAACCCACCGTCTCTACAGGAGGGAGAACTCGGACTTTAAGAGTTCCTCCTCGGACTTGACGATCCCGAATACTCACCAGCGGTTCAAGTGGCCCAGAGATAATCGAAACAATAGGAATCTGAGCTTGAACGGCCATATGAAAAGCCCCTCTCTTAAAAGGCAGTAATCCTTGCCCTGAGCGATTTCGAGTCCCTTCAGGAAAAATCCAAACGGATACCGAATTTTTCCGAATCATCTCAACGACCTGAACCAAACCTGCAACAGCTTTCGTCGTTTTTTTCCGATCAATGAGAATATTCCCAGCCGCTACAAAAAAAAGCCCAAATAAAGGCATCCATCGAAGCTCTTTTTTGCCGATCACTACCGTTTTTTTAGGGTAAAAAAAACCATAAGTGGCCATATCTAAATTACTCTGATGATTAGCAATATAAATGCATGGCTGAGCAGCCTCTAAGTATTCGAGCCCCTCGACTACCACACGAATTTTTAAAATTTTTAAGACTCCCCAAGAAAAGATCCGACCAAATGACTGATTGATCTCAAAACTTCCCCACCGACACAAAGCATAGATAAATCCTAAAATTGACGAAATAATCAGCCAAAAAACAACTAAAACAAATTGAAAATAAAACATAAAGAGTTGCTGATTAGACCTAAAAATGAACTTCTTGTCAATCCAGGCTGTATTTTCTTCGTTTTCTCCATAAAGTACTTAGATTAATTCCAAGAATTCCAGCAGCTTCTTCTAAAGTTGTCGCAGTCGTTAAAACCTCTCGAATATGCTGTTTTTCCAAATCCTCAAGACTGACATCAGACTGAGTCATAGCAGAAATCGAACTCTTTACAGCTGAAAGATGTGACTGTTGAGCATACTCTAAAACTCGATCTGGCAAATCTTCAACAGTCACTTGTTCTCCCGTACAAAGAATAGCTGCTCTTTCTAAAGCATTCTTGAGTTCTCGAATATTACCAGGCCATCCATAGGCTTGAATAGCTCGCTTAGCTGGATCATCTAAAATTCGTGCAGTTCGACCTGTGGATACAAAGAAACGAGCCAAAATCTGATCAGCTAATCCAATCACATCTTCGGGTCTTTCGCGCAGAGAAGGCATATGAAGGTCAATGACATTAAGTCGAAAATAAAGATCTTCTCTAAATCTGCCGTACTTGACTTCAACTTCTAAATCCTTATTTGTTGCAACAACAATTCGAACATCCACTTTAAAGGTCTTTGTATCTCCCACATTCTCAAACTTCCGATCTTGTAAAAATCGTAAAAGTTTTGCCTGAAGCCCTGGAGAAATTTCTCCAATTTCATCTAAAAACACTGTTCCACTATCAGCAGCTTGAAGTCGTCCAATTTTATCTCGGAGAGCACTTACAAATGCCCCTTTGACATAACCAAAAAGTTCCCTCTCCAATAGATTTTCAGATAAAGTTGCACAATTAACGACTACAAAAGGACCCTGATTGCGCTTGCTTTTTTTATGAATGAGTTTGGCAAGCAGGGTTTTTCCAGTACCGCTTTCACCTGTAATCAGAATAGTTGAATCAGCTAAAGCAACCTTGTGTGCTGTATCTAAAACTCTTTGCATTCTGAAATTTTTTGTGACGATTTCTGTGGGTTCAGCTAAAACGTCCAACTGTTCTCGAAGTTTTGTATTTTTTTCTTTTAGATTTCTAAATTCATCAATCCTTTGGATCAGATGCTCCAATTGTTCAAGAGTAAATGGCTTAGCTAAATAGTCATAAGCCCCATTTTTAATAGCTGAAACGGCAGTATCAATCGTTGCATAGGCTGTCATAACCACAACGGACACAAGAGGAAACTCTCTCCTGACTTCAGAAAGGAGATCGAGTCCACTCATTCCATCCATACGAAGATCAGTCAGGAGAATGTCTGGCTCTACTTGACGCATAGTAGAAAGTGCGACTTCTGCACTATTGGCTACTTGAACATGATGGCCCATATTTCTCAAAGCAGCTTCTACAGTAAAACAGATACTTTTTTCATCGTCTACTACGAGAACAAAAGCCATTTCAAACTCCTCTACAAATCATGAAGACCAAAGCTTCACTGATTACCTGTTGGACTAAATATCCGGAGTTTTATGAGTAGGTTCAGAGCAGGAAGCTTTAATCAATTCTTCAATCAAGATGCGTAGTCGATCTATATCATTAGAACAGTTAACAATCAAAGCCTGATGGGTGGGATTAGGAATTTCATCAATCATTTTTTTCAAAAGTCGTATCGCTAATGTCAAGCTTGAAAGAGGAGTCTTAACGTCGTGAGATAAATGGGCCAAAAATTCACTTCTTGCTTCCTGGTTTTCCCGAATAACAGTGATATCTTCCGCAAAAATAAGAGTGCTTGATTGAAGCTGATTCACAATCTCATCAACAAGAGCTGTCCCTTCTTGAAGAAATTCAGAAAATACAGGATGAGAGCAAATCCTAAAGTAAAATTTCCGACCATGAATCACACACGCAAACTCAAGAGGAAGAACGTAGGACTTGACTTTTAAGATGATCGCTAAAGCGTCTTTATTCCTAAAAATCTGACTATCAGTCAATCTTAAAGAATTTTTCTGTAAGACGACTTCAGAATCAAGACCCAAGATATTCTTGGCTACCTGATTTAAATAGAGAACTTCTTCCCCTCTCAACAAAAAGACCCCATCAGAAATGGATTCTGCAATGACATCTGCTCGGTGTTTCTCAGTCATAAATTGTTTTGAAATCACAGACCCATAATCCCGCATCCGGTTAAAAATCAAGACTGAGTCAAGACTGAGAACGATAGGCTTGAAGGTATCGACTCGTCAAAGGCCGATTCATTTTACGAGAAAGCTCAAGGCTTGCACGACAAAGGGATTCAAGATGAACGCCTGAATCTATTCCCATTCGATTCAACATATAAACAAGATCCTCCGTTGGTAAATTACCCGATGCTCCAGGAGCAAAAGGACAACCCCCTAATCCTCCGGCCGAACTATCCATCACTCTTACCCCTAGGTCCAAAGAACGTAAAGCGTTGGCCAAGGCGACACCGCGAGTATCGTGAAAATGAACCGCAGTTTTTTTGACTCCTAATATTTTCAAAGCAGGTTTTATGAGCTCTGTAACATCTGAAGGGGTAGCTACCCCAATTGTATCTCCAATGGAGATTTGACAAATTCCTAAATTTGCTAGCTTTTCGATTAATTTCAAAGCCTTCTGGGGTTTTACACGACCTTCGAAAGGACAACCAAAAGCAGTGGAGAGGTACCCTCGGACTTGGCAATGAACTTCCATTTTTTTAATATCATCTACAATCTTTTGAATTTCCTTGAGAGATTCCGAAATACTCATGCCGATATTTTTTTGATTAAATGTTTCTGTACTGGCAGTAAAAACCGCAAAGTGAGTCACCCCCACTCCAATAGCTCGTTTGAGGCCTTGAGTATTGGGAACCAAAAACCAGGCATGAGCTTTTTTTAAATTAATTTTCTTCTGCCTCACAAAAGCTGCTAGCTGTTCTGTGTCGGCCATTTGAGGTACACGATCAGGTCTCACAAAGGCTCCAAGCTCAATATCTTGAATTCCGGAGTTTACTAAAGCGTTGATAAAATGAATCTTAGCTGAAAGAGTGAGACGATAGGGCTCATTCTGAAGTCCATCTCTAGGCCCTACTTCAAATACCCTCACCCGATCAGCCATCACTTTCAGATGCCTCCCAATCGATCAAAAGTTCTCCGGGAGAAATCAGCTGGCCTTCCACCACTAAGACCTCTCGAACTTGTCCTTTGCAAGGAGCACGAACAGGAAACTCCATTTTCATAGCTTCGACTAAAATGAGCACATCCCCAACCTGAACCTGAGATCCCTGTTCAATCAAAACTTTTCGGACTTTCCCTGGAAACTGAGCAACAAAATTTTCAGAGGATGAAACAGTTGTAACCTGAGAGCCACTTTTTTGAATCCATTCTCCCCACCAAAGATAGCCTCCTAAACTGATATTGCA
>CAIZRG010000030.1 GCA_903935335.1 Oligoflexia bacterium
GTAAAGATCGACTTACTGATCTTTGTGAAAAAATAAATTGCAGTTACCCAAAAACTCAAAATGTAAACTCAATCGATGAACTGGTCCAAACCCTCCCATCTGACTTCATATTTCCTGTCGTCGTCAAGGGGAAATACTACAAAGCTTATATTGTTCATCACTTAGATGAGGCAATCCTCAAAAGCTTAGAAATTACGAGGGAGTGGGGTTTCCCCATTCTGATTCAAAAGCTGATATACGGAAAAGAAATTAACCTTGTAGGTCTTGGAGATGGCAATGGCAATCTCTTAGGGCAAGTATCCATCAAAAAGCAACTGACCACTCATTTAGGAAAAGTTTGGACAGCCGTGACCATTCATGATGAAAAGCTGGATCAACTTGCAAAGAAATTTTGCAATTTCACTCAGTGGAAGGGTCCTTTTGAATTAGAATGCATCAAGACAGAAAGTGAGATTTTTATGATTGAAATCAATCCTCGCTTTCCTGCTTGGGTCTACTTTGCAACGGGTGTAGGGATCAACTTACCGTATCAATTGGTAGAACTCCTCACCCAAGGTAAAATGAATCCATGCCAAAACTATCCTGCCGGAAAATATCTAGTTCGACAAACCTCTGAATTTGTAACAGATCTTACTTATTTTCAAAATTTACTTAGTAAATATAATCGTGAGGGATTATGAGCTCCAAAAACTATTCAAAACCTACAATCGTTCGAGTTGGAAATCCTCTTTATGTAAAACATGGCTCTGCTTCACAATCCTATACTCTCATCAGAGAATCCATTGAAGGAGTGAATATTGAATCTTTAGTTAAGCAATTTGGATCCCCTGTCTTTGTTTTTTCAGAGAGAATTCTTCGTGAAAAATATAAAAGAGCATATACTGCTTTTCAGTCAATTTATCCAAATATTCAATTCGGATGGAGTTATAAGACTAATTACCTGAATGCCATTTGTAAAATTTTTCATCAAGAAGGATCGATCGCTGAAGTAGTCAGTCACTTTGAATATGAAAAAGCAAGAAATCTTGGAATTGCTGGTAATCAAATTATCTACAATGGCCCCTACAAACCCATTCATTCGCTTCGACAAGCTGTTATTGATGAAGCAATCATTAATGTAGATCACTTTGATGAAATGCATGATCTTGAAACTATTGCCAAAGAGTTAGGAAAAAAATTTAAAATTGGAATTCGAATCAACTTGAACTCAGGTATAACTCCTGTTTGGTCTCGATTTGGATTTAATCTAGAGTCGGGTCAAGCTTGGGCTGCTATTCTGAGAATCACTCAAAGTAAACATCTAGGGCTTGCAGGAGTCCACTGTCATATTGGCACTTTCGTTTTAGATGCCGAAGCTTATGGAAGAGCAACCCATAAGCTCAGCGAGTTTGTTCGTCATGCTGAAAGTCATTTGGGTTACAATATTGAGTACTTAGACTTAGGAGGAGGATTTGCTAGTCAGAACCATCTTAAGGGGATTTATCAACCTCCAGAAATTGCTGTTCCTCGTATAGAAGCCTATGCCTCAGCTATCGAAAAAGAAGTTAAATGGCTCACTTCAAGAAATCCGCTACCTAAGATTTATTTTGAAACAGGACGACATCTCGTGGATGATGCAGGATATCTGATCACGACTATGGTTGCAGAAAAACTACTCCCAGATGGGCGAAGAGGTTACGTCCTAGATGCTGGAGTGAACCTTCTTTATACATCGACTTGGTATAAATTTAAAATTGAGCTCGGCTGTAAAACAAATGGAATCATTGAGCCATGTGTATTAAATGGGCCACTTTGCATGAATATTGATATTATGGATGAATCGATCATGCTACCTAGGCTAAAGAGATTTCAGAAGCTTATTTTTTCACCGGTAGGAGCTTACAATGTCACTCAATGGATGCAATTTATTCAGTATCGTCCTGCCATTGTTTTAATCACTCAAAATGGAGAGGCAAAAGCGATTAGACGAGCAGAGACTCTTGAAGACATTAATCGTTGTGAATTGGACCTAGATCTAAAAAATGAAAAATCTTAGGGTTAAAGCTCTTGATCACTATCACTCCTTTACATCTGCTTACAGTTCTATCTTTTTTATCCAAAGCCCAACACTCGGTCTTGCTTTTGCGGTCGCAACTTTTCTTTATCCCAACATAGCCCTGAGCGGATTCGTAGGGCTTATAAGTTCCTATTTTTTCATGAAAATTTTTCAAGTCCATTCCAGTTCACATTGTAAAATTGGAATTCTTTGTAATTCTTTATTAGTGAGTTTATTCATTGGACACCTTTTCATTTTAGACAAAATTGTTGGAGTGCTCATCTTCCTAGCAAGTTGCTTTACATTTTTACTAACTTTGTTTTTAGATAGTCTTTTCCAAAAAAATAAACTTCCAGTACTCTCACTTCCATTTACTTTGGTTGCTATGATGATTGGTCTTAGCACCCATAAATTTACTAACTTCCAAGATGCTTCCCCTTACTTTTTTGAACACTCTCTTACTTGGATACAGATTGAATCTTCACCCTTTCAGTCATTTATATTGTCATTTTTCCGTTCATTAGGATCTATTTTTTGTATCCCTGATCCTCTTCTAGGAGCAATTCTGAGCTTAGCAGTTCTCAGACAATCTATATTTTCTTTCATTTTTATGCTTACAGGATTTTCTTTTGGTTATTGGATTGAGAATTTATTTCTATTAGTTTCAAATAATTCTATTGCCACTCATTTTTTAAACTATAGCTTAATATTTCCAGCTCTTGCCTCAGTTTTTATCAAACCTTCTGGGTTTTCTTTAATTTTAAGTATGATTGGAATTTTTATTTGCAGTTTATCCACCACTGCATTCTTAACTCTAGAATCCCTTTGGGGAACTCCGATCACAGCTTTACCTTTTAACTTAATAGTGCTTTTACTTTTGAGAGTCGTTCAACTTACCCAACCTTTAAAAATTTCAAATCACTACAAAAGAACTCCTGAAGAAGCGATCGATCACACCCGACTTTACCGTTTGAGACACCGTTCAGGAGAAATTGGGCTCTTTTGTCCGTTTGAGGGAGAATGGATAGTCCAACAAAGCTTTGATGGAGATTGGACCCACAAAGGAGCTTGGCGATATGCTCTTGATTTTGTCATTCAAGATCAAAATCAAAAATCCTATACCCACCAAGGGTTTGAATTAACAGATTATTTTGCTTTTGGAAAACCAATACTTGCTCCCGCGGACGGCACTGTTGTTTCATTTTGTTCGAATATTCCTGACAACCCCATTGGACGAATAGAAAACCAAACAAATTGGGGGAACTACATCATTTTAAGGCTATCATTAGCACCCCAAGTTTATGTGATTTTAGCCCATTTAAAACAAAATTCAATGACAGTCTGCCTGGGAGAATTTGTACAAGCAGGAAAAATATTAGCACAATGTGGAAACAGTGGCTATTCTCAAGAACCTCATTTGCATCTACAGTGTCAACTCTCAGCGTGGGTAGGAGATTACTCTCTTCCCTTTCACCTTCTCAATTATTTATCGCACCCAAAGACCAAACAGCAGACTCAACCACAAGTCCATTTTCATGAAGTCCCAATGAAAGGCATGAAGATCTGTAGTGTTCCTCCGAATCTTGAACTAGGACGTGTTCTTTCATTTCGAATCGGAGACAAACTTCGATTTAAACATCTCAGCCTTCAAAAAGAACATGAATTTGAACTTCAAGTATTCTTAGATGAAATTCGAGGAACACTGTACCTTTCAGATGGAAATGGACGTCTTTACTTTGGAAAAATTGGAACACAATTTTATTTCGAAGGATTTGAAGGAAATAAAAATTCAATTCTATCCCAGCTTTTTATATCAGCGCCAAGCATTCCAATGACATACGGAATTCAAGCGTATTATGAAGACTTTCTTCCTCTAAGAATCACTGAAACAAAATTAATGCACTGGGTTAAAATTTTAAAAACTCTTTTGCTTTCTAACTCAGAAAAAAATCAAGGAGCAAAATACAAAATTGACTCTATCACTTTAGAAATTCAAGGAAAACTCAATTTAAACGGAAGGAAAACTAAAACTCAACTAAAACTTGATCCTATCTTAGGCATTCAATATTTTAGTGTAGGAGAAAAAAAATACTCAAGAATAAATCATTTGAAAAATGAACTGACTAAGAAAGGTTAATCTAGATATCTCTAGTTTATGAAAACTAAAAATTTTTTCATAGTTTTTATTTTTTATATATTTTTTTGTTGTCAAACGCAGGCAACCGAAATTTTTACGTCTCAAGAATACCATTTCTTATCAGGTTATGACGCTCTTCTTAACAAATCTTACATCGTTTGTGCAACCGAAATGGAATCTATTAAGGATTCTATTCATTCAATGCCTATTGCTTTTCAAAAACGGACTCTTCTTTACATGACTTACTGCAACGAACGTTTAGGTTACCGTAAATATGCAGCTTCAATTCTCAATCGGATTGAAAATTCTAATCTATCTCAATCTGATCAACTTCTTTTAAAAAATCTTAAAAATTCACTCAAAGAAGAACTTGACGATATTAACCAAATTCATGTCTGGTTTTTCCCCTATAGTGGATATATTAGCTATAATCCTCAACTCACCTATCACTCGGCTCGAATTTATGGTGCTTATGGAGGTCTCACTTATCAAGGCTGGGGTCTATCTGCTGGAGTAGAAAATCTGACCTTAAACCTCACTCCAACACCTATTCCCTATTCTCAATTGATGTGGAATATTACCTTGAATGAGCCCTTAGGAGATGCCTGGAGTTTGAGAGAATACTGGACCCAAATTAAAGCCTCTGGAACAGCACTCAACTCAGGAAATATCTTAGGATTAGGAATCACCTACACCCCTGCTTCGTCAACCAGTCTTGAGTTTGATTTTAATGGATCAAGCTATCCAGGTCTATCTATCGGGCCCATCACTGTTTTAGAAACCACTGTAGGTTTGAGACAAACTCTCATGAGTACCTCTGGATTTTCGTTAGAAATTTATCTCGCTTCAGAAACGATCGTCCCTCAATCCCAAAAACAAGTAGATCCAATCTCTGGATTTACCCTACAATCTTTCTATGAAAGAGGTTCCCTCAGTTTAAGAGCCTATTTGAGCTCACTTCAATTTGGAATAAATGGCTGGTATGGAAATGAAGTTTTTGGAGTCCGTAACCAAGGAGCATTAGTATACAATGCTCTTCAAACCTTTGAGTATGGCTACGGGGGTTATAGCCAGTGGGATTTATTTTCCGGTCTTGGCTTTAAAATATCTATCGCCAAAGAAGCTTTTTCAAACACTCAACAAAAAATGGTCTCAACAACTTATTTAGGAGGTTTATTTGTTAATTTCTAGATAAACTTATTAAATAGGAGAGACTGATGAAAATTCAAAAATTTATTTTTATGATGCTAACAGTATTGCTTACTATCCCTCAAGCATTAGCAATTTCTTTAAATAACCAAGCCTTAGTTTATGAATCTTATGCTGCGGAGAGAAAATATGATTACAATAAAGCATCTGAAATTATGAGCAAAGTTCTTCATTCTAATTCAAAAGACTATTTTACCCATCTTCGTTTAGGGTATCTTTTCTCATATTCAAAAAAATACAAAAACTCAGTCAATCATTATGAAACTGCTGCTAAAATAGCTCCAGAAAGCACTGAGCCTTGGACTGCTTTATCTCTTTTATACTTAAACATTGGAGACCCAGAAAATGCTCTCACTGCTAGTAACCAACTTCTTAAAATTGACTCAAAAAATTATTATGGAACCCTTCGAAAGGGTTCTTCTCTTATTCGTCTTAAAAAATATTCGGAGGCACTCCCAGTGGTCGAAGAAGGTTTAGCTCATTATCCTTCTGATCTCACTTTCCTTGAACAAAAGGGATTTTTATTAAAATCTCTTGGTAAGGATGATGAAGCAAAAGAGATTTTAAGCTATTTACTCCTCTTAAGTCCTCAAAACTCATACGCAAAAAGCATTTTAGCAAAATGAACAACTTTTATGCCCCAATATACACACGATCTCGACGCATACCATCCCCAAGCCATCCCGTACAGCTCATGCCTAATCTCTCAGCCATTTTTTCCCCATGTTGAGATACTGCAATAAGACACAACCCCTGGGCTTGGGCTTGACTGAGATCCCAGCAATAGCTTTTCATCAAAGCACTGGATAGCGAGGTCATTCTAAAGGGCTTGGCCACGCTAAAATTGAAAAGATAAATAAAGCTTTTTGACAAAATAGGATCATCTACTGCAGGAAGAATCATTCTACTTTTCATTTTTTGAGGATCCTGAGCTAATAAATGAAATTGGCTTTCCAGCATAGGATACCAACCTGTATACCCCACTGGCCACCTAGAACCATCAGGAAACAAAGACCAGTAAACTCTAAAGCCTTGAGGATAAGAATGAAGAATAAACAAGAGACGATCAAAATTGACTTGATTTCTTGGGTCTGGATAGGACACTAAATCAGCGAAAAAGACTGCAAGAACAAATTTTCTCCAGTTCAGACTTGGGAAGAATCCAAAAAGAGTTTCTTGAGCACTCGGAGAAATCCCAGAAAAATCTTTCCATTCTAAAGTTACTAAACTTTCTTCCTGGATTTGATTCATCCTCCTGCTGACAGGAATCAGGGCAAGCCCTTGCTCAATCCACTTCTGAGCGTCTATCCAATGCGTAAAATCAGGGATTTGAGCGATTGATAGATCTAACGCAGGTTTCATATCATACTCACACATTGAGTACACTCACACATTGCAGCACATTTTCAGCCAAATCCGTAGGCTGATATCCCCCTTCCAAAAATAAAATCAGTTTTCCCTGACAAAAATCTTCTGCTAATTTTTTTACTCTTTGAGCCAATCCTCCATACCCAGTAGAGGTCAACAACATAGACCCTAAAGGATCAGATTGATGTGCATCAAAACCGGCTGACACTAAAATCAATTCAGGTTTAAATTTTTGAACAACAGGAGCCACTAACTGATCCAATACAGCAAAGTAGTCTGCATCCCCACAGGAGTGAGGTAAAGGAATATTGAAGGTAAACCCTTTCCCTTTTCCTTCTCCTTGCTCGTTGATCGTCCCTGAACCTTCTGGAAAAAGCTGATCTTGATGTAAATCAAGAAATAAAACACGATCCTCTTCATAAAAAATTTTTTGAGTGCCGTTCCCATGGTGAACATCCCAATCTAAGATGAGAACTCTTTCTAACCCTTGATCCAAAGCCGAGTAAGCAGCTAAGGCAATCGAGTTAAAAATACAAAATCCCATCGCACGATCAGGTAGAGCATGATGACCTGGGGGACGAGCTAGGAGAAACCCGTTTTTTGCTTGTCCTTGAATGATATTTTTAACCAGTTCTAACCCAAGGCCTACAGCAAGCAACGCAGACTGAACCGACCCCGGTGATAAAGAAGTTTCATAATCTAGATTTCCCCATCTTCCATCCAAAGAAAATACTTGATCTACATAATCGGCAGTATGCACTCGACTCAGTTCCTGATGAGTAGCCAAGCGAAAAATCTCTAAACTCAGCTGATCTCCAAAATTGGAATGCTTGAGGACAGACAGAATCGACTCGAGCCTAGCTGGGCACTCAGGATGCTCAAACGGAAGATCTTTGCCATGCTCAAAGAAAAGAGGGTGCGAGAAAATAAGTGTCTTCTTCATAAATCCGATTAAAAACTTCTTTCTTAAAATGAATGACTTAACAATGTAGCTCCTTTCAGAGATCATGGCTAGATGTAAACCCTGGGAGAAACCTTTTCATGCCAAGTTCACAGCACTACCAAATTTCAAAAATTATGGATTTAGTCATTCATCTCAACCCAACCTCTGTATTAGATATTGGCGTTGGATTTGGAAAATATGGGGTTTTATGCCGAGAATACCTGGAGCTTTGGGACGAACGAGGTGAGTATACGAACTTTACACACAGAATCGATGGCATTGAAGCATTCCCTGAGTACCTCACCCCAATCCATCAGACTGTTTATAACCAAGTGTATATTGGAAACGCATCTCAGATCATTCAAGACCTTCCCCTCTCTTATGACCTTGTTCTTCTCATCGATGTCTTAGAACATTTTGAGAAGCAGGAAGGTGAACAGCTCGTTAAGAACCTTCTCAGAAAAAATCAATCCATTCTCATCTCTGTCCCAAAGAATATCGGCAACCAAGGAGACGTCTTTCACAACCCTTATGAAATTCATCGTTCGAAATGGAGAATCCCAGAAATCCTAGAGCTAGCAAATACCCCAGTCAGTTTTATTCTTCCAGATCTCAGAAGCAATATTGTTTTTATCTCAAATCAATCGGAACATTCGAAACTCAAAGCTATTTTTAATCCCACTCTTCCCATCCAAATGAAAAGAATGATTCAAGAATTATTTTTAAAAAGATGAGCAACTCACTAAACGAACTAAAGGAGTTTGATCAAGAAGACGACACTCTGACGGAAAAGGATCTTCTCGATAAAAAAATCCAAATTTGGCTTTTTTCGAACCTTGAATCTCCCCAAAATGAAGACCTAAAAAAGGAAATGGCTCCTGACTCGAACGAAACGGCTGACCTTGTCGCCATGGAACACTAGGATTGCGTTTTTGAAGCTCCCTAACCTGCACATCCATACTCCAAATGAGTTCCTTGGGTTTCCAATAAAGAGTTTTTAGATCGATTAAGGACACCTCCACAATAGGAACCAATAAACCTAGAATCAAACCCATATACAAAATTCTACTTTCGCACTTTGCCAAAGCATCCACAAAAAGCAGGCAAAAAACTGGGACCAAGACTAAAAGATAGTAATAATGATCGTAAAATAAATTTCCACCATCTAAAACTGCCAAAACTACGAACTGCAAAATTGAGATGAACCATAAAATCCAAGGAAATGAGGTTTTTTTGGTATAAAAACTCCAAAGTGAGCTCAGCAAAACTAAAACAAGCCCTCCCCAAAAAAAGGCCCTCTCATAATAAAAAGTAGAGATAAAGGGTAAATTCTTGAATAACTCGTTGAAGCCACCTGTCAAAGATCGTGGTCTCACTCCCACAGCACTTGTCATATCTTGGTACTGAGCGATGAAAGCAATTCCCTGAGTATAGTAAGCAAAAGCAATTCCTAATGCTGGGATCCACCAGCAACTCAATTCCAGAGCTTTCCTCCATCGTTTTGGATGAGCAATCATTAAAAAAAACAAAATAACTGCAGTCGGCTTCATCAATAAACCTAGAGACGCAGTCACCAGAGAAGCAAGCGGACGATTTTTTTCCCAACTGAGACCCATTGAAAGAACTACAAACAAAACAGAAAGAAAGTCTGGCATGTACTTAGTAGACCAATAGACTCCTAGAGAAAAAATAGGCAATAAAACCATAGCAGGAGAGGATTCAATGCCTAAAATTTTTTTATTTTTCCAAACTCCTGCATTCAACAGAACTAGCCCAAAAGTCAAAATTTCATAAAGAAAAATTGAAAGACTCCTACCCAGGTAGGGACCCAAAGAAAAGCAAGGAGCAGTTAGAAGATTGAGCAGTGGAAATTCCATGGGCATGATTCCACTCAAATCCCCACTATCTAAAACTGCAGGCAAAAAAAGGTTTTGATGACCTTTCTCAAGGGTCCAACGGCTCCAGTATCGGGCACTCACACTCAGAGTTAATATCTGACGCCAAATATCAGGAAAACTCAAAGGAAGAAAGGAACTTACGAGTGAAATTAAAAAACGGAAAAAAAGAAGAGCTAAAAAAAAATACTGAATTTTATGCTTCTTTTTCAGAAAATTGCTCAAAATCACTCAACTCTGGCTAAGCCTCAATTAAACGTTTCGGTAATTTTGATGAATAATCTCATTGAGAACTCGAAGTCCATCCACAGCTGTGAAAATCCCTACCACTTTTCCGTTCTCCTGAACAACAATCGCACAACCATATCGATGTTCAGCCATTTCAGCAACGACCACATCTAAAGAAGCTTGTGGAGTAATGGTATAAGGGTCAGGAGTCATAATATCATCAACCTGAAGCACACTTCCTTCTTGGGTAAATGAAGAAGCTAGCTTAATGTCTCGATCCGTGAGTACCCCCACCAACTTACCTTCTTCTTGAACTGGAAGGTGACGAATCCGATGAGTCCTCATTAAGTCAATCGCCTTATCCATGGGAATTTTGCTTCCAATCGTATGGGGCATAGGTGTCATGTATTTTTCAATTTTTGGAATCTGTTTCATTTGTTTCATGAGAAGCTTCTCCACTTTTACTTAGATCTTTAACAAAATTAACTTTTACACGATTGCATATACTCTTCTTTAAAACAACACAAGGTCTTTGCTGTGCCTTAAAAAAAGAATCAATGATTTTATTGACTTATCTAAATCTTGGAATTTTAGTAACACTCGATCACCTTTTCTAAAAGACTTGAGAAAGATTTGGCCATCGAAAAAGATAACAAAAAAAACTGTATTTTTTAATCAAGAATTTATAAAATAAATCACTCTCAAAATAAAATAATCTGAATTATTTGTCCAAAAAATCTGTTGTGAAATTGCAATTTGCAATATATGAATAACTCATGTTCTCAAATTCAAAAAATTTAGCTCATAACCAAAATGAACAAGACAAACCAGAGTATCACTTCCAACAAGATCCACAATTGGGGCTTTACGTTCTTGCGGATGGGTCCCAAGGCCGCAATGGACTGAGAGTAGCAACAGAGGCCTGCAACTTAGTCTTTGAGTATATCCAACGACAAAGAAACACTATCATTGACCGACAAACTGATACTCGAATTTTAGATCAGTTTTTGCTAAAAAAAATTGTCGATAGTGCAATTCAGTATACAAACAGTACCCTTTATGATCTATCTTCTAGAAATTCAAAATACAGCAAAGGATCCATTTCACTTGAAGTTGTTCTTGTTTGTTCTGGCTTTGCAGTGATTGGCCATATTGGAGACACAAACACTCATTTATTGAGAGCAAAGCATCAGGATTTAGCAATTCAAGATTATACCCTTGCTGAAAAGCCTAAGAAAAAAAACCATTCACTAAAAAAACAAGAACCCAGGATAAAACTTATTCCGAAAAACCTTGGAGTGACTCCTACGATTAAAGTAGCTTCTATATCTCGTACTATTTCAACAGATGACACTCTTGTATTATGCACAAAAGGATTTGTTCATTCATGCTCTGCAGGAGATCCAAACAATCTCTTAGAAAAGTTAAATAAAATCGATCAGTCCTTAAACGTAGAAGAATTTACCGAAGAACTGAGAAAGATACTGAAAGCTAAGGCTTCGAAAAAAACAGCGGCATTAGTTGTGAGAACCCAAAAAAATGAAAAAAGGGTCACTATTCAGGCTAGTCAAATAGCACGAGAGGTTGAACTTTTAAGAAAATGTGAACTGTTCAAAAAAGTCATTGAGTCAGACGAAGATCTGGACACACTCCACTACGCAAGTTCACGGCCTAAAATTTCCGCTGGATCTAGAATTCTGACTAAGGGAATAGAAGTGAGTCATCTTTCCATTATTAGCTCAGGCACAGCCCATGTTTATGTATCAGACACCCACATTGAATCTTTAGTTTTGAAATCAGGAGATGTCATAGGAGAACTCGAATTTATTGAAGAGGCAGAAGCACTCGCTGACGTGTATGCAGCGGCAGACACGGAACTCATCACGTTTGATAAAAAACAACTTCTTGAACTCAGGCGAACTAATCCAAGGTTAGCCTTACGTCTCATTGAAGCTCTATTCGTTCGTGCAAGTCGGAAATTATCGATTGTAACAGCTGAAAGAAATCTTCTGGCCACGCATCGAACAACTCGATCCAAAAGCTTAGTCACAGGTGTTAAACGAGAAGCCTGAGTTTAATTCAGTATGGTAAAACAAAGACCGGGGACAGTTTCAACGATCCTATGGCATTTCACAGGGGGACCTCCTTGGAATTTAAAAAAACAACGCCAAGGGAAAAAGACAAAATCTGATAATGATGCATTAAAAGCATTGAAAGGTATTTTAACTTGCAAACATCTTAAGCTTGGCCAGTACCAGGAAGTGGTTTCTGTTACTCTTTCTGCTTATCAACGCTATGATGCTCAATCAAAAAAGTTCATTTCTGAAAGAAATAAACGAATTACAGTTAAAACAAGCCCAGTCTGTTGTCTAGCCGATATTCCTCTGATGCATTTAGCCTATCACGCTAATCGTTATGGCAAAATTGCTATTGGTTTTCATCGTGAAGCAGCAATTCGATCAGGATTTAATCCTGTTTTCTATACTCTAGAAAACCATTCAGTCATTCAAAACCTTTACCTTGCCAGCGCTAAAATACGGAGCATCTATACTGATGGAATTATCGATCAAATCGAAAATATTTCTTATGAACTTGAAAGTGAGTTAGAAGATTTAATCCCTGAAAAAGTAGATATGATTCCTCTCAACTTTACATCTGTCACAAAAGATCTCGATGTCCTCAAAACTGACATTGATACCATTGAAGAGTCTGTAGGAAAAGCTCTCTCGTTTATTAAAACCTTTAAAAATAATGAATTTTCTTCAATTTATTGTGAGAGAGAATGGCGATCAGTCAAGCAATTCAACTTTTCTTTTGATGATATTGCTTTCATTGTCCTTCCAAAAAATAATGAAATTCATAAAAATTTTATTGAAAATGATATCAAAGAACTAAAAATACCATCTAATATTCCAATTCTTCCATGGGAAGACCTATTAGAGCATTAACTAATATTTATTTATTATCTTTACTTTCATGAGGCAATTTCCCTTTAAAAATTTCAATCGTGAAATTTTCATATTCAGGAAAATTAAATTGAGTTTCAGAACCCGTGTACTCTATTTTTATATTAAAAATTTTCCAAAAATCAGAATCTTTCCGCTGATTCAGAGCATGAGCAACCGAGATCACGTTCTTTTTATCATCATCTGAGAATTTCCAAATAATCGTATGACCATTGCAGATCGCAAACTCAAAGTAACGATCCAGCAGTGCTCTCACCAACCGTGCCTTGTTCTCAGCTGCATTATGTGGATCTTCACCGCTTAAATCTGTACCATAACCAAAAGTTTGAATCATTCTTTCTGAAAAGAAAGGGTTTCCAACTGCCCAAATATTTTCCAATTTAGGTAAATATTGAATCAAACCCACTTCATGAAAATATTTTAGACCTTCAAAAATAGTCTCTGGAGACTGTTTTCTCGAGGTAATAATCCCTACTTTTTCAGCTGAAGATTCGCTTCCTAGAGCTAAGACAAAGTCTTCCCATTTTGGACCCTGCCAAAATTTAAGACCCTTCTTATTCTGAGGATAGAGCGACAACAAATCTTTTAGAAAAAAATTTTCACTCCCCTGAGGATCATCTGAAAAACGAATAAATGAACCTTTTTCATTATTGAGTTCATAATTAGAGTATCCGAACTCCTCTGCCCTAATTGGATCTCGAAGGATTGAAAAAATATCACTAGAAACCTCTAGATAAAACTCTCGTTCAAATACATGACCTGACTTTGGAAAAATATACAAAGGCGTAGGCATATAAACAACATTATCATCCCAGTCAAACCATTGATATTCTATTCCACAAAAGCCATGCTGAGTGGAAAAAAAATAAAAAAAAATAAAAAATAAAATTGAAATCACCTTCTTACTAGAAAGTTGCAATATTTTCACAGTCAAAATCCTAAATAAAATTTTAAAAAATTTAATTATTTTTTCATTATATTGAATACTTTATAATTGAAAAACCATTAACTGTAAAATAAATTTTTAAATTAATGGTTGACCAAATAAGCTTATTAGCTGTCTTCTACCAGCAGTTTTAGTGCGAGAGTCTGGAGCAGCTAAATTAACTTCTCTAAAGTATTCTACACTCGAGATAGGAGAAAGCTTCGCTACTTCTCCCTTCCCAACCACTCAGGCATACTGATCACTCCCTGGCGGTATTGCACTACAATCGACTCGACCAGGTGGTATTTGACATCTCTCGCAGCTACAACTTCTAAAAGAAATATTTGCTACTTAGCAGCCTGCTCTAACCCAATACATGATATCCGTGAACACCCTTTTGAAGTTTGAAGTTGGGCATCCTCCAGTACTCCCTCCCCCTTTGTAGATGGAACCCACGATCATTTTACTCGCGACTTCCCACAGTTTATTTGGTACTTTTCATTTTATAGAAATTCATATCCTCTGGGTGAGCTTAGCAAGCTTTCGAGTACATGAATCTCTTTAAATATTCAAATTCTGAGTTTTAAACTTAGACTATAAGTGATTAACCCATTAGCAGTATGCTTGATTGTTTTATTCTTATGAGAAAAAATATTATTATTTTATTTAAATTATTTATATTCATCTATTCTGGAGTATCAGTTGCTGCAGGTCCAGATAGTTTAAATAACCTCTCAGATGATGTCCGAAACATAACGATGAAAAGCTTTCTAACACCAAAAGAACAAATGAACCTAGCTCTTACCAGTAAAGCAAATTTTAAAAATGCTGAAAAAATTCCAGGCTACAAAATACTAAGAACAAATTTAGAAAAACTGAAAGATACCTTAACTAAAAAAGGAATTATCGGTTGTCAGGTTATCTATCGGGTTACGTTTCCACTGGGAGGCCTTGGAATAGTTTCAGTTGGTCTTATCGATAGTATTTGCAAAGGCCCCTTCTCTTCGCCTTTTGATCAAGTCAATTATGGCCCATACCAACAACTTATCAATACAGCTGTAAAATACTCATTTCTCTTGGTTTTAACAGCAAATATAACAGATAGAATTGAGAAGCACCTCCAAAAGAGCATTGAACAACGTGATTTAGCGCGAACAACCCCATCAACAGCTGGAACTGCAAGATAGACCTTCAACTCAGCATCTTTTACAACGAGTCAAGACAGATAAGAGTATCATTGTCGATTTTACCCGATAAGACAGAAATCTCTACTTATTGCCCTCTCTCAAAAACTCAAGCTGTGCTTTATCAACAGTCAGTTGAGGCGCTGGCTCAAAGGATTGAACACTTGGACGGTATCCAGCGTCGTGTCGTTGTTCTTTCCTATCTGATGGGGCTCAAACAGATTTCTACTCATCCGTCACAATGGCTCTCGGATGGCTATTGTCAGCCCTCCGAGAGTGAAAAGTTCTGACAGAATTAGGAAACAATGAATTGCTCAAGCTTGTTTCGCTTGACATTCGAAGTGCTATTGAAGACTTTTAAGCACTGACCACAAAAAAGTTAATCTGGATATCTCGAAAAGCCTAGAAAACGAGAAAACAATGGCAAGATATGGTAGATATTACGGTGGATGGGCTCCTTATGTTTCCGTAGCTGAGCATCGGAGACAAGCAGAAAAGAAAGTTGCGGCTCTCCAGAAAAAAGATCAAACCATCAACCCAGTTCATATCGAAGGGAAAGCGATAGCACGAAGATTTTTGGAAAATTCGTGGTACACTCATCTTGAGGCTTATAGTCATTTTTCCAACCGCCTTCCACGCGGGAGAACCTATGTTAGAAATGGGTCAGTGATTGACCTACAGATTGGCAAAGGTACCATCACTGCCATAGTGAGTGGCTCTTCAATCTATACCGTTAAAGTGACTATGCTATACTTTATGGGGTCGGGGCACGTCTAGATGAAATACCAGAGCTACTTTTTGAACTTAGAAATGTGGACCAGATGGAATTAATGACTGCAGTTATCTCAAAAAACACTGTGAAGCGTACTACTCAATCTGAAAAAGTACTCAAAACAACTGATCTTTCTAGACTATTTGGGATCGAATTGGATAAAATCCCATCGAGCGAGAAGGATAAAAGAAAATCTTTAAAAAATAAAAGCGGCAACCCTCCACCTAGGGCAACAAATTCAAAAACTAGAACCAAAATGGCTCATAAGAAAAAGCTATGAAAGCACTCTCAATCGTAGTTCCTTGTTACAATGAAGAAAAGATTTTAAGAGAAACTCATCAATCCCTTATGAGCCTGTTGAAGAAATTAATCGCTTCCGGAAAAATTTCTGAAGCCTCCAATATCTGCTACGTGGATGATGGGAGCCAGGACAAGACTTACTCACTCATCGAGGAGTTTTCTCAACAAAGCAACCAGGTTTCAGGATTAAAGCTCTCTAAAAATAAAGGTCATCAAAATGCCTTATTGGCTGGCCTATTTTCTGTCCAAGGAGATTGGGTTGTTTCGATCGATGCGGACTTACAAGATGATATCAGTGCCATTGAACCTATGATCAAAGCCATCCAGAGTGGCAGTGAAATCGTTTATGGAGTCCGGGATGACCGCACGACAGATAGTATCTTTAAACGTCTAACGGCTGAACTTTATTACCAACTTCTTTCAAAGTTAGGAGTAGAAATCATTCCTAATCATGCTGATTACCGAATGATGACACAGCGATCTGTTTCTGCTCTAAAAGACTACCGTGAAGTCAATTTATTCTTAAGGGGTATGATTCCATTGATTGGATTTAATTCTTCGATTGTTTACTATAAAAGAGGGGTTCGACTTGCTGGGGAATCGAAATATCCCTTTAAAAAAATGCTTTCATTTGCTTGGGATGGAGTCACTTCAATGTCAACCACCCCTCTACGCTTAGTCACAACCACAGGTGCGGTGGTTTTTACAATCACGGTTTTACTGAGTCTTTACACTCTCAGAATTCGTTTCCTCACCACCGAAGCTGTCCCTGGCTGGGCTTCTACAGTTTTGCCTATTTATTTCTTAGGAGGAATTCAGATTCTTTGCATAGGCATTCTAGGTGAATATCTAGGAAAGATCTACAAGGAAGTTAAAGCTCGTCCTCGTTATATCGTTGAAAAGACCTGTGGAGAAAATTTTAGAAATTAGGGGTTTTACTTAATAACAAAAGTTTTGATATACATTTGCTCTCAGCAGGCTCTAAAACAGGTAACATTGAGGAATTTCTTTTCCGCCTTCAGGACATGATTGATGTATGAGAATAGGCTTATCCCCTTTTTTTTCAATTCTCACGCACTGTTCTGTATAAGGATGAATAAATATACTACCCACTGTTGAGGAACCTTGATGCTCTAAACACTCTTTCTCCCATTTGGCTTTTCCATGCTGAACAACATCATTAATAATTTTGAATCCACGCAAGATATATACTAAACCTGATTCTTTACTATTATCTTTTAAAAGTTTATTAATTACCAGGCTCTCTTGAATACTCACATCTTTCGGATGCATAATAGAACTACCAATTGCTAAAGAAGGCCTCTGAAACTTAAGAACTGACCATTGTTTAGTAGTTCCTCTGAACGTAATCATCACATTGGGATTAAGTCTACCCACTTTCTTCATCGTCTCTTCTCTGATTTTATCAAATTGACTAAGGCTTGGGTTTTCAGGAAATGGCTCACCAAAAACATGAGTAACAACATTCTTTAAAGTTTCAACTTTAGTTAAATCAAGACGTTTTTGCTCTTTTTTAATAGTAATTTTCATAAGACGTCCGCTTTGATTTGCAGCTTCTACTACTTTTAGAGCACCATCAATATCTTGTTTTTTTAAAAAATCATTAACTTTATTTCGATCATTTTCTGACAGTGAAAATAAAATTGAATCAAAAGGATTCTCTGAAACATATAATCCTTTCCCTAAAAGAAGACCTGGAGCAACCTCACTAGTTTCTCCTAAATATTTTTTAAAAATTAAATCTGACTGTATCAACGACTTTCTTTTAAAAAAAGTAGATAAAGAATCTACCCAATGATAAGTAATTAAATCTGCTGGTATTTCTTCAGCTAAATTTTCTAACATAACTCTTTTATGACTGTCTGTAACTAAATCACCGTGGCTTAATATACGTTGAACATCACCTAATAAATCATACAAATGCGTCAACTTACCTCTCACTTCTTTAGGCTTACAGTCTCTCGCAACTGAATTACTTACTACATCAACAATTCTTTTATTAATGTCAAATTTTTCATTATCCATAATAACTCCATCTAGTTGATCATATAAATCTTCTCGATATCCAGAATAAACAGGTTGACATTCTGATGGAATAGCAGAATAAAGATCTTTTACTCGGATTGATGAACTTTCACTTTTCTCTGCAATTTTTATTTTGTCTATGCAGTGACTCAAAATCGCTAAAACATCGTGTACTTTATCTCTTGTTTTCTCCAAATAGAGTTCTTTGTGGACTCCAACATCATTCTGAAGTAATCCGCCTGGCACTAGCGGCAATCCAAGTCTAGTTAAAATCAAATCCTGTATGATTCTTGACATCCTACCATTTGCTTCATGAAAAGGATGTATTGCGACATATTTTCTTTGTATATAAGCTGCAAAATCTAAAGGTGACTCATTTATTTTTTCACCTTTTAAATATCTCCCAACTTTATTGTTTATCTCAATTATTAAATCATTCATTGCTTCACTTACGCGAGCTGAATCCAAGTAACTAACACGGCCTTTATTGTATTTAAGAATGGGTTTCCCGTTAGAATCAGTTAAATCATGGCGCTTATAAAAATCACTTCTTTCTTCAGAATTAGCATCATTAAATCCAGAAGTTATTTGATTTCCTCTTCTAAATTCTCCAATTTCAGGCACTTGACTATGGTACAGTGAGCTTCCATAAAGACGTTTCTGAACTGTTCCAAGTAGCTCTGGATCAATAATTGACTTATGAAGTTTTTTTAAATCATCTACATTCAATGACCAAGAGCCACTTTGCTTCTCTCTTAGATCTAGGTCAATATTGAGTTGCTCTCTTGCAAAGTTTCCAGACTCCCAATGCACCCAAGTTTTCTCACCATAAGCTCCCCATGGGCGATAAGTTGGACCTGAAAAGTTTTTTTCAAGATCATCTACATTAACAATCCGCATTGCTCTATACCCTGCAATATGCTCAGGGTTAACTCCAAATTCAGAAAAATTATTTTTTATGCGCTCATATTTTTCAAATATTTTACAATCTTCTGGATACGATTTTAGATACTCTGGGCAAATAGCATTAGCATATTTTTGAGGAATAAAAACAATAAAAATAAAAAGAAGAA
>CAIZRG010000031.1 GCA_903935335.1 Oligoflexia bacterium
GGAGCATTTTTAATCCTTTATGCGGTGCCCATTCGTTGTAGTCTTCAAACCATCCCGGAAGTTGATTCATTACAGTCTTGGCATCAGCAAGATTTCCAAACCAAACATAGTCACGCTTGAATGTTTTAACAAATGCTTCGGCCATACCATTAGATTCAGGGCTATAGGAAGGAGTGGTGCAAATTTCAAATCCCAGATTTCTTCCGAATGCCACCGTCTTACATGCAATGTAGCATGGGCCATTATCACTCAACCATTGAACTGGGCTTGGAAGTTTCATTACTGTTCCGAAGCGGGATTCAACACTCTCCACCATAAGGTCTCTGACCATTGAACCGTCGACCCTGACCTTCCTCCAAAAAACGGACTAAACGAAAGGAAACTTCTTGAGGTACAAGAATGGTCCGGAATTATGGGAACTGGTATCAATGAAAAAAGTGAACACTTATACAAAGGAATTTAAATTGGGTGCTGCAAAGCTAGTACAGCAGGGCAACAAGAGTGCGAATCAGGTGGCCAAGGATCTAGGAATATCTGCAAGTACACTCTGTAAGTAGGTCCAAAGCTATGCTTCTCACGGGGATGGGGCATTTCCTGGAAAAGGGTTTCTAGCGCCTCAGGAAGATGAAATGAGAAGACTCAAATCGGCCCTTAGGCAGGCGGAGATGGAGCGAGACCTTCTAAAAAAAACGATAGCGTTATTTGCGGTAGCTCAGAGCAAAGGTACGAAATTATGAACTCCCTTAAATGTGAATTTCCAATTGGCCTCATGTGTAAGGTTTTTTCAGTTTCAAAAAGTGGCTTTTACGACTGGACGAAAAGAGATCACAATTTGGCAAAGGCAGAAAAATTTAAGCTGATTAGACTCATTGAACAAATCCACCAGAGGAGTCGAGGTACCTATGGGTCACCTCGCGTCTTTAAAGCCCTCAAGGGATTAGGACAGAAAGTCAGTCAACATAAAGTTGAGAAAATCATGAAAAATAACGGTATTTTTTCAAAAACAAAGAGGAAATTTAAGGAGTTGGTCATTTCAGCACTGAAGCAGGCCATAGCTCGTCGGGATCCAAGTTCTGGATTAATATTTCATTCTGATCGTGGTAGCCAATACTGCTCTGCTGAATTCCGTCAGGTGCTGAAAAATTATCAGATCATGCAAAGTCAAAGCAGAAAGGCAAATTGTTGGGATAATGCGTGTTCGGAATAGATTGCATTCGACTCTTGGTTACAAATCTCCTGTTGACTTTGAGAGAACAATGGTGAATTTAGTTGCTTAACTGACTGTTCGTTTTAAGGGGGGAAGATCACCCCAACTGATTTACTTTGTTCTTTCCTGCCTTCAAAAGCTTCAGATTGAGTAATGCTGCTCCTCTGCGATACCCATATGTTGCTCTTTTTGCAGTGAAATACTGGATCATGGGCAATAACCATATATCATCCTTGATTGTGTATCTTGTCCTGCCTTTTACGATTTCCGTATTCATTTGCTCAATCAGATTGGAGCGGGATACTTCCATCACTCTAGCTACCGCTCTCATTGGAAATCTTCCATTCCGACCAATGGCTGACGCGAGATCAGTTTTTTTCGCGTCCAATCCTCACTGCTTCTCTTAGAAGCTCAATATCCACTGCTTTTTGGCCAATAATACGCTCAAGTTGCCGGATCTTCGCTTCCAACGCTTTTACCTGGCTAGCCGATACTACGGCCTATTCCGATCCAACTGCAGTCAATGCTCCTTCTTCCATTCTTCTTCTCCAATAGAATAATTGGCTAGGGAAAATACCATGGAATCGTGCCACAGAAGAAACGTTCTTTCCTAGCTCATAAGTCTCCTGAGCTATTGACTTTTTTTATTCCGGGGACCATCTTAGGCGCTTTTGAACTGATGTAACTACTTCTATCTTGTCTTTAGCACTAGTCATATCTTTAGTCGTACTACTATCTCTTAGGAAGCAACTAGGTGGTCCGGTTCAATTGGGGGCCACTACAACTGTGAGTTATTGTATTCTCTTCTTTTTTTATATAAATAAATAACTTTAAAACTAATTGATATGAAGTCGAACAGGAATCAACTCAAAAATGATAGCCCATTTTGAAAACGTCCGATAGTATTGATCCATATCCACCATCCAAGCCAAAGACTAAGGAAAACAAACATAGTAAATAGTGTATTTTAACTCCTTACTTAATCATAATAATAATTAGTAGTGAAGTGCGACAGAGAAGACAGAAAACGTTCGAAATGTAAAATTACAGAATCTAAAGTCGCTACTGGCTTTGTGAGACAATGCTCTTTTCGACTAGTTGGATGTATGGGTTGAAGCTTGGATGTCCTGTACCCCGAATAATTCCAGAAAAATACGTTTCGCTAGGGAGGACAGTACACCCCTCTTTAGATAGGTGATCAAGTACTAACCTAACGCCTTCTTTATATCGAGTATCAGTAGCATCCCATAATAACACTACCTTAAAATTTGCCTTTAAGAGATGAACAACCGTATGAAAGACACAAATAAATAGATCGCACCCGATCACGACAATTTCAGATGGATTGATCTTCAAAAGTGCAGCCTTGATTGAATCTTCATCCCAAGCAGAAAAGGTTGTTTTTTTAAATGACAAGGTTTGACTAATTTCAGGGACAGAGTCTCCAAAAATCTCAGGCTCTTGAGCCGTTGTTAAAATGGGTATTTTTAGTAGCTTCGCAGCTGATGAACAGAATAAGACTCTACTTAGAAATGTTTCCTTATTTTGACACAATCTGAGAAAGCCAGGCTGAACATCGATACACAAAAGCAATCTTTCCATTACAAATCCTAACTACTTTCCTTAAAAATTTAGGGTTCGAATGTTTAATCGTTCACCCCGCTTTTGAAAATCATTCTTCGAAAACTCAAGAAATCTATCAAATCGCTAAAAAACAAGTCACGAACCTTAGTTTTGGGTTCACCTCAAAAGCCACGGATTGAGTCGGTTTTGAAATGGTCGGTAGCCCCTGAATAAAAAACTGGCTCATCTGTCATTTTTTTATGATGCAAGTTCTTCACAAATCTGAACTTTCTACATAAAGATCCACCGAAGTTCTGTTCATGTATTCTAAAAGAAAATCACGTTTACAGATTTCAGAATCGACAAAATCGTCCGTAAATTCAAATAAATGATTTTCAATTGCCCATTGAATATAATCTGTTACTGGGAGTAAAAATTCTGCGCGTGAACAACTCATCCTTCGTGTAAATTCAAGACATTTTCTTTTACTAGGATTTCTTGAATACCCATCTTCCACAAGATTGAAATCATATGCAATTTCTACAGCCCAACGCCCATTAACGACTCCACCCACTTCAGAATATTTTAAAATGCGACTCACTTGAGCGACTCTTTTTTCTGGCGCAAGTTGACTAAAATAGTCTCCGCTCTTCAAGATTCTAATCACTTGAGCCGCAATACCAGAAACCAACGGAGTAGCAAAACTTGTACCTGTGTATTGATCACATCCAATAGAGGGGTCATGAGATTGATTAAAATTTTCATTACTTATGCTCCAGACTAATTTACCTGGAGCATAAATTTCACCAATATCAGTCCCTATTGTTTTATGTTTTTTCAAGTCTACTGATCCAACTCTTAAATAAGCATCATCAATCCTATGAGCATGACTAAGATCATAAAAATCGTGGTTTCCAGCTGATTTAACGATCAAGCAACCTTTTAGGCCCAGTTTTTTGATTTCATCTGAATAGGCCTCTTCATCTGCCAGTCCCTCTGGTGGATAGCTAATGCAGAGGTTAATAACAGTGACACCGCTTAGGTCTTGATTTTCATCACATATAACTTCAAGAGAATGAAATATGGTTCTAGAATGATCGCTTTTGTATAGAGTGAATTCAAAGTCTTTATCAATCATCCCGATATTGTCTTGACCAGTTATGAGTGCAGCAATCGGTGTGCCATGATTCAATTCATCAGATGGATGAAAATCAATTTCTGTGATAATAGGAAAATAGTTATAATGATTATTTTCAAATTTTTTGATTGTTATTTTTTCGCCAGTATCAATAAATTTAACTGCTTTTTTTGATATCCCGCTGTCCATTATCGCAAGTTTAACAGCAGACTGCTTAGGTCCACGAATTCTTGACAAGATCTCATCTGCTCTTTTTTTCATGGCTTCTGCACATACCATTTGCTGTGCCCAAAGATCTTTTTTTTGGCAGTTTATTGGTATTGTTTGAATAAAATCAGATGCCAGAAGCAGTGAAATAATAATAAAACTCATTTTAAATAAACCTTATTTTAATTAATAATATTTTTTCCTAGAACTATACCTTTGAAAGTGAAAAAATTCAATTCAATTTACTACTGTCAGACTCCCTAGAGCAAAACGGGCGTAACCTACCTAATAGGTTCAGGGTGTTTTATTATTTGGGGTTGACGATTGGTAGCTGGATAGAAAGCTTGAGCAAGCTTATTATCAACTTTGGGTCTGACTGTTCTATCTATACTTCTAACTGTAAGATGAGTGGATTTGACAATGGAATTTGCTGGTGGAGCACAACATGTATTCACGAAATCTTGATCATGACTTTTACATACTCATTGATGCACAATACACTATTCAACCTGAATGCCAACCACATAGAAGCTACTGTATTAGCAATGACAATATGTAATATTTAAAAAATTTTTTCATATTATTTTTTATAAATATAAATCTTAAACAAGTTTCAAAATCACGTTAATATTCCCACGAGTCGCATTCGAGTAAGGGCAGATTTGATGGGCCTTTTCGATGAGACTTTCGGCAACATGTCGTTCAACGTCAGGAATGAAAATCTGGAGCTCTACTTCAATTCCAAAGCCTGTGAGGACTGGACCGATACTCACTGAACCGGTGATCGAAACCCCCTCAGAAAGCCCAATCTTTTGCTGACCTGCCACTAACTTAAGAGCCCCGATAAAACAGGCCGAGTAACCAGCAGCAAAAAGCTGCTCAGGATTTGTTCCACTTCCGCCCGCGCCACCCAGCTCTTTGGGTGTCGAGAGCTTGACATTCAGGGCGCCGTCTGTTGAGATTACAGACCCATCCCTGCCACCCATCGCTTTAGACGTTGCACGATACAAAATTTTTTCGAGCTTCATAACTACTTCTCCTTAGATTGTCTGTATTTTCGTTACGCGAGGAGGCTTCTTAGCATCCAGATAGTCTTTTCATGAATTTGCATACGCTGCGTAAGAAGGTCAGCGGTTGGCTCATCGTGTGCAGTGTCTACAACATCAAAAATGGACCGGGCCGTTCTCACAATAGCTTCCTGTCCCTCGACTAGGATCTCGATCATCTTCTCCGCACTTGGGACCCCTCGCATTTCCTTGATCGAAGAAAGTTCGGAAAACTCAGCGTAGGTACCTGGGGCTGGAAAGCCCAAAGCCCGAATTCGTTCTGCGATTAAGTCAACTGCAAGAGCCAGCTCCGTGTATTGAGTCTCAAACATGAGATGGAGCGTCTGAAACATCGGTCCGGTGACGTTCCAATGAAAGTTATGAGTTTGAAGATACAGTGTATAGGTATCTGCCAAAAGTCTCGAAAGACCTTCGGCAATCTTCTTACGGTCACTCTCAACAATTCCAATATTGATTGGTTTCATAGTTTCAGTTTCCTTGCGTTTATAAATTCAGTATCATTGATTTTGTTTGATTACTATCTTTTAATAATAATAAATTAATGATAGTTTTTAACTATGATAGTTTCTTGGCTTACTTTTCGGGATTTGGAATAGGTAATCGCCGTTGTAAAACACGAACACTTTGGTCAAGCCGTGCAGAAATGTCGTGTGAGCCAACCCACCCTCATAGTCAGATCAAAAAAATTGAAGGTTATCTCGGCACCCTTCTCTTTGAGCGGAATAATCGGAACGTTAAAATCACCTCAGACGGGAAAAAAATGGCCGAGCAGGCCACAGTTGCTCTCGATGAGGCAAGAAAGATCCCTTTGATGCTAAGACAAATGGCTTCAGGCCGTTTCAAAACCCTAAAAACTGGAGTCATCTGTTTGTGTTGTTTATCTTTAAGTTTTTTATGTTTAATCTCATTCCATTGTTTATCTCAAGCAGCTCAATTTAAGGAGACTCCAGATGAGATTAAAATAAATACCGTTGAATTTTTAGATCAACAATCTTGGTTTTCTCTTTTGAAAGTGTCTCAAGAATTTAAAGCATTAATCCGTCCAAGGGTGAGTGCCATTCGAATCAGGGGGAGTTCTGCAGCTGAGATTATAGCCAGGTTAAGTTCTCTTTTATGGGAAGATGGACATCCGGATGTGTATGAAGAACTTAAATCACTCGATTTATCTAATTTAAATATAACTGAGGAAAGTTTCAGAAATTTAGAAATTTTTATTCATCGTTATTTTCCAAAGATTAAATCACTGAATTTAGCTCGTAACCGCATTGGACCATCCGGAGCTGCTCACCTCGCAGGATTGACTCAGTTGAAAACACTGGATCTGAGTAGTAACAGAATTGGAGAAGCGGGAGCCGCTCATCTCGCAAGGCTCACTCAATTGAAAACACTGGATCTAACGAATAACCACATTGGAGATGAGGGAGTCGCCCATCTCGCAAGACTCTCTCAGTTAAAAAAACTGGATCTGAAAAGTAACAACATTGGAGATGAGGGAGTCGCTCACATCGCAGGGCTCATTCAGCTGCAAACACTGGATCTGGGTTCCAACCACATTGGAGAAGCGGGAGCCGTTCATCTCGCAAGGCTCACTCAATTGAAAACACTGGGTCTGATTCTGAACCAAATTGGAGAAGCGGGAGTCGCTCACATCGCAGGGCTCATTCAGTTGCAAACACTGGATCTGGGTTCCAACAACATTGGAGAAGCGGGAGCCGCTCATTTGAAAGGACTCACTCAATTGAAAACACTGAATCTGACGTATAACGATATTGGAGAAGCCGGAGCTGCTCACCTCGTAGGTTTTTCTCAGCTAAAACGCTTGTATCTTGAGAACAACGGCATCAGTCAAGCATCGATCGTTCTTCTAAGAGAAGCTCTTGGTGCTTCTGTGGAGATTCATTAAGTCGGGAATGCAAGTGTGGCCACGACGGGTCGGACTCTAATTCCAAGACTTTTTCTTTCAACAGCTCCTCTGCTTGCTGGTTTGTAATTTGCCTGCCAGGCTCTACCCCTCGTGTCCTTCCCGAGCCAATGGTAAGCTTTCCTGCAGGAAAAAAATAAGACTGATGTCCAATCCCCTTAAAGCGTTTGATGAGCTGTATTTCTTGATCCATGGCTTCAGTCATGCTGTGAATCTCTTTCTGAATCGACCTCTTGAATCCATAGGTTGTCTTGATTTTCCTGCCTTTGAGTCCTATGGCTCATATCTTGATCCATCTGCTCTTGGAGAGGCTGAGAGTTGATCCTCACCCTTTGTTTACAATCAAGCCTCTCAGTCAGCACATAGGCTGAGGCTTGATCTTTTGAGTGTTGGCACTTTAAGGCTTCATCCAAGGATTCTTTTTTTATCAATTCGGATATGAATCAGTTACAGATTGCGGAGTTCCCACAAAAGTTCTCATCCTGGTGGTAGATTTTAATGTTTAACTCCTCTCTTAACATTCCCATATAAAGTGAGAATCAGAATGTGTTAAACAAGGCTGTCTAAGTTTTCCTCTTGAGAGGTATATAAGAATAATTGAGAAACCCAGCACTCAATGGAGCCGTAAAGCAGGTAAACGATTCCTGCCAATGCGTGAGACAAGCACGAAAGAAGAGTGGCTCTAGGAAAAGTAATTAGACTTAACAACAAAAAACAGAATAGTTGGCTAAATAAGAATTCGAGTTTTACTCTAGGGCACTTCGAAGGTGCCACTTCCACATAAGCGGTTTAAACCCCCTTTGCGATCGACTTTTTTAAGACTTCAATATCCTCATCTGAAAAATTAAGATTCGCACCTAGAATCTTATTTGATGTACAACATTGAGGTATAGAATTTTTGTCATTGACAGCTGGAGTATACAGTAGGTAAAAATAGATTTAAATATGTTCCGAAATAGTTAAATCAATAAGTTAAAACTTTAAATTTTAACTTATTGATTTATATTCTGAATTAGTGATTCTAGCTGAAGATCTTATTATGACTCATTATTTTATTTTTCAGAATAAATTCGTATGTGATCAGTAAAGTTTTCAAGAGAATTTGAATTTATGAGTAAATTATGGTTTCTTTTTTTTGTATTTGTTTATTCTTTTCCCTTTGGAGTGAATGGATACGCCACACCGCTGATTGATGCTGCTACACAGGGAAACTTAATTGAAGTAACACGGCTTTTGGAACAAAGCGAAGATGTAAATCAGATCAATACTTCGGGCCATAGTGTTCTTCTAATGGCAACAAGTGAAGGTCATACCACTATAGTTGAAAAATTACTGAGCGTTCCTGGAATTGATGTAAACTATGCTGATCGCTTGAACAATACTGCTCTTCATGTTGCAGCAATAAATGGTTATCCTGCTGTAGCTGAAAAGTTATTGAACGTTCCTGGAATTGATGTGAACCATGCTGATCGGATGGGTATGACTACTCTTATGCATGCAGCAAAAGAAGGTCATACTGCTATAGCTGAAAAGTTACTGAGTATTCCTGAAATTGATGTAAACCATGCTGAAAAGCTGGACTGGACTACTCTTATGCATGCAGCAAAAGAAGGTCATACCGCTGTAGTTGAAAAGTTACTGAGCGTTCCTGGAGTTGATGTGCATCAAAAAAACAGGGCAGACCGTACTGCTCTTGATTACGCAGTCCTTTGTGGTCATACTGAAATCGCTGAAATGCTCCAAGACCCAACTAAAGCAGCTTCTATTAGAGCGAAGCACACAGCTAAGCGCATTATACAAGCGCCGAAAAATCAAATGGCAGCTAAGTGCATCGCTGAAGCTATTTCCATGCATGGTCATGATATAATTGTAACCATAGTAAAAAGCTTTGATCGAAGTACTTTCCATAAAAACTTTATTACTTCAAGTGGGTTTGTATATGGCATTTTAGCTCATCTCAAGAACGTGTCTGATAATCCAAATCTTGCGAATTGTAGTAGACCCCAATTGAACCGGACCACTTAGTTGTTTCCTAAGAGATAGGAGTACGACTAGAGATATGACTAGTGCTAAAGAGAAGATAGAGGTAGTTACATCAGTTCAAAAGCGCCGAAGATGGTCCCCGGCAGAA
>CAIZRG010000032.1 GCA_903935335.1 Oligoflexia bacterium
CACCTTAATGCAATGACTGTAGTAAAGGGAGATCTCATTTTAAAAGGTAATTGTGTTAAGGGTGGAGAGAAAGTAGCCCAAGTGATAGAAACTTCAGAAATTCGCGATTAGGTGGTCCGGTTTAATAGGGGCAACTCCAGTCAAGGATTGACTAAAATTTTTAATTGTAGTAAAAGTCAAGAACTGTATATACAACTAAATATTATAGTTAAAAATTTCTAAAGCTTAATCGAAAGAGTTGTTTATGAAAAATAAATTTTTAATTGCGTTATTGTGTTCTGTTGTTCCAGTTTTAGCACAAGCAAATCCGGTTTTTGTGAAAACTGGCAGTTATAAAGGCAAAGCAGCTTTTATTTTAAATGACCTTCCTTTTTATTTTTCCGGGGTTAACTCTTATTGGTTAATGCAAAAACAAGCCCAGCATCAGGGTAATGCTTTTGTTGAAAATCTCTTTGAAGAAGTTAAAGCTTTGGGATTTAATGTTATTCGTACTTGGGCATTTGCCGATGGGCATCAATGGACTCATCCAAGTGATCCGGCTATCTTGCAAAAAAGCCCTGGGATATATAACGAGGCCACATTTAAAGCCTTGGATTATGTTATTGCTAAAGCTTCGGAAAAAAACGTTAAATTGATTCTTACATTAACTAATAATTGGGGTGATTTTGGTGGGATACAGGAGTATGTCAAATGGGCTGGGCTAAGCGACTCTAAGGAATTTTTCACAAATGAAAAGGTAAAAATCCTTTTTAAGAATCATTTAACAAAGATATTGAGTCGAAAGAATTCCTATACCGGGATCTTGTATAGAAGTGATCCTGCTATTTTTTCTTGGGAACTTTGCAATGAAGCTCGAATCCCTGGAGATACTACAACAGGTGCAACATTGAGAAACTGGTATCAAGAAATGGCAAGACACATAAAGTCTATTGATAGTAATCATATGATCTCAACAGGTGAAGAGGGGTTCGATATCAGTCAGGATTATTATAGTAATGAATATTCAAATACATACCCTTTTCAAGGTACAGAAGGGTCTAGTTATCAATTGAATACAGTGATTGATGAAATTTCTTATGCAACTGCACATTTTCATCCGAACAGTTGGGGACTTAATGATCAAAATGATGGGAATAAGTGGATTAAAGATCATATTGAGCTTGCCAATGAACATGGAAAACCTTTTGTCCTAGGTGAGTATGGAGATGTACAGTCATTTGATGTTTTTGACTGGTTGGCTACATTATCTCAAGAGGGTGGGGCAGGTTCATTATTGTGGGGTTTTCTTCCCCTATTGGTTCCAAAGGGTATAACAGAAGATGCAACTACAGTGAGGTATCCAAAAAATGCAGCTTTTATTGGAGCCCTAAGTGCTCACGCGATACAAATGAATGATTTAAGGAACTAGTTCTAATCTACAAAATGTCAGTCTTTAATAAGTTATAGTGGAGGTAAAACACGGGCAACAATTTTGGATCTTCTGCCATGCCAAGCAGCATAGGTTGCGATCAGTCCGGGAAGGGTAAAGCCTTTGTATCCGACTTTAATAAAAACCCATGCACCAATGGCCGAACCAACTACGAAGGCGAGGATTGAACCTATTCGCAAATAATTGGCTCTTGCTTCTTTTTGAAAAAGATTTTTCTTTAGATCAAAAGTAAGAGTACGGGCAAGTCCAAGTCCAAGATCGGTAGTTAATCCAGTCAAATGAGTTGTTCTCACGGATCGTCCCGAAGACGATGTAATCGCTCCGTTCTGAAGACCGCTTGCAAGACAAAGCAAAACCAAAAGAAAATAATTTTGTTTCAGCCCTACCTCACTAAATCCTCCGAACAGTAGCATCTCACCGCCTCCAGCCGCAAGAAATAAGCATAGGGCACTAAGTCCCATGACCCAATCGAAGTGGGGATTTTTACCTTGATGGATTGAACGATCAATGAGAAGGCCAGCAATAAAAGCACCCATTAAAAAGAAGAGTGGGACTGAAAGAATACCCATTGCTGCATGTATTTGGTTATGTATAACATCCACACCAAAAAGCGTGGCAAAGCCCGTAACGTGACTTACAAATTTTCCTGTAGCGAGAAAGCCCCCGGCATTGATGCAACCGCCGCTGAAACTCAGCATAAACCAATGCAGTGCAACTTTGGCGCCTGGAGTTTGATCAAAGTGATGACTGAACATAAAGTATAAATTATAAAACTTTTGACTTTGTTTAGCAATTAATTTTGGAATTAAATCTTACAAAAAATTAGCCCTTACTACGGTGTCAAAAAAGAGCATTTCCAAATTTTCAGTAGAATTTAAAGAAAGATAGGGATTGTTTACCTATAGGATAGTCGAATTTGATGACTACAACATGATTGAGGTGAAGTGCTAAATTGAGTTGAAATTACAGTCTGACCTTACCCCATTTATGAGATCGTTACGGTCGTACAGGAGGCCATAGAAAACGTTGGGGGCAGAATCCTGGATTTGTATTTGTGGGAGATTAAAAAATTAAGATCAACATACCTCAAGTATGAGATCTACAGGTTAGAAAAGAAGTCCAGCTAGAAAGTTATATTCGTCTGCAAGATCCATCGCATCTGGATGAAGTAGCCCTTAAACTTGATTGATCATGGATGGAGGCAATTGAATATGTGAATCGTCAGTTTCAAATGTATACAGGTAGAATCAATTATTGGAAGAATAGTGATCAGCGTCGATGTTAGGTAGCGACCTCATTGTTGGAGATGGAGCCTAAGTTCCTTCGAGTCCAAGGAAATATTTGAGGCAGTTGGGCAAAAGCGGAGCTTCTCAAAGGCCGAAGACGTTCTTGGACTTACTAAGGAGCTTGTCTGGCGTTCTTGCAAACTACATCTCACATATGATTCTCATCTGACTTTTGACCTCTTCATTAGCGTTCACTAGAAAAGAAATAGAATGGGTCAAATAAGTTGAAAATAGATTTTTATTATCATTGTAATTCTCGTGTAAGTAGAGGGTATTATTGATCACATCGCCGGGTTGATTATGAAGCTTAACTAATAAGGCGGCATCAAGAACTGTACGCACCTTGCCTACTTTGTCTATACAAAATAGAGGACTTTGAATCAAGGGTTCACTCCAAGATGTCCAAAGAGGCAAATATATGGATTTTATATTGGCTTTTTCAGTTCCTGCTGCACCTTTCTCGGGACTATTTCCCTCTATATGGAGACTGAGAACGGTCATCAAATTAAAATTACCTGTACTCACTTGATGGACTTTTTGTTCATAGATACCAGCCCCATCAAGTACAATATGAGGTTCCTTTGCGTCATGTTGAAAATACTCAGTTTTTAGGAGTTGATCATATTCGGCCTCCAATGGTAGTGATTCAAACTGTCCTTCCCAATGTCGAACTCCAGACGAACTAAAGTCAGGATCATAATGAACAATATGAACATAATAATGTTTAAGAATATTTGAATGAACGCTTATAAATTCTTTGAACATTCTTGATGTATTTATTGAACTATTACAAGCTAATCCAGTGGTGTAGATATAAAAGTGTTTAACTGGGTCAACAGTAGGCTGAGATTTATTATTTCCGCAGCCGAGAGCCCATGATAAAATTAATATCAACTGAATATATTTAAAACAGTAATTGAATAATCTCATTTTTTTAACATTGCTCCTAATAAAGCAAGCAAAATTCAAATGAATGCCGCTTGCGGCTTAATGGCGGTAAATTAATAACATATATTAATTTAATTATCAAGGAGAATAGCAGTAACCTAGGGGTTACGAATCGTCTCAGGATGCAGCTGCAAACGATCAGCAGGGGAACACTTGAATGGCTGCTGGCCTCCGATTCGATACTCAGAAAAAGCAGCCAGTGGATCGCGACGACATCTGCAGCACAGAGGAAGGGGTTTGTTCAATTTAAAACGGAACTCCCATTTACTCTTTTGGCTGTCAATATAGATTCTGGCAGCGAGTTTATAAACAACGTGATGATTCAATTCATGTATGGGAGTGGGAGCTCAAAGAGGAAGGTCCAATATCGTCAGTCCTACTTGTATCATTTGTACTTGTGTGGGTGTTTATTGTTTTTGCTTAACTGACGTAAACTCCGCTTTGCTTCATGAGCTAAAGTTGGATTCTTAGAGGTATCCTTTATTTTTTCGAGATACGCTGTTGTTTTTGAGTTTGGAAATGCTCCAAATGCCCGGATTAGTTTCCAGACGATTATGTCATCGTTACGGTTGTGCTCCAGGCAGCTTAACAAGTGGTCTAATGAGCGTTGATCGTGAGAATAGAAAGCAATATGACCGATCGCATCGATCGCCTCAGTAATTTGCAGTTGGTTTCCATTTTTCAGAACCTTTTCTAAAGAGGGTAAAGCAGTAATTCCGGTTCTGATAATAATTCTTGCAGCTATGTCCCTTGGTAAAGGGTAGCTATTTTTTTGAAACGATTTAACGGGCAATGTTCGATGTTGGTTTTTACCTATGCATCCAAGCAATTGGATGAGTTCAGGAAGCGCAATTGTTCCAAAATTGCCCAATGCTTCTGATATTGCGAGTTTTGAATATAGGGCCTTCTCTCTACCTAAAGCTTTGCACAGCGGGGTAATAGCTAATTTCACTTTTAAATGTCCCAGTACTTTCGCTGCAGCGGTTCTCTCCTGTGGAATCGGACTGCCGAGAAATTGGATAAGTTCGAGTGGCTGTTTACGGTGAAACTGGCTCACGAGCTGTTTGTTCTCATATCCTCTTTTGACTAAAGCGATAGTTGTGCTTTTCATTCGAACCTGAGTGAGCTTTAGGAATCTGTAAAAACAATGAGGCTTAGAGTGCGATACTCTAAGCCTCTCAAATTTGGTGGAGACGGTGGGAATTGAACCCACGTCCGAAAGTCGTCCATCGCCAGATTCTACATGTGTAGTTTATGTTTTAGATTGGGTAGAGTGCGTCCATAAACAAACTCAAATTACCCTCCGCAGACTTAAGTTTCGCTCTGAGTGCGCCTGCGATACTCAAAGAGCTATCCCACTGAATGTCGTCTTATCTCAACCCATGGGAGAAGTTCAGTAAGACGTGGAGCTTGAATAGACTAGCTATTAAGCAGCCATTGGCATTTCTGCCATTGAATTGGTGTTGCCAATTACGATTTGTCACTTTTTTACGAGGCCAGTGACATCCTCGACATGCATCCGGGATTTCAATACTTCCGTCGAAGCCAAATCGTCCCCATTCAGTTTAATTAAATAGCAGAAAGAGTTGAAAGGCGCAAGGGCATATTCTCATTATTATTCTTTTTTTGAGGACTTGCTTTGAATAGCAGTCCCTAGAACAAGGACTCGATAGTGAGAAGGGGAGGAGAGCTGATTGAGTTGAATCTTGAGATTAATGATTCCAGAAGCTCCCTTTCGATAGGCCTTATATTTAATTTCACGCTGAAGAGCATCGATGATTTCGAGATACTCACTGGAGGATTCTGCTTCGACCACAGTGGATTTAAGAGTAGCACTGGCAGTTAAGGTATCTAAATGAGTAAACTGAGGAATCTCTGCAAATTGATGATCAGAAGTGATCGGAAGTTGTTCAGCAGGATGTCCCATATCCGAGGTATAAATCCTAGATTGTTTTGAATCCGAAGGGAGTGATTCTTGGCTGCTGGTTTGTGTATCTGGAGTTGCAAAAATAGAGTCAGAAGGACCCAGTTGAATTTCAGCAGCAGCTCCTCTCAGAGCTTGAACTAAAAGAACCCCGGCATATTCACTGATTCGAGGGATCAAGATTTGTTCACTCTCAAACTGCGGTTCCAGGTCTATTTCCCGAATACCAATATTTTCCTGAGAAAGGATCTCAATGAGTTTTTCTTTTTCATTGGGCAGAAGAGGTCCACGAATTAAAATGCTAAATGGAAAAGCTGCTGGGACAAAAGTTTGACTGGGAGATAAGTTTTCAGAGAATTGTCGGACCTTCTCGATAGGATTCATGGGTACAGAGTCTTCAGTCAGGGAAAGCTGCGGTGGTGGGGGAGGAATGGATGGAGTTTCCTGCATAGAGTCAAAAAAAGGAGAGCTGTCTCCTGGGGGTGGCTCTGAGGTAGGTGTGATGATAGGATTCTCTTCTGGTGTTTCTGAAGGAGGAGTAATTGGAAAATCTAAGTTTTCTCCTAAACTACTATTTGCTGAGGTTTCTTCTGGATTTCCTGCTGGTTGTGATTCACTCGGAGAGTTTGAAACTGCATATTCTTCAAGACTTTCAAAGTTATCTATTTTTTCAATGGGTGCTTCTTCCATCGCAGGACTTTGAGATAAAGACTTTGCTAGGTCTGATTCCTGAAATTCTTTAGAGTATTGAAGAAGCCCTGTTAGGTCCTTTTTTTCTTCAGCCATCTTAATTTCTAGAATACACGAGGTGAGTTAGGAATTCCCGACCAAAACTTTAGGAACTATCCTCCAAACTTATGGCTTTTAAGACCCATGGCACTTTTTATATTTTTTCCCACTCCCACAAGGGCATGTCTCATTTCGGCCCACTTTTTCAACGCTAGAGGCTGGAGTCGATTCATCAGATGGAACGCTGCCCCCAGAAAGAATCGTTTTCCGTGGAGCATGACCCATAGGCATATTGAATTGCATTTGTTGGGAGTGGGAGGAATCAGTGGGAACGGCCTCAGCAGGTGCTATCTGAACAGCAAAGAGTTTGCGCACCACATCTCCTGTGATTTGATTCATCATCATTTCAAAAAACCGAAAGCCCTGCTTTTTATACTCAATTAAGGGGTCTTTTTGCCCATATCCTTGAAGACCAATTCCTTCTCGGAGGTGATCCATGGCTAAGAGGTGGTCTTTCCAAAGGTGGTCAATGGTTGTCAATAAAACCATCTTTTCAAGCTGTCGAACGATGTCCGGGCTGATAGAACTTTCTTTGTTGGAATAATTGAGCTCTGCTTGCTGTAAAATCAGTTTTTTGAGCCCCTCTCCATTAAACGGACGGATGTCTTTTTCTTCAATTTTACTTGGAATGTGAAGTGTAACCTGGACTGCGTCATTGAGCTCTTGAGTCAGTTCTTTTGAGCCTACTGAGGAGTATGCATCTCCTTTTTTGAGTTTTCCATTGGGGAAAAAATCTTCAGCAATGACCCCTGTGATTTCATCTACCATCGAGAAAATCATGTTTCGAAGATTTTCTCGGGCTAAGACCTCCTTACGCCACGCATAAACTACCTTGCGTTGCTGATTCATCACATCATCGTATTCTAATAGATGTTTTCGAATATCATAATTATGGCCTTCAACTTTTCTTTGGGCATTTTCAATGGCTTTTGTAATCCATCGGTGCTCAATTGGCATGTCCTCTTCCATGAACTTACCAATGTTAACTCCACCAAAAATTCGCATCAGGTCATCGTCTAGAGATAAATAAAATCGGCTTTCACCTGGATCCCCTTGACGCCCTGAGCGTCCTCTGAGCTGGTTATCAATGCGTCGGGACTCATGTCTTTCTGTGCCTAGGATAAAAAGTCCTCCCAGTTTTCGGACTTCTTCTCTTTCTTTTGCGCATTGAGTTTGCCACCGAGCCAAAGTCTGGGCAAACTTTTGATCAAATTCAAGTTTTTCATTCTCTGAGGCTTCGCTGCTGAGGGTTCCTGCTTCAGTCTTGGCTAGGGATTCAGGGTTTCCGCCTAATAGAATATCCGTACCTCGGCCTGCCATATTTGTTGAGATTGTCAATGCGCCCTTGCGACCTGCTTGGGCCACAATATCAGCTTCGCGTTCATGTTGTTTAGCATTTAAGACATGATGTTTGATTCCCTCTTTTTTAAGAAGAGCTGATAATTTTTCTGATTTTTCAACGGAAACTGTTCCTACTAAAATAGGCTGACCTTTTTCTTGGAGTTGCTTAATTTCAGCTAAAATAGCCTTCAGTTTGCCTGTTTCTGACTTAAAGATGATGTCTGCATGGTCTTTTCGGATCATGTCCCGGTTTGTTGGAATGACCGTCACATCGAGTTTGTAAATCTGACGAAACTCCATGGCTTCTGTGTCTGCAGTTCCAGTCATTCCACTAAGTTTTTGATACATCCGAAAGTAGTTTTGGAAAGTAATCGTAGCCAACGTTTGATTTTCATTTTCAATCGTGACATTTTCTTTGGCTTCAATAGCCTGATGCAGTCCATCTGACCATCTTCTGCCGGGCATCAAACGTCCTGTAAACTCATCGACAATCAGGACTTCTCCATCTTTGACAACATAATCAACATCTCTTTTAAAAAGGACATGAGCTCTCAGTCCTTGGTTGACATGATGAAGTAGTTCAATATTGGCAGGATCATAGAGGTTAGCCACATTTAAGCGCTTTTCCATCTTATCAACTCCAGCTTCAGTAAGAGAAGCTGTTTTAGATTTCTCATCAATAGTATAGTCTACATCTTGGGTAAGAGTCCCTTGACTTGAGAGTTGTCTATCAATTTTGTAGTAAAGATCAGTTGATTCCTCAGTCGGTCCACTAATGATCAGAGGCGTTCTTGCCTCATCAATCAAAATAGAGTCCACCTCATCCACAATGGCATAATTTAACTCTTTTTGAACATAATCTTCCAGACGAAATTTCATATTATCACGCAGATAGTCAAAACCAAATTCGTTATTTGTACCGTAAGTGATATCGTATCCATAGTTTTGCTTACGCTGCGTGTCTGTTAGTCCATGAACAATAATGCCAGTGCTTAAGCCTAGAAAAGAATAGATCTTACCCATCCAGGAGGAGTCTCGACGTGCCAAATAGTCATTGACCGTGATCACATGAACCCCCTTACTTGTGAGGGCGTTTAGGTAGCAGGGGAGGGTTGCGACCAAGGTTTTTCCTTCCCCAGTTTTCATTTCAGCGATTTTTCCTCGATGTAGAGTGATTCCTCCAATGAGCTGGACATCATAATGACGTTGACCAATTACTCTCCAGGCAGCTTCGCGGACTACCGAAAAAGCTTCCGGTAAGATCAAGTCCAAAGATTCCCCTTGGTCAATGCGCTGTTTAAATTCCGCAGTTTTAGCTCTGAGTTGATCATTTGTGAGGGGCTTGATAGTCGATTCAATTCGGTTGATTTGCTCGACAACCGGATAGATAGATTTTAGCTCTCGATCATTTTGAGTACCAAATATTTTTTTTGCTAATTTTTGAACACGAATCATAATTTTGAGGCTTAACTCTAACGAGGTCAAAGGCAACTGTCACGTGTAAAAACAGAGTTTAAGGACTAGAATCTTCAAAAATATAGGAACGTGGATCAACCGGATAGCCATGAACCCGAACTTCGTAATGAACATGAGGGCCTGTCGATCGACCTGTGTTTCCTAAAAAAGCAATTTGAGCGCCTCTTTTAACTTTATTGCCTTTGGATACACTAAATTTTTTTAAATGGCCATACCAGGTTTCAATTCCATATCCATGGTTGAGAATGAGAGTGAGTCCGTAGCCTGCTTTGGAAGTAGCAAAAGTGACCTCACCATCTGCTGGAGCACGGATGACTGTGCCTAAGCGATTTGCAATATCCAGGCCTTCGTGCATTTTAATTCGGTCTCCGTAAGGTGAGGTACGGACACCAAAGCCTGAAGTAAAATAACCAGAAGCTGGTTGTCGAGTAGGAAGAGCAGCTAGAAATGATTTTTTATCATATAATATCTCATACTCATCTTGAAGTTGTTCTTCTACTTCAAAAGCACTTTGGGTCAGTTCAGAAATTCTTTTTTCTAATAATGTGTATTCTTTTCTCAGTTCGAGTTTTTCAGGATCAAGAGTGTCTGCCACTGATCCTTCTGTTGAACGGGTTGCCGAACGGGCAAAAGGATCGGCTGTCCTACTGAGCGTTGATTCTGAAGCAATGTTTGCGCTTGCATCCGGAAGTTTGCTTTGAAGATTGGGGGGTTGATCCGCTAGATGCATGATCACACGGAGGCGAGTTGCAAAAGTTTTGACTCGCTCCATCGTACTTTCAGCTGTAGAAATTTTATTTTGAAAAATTTGAACTTGTTGGCGGAGTCGGCGATTTTCTAATTTGAGTTGTCGATTTTCGCCAATTTGGCTCATGACGTACCCGTAATCAAAGATCATGACTCCTGTCAAAAGAACGAGTAAAGCAAGAGCAATGGAGGATCCTTTAAGAATCCATTCAGGAATAAGGATACGCCTGACTTTAGAAGTTTTTTCTGGAACAATCAGAATTGTATAAAAGCGATTGCGACCCACTTTAACTCACCTGAAGTAATAATACGGTTATGTTGTCGTCGCCTCCATTTGAATTAGCGGCGGCAATCAACTCATCTGCAGCTTGTTGAATGCTTTGATGGTCAAAAAGATTCTTTTGAACAATTTGAAGGATTTTAGAATCTTCAATCAAACTTGATAATCCGTCAGAACAAAGCAGATAGCAATCATTTTTTTCAATGTTCATTTGATAAAGATCAAGATTCAAGATTTTTTCAAATCCAACAGAACGGGTAATTACATTTTTCATTCGATCAGTTTTCAGCTCTTTTCGAGTAATTAGCCCTGCCTTGAGTTTGTCCTGCACGAGAGAGTGATCCCGTGTTGTTTGCCACAGAGCGTTAGGCCTAAAAAAATAGCAGCGACTATCACCTGCGTGACCTATGGCAATTTGATCATTTTTAATGAGAAGAGCCGTTGTAGTTGTTCCCATTCCTTGAAGTTCAGGTTGAGTTTGAGCTTGTTCGAAAATCGCTTGATTCGCAGCTTGAATGGCTTCCTTCAGAACGTTTTTAGGTTCCCATTCATTTTTTTGAATGGCGTTGGCCGTGAAAGTGTGAATGACTTGTACCGCCATTGAGCTTGCAATTTCACCCCCACGATGTCCTCCCATTCCATCAGAAACTAAAAAGAGACCTAGCTCAGGGAAAGCTCCTCCTGAGTCTTGATTTTGTTTCCGTTTGAGACCAATGTCAGTAGCATACCCGACATTATATTTCATTTTGATTAGACCTCCCGTTGATTCTGTCACTGTTTTTTACATTCCACTGACAGAAATTTCATTGAGTAAAATCGAAGGGGCTCCCACTCTTCCAAAAAATCTAAGATCATGACTGATATCTGTGATTCGTCGAAAAAGATCTAGGACATTCCCTGCAACAGCAAATCCTCGAACAGGACGTGTGAGTCGACCTTTTTCAATGAGAATCCCTGAGGCTCCCAATGAAAACTGGCCTGTGACCGGGTTGGCAGTATGAAGTCCCATTAGGTCTGTAATCAAGATGCCATGAGTGATTTTTTGAATCAAAGACTCAGGAGAGCTTTGGCCCTCTTTTAAGTAAAGGTTGGAGACCCCAATTGTAGGAGGAGTCTTGATTCCTCGAATAGAGCTACCTGTAGGATCTTTTCCAGTTTTTTTAGCATAGTAGCTGTCTAAGAGAGTCTGTATTGGGACCCCTCGTTCAATTAAAATAATTTTTTTACAAGGAATGCCTTCCCCATCAAAAGGAGAGGTCCCTAGTCCTCCAGTGAGTAACCCATCATTGATGACAGTAACTTGATCAGAGAAAAGAGATTCCCCAAGTTTTCCAGCGAGCATGCTCCTTCCTTTTTCAATATTTTCAGCCGAAAAACTATCTGAGAGAAATTCTAACAAATCTGCGACAACCGAGTTCCTGAGTACTGCGGGACATCGAAGTGTGGGGCTTAGTTGAGCACCTAGAAGTTCTAAAGCCAACTGAGCTGATTGTTTTGCAACTTTCTCAATCTCAAGGCTGTTTAGGTCGTGAGAGAAACTGAAATCACTCCCAATTTGGCTGTCTCCATGAGATTCAGCTTTGCATGTTAAACTGGCTGTATAGGTTGTAGAACGATGATGGATGTGTTGGCCCGTGGAGTCCACAAGGTGAGTTTCTAGGCAGCTTTCTGAGAGAGAGGCTCGACGCACAGCAGTAATTCTGGGGTCTGATTTTCTGCAGGATTCTTCCAAGAATTGAGTCAAAACTATTTTTTCTTGAAGAGGGGTTTTTAATCCTTGGGTGTCCCAGTGGTCTATGTTTGGGTATTCAGAAGTGTTGAAAGAATAAAAGTTTAGATATTCATCCTCAGGCATGATCTCAGTGATCTCAAGGGCTGTATGAATGGCTTGCTTAATCGCAGGGTTTTCCAGTGAGGTCGTAAAACTAAACCCTAATTTTTTGTTTTTAATGAGTCGAATTGCCATTCCAACGTCTTCTGTCCGAGACAAATGATCTACTTTTTGATCTTTTGAGTCAATTTGAGTGGCGCTGTGGTGCTCATGGTAAATTTCAAACTGTTTTATATTCAGTTTTTCAAGATGCCGAATTGCACAAATCAGTGCTGGGTGTTCATTGAGGTGAGAATGCATGAATATGCTCCCTAAAATTAACATCACGCTAACTTTACAGCAGCCCAAATGTAAAGGTAAAATAAGAGAAGGGACTAGATTTCATAGAATTTACCAAATAAGAAACGGTCGGGGGTTGACTGTAAGAAGACAAAGGTGGGTAAGAAGTTCGGAAAGACGTTACATTCAAGAGCTTTGTCAAGATACAGGCCCTAATCATTCAATTGAAGGAAGGCTGGAAAATTTATGGCACACAATGAGACGAGTATTCCAAAGACTGAATGGGCTCGGCTGCTTTCTGATATGAGTACGACTAAGGATTTTAGAAACTATCATTGGGAAGGATCATTTTCAGATTATTTAGATTTCGTCAAAAAAAATCCTAAGATCTGCAGAAATTCTTTTCAACGGATGTATGATATGATTTTGTCGTGGGGAACGACTTCATACGTTGAGTATAAAAAAAATATTCTTCGCTATAAATTTTTCGATGATCCGATTGATCATGGAAAAGATGCTGTATTTGGACTTGATGTGCCTTTGATGAAGTTAGTTCATTTTTTTAAATCAGCTGCCTTGGGTTATGGAACTGAAAAAAGAGTCCTTTTACTTCATGGACCTGTTGGTTCGGCTAAGTCAACCATTGCACGATTACTTAAAAAGGGAGTCGAAAGGTATTCTCGTCAAGATGAAGGTTCTCTTTATACTTTTCGATGGGTTGATACAAAAGGTAATAATCAGACTTTAGGAAATCAAACTGAAATGCGATGTCCTATGCATGAGGAACCACTGAAGCTCATTCCAGAGGATCTTCGTCCTAAATTTATTGAAGAACTGAATAAGGGTAATAAGACGGAATACAAGATTGCTGTAACAGGAGATCTTTGTCCAGCCTGTCGTTATGTTCAACGGGAGTTCATGAAAAGATATCAGGGCGACTTAAATCAGGTTTTACAGCATGTTCAAGTTGAACGTCTTTTGCTCTCTGAGAAAGATCGAATTGGAATTGGAACTTTTCAGCCCAAAGATGAAAAAAATCAGGATTCAACAGAGCTGACTGGGGATATTAATTACAGGAAAATTGCTGAGTATGGTTCTGACTCTGATCCAAGAGCGTTTAATTTTGATGGTGAGTTTAACATTGCTAATCGTGGGATTGTTGAATTTATTGAAGTTTTAAAGCTTGATGTGGCGTTTTTGTATGATCTTCTAGGAGCTTCTCAGGAGCATAAAATTAAGCCAAAAAAGTTTCCTCAAACTGATATTGATGAAGTCATTGTGGGTCATACGAATGAGCCTGAGTTTAAGAAGCTTCAAAACAACGAGTTTATGGAAGCTCTTCGGGATCGGACAGTTAAAATTGATGTTCCTTATATTACTAAATTGAAAGAAGAGGTCAGAATTTATGAAAAAGATTTCAATTCTACTAAAATTAAAGGAAAGCATATTGCTCCCCACACAATCGAAGTAGCTGCTATGTGGGCGATTTTGACTCGATTAGAACAACCTAAAAAAGCAAATTTATCTCTTCTTCAGAAATTAAAGCTTTATGATGGTAAGACTCTAACTGGATATACTGAAGACAATGTTAAGGAATTAAGAAAAGAAGCAGTTCGAGAGGGATTAGAAGGGATTAGCCCTCGTTATGTACAGGATAAGATTTCCAATGCTCTTGTCTATGATAAAAGCGGAGAAGTAGGCTGCGTCAATCCCTTTATGGTGATGAATGAACTAGAGAGTGGCCTCAAGCATCATGCACTAGTTGGGAGTGATGAGAAAAAACGTGAATATAAAGAGCTTTTAGCTGTAGTTAAGCAGGAGTACGAGGACATTGTCAAAAATGAGGTTCAAAGAGCTATTTCTGCTGATGAAGATGCAATTTCAAAGCTGTGTGCTAATTATATTGATAATGTAAAAGCTTATACTCAGCGTGAAAAAGTAAAGAATAAATATACAGGTCAGGATGAAGAACCTGATGAAAGATTGATGCGCTCAATCGAAGATAAGATTGATATTCCTGAAAGTCGGAAAGATGATTTTCGTCGAGAGGTGATGAATTATATTGGAGCTCTTGCAATTGAAGGTCGAATTTTTGATTACAAGACTAATGAACGACTTCATAAAGCGCTTGAGTTGAAGCTTTTTGAAGACCAAAAAGACACGATTAAACTTACTTCGCTGGTTTCTAATGTTATTGATCGTTCTACCCAAGAGAAAATTGATGTCGTAAAGACCCGACTAGTAAAAAATTATGGGTATTGCGAGATTTGCTCGACCGATGTTTTAAATTTTGTAGCAAGTATTTTTGCTCGGGGAGATGTGAAAAAGCGCTCATGATTTATAATATTAAACAAGACCATGCTCGATTTAGGGCGATTGTAAAGGGGAAGATTAAACAAGATCTAAAAAAATATGTTACCCATGGAGAAATGATTGGTAGGAAAGGTAAAGATTTAGTAACGATTCCTGTACCTCAGATTGAGATTCCTCGCTTTCGTTTCAGCGATAAGGAGCAAGGAGGGTTAGGGCAAGGACAAGGGAAAGTTGGAGATCCAATTGGTCAAGGAGACCCTCAGCAGGGTCAGAGACAAGTAGGTGATCAGCCTGGGAATCATACGCTTGATGTCGACCTGAGTCTTCAAGAGTTAGCAGAAATTTTAGGTGAGCAACTTGAACTTCCTAAAATTCAGCCTAGGGGGCACAAGACACTGAAATCTAAAATAGAAAAATACACAGGAATTGCAAATGAGGGTCCAAATTCTTTGAGGCATTTTAAGAGAACATTTCGAGAAACTCTACGGCGTCAGATTGCTTCTGGGGTTTATAATCCTGATCGACCTGTAATTATCCCTATTAAAAAAGATATGCGGTATCGATCCTGGAAAACTGATATTCGACATGAAAATAATGCTGTTATTATTTATATGATGGATGTTTCTGGATCGATGGGGGATGAACAAAAAGAAATCGTTCGAACTGAAGCTTTTTGGATTGATACTTGGTTAAGATCTCAATACAAAGGGATCGATACTCGTTACATTATTCATGATGCAACAGCTCGAGAAGTTGATGAAGATACTTTTTTTAAAACCCGAGAATCGGGTGGTACTTTGATTAGTTCTGCTTATAAATTGTGTGAAAAAATTATTGAGACAGATTACGCTCCATCTGATTGGAATATTTATCCTTTTCATTTTTCAGATGGTGACAATTGGTCAGGTGAAGATACTCGGTTGTGCTTAGATCTTTTAGTTAAAAAACTCCTTCATGTGTGTAATGTGTTTTGCTATGGACAGGTGGAATCCAGATATGGATCTGGACAGTTCTTCAAAGACTTGAAGGAACATTTCGGCAATAATCATGAGTCTGTAATTCTTTCTAAAATTGAAAATAAAGAAGGAATTTTACAGTCTATTAAAGATTTTCTCGGCAAGGGAAAGTGAGTGAGTCATGTCATCAGCCTATAATAATAGTGAACTCACATCTGAGTTAGTAGAGGTTCGTGATCAGATCCGGGGTTATGCAGAAGAGTTTGGTCTTGATTTTTTTGAAGTCATTTTTGAAATGGTCGATCATGAGGAGATTAATTCTCTGGCTGCTTTAGGAGGATTTCCAGTTCGCTATCCTCATTGGCGCTTTGGAATGGATTATGATCAACTTTCTAAAGGATATACTTGGGGATTACAGAAAATTTATGAAATGGTGATTAATACCAACCCTTCTTATGCATACTTAATGAAGTCTAATAATCGAGTTGATCAAAAAACAGTGATTGCACATGTGTATGGCCATGTGGATTTTTTTAAAAATAATTATTGGTTTTCTAAAACAAATAGAAAAATGCTCGACACTATGGCTAATCATTCTGTTAAGGTTCGCAATATGATGGATCGATTAGGTCGGGATAAGGTAGAGGGATTTTTAGATCATTGTTTAGCTATTGAAAACTTGATTGATCCTTATCTTCCCTATTCGAATCCCAAGAAGAGAGATTTGAAAAATTTAGATTCAGAAGGAACCGATCATTTAGATCCTGGTCGATTTAAGATCGATCGACAGTATATGGATCAGTATATCAATCCTCCAAAGTATTTAGAGGAACAAAAGAAAAAGATGGAAGACCAAGTTCGTAAAAATAAAAAAAATCCATCTGATTCTCAAAAAGATATTTTAGCATTTTTATTAGAAAATGCTCCATTAGAGATTTGGGAACAAGAGGCTTTGTCTATTGTTCGTGATGAAGCTTATTATTTTGCACCTCAAGCTCAAACTAAAATCATGAATGAAGGATGGGCTTCCTATTGGCATTCAAAAATTATGACTCAAAAAGCGTTAAAAGATTCAGAGCTTATTGACTTTTCAGATCATCATGCAGGTACGATGGCTATGCAACCGGGTCAGATTAATCCATACAAAATAGGAATCGAATTATTTCGGGATATTGAGGATCGATGGGATCGAGGAAAATTTGGTAAGGAGTACGACGAGTGTGATTCTCTAGTGACAAAATCTAAATGGGATAAGCAGTTGGGGTTAGGCCGGAAGAAAATTTTTGAAGTTCGTCGGGTTTGTAATGATGTAACTTTTATTGATGAATATTTGACAGAGGAGTTTGCTGAACGACTGAAGCTTTATACTTATGCTTTTAATCGCCGAACAAATCAATATGAAATTGTAGATCGAAATTTTAAGAAGATCAAAGAAAAGCTTTTATTTCAACTGACGAATCTAGGACAGCCATTTATTTATGTGACGGATGGTAATTTTCAAAACAAGGGTGAGCTTTTGTTGTGGCATAAGCACCAGGGTTTAGATCTAGATATTCGATGGGCCAGAGAGACGATGCGTTCAATTGGGGAAATTTGGAAACGACCTGTCAATGTTGAAACAGAAGTGGATGGTCAAAAAAAACTATATACCTATAGTCGCGGAGAGTTTTCTGAAAAGTTTTTGTAATGGTTAAGGAGTAAAATTTATCGGTTCACTTGATAAATATCGAGTATTCCACCCTGTTCACCACCAAAAGTAGCAATTTTTTGAATCATTCTATTGCTGTGACGATGCTCAGTTTCAATTTGAGTGAGCACTTTTTGTACTTCTGCAGTTCTATGTTGTTTTTCCCTTCGTGTTCCATCTTGGAGAATGAGATAGTCTATTTTCATCTCGACTAAATAATTGTAGATTTCTTTAAAGTTAGTTCCTTTTTTCCAAAATTCTTCTACTGACTCTTGAAGATTATGCCAAGTCTTTGTTTCTGTGAAACTATGTCCTGAGAGCCATAAAGAAGCATCACCGTACCAAGGTTGCCCTCCCACTAAAACAAAATGGCCCAATGCTTCTCTTCTTTTGAGAAAGCCAAGGGCTTCTTGATAAGGTAAGTTCGCTTCTGTAGTGACCCTCATCTGTGGCCATGAACTATAATTGATATCTAAAGAAATGTTAGCATTTAACTCAAGGGTAACTCCAGTTAATAAAATTATTCCAATACAGATGTATTTATAGAATCTTTCACTTATTTTTAAGCCAACATAAAATAAAATTAAAACTAAAAAAGGAGCTATGTATTCAGCTTGGTAGCGACCCAATCCCCAGAGAAAAGACGAAATATTAAAAAAAACTGAGCATGCTGGAAAAAACATTAAAAAAAGTAAAAATTCTTTTTTGTTCATCTCCTTTAAAAAAAAGATTAAACAAAGTATAAAAAAAATAGCCCATGGGATAGTGAGAGTGTTTAGGGTTGTCATCACTAGGTTTCCTGAAGTAATAGAATTCTTAATATTGGCTAAAAAAGAATCTTCAGTTTTAAGTAAAAAATGGTTATTTATTTTAATAAAAATAAAATAAGGCAATGATAACAAAATAGGAGAAAATACTTGAGCAGATAGAAAAAAATTTATCTTCTTAGAAGATTTAATCTCGTAAAAATAAAGAAAAGAAATGAGCGCCCATATTGTGATAGTTGTTTGACGAAACATGGGACCGATTCCACCCAGTATTCCGAGAACGACTAATAAGTTTGTATTTCTGTTGTTGAGATACTGCCAGGCTATTAATAGTGAACAAGTCCAGATAGTAAAACCATAAATAGAAGGTTCAACTATTGTAGAGACATGAAAAACGATAGGTATAAAGTTGATAGAGTATGAAATAATCACTCGCCAGTATAGAGGAAGTTTGGGCTTATTTATAGAAAGTACGTAAAACAAAAAGAAGGAGACAGCGCTAGAAAGTATCACTCCAGGAACACGGAGTGCAAAATTGTTAAAACCAAATAGAAGTTGGCTGATAAAAATTGGAAAAAGCCGAAGAGATGGATGTGAGGTGCTATAGCTTGTGTGTGATCTAAAAATAGCTTTAAAAAGAAAAAATATAAAAGTAACAACTCCTATAGTCGTATAAAATTTTTTATTTTTTACGAAACTATACGCTGTCCAGACTAGAGTAATTAATCCTAATAAAATGAATGAAATAACTCTCCATATATCAATAACAGCCATATGCCTTAGATCAAATAAATTCCAAAATGACTTTCGATATTCTTCTATGGAAAGTTCAGGCCAACTATTAATCCATTTTCTTGTTTGTCTGATTATAAAAGCAGATTGCTCCGAATGAAATAATTCATCGCCACTTAAAGTGAGTTGAAGATATTTATAGTTAAAAAATAAGTTTGCTGCAAAAAATATAAAAAAAATTGAATAATCATTAGATTTCAGCGATATAAAAAAATTAAATTTTCTATAGATATAAAAAAATAAAATAATTGAAAAATATAAATATAAATAAAACATGGAGCGATTGTAAATGGGGGTAACTCTAAAGATTAGGTTGCACCAAATAGTGGCCCCAGTGAGTATAATTTCAGGCTTAATTGCGAAGGAGATTATTTTCTGGTTTGATAATTGAAATTTCATTTTCATCTCGTAGAAGCTTTTCTTTAGTAGTGTTTTTTGTGTTGTTTCTCAATTTTTATTTTTTTCTAAAGTTGATCTAACCACTTAAGTGCGTGGATGAGAGGTCCTTGACCGATGATAAGAGGTTGGTTCAATGGATGAGAGTGTTCGTTGGTAATCCACCAGCTATAAGCTCCTAGTTCAATTGCACCCAGAATGTCTTTATTGTAACTATCTCCAATGGAAATACATTGGTTTAAGGGTGTTTTGAGTTTTTTTGAAGCCTCAAGAAAGAGAGTTTTTGATGGTTTTTCACAACCGAACTCCTCCGAAGTAATCACATGTTCAAATAGTTTGTGATTTGGGTCAAGTACCGATAGTTTTTTCATCTGAGTCAAAGTAGTTTCATCTGTAACGATGGCAAAATCGAACTTATTTTTTAATTGAGTAAGAAGTGATTTTTCTTGGAGAAAAGTTTCTTTCAGTGCGGCTTGATCATAAACTGAAAGTAGGGTTAGAAGTAGTTTGGGTGAACAAGTATTGAAGATACTTTCTAAAAATGATTTAAAATAGAGTATTCTGTTATGAGCCGACGTATGCCCAGTGGGAAGGCGTTTTTTAACTTGCGCTCGGCTGTGATCGTATCGTTCGAGTAATACGTTACGTGAGAGAGGCGTCATCTTTTCGTTTAATAGATATTCAATAATTGCATCAGTTCCTTTTTGATAGGCATAAGTTGCATTATAGAGGGTGTTGTCTAAGTCAAAAAAAATCGCCTTAATTATAGGAGTTGATTTCATTTTTAAAGCCATAATTTTGGGTATTTTGTACAAACTGCATCGATTTCTGGCCTTAAGTAAGGCACTATTTGACGATGGTCGTGGATTTTTTCTAAGGGATATTTTTGTAGTTCAGGAGAAACAATGCAGATTCGATAGTTGAGTTTTTGAAGTTTCTCAACGAGTTCAGGTGAAGGTGTACTTCCTAAGAAACAATCCAACCATACCCAAAGAGTCATTCCTTTCATTCGGACAGCTGCTTCAAAAGGTTCATATTCTGAAATACGTAAAGCAAGCTTGCGAAAGCCTTGTTTTACGAGTCGTATAAGAGTTGGAATAGGGAGATCTAGAAAAAAATAGTTTTCAATTCCATATTGATGACATTTTTCTATTGTTTGCTTTTCTAGCCCATCCTCTTTAGGGTTTAAAATCAAAGGTGCAGGCCTATCTTTTTTGTAGATTTTTAAAAATTCGTCTAATGAGGGGCCATTTTGAAAGGGTTCATGATTTAAGATAATTTTTTCATTCCAAGATCTTAAGTCAATTTCAGCGCCTTGATCTTGCGGAAGAGATCGGCAGGCATCAAGCTTGTTAACTCGATGAGAAGTGATTAGGATTGACATCTGTTTAATTTTTACTAATAATTTTGTAGGTTTGCAATATGAATTCAATTTTTTTAATTTTATTCTTTTTTTTGTGATTTTTTGCTTGCTAAGATTTGCGGTTCAAGAATAAATCTTAAGCTTTAGTATAAATAAGCCTTTTCTATTCAGAGTGAGACTTTTTAATTTTGAACCGTTTGATAGAGCTTTGCCAGATTGTAGGTAAGAGGGTTCCCATTTGGACTCAAGGTTTAGGTGGAAACATTTCATATAAAGATGGAAGTATCCTCTGGGTTAAAGCTTCTGGATACCGTTTGGATGCAGTGTCATCAAATATAGGTTTAGCTCAAGTGAATATCGATCGTTTTAAGGATTGGTTTTTTCGACAGGAGGTCAATGAAGAGAGTTACTCGCAAGGGATTGAACAAAGCACTTTGCCTCTGAAAAATGGTGATTTTCTGCGGCCATCTATGGAAACTGGCTTTCACGTGGTACTGAAAAGTACCTATGTCATTCACTTTCATTCGGTCATTGCATTGCTTATGGCTCATGAGTATCGTCTGAATTGTAGTCGTGTGAGTGATTGGTTTGCTGAAAATGGATTTGGAAGTCAGGTCGAGTGGCTAGATTCAATTAGACCTGGACTCTTGCTTGCAAAAGAGATTCATCGCAGATCCAATGCTTCTGTGTGGATTTTAAGGAATCACGGGATTTTGCTGGCCACAGAGAATCCTGATTTACTTGAGAGATGGCAGAATTTTGAAGCTCAGTTTGCGTTCAGTTTTGGTTATGCTGAAATGGCGGAACTTTGCATGAGTCACCAGCCTCTTATTTTAGCAAAGTCGTTAGTAAAAGATGTCAAGCTAGAGACTGTTAAGCTCTATTTTCCAGATACAGCTGTATTTTTACTTGAGTTATCCGAGGCTCTGGATGGCAAACGGCCTTGGACTGAAAATTTAAGAGAGATCTGGCTTGCAACCTTATTGTTGTATAAATCTTGCCCCGAGTTAGAAGAGCTACCTTTGTCCATTACTTCATCTGTGAGAGGTCTTCCAACAGAAAAATATCGTCTTAAAAGTGGAGACCTATAAGTGTCACATTCAGTTCCTTATTCTTTAATAAATTCCCCTATTCATTTATTGATCCCCATGTCGGGTCAAGGCACTCGGTATAAAGCGGCTGGCTATACAGATCCTAAGCCTATGATTCCTGTTTCAGGAGTTCCAATGATAAGTCGCTTGCTCAGAAATTTTCCAGAAAGCTGGCCTGCACATTTTGTCATGGCAGAAAATCATCAACAAACGCTTCTCCCCGAGTGGCTCAAAAAAAAATGTCCTCGAGGAACTCAGGACTACGTAGCTGTTCATAGCTATGGTCCAGGTCATGCAATTTTAGAAGGACTCAAAAGTATTCCTGAAGACGAAGCTGTTTTTGTTTCTTATTGTGATTATGGAATGGTTTGGGATTCCTATCAGTTTGAGAGTTTTGTTCGTTCTACGGGCTGTGATGCTTGTATTGTTTCTTACCGTGGATTTCATGCTCACTATTTAAGTCCTGTTACCTATGCATACAGCCGGATCAAGAATGGCCGAGTTGTTGAAGTCAAAGAGAAAGGTTCATTCACTTCTGATCGAGAGTCTGAGTTTGCCTCCTCAGGTGGGTATTATTTTCGTACAGCGAAAATGCTAAGAGAAGCGATTGATTACCAAAAATCTCATCAAATTAAGTTTAATGAAGAGTATTATACAAGTTTGACTGTACAGTCTTTACTTCAAAAAAATCCAGAATCAGATGTGAGGGTTTTTGAAATCCCTGGGTTTTTTCAGTGGGGGACGCCTGAGGATTTGAAGAAATTTGAGTTTTGGGAAAAAAGCTATCGATATGCATTAAGATATAGAGGTTGTAGTTTGGAAGTTGCCCAAGTTTTGATGCCCATGGCTGGTCAGGGTTCTCGTTTTAAGTCTTTGTTTTCTTTGCCTAAACCATTGATTTCCATTCAAGGAAAACCCATGTTTTCTCAAGCACTAGCAACACTGCCACAAGCTCAGCATACTGTGGCTGTAGTTTTGGAATCGATTCAGGATCAGTTGCTTGAGTGGAAAAAAGAGAATGCTCATTGCCAGTTTATTTCTTTAAAAGAAACACCATCGGGTCAAGCTCTTTCTGTGCAAGCAGGTATTTCTTCTTTGATTCCTGAAAAAGAGCTCATTGTTTCCTCTTGTGATCATGGAATTGTTTTGGATCCAAAAATTTGGGAAAAATTTCGTTTGAATCCAGATTGTGATGCTGCAATTTTTACTGTCAAGGGTTATCCTGGAGCAGACCGGAATCCCGGGTCTTTTGCCTATGTTATTCCTGAATCTGAACAAGATTTAAGTCTTGTAAGAGAGGTTTCGGTCAAGGTTCCCGTTTCAGGTATTCCTTCTCAAGATCATCTTTTAGTGGGTACTTTTTGGTTCAAAAACTCTAAAATTCTAGATTTAGGGATTGAAGAAGTTAAATCAAAAAATATTCGAGTGAATGGGGAATTGTATTTAGACTCTGTTTTTGAATGTTTGATCAAAAAAGGATTTCGGGTGAAGATGATCCCATTGGATGGTTATTTGTGCTGGGGAGATCCGGATTCTCTGGCTGAAGCACTTTATTGGGAAGAAATATTTTCAGGATGTTTAATGGTGAAGCGTCCTCGATTTCCTGAAATGAATTGAGTTTATGGAGAATATTTATGTCTCAACTTTTGTTTGAATTGGTTTTACCTTGTTATAATGAATCAAAGAATCTCTCAAATTTGGTTCAAAGAGCAGCTGAAGCTGCCACTGAAGGGGGCTACTCTTCTGATCAGTTCCAATTAGTATTGGTTGAAAACGGGAGTCAGGATAACTCATTAGAGGTTATGGATAAACTCAAGAAAGGTTCTTACGGAAAGTGGTTTAGGGTCGTGCCTGTTCAAGTGAATCAAGGTTATGGGTTTGGTATTTTTTCAGGTCTTCAAACAACTCAAGCTCAGTTTGTAGGATGGTCCCATGCTGATCAGCAGTGTGATCCGAGAGATGCCTTTAAAGCTCTTAAAATTATGCTAGAAAATTCTGATCAAAGGATATTAGTAAAAGGAGATAGGCAGGGAAGAGATAAAAAAGATCGAATTGTCAGTCGTATCTTTGAATTTTTTTCAAATCTAATTTTAGGGGGGCAGTTCCATGAAGTAAATGCTCAACCCAAAGTTTTTAATAAAGAATTTTTAACTCAAATTGAAAATCCTCCGAAAGGGTTTTCATTTGATCTTTATGTTCTTTATCGGGCCATGAAAGCGGGCTATTCATTTAAAACTCTCTTAGTTCAGTTTCCTTCGCGTATTCATGGAGCTTCTAATTTTAGTTCTAATCTCTTTAAAAGATATAAAACCATCTTGGGTGCTATCGCTTATATGGTTAAATTATTATATAAAGAAGGTCGGTTAAGTCGTTCTTTATATATGACTCCTCTTTTTTTGATGGGTTTTTTTTTAAGTTTTTCTTTTTATTTTATTTTGGATCTCCTTATTTAAAGAATTTATTTATTCCATTCTTAGATGAAGCTGTAAGAAATCCTCTTAAAAATCCATGGGAAGTTTTCCCGGCTCAGTATTTTCCTTATGGTTCTGTTTTATTCGGAATTTTATGGATTCCTCGGTACTTAGGATATTGTCTTTTTGGAGATCAGGCTTTAGGAGCAGGCTCTCTGGGTATTGCTTTAGTTAAGCTACCTCTACTGTTTTTTGATTTGGCTCTCTATCATTATCTTTTTAAATTTAAAAATAATGATTCTAATAAACTAGTGTTTTTTTATTGGCTTAACCCTGTTTTGTTTTATATTTCTTACATTCATGGCCAGCTAGATGTTGTTTCTACTGCGTTTTGCTTTTTTTCTCTTTATTGCTTAACTCGTAAAAAAGAGATTTTTTCGGCTTTTCTGATGTCTGCTGCTATTCTTTGTAAGTCTTATGTCATCGCAGTAGTTCCGTTAGTTGTTGTCTATTTGTGGGGGAGATGGTTTTCAAAGGAAGGATTTAAGCGAATTTCAATTTGGTTAGCTATTTGTGGGTCGATTTCTTTTTTAGGGTTTATCCCTTTAATTATTAGCAAACAATTTTTTTATGTAACTACTGCTTCACCAGAGGCTTTTCGTCTTTTTTCTGCCCAGGTGAGTTATGGTCAAAATCAAATTCTTTATTTAGGGATTTTACTAGTTTTAGTTGTTTTAGGTAGACTTTGTTTGGCAACTAAAATAACCGATCAAGGTTTAATTTTAGGAGCTGGAACGATATTTGGTACCATGCTCTTTGTTACTGATTCGATGCCAGGTTGGTATTTTTGGTTCATTCCGTTTGTCAGTCTGTTTTTTGTATCTTGTTTAAATATGCCTCGTTTTTCTTTTTGGGCGATGATAAGTTGCTATTTTCTTTATTTTATAGGGTCTAGAAGTTTTGGAGGCCCTCTTGAATCACTCTGGAGTGGAATCGCATTTACAACCTTACAAGCTAGTTTGTTGGGGGTGTTATTAGGGATGTGGATGTTATCAGTTCGAAGAGAAGTCTGTATTGAGCGACGAACAAAGCCCATGGTATTCGGTTTGTGTGGAGATTCAGGGTCTGGAAAAAATCATTTAAGCGAGTTGATTGCCACTCTTTTTAATCCTAAAAGTACACTTTTTCTTGAGGGAGATGACTATCATCGGTGGGAAAGAGGACATAAACAATGGCAAAGCTATACTCATTTAAGTCCTTACGCCAACCAACTAGATTCGTTATCTCAACATATTTATCTTCTTGCTCAGGGAGTGAGTGTTCAAAAGTCTCATTATGATCATGAAACTGGGCAATTTACATTACCTAGAGAACTTAAGCCAGCCAAGACAGTCATCATTCAAGGTCTTCATACATTTTACTTGTTGGGAATGAGAAAGAAATTTGATTTAAAGATCTTTTTATCGCCTGATCCTTTGATTAGATTTTATCAAAAACTAAAACGTGATGTTAATAAGCGAGGCTATACGGTAGAAAATGTTTTAGCTAGTATTTCTCAAAGGGAAAATGATTCTAAAAATTATATTGAACCACAAAAAGATTGTGCAGATTGGATTTTAGAAGCTTATTTAATTGAGTCAATGACTGCAGAGGAAATTATTAACGGGAGAGTTCCTAGAATTGGTAATAGGCATATTTTTTGGAATGATGCTCCAATTTCTGATTTGATCTACGTTCTTCAGCAGTTTGATCATCTTTTTGTAAAAGTAAATTATCTAGGTGAAGGTATCAGTCGTTTAGCAGTAGAAATTGAAGGTCATATTAATCAAAAGCAAGTCACTGCTGTCGCTGAACAAGTGTTTCCAAATCTTCGAGTTATTACAAGGGGTTGGTCACCTCCTGTTTGGAGAGAAGGGTATGATGGGATTAATCAGTTAATAACACTTTCTTTATTAAACCAATTAAATTAAAAAATAAAAATTCAGAAAAATAAATAGGGATTAATCCACAGCTGAAAAATCAAAAATGATCTCATCCGTAGCTGCGTAGCCTAAAATACGTCGGACTTCACGTTCTTGTACAATGCGACTTGACTCTAACTGGTGGGCCTCAGTTTGGAGTTTATTTACATCGTTTTGTATGACAGAGAGTTGAGAGTGCTTAGATTCAAGCAAGTTATTGAGTCGGATGGCTTGTAAAATACCTGGGGATCCCAAAAAGGAAGCAAAAAAGCCAGAAAGAAAAAGAAGCCAAAGGCTAAACAAGCTGATCCACTTCCAGTGGATAGAGGAAATTTTTTTCAGGGATCTTTTTTTAGAAAATAAATTCACGACATCCATCTCTTGAAAGCAGAGTACCCTGCAAAACGTGCTTTTTCGCCTAGGCGCTCTTCTAGTCTTAAAAGCTGATTATACTTTGCAGTTCGATCTGTTCGAGAAGCAGAACCTGTTTTGATCTGTTGACAATCAGTTCCTACAGCAAGATCTGCAATAAATGTATCTTCAGTTTCTCCGCTGCGATGAGAAATGATGGTTTGATAGCCTGAGTGAGAGGCGAGCTTCATCGTTTCTAAGGTCTCTGTGACGGTTCCAATCTGATTAAGTTTAATTAAAATGGAGTTAGCGACTTTTTTCTCAATTCCTTGCTTTAAGAATGTAGGGTTTGTTACAAAAAGGTCATCTCCTACGAGTTGACAAGAAGATCCTAAAGTTTCAGTCAGTCGACTCCAACCTGTCCAGTCATGCTCTGATAATCCATCCTCCAAAGAGAGGATAGGAAACTCCTTGATCCAACGAGCATAGACGGAGATCATATCTGCAGAGGACAAAAGATTTCCTTCAAAACGATAGGCGTTTTTTTTATCCCAGAATTCGCTTGCAGCAGCGTCCAGAGCTATAAAAACATTTTTTCCAGGCTGATAGCCTGAGTCTGAAATCGCTTGCATGATGACCAGTAAAGCTTGTTCATGAGGTTTTTCTCCTTCAAACGTAGGTGCAAATCCGCCTTCATCACCGACTCCAGTTGAAAGACCTTGATCATGTAGGATTTTTTTGAGGCGATGAAAGATTTCAGCTCCTGCTCTCAATGCTTCAGAAAATTGATGAAATCCTGCTGGAATGATCATGAACTCTTGGATAGCAAGGCCATTTTCAGCGTGCTTTCCGCCATTTAAGATATTCATGAGAGGGACTGGTAAAGTGGTTGCTGAGCTTTTAAAAATGGAGGCTAGAATTTCTTCGGTCCAAACCCGCTTTGAGGCTGCTTGAGCACGAATATAGGCCATGCTCACACCTAAAATCGAATTAGCTCCTAGGCGAGATTTATAGGGAGTTCCATCGAGATCGCGGAGTGTATCGTCGAGTAAGGATTGAAGTGGAAAGTCCCTTCCAATAAGGGCTGGGGCAATACGGTTTCGAACATTTTCAATGGCTTTTAAAACCCCTTTACCCAAGTAGCGCTTTTTGTTTTCATCACGAAGTTCTAATGCCTCTGATTCTCCTGTCGAAGCACCTGAGGGGACCGAAGCTCGTCCCATCACAGTCTCCCCCGGATATTTCAAGTCATCGACTCTAAGATCGACTTCAATCGTAGGATAACCTCGGGAGTCTAAAATTTCTCTAGCCTGAATTTCTCTAATTTTTGACATGACAGCTCACTTAAGTTTTTGGGACAA
>CAIZRG010000033.1 GCA_903935335.1 Oligoflexia bacterium
AAAAAAATTAAAAAGTATACATGTTGTATATAATTTAAAAATATTACATATAATTAAATTATTGTATAGAATTTTTAAAAAATAATTGATCTGCCGTGTTAAAAAACAAGTTTGGATATCTTTATGGGAAAAAAAATTTGTGTTCACCCCCTTTTATTTTGTTTTGGAATTCTTCTAGTTTTAGGTTCTGGGTGTGAAATGCCAGAAAAAAGCTCTGGAATCATCGGCTTACTTGAAGGACTCACTCCTTCCAAACAAGGAACAACCCTTTCAGGTCAAATCATGTTTGGCCCAGTGATTGGAGGAAAAATTAAGGTTTTTGCTATTACCTCTCTCCTAGATCCAACTTCAGAAAAAATTCTAGCTTCAACTACAAGTTTTGTGGACGGATCTTTTAGTGTTTTAGTCCCCAATCCTCCTGAAGGCCCTATTGGGGTATGGCTTGAGCATGGACAGTATGACGAAGAAGCGACTGCAAATGATACGGTAAATCTAGATTCAGCTCACCCTGGATTCAGAGCGATCGTGGTTTTGCCCTCTCTGAAAGGTAAATCCCAGGCCACAGTAGCTATTACTCCTTTTTCAATTCTCTCGTACCCTAGGTTTATCAGTCTAGCCGCTGAGGTACAAAAAACGACGAATGCCCCTCTAGAAACTCTGGGAACCTTAGCACAAGGTGTGAATACATCCTTAAGTAATGCGTTTCAGATGGATGTGATCACGACTCTTCCTCAGGTTCTTACATACAGAAAACCTATTCTTCATGAAAGTGATGACGGAAGATACATGCTTCTCATTGCAGCACTATCAGCAGCTGCTAAAGCTCGTGGAATATCTAAAAAGCCCCCAATTACAATTCACTCTATCGATTTTGATTTCGGAGATTTGAGCAATTCTTCAAACCTCAAAAGTGTCACTGATGAAATTCAAGGAGTAGTTCGAGCTATATTTAAAGGAACAACCCTAGTCAACCATTTAAGCTTTCCAAAAGGATCCTCTTACTACCAAACATTCTGCGATCCTACAACAATACCAAGTCCTAAGCCCAGCCCTTCAAGCTCACCCTCTCCCTGACCTCAGCAGGCTATAGATACCTAGATTAAGCTTGCACAGTCAGGTGATCATTTCCGTGCACGGGGAGTCTTCCACTCCTCTCGAAGCAAGGGACCCAGATCTCCTTTAAACCTTCGATGGGTCCAAAGCCATTGCTCAGGATGAGAACGAATACTTTTTTCTAAAACTTGGACAAAGTTTGCTGTATTAGCTGCTAATTCAAAGCGGGAATCCTCCTCGAATTTCTCCCAAACTAAAGGGGGATCAACCCTAACCACCCAGCGTCCATCAGATTTTCGATAATTCTCAACTGGCAAAACCGGTGCTTTTGTTCGCTTGACCAAAGCAGCAAGAGCTAAGCTCGTCCCAACAGGAACCCCAAAGAATGGAACTCGAACTCCTACGGGAGGCCCTGAATACTGATCCAGAACAAATCCAACTGTTCCGTTCTTTTTTAGATGCGATAAAATCTGTCTGAGGGTCCTAGGCTCGTAACAAGCCTTGACTCCACTTTTAAGCCGCCCTTCTTGCACAGCTTGATGAAGCCATTCGGGTTTAAGACGCTTAGTCACCAGCATTAAATCTGCTTGTGCCAATACCCCCCCGGCGGCAGCCATCACTTCCCAGTTCCCTAAGTGACTGGATAAAATAATGACACCTCGTCCTAATTTTTGAGCTTCCCTAAAATTTTCTATTCCAAAGAAATCAACAGACTTTAAAACAAACTGCCTCATGAAACCAAAGACCATTAAAATCTCAAGCAAAAGATTCCCTAGATGATCATAGCTTTTTTTAGCAATTTCATGTTGAATTTGACTCTCCCCCGGAAAAGCTAAAGCCACATTCTGCTGAACAACACGGAAGCGAAACCCAATCACCCGAAGAAGCAACCCTAATCCATTGCCCAGTACAAGCTGAACTGACCTGGGAAGAATTGTAAAAAAAACTCCAAAGATTTTAATAATCATTAAGATCAGGGTTCCCATAAAATTTGTAACCACGCTTCTCTTCCTTCTTCAAAAACTAGATGAGGCTCTAAAACTAAAACCTGGGAAGGTAAAATCCCTAAATCTCGCCACTTCACCCAATCCTTACCTGTTATCACTACTTGAGCCCGAGCTTCATGAGCCTGCTTAAGAATCTCCTGCACTTCCCCCAAGGAGTAGATATCATGATCTTTTTTCTGAATATGGCACACCACAGCATACCCTAAAGACAAAACTTGCTCACAAACCGCTCGATTATCAGCCACAGCTGTCACTAGCCAAATCCGCTGCCCCACTTGAGCAAAAGGAAGAGTCAATCTCACCTTGGCCATGGGTTTTCCAAAAGAAGGGGGACGTTGCTCGCCCTTAGTCCAAACTAAGAGGTGAGCCTGACGAACTGCTCTTGCCCAATCCCGAAACAAAAACGAGGTGGGTTGAGCTGAAGTCAAAGCCACAACCTCTACATCCTTATGAATTTTCCAGTGCTGAAAACCGTCATCTAAAATAACAAGATCGATCTGAGATGAGCATTTTTGTAAAACCTGAAAAAATTGACGTACCCGATTCAATCCTACCCCAAGGTAAGCCTCAGGACAAAGATCATGAAGAAGGGCTGGCTCATCCCCAGTAAGAACACTTGAAACAACAGGATCTCCTGGACAAATCACTCCACCCTCTCCCCGGAACGACTCCCATTTCCCACGATAACCTCGCGTCAAAATACAAACACCCATTCCCCTCTGAATGGCTTCTTGCGCAATTTGAGCCACCAAAGGGGTCTTACCCGAACCTCCCACTTGAAGGTTTCCTACACTGATCACCCGAACTGGAAGCCTCACTGGCTTAAGAAAATTCAACTGAACAGCCCATCGAATCCCTGCATTAACCGCTGACCAAAAAAAAGAAGCTAGACCGATTCCGGTAGACCTCAACAAAGACTCCTTGGCTTTCGTTGCATCATCATCTCGACAATTTCTCGGGCTGCTCGAAGGCTGGGACTACCTAAATCCCCTAAGACAGAGGGACGCATTTGAGCCAGCAGGGTTTCAAATCCTTGCTTTTGACGATCTCTTTTTTTAGGATCTAAGAGCAAAGACACTAATTCTTTTCTCAGAGAATCCACCGTCGCTTTTTTTGCAAGGTACTCAGAAACTAAATACTCTCCAGGAGCCCATCCTGACACCCAGTTCACTAAGCCCACAGGTCCTGGGTACCTAATGCAGTACTTAAAAATCCATTCCGTGGTACGACTTGCACGGTAAACAATGGCATGAGGACATTTCAATAAACCTGCCTCCAGGGTAGACGTCCCTGACTTAATCAAACCTGCATCTGCAGCCACCAAGCATTCATGCGCATTACCCTGAGAAACATGGATTTTAAGAAGCTTTTGCTTCTCATCATCGATCCAATAGCTGATTCGATCTTTTACTTGCTCAAGATCAACCGTAGCCGGAAATGGAACTAAAACCTGAAGATGACCTGAAGCCTTAAAAACAGGGGTCATCTTTAACTCTAAAGCAGCCTGATAAGCTGATTGAAGCAAAAGCTCTAAGTGGTACCGAAGCTCAGCGGGACGACTTCCCACCATCAGAACCACAACAAGATCTGAATCTAAAAGCCCTAGTTTAAAACGCGCTTCTTTCTTGGAAAGAGTCAGAGGCAACTCATCCATCAAAGGATTACCGACATAAGAAACATTCAGATTTTCATTTTGATAAAATTTTTCTTCATGAGGGAAAATACAAAGAATTTTTGAAAAATAAGCCCTTAAAAGTTGGACCCGACTTTTTCTCCAAACCCAAACCTTAGGTGGAATATAATATACAAGAGGAAAATCAAGCTTTTTTAACCTAAGTGCTAACCGAAAATGAAAATCAGGATAGTCGATAAAGATCCCTATATCAGGCCGAATCTGCTCAGCGGCTCTAACCATCTGTCTCATGGCTTTAAAAATCTGAGGTAATCGTCCTAGGATTTCAACAAAACCCATCACTAAGAGCTTTCGAGCATCCACCACAGGCTTAAGCCCTGCGGCTAGAAGCCTAGGACCTCCAATACCAAAAACTTCACACTTTGTCCCTGGAGGCAAAATTTCACGAATCGCCTCAAGCAGCTTGGCTCCATGAATATCTGAAGAGGTCTCTGCTGCTGAGATCAGGATTTTCATAGAAAATATAAACTAACGAATAACACCTGTCTCACTTTCACGAATGAAAGAAATAAAGCGTTGAACATCGGATTGACCCTTTAATTGTAATTCAATTTCAGAAAGACAGGATTCTTTTTGAATATCGGTTCGGATCCAAAGTTTGATGGCTTCATTGATTTTTTGAATTCTATCAGCAGAAAACCCACGTCGCTTCAAACCGACAATATTAGCCCCTTTCAGAACGGTAGGGCGTGTTCCTAAAGCAATTGAAAAAGGAGGGACATCTCGCTCCAAACCTGACTGGCCTCCAATATAAGCATAAGCTCCAACTCGCACGTATTGTGAAATTCCCGTCATTCCTCCTACTGTTACATAGTCCTCAAGCACAACATGCCCAGCTAATCCACCATAGTTAGCAATAATACAATGGTCTCCAATCCTGCAATCATGCCCCAAATGGGTATAAGCCATGATTAAGCAGTGGTTTCCCACCTGAGTCATGCCCCCCCCTTGAACTGTCCCTAAGTTCAAAGTAACTCCTTCTCGAATCGTATTGTGATTCCCAATGACCAGACGAGTGGGTTCTTTCTTATATTTTAAATCCTGAGGAACCCCTCCTAAAACTGAAAAAGGAAAAACTGTATTTCCCTCCCCAAGTTCTGTCCATCCCTCGATCACGACATGACTCATCAAACGAGTTCCACGGCCCAAAGTCACCCTTGAACCTACGACACACCAAGGCCCAATCTCAACAGAGGAATCCATCTTGGCTTCCGGATGTACTTGTGCGCTCGGATGAATCATCCTCTCTCCTCACTTAAATTAGAGTTAGCTATCATATTGGCGATCAGTTCAACCTCTGCAACCGTTTTACCTTCAACAGAAGCTGAACATTGAAACACCCAAAGTTTACCTCGACACCTCACCACTTCAGTTTGAATTCTCAATAAATCCCCTGGAACGACTGGTTTACGAAAACGGGCCCCATCGACTCCAGCTAAAATGCATTGAAAAGTTTTAGCTAAACGATCCAAATCTTTTTCCATTGCAGGATAAGTAGAAAAACTAGCAACCTGTGCCATCGTCTCAATAATCAAAACTCCTGGCATAATTGCAAAATTAGGAAAATGCCCCTGAAAATAGGGTTCGTTAAAACTGACACTCTTAAGTCCTATAACCCGAGTTCCAACCTGAGCTTGAGGAGGAGGAGCACTCAAATCACCTACAGGATGAATTTCGAGAATTCGATCAACCAGAAGAAAAGGAGCTCGATGAGGTAAAAATTTCTGAATTTGATTAATATTGAGTGAATAACGGTTCTCTGTCATTTTTTTCCTCTTCGCTGTTCCAGTAGCTTTGTGAGCATAGCATGAACTCGAAAATGCTCTTTGTGATCCCTCTGAGGATTCCCAGCCACTACTTTTCCAGGCAGAACATCTTTGGTCACCAAAGTGGTACCACATACTTTTGCCCCGTCTCCCACATGAACATGATTATCAATCCCAACCATGCCACCCACATAAACATATTTTCCAACACTTGCATTTCCTGCTAAACTAGTACCACCACAAAGGATAGACCCTTCATCCACCTTTGCATTATGGCCAATGTGAACCTGGTTGTCGATCTTCACTTTATTTTGGATTTGAGTGTCTGCAAGAGTCCCCCGGTCAATGCAGCTATTAGCGCCTACCTCGACATCATCCCCAACAACAACACGACCTAGATGATAGATTTTTTGATGCCCTAAAATGCGCTTTCCCTCTCGCTTTGGAGCATATCCAAACCCATCAGCTCCAATCACACTATGACTATGAATCCGGACTCGGTTCCCCAAAATCGTCCACTCATATAGAACAACATGAGAGAACAAGACACAGTCTTGTCCGACAGTGCATCGAGGCCCTACAAAACAATGAGAGTAAAGAAAAGTTCCTCTGCCAAGATAAGCCCCATCTTCAATCACACAGTAAGGACCTACTGTCACTCCTTCTCCTAGTTCTACAGTTTTTGCCACCCAAGCCGTTGCATGAACTTCAGTCTTCTTCTCAGAGGGTAGCAAATGAGCGACAGTGGAAAGTTGGGCTGCAAATTTTTCGGATAAAACCCCTAAAGCCCAATAGGGATCAGGACAAGAAATAATAATCGAGGTCTTCCAAATAGGAAGCGACTCCAAATATCGAACGAAGGACTCTGCAGTCACTAAAATCCCAGGATTTGCATGAATTAATTCATTTTCAAATATTTTAGAAAAAAAGAAGGCTATATCCGTCTGCAAAGACTGCTTCAGTGGCGCAGGCTTGGCTACTTGGAGGGTGTTTAGCTTAATTTCTTGCCCCTCACCATTGACCACCCTCCCTCCGATCAAGCTTAATACCTCTCTCACAGAAACAAGTGCAATAGTCATCATTAGCTCATTAGCTTATTCACAGGGTTTACGACAAATTAAATCTTAAGATTATTTTTTAGATTTTTCTTGATGGTCAAAAAGAGAAATCACTTCATCCGTTAGATCATCTTTTTCTAAAGAGAAAAGAACAGTATTTTCATTTTTTTCAATAACTAAGGTGTATTTTTTCTTTTGAGCAATCTCTGCAATAATAGCCCGAAGTTTACCCAAAATAGGTTGAGTCAAGTCTCTTTCCTTCTGTTGAAGTTCACCTTGAGAGCGTGCTGTCAGCTCCTGAAACTTGATAATGCGCTCCTGAAGCTCGGCCTGCTTTTTCCCCCGTGCTTCATCGTTCATGACTAAAGACTGCTTCTTAAACTCCTCAGTCATTTTTTTAATAGAAGCTTCTTCGGTTTGAAGATGATTTTTCTTGGTGTTAAATTCTTTTTCTAATTGAGACCTTGCCTTTTTGCCAGACTCAACAGTTTGTAAAGCCTTCTGCATATCCACAGTTCCAATAGCCATTTTAGCATCTTCATCCGCAACTGATAAATAGGGCATCCCCAACACACTGGAAATCAGTAAAAACCCTGGTATCATTATTTTTTTGATTTTTTTATTCATCTCACTCTCTCCTGAACTCTGACCCTGAATCGATCAGAGATAAAAACAAATTTATCTTCTACAACACATCATATTCGATCTTTAAATACAAGAACCTCAAGGAAATTTAGGAATTCCTACACCCCCCACTGCTAAAGCCCCAAAATAATTCCCCAAACGAACTGCTGCCTCTAAAGGGAGATTTTGAAGTAATCCTGCACCAAAACCAGCTAGAAAACAGTCGCCTGCACCTGTAGGATCAACTTCTACTGCAGGAAATCCAGGCACTTGGAACTGCTGATTAGGCGCATAAACAGAACACCCCTCCTTACCCTCTGTTACTAAAATACAAGTCTGCTGTCGAACTTTCTGTAAATCAATAAAATTTGCTTCAAAACGATTCACCTTCAAAAAAGAAATTTTAGAGAGAGAAGAGAAAAAAGGTGTTTGCTCTAAAAACTGATGAAAGACTCTCCCTTCAGAACCTACTCTACGAATGAGGCCCTGAATATCACATAAAACACAATCCACACTTTCAATGACCTGATTTAATGTACTGGGTAAAATCTCACCGGCAATTCCAACCACTAAACCCAATCGATAGCGCACTCCAGACGGAATGTCGTCTGCAAGAATGGATTCACACACTGAAAGAGCATGCTCCACGCGTTCTCCTTCCCTAAAATCAGCTCTAAACTGAGTCGTTAAACTCCCTGAAATCACTTGAGGAGGATGTAAAACCTGACTCAGATACCTAAAGTCAGATCCCACCTTAGCCACCACATGACAAGGGATCTTTAATGACGAAAAAACGGAGGCAATATAGGCTGACGAGCCACCTAATACAGCAGACTGAAAACCATTCGAATGAATTAAAGTATCATGGCTATAATGCCCCACAATAAGCACTGGACAGTGTGCAACCATTAGAATGGAGGTCCTATGAAAAATTGGAAAACTGGACTTTGCTCATTCGACTTTGCAGCAAGAGGAAACCCCCACTCAAAGCGAAGAGGACCTAAGGGAGAAAACCATCTGAATCCAAAACCAATATCCGTTCTTAAAATAAAAGGAATATTTCCTCCCAATGGAAACTGATCCCAAGAGTTTCCAACATCAAAGAAAAAAACTCCTTTAATTCCAGCTTCTTTTAACAGAGGATATTCTAATTCAAATAGAGAAAAAGCCTCAACTTGACCTCCCATTGGAAGAGGCTGTCCATTTGAAGTCGTAGCCTGAGGGCCTAGAAGGAAAAATTGATAGCCTTTCATATTATTCGGGCCACCTAGATAAAATTTCTGAGCAGGAGGTACGGCCTTTGAACCTAATCCAGCAATCTGACCCAACTCAACGCTATTTCTAAAAACGAGATCTCCGATCACTTTCGAATAAACTCGATTATTAGCAATCCATTTCATAAAATTCATATCCCCTCCCAAACCTGCAGTCTCAAGAGTGAAGCTCTGATAGTTTCCAGAGGAGGTTTCAAAACGATTATTTCGCTTATCTCGCACCAAACTTAAGGTCACACTCGATAAAATTCCTGAATCTGCTTGAACCACTTCTTGTGGAACATTTGGATCGACAGCAATATCCTGAATCCCCTCATATTTATAAGTCACATAAGCATGAGTATATTCAATAACTGGATGCCCTAAGCGAACATCAAATCCCTGCTTAACAGTCGTATATTTGTAGGGAATTGGAATCTTCAAAGCATAAAAATCAAAACCCGTACTCCATAATGTGTCAAACGTATAAGGCTCAGTAAAACCTAAGTTCAAACTCTGAGAAAGTTGCTGGATGGAATACTGAGCAGCAAGGCTCAGAGTCTGCCCGCGTCCTGCAAGGTTGATTTCAGAAATTTGAGTGGTAAAGAAAAATTTCTGATAACTTCCATATCCAGCTCCGAGAGTAATAGTCCCAGTCGAACGCTCCTTAACTGTAATCTCAACATTCAAAATATCGGGCTTGCCCTTGGGAGAAACCGTATTGAAAATAACCTCCCCAGGAGAAAAATACCCCAAGCGCTCGACATTCTCTTTGGATTGGCGCATTTTTGTCCCACTATAGAGATCACCCTCATGAATCTTGAGTTCTCGACGAATGACTTTATCGTAAGTCTTTGAGTTTCCTACGATAGTAAATTCCCCAAAATGAACTAAGTCCCCTTTTTCAAAATCATACTCAATATCCAAAATTCTCGTCTCATCATGGATATTCATTTTCGGGATCACATTCACAAAAGCAAAACCAAGATCTTGATACTTCTCCGTAAGTCGCTGAATATCTTGATTCCGTTTTGAAATGCTAAAAACTTGAGCTGAAGTTAAAGTCAACTCTTCATGAAGCTCTTGCTTCGAAAATAAAAGATCTCCTCCAAAATCAAGAGAGCCCATCTCATACTGCTCTCCCTCGTCCACATAAATTGAAATGTAAAGCCACTTCTTATCATCAGTGACTGTAACAACAGGATTTTCGTACTTAAATTTGACATAACCATGATCTAAGTACCAATAGGTGAGCCGTTGCAAATCCTGCTTAAAAGAAGACTCTTTAAAATTACCCGATCCACTCAAAAAAGAAAAAAATCCACCTTCGCGAGTTTCAGCTAAAGCAGATTTTAATTGTTCATCTGTAAATCTTTTATTATTTAAAAAAGTAATTTTCTTAATCTGAATCTTGTCATAATCACTCACCCTGTAAACTAACTCGACTTCATCTGCTTGAATTTTTCGAATATCAAAGAAAACTTTGGCTAAATAAAATCCTTTTTCTTCATGATGCTTTTGAATCAAAAGAACATCTTCTCGAACCTTACTCAGATCGAGAATCGACCATTCCTTGACTTTGAGTAAATCTTTCAAGTCATTGGAACTGATGTGCTCATTTCCTTCAAACTCAATTTTACTAATCACAGGCCTTTCACGGAGCACAAAAACCAGACGAACCCTCTGAGGATCTAGCGCTTCTCCTTGCACAGAGATATCATCAAAATAACCCATCCTAAAAATCGACTGGATATCAGCTCGAACCTGGTCTGGAGAAACTCTTTCACCCAGCTTGATACCTAATTTTGCTAATACAGCATCCTTTTCAATCCTTTTTAATCCTTCTACTTGAATCTCACCCACAATCTGACCAAAAACCCCTCCTGCAAGATCATCGTCTAATACTCCCGGATTTGCTCTAGAAGAAGATAAACTCAACGAACTCAAAGAAGAATCAATCGCTTGGGATTCTGCTAAAGCAGGAATAGAAGCAAAAATAAACCCACTACTCAGAACAGCTCTGAGAAAATAGACAAAAAAACGATGCCGGGTGAGGCGATAAACAGAATTCATCTGGAGAGCAATCACTACCCCCTATGTCTAGGTGGGTAAGACCTGACTGTCAAGCTTTAGGTGACTGCATTTCAATCAGACAAACACTCCATCCTTCATGACCAAAATGCGATGCATTTTTTTTGCAAGCTCAGCATCATGGGTTACTAGAAGAATAGAAATACCCATTCTTTCATTTAAGTTCACTAACAGATCCATCACAATCGCACGATTGGCAGAATCCAGATTCCCTGTCAGCTCATCTGCTAAAAGAAGCTTAGGACGTAAAATAATCGCCCGTGCAATAGCCACTCTTTGTTGCTCTCCCCCAGAAAGCTCTGAAGGACGATGATCTAAACGATGCTCCAGCCCAACAAATTTTAAAAGCTCAACGGACTGCTCCTGAGAAGATTTTTTCGAATAACCAGCAATCAAAGCTGGCATCATAACGTTTTCTAATGCTGAAAATTCGGGTAGCAAGTAATGAAACTGAAAAATAAACCCTAAGCTCTGATTTCTAAAGTGCGAGAGAGCTTTTTCAGAAAAATTAAAAATATCTTGCTGCTTTTCACCAAAAAATACTTTCCCAGAACTCGGTGTATCTAAAGCCCCTAAGATGTGCAACAAAGTACTCTTACCTACTCCTGAAGCACCTGTAATTGCCACACGATCACCCTGATGCACCGTCAGATCAATCCCTTTTACTACAGCAATTTCTTTCGCTCCCTTGAAGAAAGATTTACAAACTCGTTGAGCTATTAAAAGAGGCTTTTTGGGTACTGAATCATTCATATCGGAGCCCATCCAAGGGGGAACGACGAGAAACTATCCAAGAAGGATAAAAAGTAGCACAAAGGGAAATAAAAATAGCAACAAACGCGATCAGAGAAACTTCCTTCCAACGAACTAAAACGGGTAAAAAACCAATGTAATAAATATCTGAAGGTAATTGAATCCATCGAGTTTTCTCTAGCACCCATCCTAAAACTAAACCACAGGCAATCCCAAGCCCTGTTCCGACTGTTCCGATTCCAAGTCCAATCCAACAAAAAAGCGTGAAACCTTGCATTGGACGCAATCCCATCGCTTTTAAAATTGCAATCTCTTTGGACTTGTCATGAATCATCATCATCAAGGTACTCACAACATTAAACGCAGCAACCACGACAATTGCAGTCAGAATGATAGCAATCACAATTTTTTCCAATTGAATCGCATAAAACAAATTTTTATTAAGTTGGCTCCAATCCTTCGCTCTGAAAGGATAATCAAACGCTTCGGCCAGCTGATCGGAAGCACTTCGAGAAGAAGCCCCAGGAGTCAATTTAATATTAAACGTTGTTACGGATCCCTTTTGTTCAAAAAGTTTTTGAACAGAATCCAATGACATGAAAATAAATTTCGAATCATAATCATACATCCCCATTCTCACCAACCCGACCACTTTAGCCGTAATGACCCTTGATATGAAATCTAATTTTTGATCAGAAAAGGGAGCAATCAGACGAACTTCCATTCCCAGTGAAACCCCTAGTTTCCCTGCAATTTCAGACCCCAAAGCAATTTCCCCCTCAGAAATCGGGAGGCGTCCCTCATAAACTCTTTTAGGTATTTCTGTCACCTCTCCGATCCGTACGGATTCAATTCCTTGTAAAACGGCTCCAGAAACGCCTGCAGGCCCAGATGCCATCAACTCTGTCACAAAAGAGGCAGTCACTGCCTGAGTTTGTGGAAGGACTTGACGAATCTTTTTTTCAATTTGATCTGGGTTTCGAATCGGATCACCTCGTGAATAGAGGAGAACATCCCCGTTCATACCCGTAATCACCCGGGTTAACTCCCCTTCAAAACCACTAATAATGCTCGTCACCACAATCAACGCACAAACTCCCAGGACCACTCCCAAAACAGAAACCCAGGTAATAAACGAGAGAAATCCTCCAGAAGATTTTGAAAATAAAAATTTTCGAGCAAGAAGAGGAACGACTGGGTCAAAAAGAGGTCTAGAAACTAATCCAAAAAATGGCATCAAACCCTACGATTCCTCAGAATGAGTAGACTTTACAATGGGTCTCATGATGGGTCTCATGAGCGGAAATAAAATCACATCTCGAATACTCGCAGAGTTTGTAAATAACATGACGAGTCGATCAATCCCAATTCCTGCACCCGCCGCAGGTGGCATCCCATACTCAAGAGAAGTCACATAATCTAAATCCATATCACAAGCCTCCTGATCGCCCCCTCTTTTAGCCTCGACCTGAGCTTCAAACCTCAACTTTTGATCAACCGGATCATTCAGCTCAGAGAAGGCATTAGCCATCTCTCTCCCATAAATATAAAGTTCAAAACGATCTACCAAAAAAGGATCCTTTTCATTTTTTCTAGAAAGAGGAGACACATCTAGAGGATGATGAGTCACAAAGGTAGGCTGAATCAACTGGGATTCCACTTCTTCATCAAAAATAACCATCATCAACCCCCCAGTTGAGTCCTTGGGATCCATCGGAAGGCCTTTTTTCTTCCCATAGCTCAGCAAGGACTCTCTCACCCGAAGCTGGGACCGATCTTTAAAGTCCGTATATTCTAAAATCGCATCTTCAACACTAATCCGTCTCCAAGCACTGTTCAGATTGATTTCAGTTCCTTGATAAACCAACAGGTTTGAACCCAAAATTTTTTCACCCAGATACTGAAATAGTTTCTCATGAAAAATCATGAGGTCCTCATAGGTTGCGTAAGACTGATAAAATTCAAGCATCGTAAACTCTGGATTGTGCTTGATTGAAATTCCTTCGTTCCTAAAGTTCCGATTAATTTCAAAAACTCGCTCAAACCCTCCAACCACCAACCTCTTGAGATAAAGCTCCGGAGCAATCCTCATAAACAAGGTCATATCCAACGCATGATGATGGGTCACAAAAGGCCTTGCTGTAGCTCCCCCTGCAATCGGATGCATCATTGGAGTTTCGACTTCCATAAAGTGATGAGCTGTAAAAAAATTTCTCATTTCCTCAATGATTTTTGACCGCTTCTTAAATGTTTCTCGAGTCGATTCGCTCATCATGAGATCTAAGTATCGCTGTCGATATTTAATTTCGACATCCGCAATTCCATGAAATTTCTCAGGCAAAGGCCTCAACGCCTTTGTCACCAAACTTAAAGAGCGACTATGAACGGATAGCTCTCCTGTCTTTGTTTTAAAAACAAGACCTTCTGTAAAAACAAAATCTCCAACATCCAGGTTCTTATACAAAGCATAGGCTTCGTCCCCTACCTGATTTTTTTGAATAAAAGCTTGAATTAATCCGGTTCGATCTTGAAGCCTCAGAAAAGAAGCTTTTCCAAAGTCTCGAATGGCCATCACTCTTCCTGCAACCGAACAAGAAATAGCAAGTGCCTCTAACTCTACTTTTGTCTTTGAATCATAGGCTTCATGGAGACTTTGTGCCAAAGCAGTAGGTACCAGGCCATTCTTATAAGGATTTTCTTTTTGATTTTTTAAATCCACCAGCTTTTCAAAACGAACCCGTACCTGCTCAGAATGATCCTCACCTAGATCCTGGTTTTTCACTATCACTCCTCGTTCTCAAGAAATCTCTCAGCATCAATAGCAGCCATACAGCCACTCCCTGCAGCAGTGACCGCCTGCCGATAATGGGGATCTGCAACATCTCCTGCAGCAAATAAACCCTGGATATTGGTCTGAGTCGTCCTCTCCCGAGTTAGAATATAACCGCTCTCATTACACTCCAAACCAGGGCGAAATACTGATGTGTTTGGCTCATGCCCAATAGCAATAAAGACCCCTTCCACTTTTAAATCTTTGAATTCGCCCGTCTTGAGGTTTTTCAAGCGAACTCCTTCAACAGCTCGTTCACCCAAAATTTCTTCAACCCCAGAATCCCAGATGAACTGAATCTTCGGATTTTTCATTGCCTTATCCTGCATGATTTTGCTCGCCCGAAGCTGATTGCGACGATGAATCACACTGACCTTTCTTGCAAATCGAGTCAGAAAAATCGCTTCTTCCATAGCTGTGTCTCCGCCACCCACGACCACAATGTCCTTATTCTTAAAGAAAAAACCATCGCACGTCGCACATGCTGATACACCTTTGCCCATCAATTTTTTTTCACTGGGAATCCCCATCCACTTTGCCGAAGCACCCGTTGCAACAATTAAAGCTTTTGCTCGAATCTGCCTGCCATCGACTGTCTGGAGACTAAAGGGTCTTTTTGACAAATCAACCTGAAGGACATCTCCTTGCAAAAATCGCGTTCCAAAACGTTGGGCTTGTTGACGAAAAGATTCCATCAGTTCAGAACCGATGACTGGTTCTGCAAACCCCGGATAGTTTTCCACATCACTCGTCAGAGTCAGTTGACCTCCTGGCTGAGTGCCTTCTATGCAAACAGGTCTCAGATTTGCTCTAGCTGTATAAATAGCAGCCGTCAATCCAGCTGGCCCAGTTCCTAAAATAACGACAGACTCCACTTGATCCTGATCAGAGCTTTTCATGATATAAAAGATACCTTTTCTGAGTCAATCAGCTGTTTAGTGAGAATGCCGAGATTCACTGCTCATAAAATCCGTTTCAAAGAAATCTCCATCTAAGGATTCTACACTCACCCAATGGGCTTGCTCAGTATCATCGGGAAGGGAGTTCAAAAACTGTTTGACTTGTTCCCGAGTAATCAAACCTCTCTCTACATTCCTTTCAATTAAACGTGTATCAAAGTTTTTAAATTCAACGGACTGATGCAAAAGAGACAAACTCATATTTCTTTATCCTTTCGAGTGATGCAGTGTAATCAATAGATCGTCTGAGCAACTTGTGTCAAGCCTCAGGAATTCTGCTCTCAATGCCAAGTCTTTGGACGAATCGCAGAATGACTTTCTGGAGCCTCAAATTCGCCGTCTGCACCTGAAATGAGCTTTAAATGAGAGGAACGACGTCTGGAGAATTTTTTGCGTAAAGAAAAAAAAGCTTTTACCCACCCAAAAAAGCCTCTTGAGCGTAAAAACTGAACCCTCAACCAAAGATATCCAAACCCGACAAAGAGGCCACTCAAAGGAACCCATAAAACCCAATTCTGATGAGAACCATCTAAGTTCGTTAGAAACTCAATCGCAGCTAAAACCCAAACAAAGTGTTTTGCTTTCATAGGAAACAACATCATAAAAAGCAACACTCTTTCCCCAAAGAAAATCCCATAGGCCATTAATAACCCGTAAATACCACCCATTGGCCCAAAAAGAGGAGCAGACCCAACCCCCCAATGCCCGGCCCAAGCTGCAAGTATCAGATAAATAAACCCCGTTCCCATCGTACACACCCAGTAATACATAAAAAACTGAGCTACGCCCCATATGGACTCCAGCTCAGACCCAATTAAAGCAATGATTAAAAGATCAAAGACAAGATGAATTCCATCCACATGGAAAAAAGAATAAGTAAAAATTCTCCAAACGTGTCCTTGGGAAAAAACAGATAAAGTGAGAGCCCCTTTTCCTAAAAGATCAACTCCCAGAAACAAGTGACCTAGCCAATCACAAATAAAGACTAAACCATAACTCCAGAGGAGAACTTTAACAGCTTGAGTCAGACGGATTGGCATAGGGACCCCTCACCCCCACTATACTCACTCCGCTCCATCACCTCAACCAGAATACCACCTGCTGTCCTAGGATGAATAAAGTTGACCCGCATCCCTTTTGCTCCCAGCCTAGGCTCATCATAAATGAGCAAGAACCCAGCCTCTTTGAGTTGCTGGGATACTTGACTCAGCTGACCTGTCTGACACTCAAATGACAAATGATGAACACCCGGCCCTTTTTTCCTAAGAAACAATTCAACAGAGCTTTCTGGGTCTATAGGCTCTAATAACTCAAGATTGACCTGAGAGACTGGAAGCCGTAAAAAATAGGTCTTCACCCCCTGATTAGGAACCTCTTCTTCTTCGTGTACGGAAAATCCCAAGATGGAAAAAAGTTTTTTCATCTTGGGCAAATCCTCCACTGCAACACCAATATGATTTAAAATTGTTATAAAGACCCTCCTTCCAAAAAGAGAAGTCTTAGCATAAAGAAGGACGAGGACCACTATCCCTCTTTGCTGTACCCAAAAACGCCTCCTTCAGACGATTTCAGTGAGCGATAGCGGCCCTCAGTCAAGTTGCCTAAGCTTAGATTACCCACCAAAGTCCTCTAGCCTAGACAAAAAACTCATCGGCCACCCACCGAACAACTTTAATTTTTATTCGAGAACTGAAGAATTCAACGGCATTAAGCATAGTGTCAATTTCTTCAGATTTTAAGAAAAGAAGATAACTAGAAATCATTTCCATCGCAAAAAATGGGATACTGATGGTCAAGCCAATCCCAAAATGAAGAAATACACCCAAAATAAGAATGATCCGACGACACTTTGGAACCCAGACCAAAACAGGAAAGTAAATTTCCCAAAGCACAGTCGCATAAGTTGCTAAGGATAAAATGAAAGGAAAATTCGACATCCATGAAAAATCCCATCGGGCAATTTGAAAATTAGCCAAAACATCCCAAATGGCTTCTCCTTGCCACCACTTCTCGCCTCTTAACTTCTCAAGACCTGAATACGCATAAACAACACAAACCTGGATCTGTGAAAAACGAAAAAAAATAGAGCCCAGAACTGAACTCATCCAGCTCTGAGTCTTTTTTGTTTCAGCAAAACATAAATAGAGCAAAAAAAAGGTAGCAATTGCATCAATTCCATAAGCAACAGCCATATTTCTATGAATAAATGAAATATGAAGCACTGAAGCCAAAAATGCTGAAAACCTCGGATAAATGCCAAAAGCCATTGTCAATAAACTTAATAAAAAAGAAAGATGAAATATCCATAAAACCACAAATCCAGTGAAAAAATTTAAGAGAGAATACCGCTCAGGAAAGTGCATGATTTCCGGAAAAACTGCTCCTTGCAAAATCCCAAAGTCCGAGTAAAAGAGAGACAAATCAGAACTTCGAGTTAGATAAAAGCAGAATAAGAGTAGACCCTGTACGCATCGAAACACCTGAATCTGCTTGAGACTCGAGGAATAAAACCAGAACTTTTCCCAAGATCTCCAAACTCGAGTAAAAATCAGGAAAATTCTTAAATGAGTTTTCAACTCTGAGGCTCCTTGCAAAAACTATCTGAGACCCAATGCCGTTGATACTGAGAACGATCCCCTATCACTGCAGTTCCACGAACAATTTCCAAACGAGACGGAATAGAATAAATTAAACTCCACAATCGAACTCGATTAACATCCTCTTTTTTTTTACACAAATAGGGAAGCATCATTTTTGAAGCACGTAAGTCAAACTCGACCATATTACGTACCGCAACAATTCGACGGTTTTGTCTTTCCCTTAAAAAAAAAGGATCCGGAAACTCTGGCCAACGAGCAGCCTCTAAGATTCCTCCGTGTCGATCAACAAGCTCCCATTCCAAATAAATCGGCGGTGGGCCTGGATTTGGAGCAAAAAAACTCCACTGAGTCAGAAGTCCAAAAAAATTTAAATAAGAACTTAAAAAAAACGGAGGCTTCCACTCGAAATCATTGACAAAATGAGGAGAAATCACCACAGCAAAGAGATGATAGATGATAAAAACGGATAAAATTATTTTAAAAGCATTTTTTTTCTTTTTTAAAAAAAACTCTTTGATCAATTTTGTACTCACAAAACAGCCTTAGAAAATACCACCCAAAGTGCTATGAGTTTGAGTCAAAGGATAAGGAATCGAGTTTTCATGTAATAAATTGTCTAGTATCTGTAATTGAGGATTATTGTAACCGATAGACAAGTAAGGATTGGAATACCCTTGTATCATAGGGTTGATCATTGAGTTGTAGGGATTCCCCCAACCTGAAAGGCTTGGGTTATATCCTGCTGCCAACCCTCCGATACCGTATCCACCCATGCCCATGCCGTATCCACTCATGCCCATGCCGTATCCACCCATGCCCATGCCGTATCCACCCATGCCCATGCCGTATCCACCCATGCCCATGCCGTATCCACCCATGCCCATGCCGTATCCACCCATG
>CAIZRG010000034.1 GCA_903935335.1 Oligoflexia bacterium
ATACCGAGTTCAACCCACTTGCGAAAATGTCTATAGCAGGTTGATCCTGATGGATATCCTTTGGGGGTTGGAAGGTCACCCCATCGGGCACCGACTCTCATTACCCACAAAACCCCCTGAAGTATCTCTCGCATAGAATGAGGCAGCCTGCCACCTTTTGGAGACTTTTGCTGTACTGGGAAGAGCGGCTCGAGAATTTTCCATTGGTCATTGCTGAGTTTCATATCGCACACTATGCGTCAGCACAATAAATATTTGAATCTATTACGACTTCAAGTAGGTTTTGAAATGAGCTCTAGAATATACAGTGGATTAAATTGCAATTCACAACCATTATTCCTTTTCGTGGATTAAAGTTGAATAGCTGATTCGAAATCCTTCTTTTGTCTTTTTTAACTGGCTCAACTTGATGTTTTTGATCTCCGTCAATTCCTTTATGTGCGTTCCGCCACAAGGAATCTTTTCGTAATTTCCAATTTGAACTGTACGAAATGTCTTAAAACCATGGGTAGTTTCTGCTACTGTTTTATCAGTTATTTCAGTCTCAATCATTAGAGATTGGGATAGAGAGGTTTGCAAAGCATTTCCTAACTCCAAGATAAGTTCTTCAGGTTTATCTGGATAAATACCTTTAAACTCAATATATGGCCCTTCCAGAAAATGATAGGCTTTCACTGCCTTTATGGAAGGTTGTAGTTTTTCAACACAATTTGCAATTAAGTGCCCAGCGGTATGGCAAGCTGCATGCTTGAGGCGCAAGACTGAGTCAATTCGACAAGTCACTAACTCTCCAAGTAAAGAAGAAGAAATCTCTGACTGGGTATAATGAAAAACTGTCTCTTCCTTCAGTTGGACCTTATAAATAGGATATTCCCCTAATTGAGAAGAAATTATTCCTTTATCTGAAGGTTGACCACCTCCTTGAGGATAAAAAATCGTTTGTTCAAGAATCAAATAGTTTCCGAATTCATTTCTTCCAGTTTTGTAAACTCTTGCTCTCTGAGAAAAAAGGTAAGTATCGCCTAGATATTCCAACTTTGTATTCATCATGGACCTCATCAAAACTAATGATTAAATTAACTTTCTAAATAATTATATATACTTGCTCGTGAAATATTAAGCTTTTGAGAAATGAGAGCAGGAGCATTTTTGTAGTTAAAAATTCCTTGCTGATAAAGACTCTGAACTATCCTTCTTTTCTCTTCGCGGCTAATCTGCTCAAGAACAAGTCTTTCTGTTTTTAAGTAATCATTAATAGCTTTTGAAATCTTTTTATGAGCATCTCCCCCATATTTCTCAACAGGGCTTTCTGCTTCTTCTCTAGATTTTACAAGCTGATCAATAAGTTCCTGTACACCAGCAAATGGAGCAATATTGAAATTAAAACAAATGAGTCCAAGTGCTTTCCCTTGAAAATCACGGATTGTAATCGTAGTGCATTTCAGTCCTTTCCCATTATAATTGAGTTTCCGATATGGCGGAAAATAGTCAGGCAAATTATCTTTTGATTGCTCAATAAGCTCTGGAAGAGGAGAAAAATCACCTACATTTCTTTTGGATAAACAATTTTCTAACAACACAATTTTTCGAGTCTTTAGATCATGAACTGCCACTTCTAAGAATGGATAAAAAAGCTCTGATATCGCATGAATTATCGGACGGTACTTTTCCAACTCAATGAAGAATGGTCTTTTTTTATAGTTCATATTTCTAAAACTCCTGAAAGAATAGTTAAACGAAGTTCCATTTCTCTATATAGAATTGATATGCCATAAAATAAACATATTGTCAAAATTAGACAAATCATCTAAATTAAGCTTTATATGAGCCCTCCCAATAACCCACAGAATCAGCAGAATTTCCCCACATTAGAAGACTTTCGAAAAACCAGGGCTTTATTAAGTCCAATGGTTCATCAAACTCCTGTCTGGAAATGGGTAAGAGAGAACAGACTTAATGAGCCAGCTGAGGTTTACTTGAAGCTAGAATTATTTCAGAAAACAGGCACTTTTAAAGTAAGAGGTGCTCTTAATTCACTTGCACAACTCTCTCCTGATCAACTGAAGCCTGGTGTAACCACTTTTAGTGGAGGAAATCATGCCATTGCATTATCCTATGCAGCTCAGAAATTTGGAGCTTCAGCCAAGGTTGTGATGCCAAAGTCTTCAAACCTTACTAGAAAGCAGCTTGCTCAAAAATACGGGGCAGAAGTAGTTTTAGCTCAAAATATTCATGAAGCTTTTACTCTCGTTAAAAAAATTGAACAGAAAGAAGGAAGAGCTTTTATCCATCCTTTTGAGGGACCAAGTATTTCATTTGCAACAGGGACTATTGGCCTGGAGCTTTGTGAACAAATCTCAAATTTAGACGCGGTGGTCGTGCCGATCGGAGGGGGTGGACTATGCTCTGGAATTGCTACTGCTGTAAAGCTCCTTCAGCCCTCATGTAAGATTTATGGAATCGAACCTCAAGGCGCAAACTCAATGCAATTGAGTTTGCGCAGAGGAGCACCAGTGCAGTTGAAAAAGGTAGAAACAATTGCTGATTCTCTAGGTTCCCCTAGTACTGCCCCGTACAGCTTCAGTCTTTGTAGAAAATACGTCGACAGAGTTGTCATAGTCAATGATGAGGACATGAAAAATGCAATGAGAGTTCTTTTTTCAGAGATGAAACTTGCAGTTGAACCAGCAGGAGCAGCTTCAACTGCTGGATTGCTGGGTCCTTTAAAAAACCAGTTCAAAGGACAAAAGGTAGCACTTATTATTTCTGGATCGAATATGGATAACCTGACATACAGTCGATGGTTGTTGCCTTAATTTTTAATTAATAACAATAATTTAAATATAATATTGACATAGATATTAATTTTTATATCTTTAAAAAGTTAAGCTACCTAAATCATTTATTTTGTTTTCAACGAAGATCGTTTTTATTCGAAAATTGAGCGCTTTAGATCCATTAAATATCTGGCCTTGGGTACACAGAAGCAGGATACCAGCTCCTAAGTTAGCGCTAACCAAAAAAATACCTGAGACGGTTTTTTGTTCTATTCCTCACCAAACCCTAAGTCAGAATTGAAATAACTGAAACTCAAGATTTTCTACCAACGCAGCAAATGACCCTGCAACGGGACCGATGATCCTTATGAGAAAGACACTCTAAAAACTCATTCTTGAAGAGAAGAAAATCTCTTTTCAGAAATGCTTTCAGGCCATTCATTCTATCTAGTCGGCTGGACCAAGCCTGAAGCACCTCTTCAGAGGCTGGACCTGTAAATGATAGCTCCTGATCCTCAAGTGTAATAGAATTTGTATAAAATCCTGCATTCTCGAGGATAGATTGAAGTTTACTTCCAACTTTGAAGTCATAGTTTTGCGACTGTAAGGAGTGTTGATAAAATTGATGAATCTGTTCTTGAATTTTAGGCGGTAGCGGTTCATGTCCTAACAAGTCATCCATATCTACAACGCAAACCCAAGCGTCTTTTTTGAGAAATCCAAGCCAGTTCGAAAAAATTCTTTCAAATCCAGTAAAATAAGCAGCAGTAAAACTGCACCATAATCCATCAAAACTATTGGGATTCATTTGAACTGAACTGAGATTTTGATTGAAAAATGTGCACTCTTTCGAACAGCTGGTCTGGGCTATCTCAAGGAGGTCTGGATTGCTATCAATCCCTGACACTTTCGCTCCTCGTAAGCTCAGTTCACGAGATAAATCACCTGGGCCACAACCCAAATCAAGGACATGTTGCCCTGGAAAAATAGGACAAGCTGATAATGCACGATCCCAATCCCTCCAGGCAAATTGTTTCCGATATTGAGACGCTAGAGACATAGGGAATATCCTCATCTATTTTTTAGAGTCCAGAAGTTTTAGAAGATTCTGTTGACCTAATCATTCGGCCAGAGTTTTCTCCTCGTGTCCTGGCTTGTTTTTAATCCCTCGCTTTAGTTTAAAGCAAGCCAAAAGTTGGATCATTTCAGATCAATTAAAAACAACGGCCTCCATGAAAGCCGTATTACGGTTACTCAGGAAAGTGATGAATGGAAACTAAAAACTTGTTTCATCGAATTAAACAACATCTCATTGTTTAAGCGCTTTTTTTCACGGAGAGTCTTCCTCGGGTTCTTTCAGTCCTAACTCAGAAGAAAGTTTAACTTATAATCCACTTCGCGTCAGTTTTTAGAAAATATTCCCCTGATAAAGTTCTGTCAGAAACTCTTCCACGGGAAAGACTTCAATCTTATCAAAAGTAAGCCTTTCTTTTCCGCAGTAAACGCCGATGCTTCGAGCAACCTTGAGAGCACCTGTTTCTTGAAGTGATGACATAGATTTATTCCAAAAACGATCCCATTTTTTTGATAATTTAACTTCAATTAAAACTACATGAGGCTTCTTCGTTCGTAGTCCTGCTTCGAGCTCAATGACAAAATCAACTTCCATCCCACTGGGTACACCATAGTAGAAAATTGACCTTAATTTTTTGTATACATGATTGTAGACTCGGAGTTCATGGAAAAGATAGGTTTCCAAGGCCCCCCCAAGCCAGCCAGAATCAAGCTCTTGCGTGAGTCGATTTGAGCATGCCCGAGCCACACCTGTATCAAACCAGTAAAACTTCGGATGCGAAACTTCTTTAACCTTTGCCCTGGGTTGATAGGCTGGCAAGCGGAAACCCACTAAGGTGTCTTCCAAGATAGAAAAATATCCGTCTACTGAACTGCGTGGAATTTTAGCTTCTCTTGCAATGGCTTCTCCATTGACTTGCTGGGCATTTAAAAGACTTGCAACTTCCAAAAATCGTACGAAGGAATCTAGCTTCCGTACCAATCCCTCTTCTTTGATTTCTTCTTTTAAATAAGTCTGAGCATAAACCTCGAGAGTTTCTATCTCATTTTCAGGATCTAAATAAATCAAAGGCAAAGTACCCCATTTTAATGCACGATCCAAATCAAAGGAAGCTTGAAGCTCTTCTCGCGAAAAGGGTTCCATTAACTTTTGAGTCGCTCGCCCAGCCAAAAGATCTGCTCCACCTTTTTTTAGCTTTCGAGCAGATGAGCCTGTTAAAGCAAAAAACAATTTTCGATCCTCTAGGAGTCGGTGAACTTCTGTGAGCAATTCCGGAATCCTCTGAATCTCATCAATGACTACCCAACTTCCGGGCTTAAGATGTGCCACCTTGTTTTCAAGAAGACTTGGATCCCTCAAGAGCTCTAAATAAGTTCTATTTTCTAATAAATTAACCTTCAAATCATACTTTAAAGCTTGATCAATCCAAGTGCTTTTCCCCACCCCACGCGCTCCAAATAGAAAGAAGGATTTATTTTTCGGAGGTAAAAGAATTCTTTTGAGAGGATCCATAGGGTTATTATTCGACATCATGATGTAAATTATCAAGGAAAATTTACATCATGATGGAACCAGTCAGACTGGTTGTTCTGAAAGTTGGGTGGCATAGGCTACCTGACGATAGCTGCAATGGGTACTTAGGCTTTTAAAAATGGGTAATGAATGGGTAATATCTATCCATGCACTCCTTCTTCTCCGAAATATCTTGATCAAGTCCGCTTTCATCCCAGTACAGCATGGTATCTTTCACAATGTAGTGAAGCTCGAGGGATGCAGGAACTTTGGAAAAAAGTCCGACCTGAAATATTGAAGAATATGCGAGAATCTGCGATTGTGCAAAGCACCGAATCTTCAAATCGAATAGAAGGGGTAGAAGTTAAAAAAAATCGACTTATACCTCTGGTTCTTGGCAATGCAAAACCAAGAGACAGATCTGAAGAAGAGATTTCAGGTTATCGCAAAGCATTAACTTTCATTCATAACAAATACACCGAAATAGATATCACTCCTGCATCTATTCAAAAGCTCCATCGATACGCCCAAGGAGGAATGATATCTGATGTGGGAGTATGAAAATCTCGAAATAATGAGATCATTGAAATCTCCACTCAGGGAGACTGAAAGATTCGCTTTACACCTCATCTGCAACCGATACACCTCAAGCAATTGAACAACTTTGTCTTGGATACGTAGAAACAACACAACAATCTCAACTTCCAGACTTAATAATGGACATGTTCACTTTGTACCATTAGGAAAGAAAAGCCAGATTTACCTATTTAGCACTCCTCAATTGAGACGCCCTCTTTGGTTTAAAAAACAAAATTGGAAAGGTACTATTCATCATGCTAGAACAAATCTTTTCTTGGATAATAAGGCGATTGGTCTGACTCAACACAGTTTTGGAACCTTTGAAATTCAAGTATCCACAAGAGAACGAGCAATCCTAGAACTCCTCTACTTAATTCCTAATCAACAATCTTATGAAGAAACGAAGCAGCTCTTTGAAGGCTTACGAACTCTCAGATCAGAACTCCTACAAAGACTACTCAAGCGATGTCAATCCATCAAGGTAAAGCGGCTCTTTCTCCATTTTGCCGATTTGACCTCCCAACCGTGGCTTTCTGAACTCAATTTTTCACAAATTGACTTGGGAAAAGGAAAGCGGGTCATCGGACAAGGGGGCATTTTCGACTCCAAGTATCAGATATCAGTACCTAGAATTAAGAGTGGTAGCTCGAATGAAGAATTGGAAGGACCATGAAGAATCAGTCATTCTATAAAGAAGCAAAGCTCATGCTTGAACTCTTCGTCTGTTATTTACCTCGAATTATCGACCACTAGAATTCAAAGTTCTTTGCTAGCCTAGGCCCTCAGCCCATTTTCCACAAATCCATTGTAAAGGATGATTACGATGATTTTATTCTAAATGCTGTAAAAAAATCAGCAGAATCTGTACGGAGATTCACCCTTCCACTTGTTCGAGCCAAACTCGCCGTTAGAGAGTTTATTTGTCTTGTGCAATCGTATGGTCCCCATCAGTGCAATCGCGCAATATAAAATGAAAATGCCGTTTAGCCTGATGCTAAACGGCACTGATTCTAAGAATTGGCTGGGGTGCTAGGATTCGAACCTAGGAATGGCGGAATCAAAATCCGCTAGCTTAGCCGCTTGCCGACACCCCAACGAGTTTAAATTCTTAGCATAGGTTGTAACACTGAGCAACGTTAGGATCCCGACATGGATCAAAAAACTCAGGCCTTAAGCCTTATCCAGCTTTTTCTGCTGTACTTTGAACCGGTGGGAGTGCCCCCCCGTTCTTTTTCAGGTCAGCTAAGTAGGCATCTAAAATCTTTTTTTCCATCACTGCCCGAGTATCTTGATTCAGTGGATGAGCAATGTCCTTAAAAGTACCGTCCTTGCGACGCTTGCTTGGCATGGCTACAAAAAGCCCTGCTGTTCCACTGATGATCTTTAAATCACGAACAACAAAGCAATTATCCAGCACAATTGTAATGTAGGCCTTCAGTTTCTCTTCATCGACTAGAAAAACCTTCACTTCTGTAATATCCATGGCCCATTCCTCCATAAGTAGACCCTTGAGACAAAACTTCTTTATTCTATTGTAGATGAGAGTTTGAAAGATATCAAATAGCGTTTAAATATTCTTAGAAAGATTTATGGTCAACGCCGGTCGGAAAACTTAAATTCTCCACTCACTGCATCGAGCTCAATCACAGTCCCCGGCTGATATTTCCCAGAAAGAATCTCAACAGCCAGAGGATTTTGAATCTCTCTCTGAAAAACTCTCTTCATGGGCCTAGCCCCATAATCACGGTCATAACCTCGCTCGCAAAGAAGCTTTGCAGCCTGATCACTCATCTGAACCTTAAGACCCCGTTCTTTGAGCATTTCATTCAACTTTAAAGCGAACTGATCGATAATTTTTTTCAACTCATCTTTTCCGAGATGAGAAAATATCACGGTCTCATCAATTCGATTGAGAAACTCAGGGCGAAAATACCGACGAACTAAATCCATTACCGCTTGGTCTCGGACAATCTCATCTTTCTCTTGTAAAATCAAATCACTACCGATATTTGAAGTCATGATAATCAAGGTATTAGAAAAATCCACTGTCCGACCCTGTCCATCTGTCGCCCGTCCATCATCTAAAATCTGAAGAAAAATATTAAAAATGTCAGAATGAGCTTTCTCTACTTCATCTAAAAGAATAACTGAGTAAGGTCTTCGCCGCACTGCTTCTGTCAAAGAACCTCCTTCCTCATATCCAACATACCCAGGAGGGGACCCAATCATCCGAGCTACAGAGTGTTTCTCCATATATTCACTCATATCTAGCCGAATCATTGCCTGCTCATCATCAAAAAGAAATTCTGCTAATGATTTTGCTGTCTCTGTTTTTCCAACACCTGTTGGACCTAAGAAAAGAAAAGACCCCATGGGACGATGTTTTTCTTGTAATCCAGCTCTAGAACGGCGTACAGCATTGGCCACAGCTGAAATGGCCTTTCTTTGACCTATCACTCGTTGCTCAAGACGTTCTTCCATCTTTAAAAGCTTGACCTGCTCGCCTTCCAACATTTTTGAAATAGGAATTCCTGTCCATCGAGCTACGACTTCAGCAATATCTTCCTCTGTAACCTCTTGGCGAAGCAGGGTCTTTGAAGAAGCTGCCACCTTTTCTTTTTTAAAAAACTCATCCAGCTCTTTTTGAAGAGTCATAAGCTGCCCATATCGCAACTCAGCGGCTTTCTCTAAATCACCTTTTCTTTCAGCAGCTTCAGAGGCTAACTTAACCTTCTCCATTTTTTCTTTCAGACTTTTGACTGCATTGACTGCCCTTTTTTCCTTTTCCCATTGAGCACAAAGCTCACTGCTCTTTCCTCGAAGGTCCCCCAGCTCTCCCTCAAGAACTTGTAGCCGCGCTTGAGAAGCTGAATCTTTTTCTTTCTTCAAAGCTTGGCGCTCTACCTCAAGTCTTAAAATCCTTCTTTCTAACTGATCCACTGCTTCAGGTCTGGAATCAATTTCCATACGCAATTTTGAGGCTGCCTCATCCACCAAGTCGATCGCTTTATCTGGAAGAAACCGATCCGAGATATACCGCTGAGATAAGGTCGCAGCGGCGACCAAAGCAGCATCTCGAACGGATACACCATGATGCACTTCATAGCGCTCTCTGAGCCCCCTCAAAATACTAATCGTATCTTCAACCGTAGGCTCCTTCACGTAAACCGGCTGGAATCTTCGCTCTAAAGCTGCGTCTTTTTCAATATGCTTTCGATATTCATCTAGAGTCGTAGCGCCAATGCAGTGCAACTCCCCACGAGATAGAGCAGGCTTGAGCATATTGGAAGCATCCATAGCTCCCTCTGCTGCCCCCGCTCCTACTAAGGTATGAAGCTCGTCAATAAACAAAATCACAGAGCCTGCTGCTCCACCCACCTCTTTTAAAACTGCTTTCAATCGTTCTTCAAACTCACCCCTAAACTTAGCACCGGCAATCAAAGCGCCTAAATCTAGGACAAGAAGCCGCTTCTTTTTGAGAGTCTCAGGGACATCACCATGCACGATTCTTTGGGCTAATCCTTCAGCAATAGCTGTTTTTCCAACTCCTGGCTCCCCAATCAAAACCGGATTATTTTTAGTCCGTCGTGAAAGAACCTGAACCACCCTTCGAATCTCTTCATCTCGACCTACCACTGGATCAAGCTTTTGACTTTGTGCCAATTCAGTCAAATCCCGACAGTATTTTTCTAATGCTCGATATTTACCTTCAGGCTCAGGATCTTGAATCTTGTTACCTCCCCGAATTTGACGGATTGTTTTAAGTAAAACCTCTCGCTTTAGGCCGCTACGGCTTAAAACCTCTCCCGCCTTGCAATCTTTAAAACGAGGAGTCAGAAGAGCAAGAAGAAAATGTTCGCCTGAAATAAATTCATCCCCAAAAGCTTTGGCTTCATCCTCAGCAAGTACCAGAAGCTTACTAAACAAAGGCGATGGATAAATATGCCCAGATCCTCCAGACACACGTGGCAGTTGATCAAGAATCTCATTCAAATTTTGCTTCAAACTTGAAGCATGAATCCCACAAAGTTCTAGAAGATGAGGGCCAAGGGTGTTTTCATCCGAGCTAGGTGAAACTAAAGAATAAAGTAAATGCTCTGGCTGTAGTTCTTGGTGATCTCTCCGGATTGCCTCAGCCTGAGCTTGTTGTAAAGCTTCTTGAGCTTTGTGAGTCAATTTATGCGTCATGATGAACTACCTCTTTCCATCAAGATGGCAATTCATCAGAATTCGTCAAGCCGATTTCACTCTGAGCTCTCCTTGTGCAATTCTAAAACAAAGTCTTCTATTTTCCAGTACCCAGGTTTAAAATCACCACTGCAAAAATATCATGCCCTTGAAGATCATTCCTTCGAACTCTCAGAAGATAACTCTTTTTTGTTTTAACAACGCTATAAAATCCATCGACTGTCTTTATGGGTTTTCGATCCACTTCTAAAATAACGTCCCCTCTCAGCAGTCCAGCCTTATCCGCAGGTCCACCATAAGCAATTTGAGTCACAACAACTCCCTTGCTTTTATCTTGAATGCCAAGCTCACGAGCAATTTCGGGCGTCACTTCTTCGATCATCATTCCGGTCTCGGCTCGTGAGGGTTTCTTTATGTTTTTTTTCTGCTCTGTCCCTTTTTGAGCCAATTGCTGAGTTCCAGGCCGTTGTCCAACCTTAATGGTTAAAGATTTTTCCGCACCATTTCTAAAAACCTTAATGGGAACCAACTCACCTACATTCACTCCTGTCACCGCAAGGATGAGATCACTTCCATTTTGAACTTTTTTTCCATTAAATTCCAAAATAACATCATAAGGCTTAACCAACGCCTGGTCAGCTGGATCCCCTGGATAAACATGACTCACAACAGGTCCCTCAATACTCTTAGGAAGACCCATTTTTGAAGCAATTTCAGGCGACAGCGGATCCACTAAAACCCCAATATATCCACGAGCTACAATCCCTTTTGCTCGAAGCTGCGGCAATACTTTTTTAACGATGTTAATTGGAATTGCAAAACCAATCCCCTGAGCCCTTTGATCAATGGCATTATTAATCCCAATCACCTCACCCTTGAGGTTGATCAGAGGGCCCCCAGAGTTTCCAGGATTAATGGGTGCATCCGTCTGAAGATAGTTCGCCAGAGGAAAATCAGGAGCTGTCCGGCCTTTAGCTGAAATAATTCCATGTGTTACAGAATGACCCTGGCCAAAAGGGTTTCCAACAGCCATGACGTACTCCCCAACTTCCAAGGCATCTGAATCTCCAAAGGAAGCAGCAACCATCCCTTGCTTATCTTTAACCTTGATTAAAGCTACGTCGATTTCAGGATCCCGCCCTACAACTTCGGCATCCGTAGGCTTCTCATCGGAAGCCTCAGTAAAAGAGATCTTAATTTCATCTGCATCTGCTACCACATGATTATTGGTGAGAATCAAACCTGAAGGGTCAATAATAAAACCTGTTCCTAAAGACATCGCTTTTGGAAGCTTCGGGCTCCCCCCACGAGGAAGACTTTGAGCCGTTTCATCATCGTCCTCTCCGTCTCTCCCAGCTCCCCCTCGGTGATACTGCCGAAACAAATCACCAAAAAACTTACGAAGAACATCGTCGGGACTTCCTTGCAAAAAAGGACTCTTCACGGTCGTAACAGTAGAAATATTGACCACGGATGGAATCATTTTCTTGGAAAGATTCACGAAAATATTAGCATCCACAGGAACCGTAGAAGCACTCGAAGACGCTAAAAATTTATTTTCTTGTAACGGTTTTAATCGAAAAAAGGGACTCAGGAGCCCCAAAAAAAAGATCGCTAAACCCATCACAAAAACTCGAATTACATTTTTTTTAAACATGTCTAGGCTCCTTTGGGCTCATACTTGAGTCCTCATTTTTTTTGCTTTTCTATATATTTCATTCGAGTTTCAAACAAAAGCTGTTCAATCAATTTATCTTCTTCAGACGTTCGATTGCCACGAGTTTTTTCATGCATCAGCTCTAAAAGATCAATATTCTGCCGTGCAAGCTCCAAATCTACGTGAGGCTCTCCTCCCTCAGGAGGAGGTACAACCCCTAAACCCATAAAGGCAGCCGATGAAATAGACAGGAAAAAAGTAGTTAAATCAATTTTCAAAAGCTCAGAGTGAGTATTCATATAATAGGAGGATTTACCTCTGTCCTAGAACATTCACAAGCTTCTAGAATGCTCCAGGAAATGTTTTTGATGATAGTCAAAAGCAAAACCTGCAAGACTCGATTGAACTGGGCTTGTACCCCAAAGCAAAGAAGCCTGATCCATCTTTTGTAATACGAAATAAACTGACTCATCTTGCATCCAGCTAGTCTCTGTACGGAAAGAAATTTTTCCTAACCGACAAAAAGTAAATCCAAGAGTAAAAACAGATAAAAAGCTAAAAGCACTCCCAGGAGTATAAAAACACGGTTGGGAACCCTGAGGAAGTTTTTTCCCTTCCACTAAATAAAGCCAACCCCTAGGACTCAGACTCATGACTAAAGCACCCAAAGTTGCACCCAAGCTGCGTAAAATAATCCCTTTTCCTCCGATTTTTCTCGCACAAAAACGTAGGAGTGATTGAAGTTCTGGTTCAGTGAGCAAAACCAACAGTCCCTGACTCAACCAAACAGTACCACGGCCTAAAAAAGAGCGAGCCATGAGAATTTGAGGTTCAGGCGCCTGATAAATCAAAAATTGAGGATTACCTAAACCAACATCTTTCAGTGCAAGCTCAATTGACCGATAAAATCCATTGTATTTTTTTTCTGCACTGCAGAGTCCTCGATTCAAAACCTTTTCCGACCCTAATAAACAAAAAACTTCAAGCGTGAAACCCAAAAATAGCCCAAAGACCCCTCCTCTGAGACTGCCTACCGCAAAGCCTAGCAGACCCATTGGAATTAAAACCAAAAAAGTGATGAGAAGAAAACGAATCAAGAGAGTAAGTCGATCCACTTCAAGAAGTTTATGATGGTCTTAAGCTCAAGGCAACGCTTAAAATCTAGAAACGGCCACTTGCCATCGAAGTCAGATTGCTATCGAGCAAAACCCTCTTGCCGGTTCAACCCTGATAATCGAAGTTTCAAATCATCGGGGGCTCTTGAGCTTTTTAATCCGTCTTCTAATGTAATCAACTCAGACAAAATAAGCTTTTCTAAAGACTGATTCATGCTCTGCATCTGATAGTAGTCTGTTGAAGATGCAATAGCTTCAGGAATTTGATCTAATTGGTCTTTTCGAATATAATTCTCAATGGCAGGAGATTTAATCATTGTTTCACAGGCCAAAACAACTCCATTCCCGTCCTTCCTGGGAATCAACTGTTGGCAAAACACGCCCATTAGATTTGTTGCCAACTGAAATCTAATTTGCCTTTGAGCCTCGTGCCCAAAAACATCAAGAATCCGATCAATCGTACTTTTTGCATCTGCTGTATGTAAAGTAGACAGAACGAGATGTCCTGTTTCAGCAGCAGTTAAAGCGACTTGAATGGTATGAATATCCCGCAGTTCCCCTAGAACAATGATATCTGGATCCTGCCTTAACCCCGCAATCAGTGCTTCTTGCATCGAATGGACATCTGAGCCAATTTCTCTTTGGGAAATAGAAGATTGAGCATCGTGGTAAACGAATTCAATAGGATCTTCAAGGGCTAAAATATGAACAGCCTGGGTTTCATTAATGTGTTGAATAGCCCCTGCTAGGGTTGTTGATTTTCCACTGCCTGTTGGCCCGGTAATGAGAATTAACCCCTGAGATCGCTGACAAAGTTCCTTTAAAACTGTCGGAGTCCCTAAACTATCGAGTCGAGGGGCCTGAGAAGGGATCAACCGGATAGCTAAGGCAAGGGTTCCTCGTTGATAATAAGCTTGACACCGAAACCTGCCTAAATCTTCCGCTTGAAAGGAAAAATCAATTTGCTTATTTTTTTCCAGCTCTAGTTTTTGCTGAATCGTTAAAATTCTAAAAACCATGCTTTCCATAGCTTCTTGTGTAAGATTGGACATTTTAGATGGAAAGAGTTTCCCCTGAATTCGAAAAAGAGGAGGACGTCCAACTTTTAAGTGCAAATCCGATGCCTTATACTTTATAAGATATCGGACTAACTGCTTAACATCCAAGAAAGCTTGATTTTCCGTTAAAATTTTTTTGTCAAAATCTTTTTGTGAATCACTCATCAAGCTTTCTTTTTAGAACGCTCCTTGAAACCATATCGGAATTATGAAAAAATATATAAAAGATTTTGTTTCGAATCATTTCTTCTCTGAAAGACAATTAGTTTGGGAGCAATTAGTTGGGAGATATTTTATTTGAGTCCTCTTCAATATCATTCTCTTGTTTTGAAGTTACTTTTGATTTTAGCTACAAACTCACTGTCGTGTGGTGCTGTTCAGTCAGGAAATAGCTCTAGCTCACTCAATGACCCTCGCCCCACTGGACCCCTGATGAAGCAGGGTCAATTTGGAGGTCAAAATGGCCAGTCTGTTTCCGGCTCAGCCCTGATCTTTAATAATGGACCTCCAAACTACATTGCACGACTTGAAGGAATCAGTACACCCAATGAAACAGGACTTCAGGTCTGGGTTATGCCCCTTTCAGGAAACGCTCTTTTAATTGCGCCTCTCCACGGATTCAGTGGAAATCAAAATTATAACTTTTCAACTTCGACACCTACTTTCACAAGCGTCTGTATTCAGTCCACACAAAAAAACAGTTTTTATGGATGTGCCCAATTGTTCTAAATTATCTTATGGCAATGCCAACTCATTTTGGTGCTCAATTAATTCTTTGATATTTTTAACATCTGAGATGTACCACTGGTTTTGATCTAAAACTATTTGGCATAATTTTTTATTTGTGATTTTTGCTAGATGCTCTTTTCCATCTATTCCTCTGCCACGATCTAAATAAATCAACTCATAAGTCATCTCTACTTCAGTCTCCGAAATGACCTTACTTTCCAAAATAACAAGTTTTAAAAATTCCCGTTTTGAATCAATAAAAGCTTCCCTAAACTGCTCATCACTCCAAGAAAGAAGTCGATTTTTGACATCTCCTTTAAGAAATTCAATGAGCTCATCTCGCTCTGATAATTTTTTTACAGAAAAACTTTTAGAAATATATTCTGCCAAACGCTTTTTAGGGCTGTTCTCAGAATCCTTCGAATTAAAACAGGAGGTGTTTCCAATCACTAGACAAATGAACAAGAAACTTTTTAAAACTCGACCCCTTTTAAACATATCCTTCCCCTCGAAGACCTTCTAGAAAATCTCCAACCTTCTTTTTAGAATCAAGTGATAAATTTACAAATCGAATCCCTGTAGCCATTCCATCACAAGCTGATGAGGTCAAGAGACCTAAACACGTAATTTTTTGATCACGATAAGAAAAAACCATCTGAAGCTTCTTCTTGAGGAAAAGGAGAGCAAGAGATTTTTCAAATTTTTTCTCTCCCCTGCCATAAAAAAGATAAGCTCCATCTTCATCAAATCGGCTCACTGAAAGGTCTAGATTTTTTCCTCCAAGAGAAACTTGACATCTCAACCTTGGAATCGCCTTGGGCATCCCTTGAAACCATTGAACCTTGGGATCCATAAATGAACGTTTCAACTCATATCTTAACCAAAAAATCTCTCCCAAAAGTAGAGCTAAGAGGAAACAGAAAAAAAATCCTAATGAAGTCTGCTGTGTTCTCATAGCCATGACTCCACTTGTTAAAACCCAAACGCCTGATAATCCAATAATGATCTTAAAGGCCCATTTCCGAGCATGGCAAACACCTAGATAAAGAGGAATACAAAGACAAATAAAAAGCCACGCCCAATATCCCATGATCTTATAAGGTAAGTTCCACCAAGGAGCTCGACTCACAATGATAACCTGAGCAACTACCATCGGAACACAAATGAAAAGAGCAAGAGAAGAAAGCCTAAGACGAAAAGGAACAGAAACAACCTGCATGATTAAATGAGTTTTTCATAAAAGGAAAAAAATTGTCAACCTAACAACAAATCTGCTCCGCGATTCAAGGACTTCCTTATCTACAAGCACTCACCCAATACCCAGCGTAACCAATCCCTTTTCCTTTGCCTGCACCCAAAGCAATCTGATCAGACGTTAACTTTCCATAAAGAACACCATAAGGGCCCAAGAACTGGGGTATTGCTTGAGATTCATTAAGATCGTCCGATTGAGAAGAGTCAAGTCCCCAATAGCAGGGGGAACTCCACACAGGATTTTGACACTTTCTAGCGTACTGGGAGTACACCCATTGACCTTCTTGAAGCCGAACATTTTTTTCTTCTAAAAGTCTTTGCCAGTTTTTCATTCTAGGGTTTGGAAAATATCCGGCCTCTAAATACGAAATCAAAGTGAAATGGGTATCTAACCAAAGAGAGGGAGTCCCAATATCGCACCAAATCCCAGAAGTTAAAAAAACTCCTACTTTCTTCTCTCGCACTGCAGGCTCCAAAATCGTTGAAACAAAATCAGAAGACCCATGAGTAGGAACTCTAACTAAAGACTCGCTCTCTAAAATAGCTGCTCCAATATAAAAGGCTTTCTCAGTGGACAGCTCTCCCAATCCAGTCATGAGATGAGTTTGAGAATCAAATAGGACTTCACGATAAGTCCCTCCTAATGGAGCCTTAGGAAAAACCGCCAAAGTGAGTGAAACCCCGAACTGACCACGTAATTGATCATGGCAAGCTTCAAGCTGACGCCAATCCAGATCACAAAGCACATCAGCATTGGCCAGAAAGAAAGGCTCTCCTCCAAAATTTGTACTCGCCTGCAGAATTCCCCCGGCACTTCCCAATAGCTTTTTCGATTCATCACTCACTTTGATCTCTAAAGAAGAATGCCCCAGTGCCAAAAGCCCTTTCTCAGTTAGCTCAGATTTGTGATGCACATTCGCTACAATCGTTTTTACTCCTGAAAATTGAAGATTTTCAACTACATACTGAGCTGAGGGGATCCCAAGGATTGGCAAGAGAGCCTTTGAGGTCATTTCCGTAAAAGGATGAAGCCTTGTCCCTAAACCTGCTGACATCAGCATTGCTTTTGTTACTCGATTTGTCACTCAAGTGAGAAACCAAAAAAACCTTACTGAATCAATGATTAAAAATAATAATAATGAAACAATAACTCTCTTAAAGAAGAATACTGAGGATACTTCAGAAGGGTTCTTCTAATATTCTCAAAAGTGTTTCCAATATATTTTAGGTAGCTTGGATCCCCTCTCCGGTTCAAAAAAGAGGCAAAACTTCCAATTGCCTTAAAATTTCTTTGAATGGACATGAAATCAAATATTTCTAAAAAATGAGAATGATCCACAGTCTGATGAGAAAGTGCTTCATATCGGGCTAAATAGTACTGAATTAAAAACTGAACCTGAGTTTCCTCAAGCTGATAATAGCTATCTTTGAGCAATGACGCCAAATCATACTGAGAGGGTCCCATCCGTGCATCTTGAAAATCAATCATAACAAACCGCTCTTCGAACTTATCTCTTGGCACAACCATCAAATTTCTGCTGTGAAAATCACGATGAGTCAGGACAGTAGGCTCATTGGCTAAGATAGTACAAATTTGACTAAACTCTGAAATAATTGCTTTTTGGTGAACTTCTGTAATATTTCTTTTTAAATAGAGTTGATAAAAATGATCTAATGTAAACTGAACTTCCCACATAAGCTTATCCTGATCAAATCTGAGCTGAAAAGCCTCAATAGAACGAGAGTCTACCGGAGAATCTAAATGTGGAGAGGCAAAAATCTGAAGCTGAACCAGTCCATCAATAGCCCTTTGATACAAAAGACGCTCTGCGTTAGGATCGATAACTGTTTGCAATTTTTTCAGCAAAGTCATATCCCCTAAATCCTCAAGCAGAATAAAACCTTTTACAGGATCGATATCTAAGATCTGAGGAACATGAACACCTGAAGTTTTGAGATGGTTTTGAACCACAAGAAAAGAAAGATTTTTCCCCTGCTCAAGAAAGGGCTCCATCCGCATAACTACATAGCTGGCACTCCTTGAACAAATTCGATAATATTTACGAGCACTTGCATCCCCAGGAATCCTGACAATGGATTCAATCATCTTTGATTTTTTAACCCAATTAAAAACCTCGTCATCAGCACCGGATAAAAATTGATCCATCATTTTCCTAAACTCCATCAAAAAAAGAGTCACAATTGCTCAATCCTTTTTCTCATCTGAACAAAATTTTCAGAATTTGTAATCGGATTTCGAAGTGGAGCATAGACTGCGACTTCGTGCCAAGAAAAGTCGATCAAGGAACTCACTAAACTCATTGAATAAGGGGAATAATCTGGATGATTGAGATAAAGAGTCAGCAAAGAAATAATCCCACGTGCGTCATATCCAGCCTCGTAAAGGATTTGAACAGCCACCTGAAAAGTTCTCTTCTCCTGAGCTTCAGATTTCTCAGATTTCTCAGAAAAAGAACCTTCCTTTTGACTTTCTACGAGATGGCCTAATTGAATAGCAACCAGAGCAGCCACTTCATTTTCATAGGTTAGCTGTTTTAATGCCCCCAAAGGAAGATAAATACGAGTCCCAGGGAGAACATAGCTTTTCCATTTGCCTAAACTGTTCTGAACTATTTTGACGATCACTCGAGAGCCTTTTAATTCTGAATTAAAATCAACTAAAGATTGTCCTAAGTGAGAAAGATAATTCAAAATCAAGGAATTATCCTTAAAGTGAAGGGTAGGCTCAAAACAAGCTGCCAATTTGTTTCCCAAAATTTCAGCTTGAAGTTGTTTTTCCTTCTGGGAATTTGGCTTAGACATCTGAGGCAGAGTGGCACAACCCTCGAACAAAGCAGAAAAACCTAGAAATTGAAAACCTAGGAGAAAAATAAAAACCTGATATTGCATTTCTTTCTCAGAATACCTGCATTTTAATTAAAAGAGAACTCCTAGGATTCGTTTTAAGGTCTTGTCTGGCTTAATGTTTCCTTCCTGAGTCGGGCAAGTAGTAAAGGTAAAACCCTGAAAAAATTTGGTCGGGATTTGGAATCAGTTTCTTATTATTTTCCCAAATTTCTTTCCACCGACTCGGAGTTGCATAAAGCTGATTAGAAATAATCCCTAAAGTATCTCCTGCCTTAATCAGGTATTTTTCACCATGACTTTCAATCGAAGGAGGAGACGATGGTCGATGAATTTTTAATTGGCTTCCAGCCTGGATATGGTTTGGGTCAGAAATATGATGCTTATTGAGTTTGTAGAGAGCTTTCCATTGATAGACATTCCCATAAACCTCAAAAGCAATCTTCATGAGAGTGTCGCCTGATTGAACAGTAATCATATCAGCTGACCCTGCCATGTCCCCAGATGACCCATCTTCTGAAGATGAGCTACCCCTGTGGTGAGTTGAATCTGTAGGAACCTCATCGGTCCCAATAACCTCTCCATTTTCATCAGTTTTGGTAGGAGATGTGGAACATGCACCCAACGTAATCGAAAAAAATAAAATCCCTAAATGAACCCAACCGATTCTTTGCATTCTGATTACCTCCAGGAATAAACCCATTTTTTAAGGCTTCTCCCGTTCATTGCTTATTTTCCTATTCGGGTTCAAGAGTGAGTAGCTTGAGTTCTCTTTTTTAAAAAAAATCGGTTTGCACTCAGAGAAACGATCCGGTAAGTCAATGATCTATAGAGGGACAACACCATGCTGCAAATTCCTGAAACCGCGAATAAAGGCTTAGAAAACATCGTCGCTTGTACGAGTGAGATCAGCACGATCCACGACGTCACCTTGCTTTATCGGGGGTATACGATTGAAGATCTTGCAAGCCATTGCACATTTGAGGAAATCATTTATCTTCTTTGGAATGAAAAATTACCCAATCAAACGGAATTACATGCGTTTAAGTCAGACCTCAACTCTTATTTAACTCTACCTGATTCTATTATTCCTGTTTTGGAATCTATTGCAAAAACAGATGCTCACCCGATGGCAAAATTGCGAACAGCTGTCTCTTATTTTGGACTTCTTTGTGAGGAATCTGAGGATATCTCAGGCCCTGGAGTTCGAAAAAATGGACTTCGTTTAACTGCTGCAATGGGTCCCCTTGCAGCGACCCTGTCTTGTTTTGAGGAAAAACGAAAGCCCCTTTCTGCAATTGCAGCTCGATCACTCGCTTGGAATTTTTTGAATATGATCCGAGGAAAAGAACCTACCCCTGAAGAGGAAAAACTCTTTGACACTGCTTTAGTCCTTCATGCAGACCATGAACTGAATGCATCATCCTTTACAGCAAGAGTCGTCGCTTCAACAACCAGCGATTATTTTAGTGCAATTACGGCAGCCATAGGTTCTTTAAAGGGGCCTTTGCACGGTGGAGCCAATGAGAAAGTCATGCTCATGCTCCGGGGAATTGGAACTTATGATCAAGTCGATGCTTTTATTGCAGACGCAATCCAAGCTAAAAAGAAAGTCATGGGAATAGGACACCGAGTCTATAAGAATGGGGACCCCCGGGCTAAAATCTTAAAAGAACTCTCTTTTCAAACGTGCAAGAAAGCTGGGCTTGAAGATTACCATCGGATGCTCGTCAGAATTCAGGAGCAAATGGAAGCCCAAAAAGGCCTCATGCCTAATGTAGATTTTTACAGTGGCCTTGTCTATACTGCTTTGGGTCTTAGGCCACGGGACTTCACACCCATTTTTGCAGTGAGTCGGGTCTCAGGTTGGACAGCTCAAGCTCTAGAGCAGTATGCAAACAACCGAATTTATCGGCCACGAGCTTTTTACACAGGACCCATCCACTTGAAGGTTAAGAACTAACTGTTCTCATCCCATGGGTTTCTTAAGATCACCGCTCTGGATATTTCCTGTAAGCTTGATTTAAAAGTTTTTGGATTTCCTCTTTCAGTTCGGGCAGGGGTCTTCTGAGATCCAGACTGATCTCTATCTTCTCAGGCGACCTTTCATCTTGAGGAGAGTGTTCGAGTCGATCTAGGGCCATCTTCAAATCTTTTCTCACTAACCCTAGGGACTGAGAATCAAGATGACCTTGCTGAATTCGAAGTTTGGCAAGGGTGAATAAGCTTGTCACATGAAACGGCCATTTTTTAGTATCATTGGATAGAACTTTAAGAGCAGAATTTCCTTGTCCAGATCCTGCAAGTGCTTCAGCCAACCAAACAGCAGCTTGTTCAGACTCTGGCATTTCCTGATAAGCAGATTGAAACTCTTGAAGACCTTCTAGAGGGCGCCCTCCTTGAACCAAGGCTTTACCTAGCCAAAGACGCACCTCAGGTTCAAAAGGATTTAGCTTTTTTGCACTTACAAGCCGATTGACTGCCCCTGTAAAATCTCCACTTAAAATCAAGCTTTGGCCTAGACGAGTCAAAATTTCGACATTCCCTGATTCTTCTGATAATGCCTTTTCAAACTTTTCCTGAGCCATTCGATATTTTTGAGCTAAAAGAAAATTGACTCCTTCCTGATAAATCTGAAAGGTTTTATTCGAAAGACAAACACGAGAAAACACATGAATCCGGCGAATGAGTAAATTTTTCTGAGCACCTTTTAAATGAGCTACAAGCTGAATCATTCCATTCAAAGCCTCTTCCCTTTTCCCAGAGTGGGTTAAAGCCTTACCCAGGCCAACCCTGCATCGAACTGAGTCTGGCTCCGTACTTAGAATCGATCGAAAAGCAAGGATGGCTTCACTCCATTTATGCTTTTTCAAAAGATGGGTAGCCTCAGCATAAGAAGACATTTCGGAGGCGGAGTGAAGACCCTGAGGTTGACCCACTGGATTCTCGACACTCCAACTGAGACGAGTTAGACTTAAAAGGGCGAGAAATGCAAAAATCTCGAATCTTGTCATGCAACTGCATTAAACTGAATGCAACGACTGTTGTCAAACCGGCGTTCCTGAATCGAAAAGCCTGGAGGATTTCTTTATGGTTAACGTTTACCTTGAGTGTTCTTCTCTCCCAGAAGTTGAGCTGGAGTGATCCCACTGCTTCGTCTTCTTCTCAAGAAGAACAAAGCTTGGATTCTGATCCACCACCCGAACCAGAAGACAATGAAGTGTTGCCTGATATTATTGCTAAAAGTTTTGCAGTCAAGGTACTCGACCGCAGTCAATCTAACCGAATCTATCTTTTTGAAGATCTCAGCCAAAGCCAACTGGAGGCAGGACGAATTCTTCTCTTAAAGCGCGAAGATGAATCCATTATGGCTTTTCGTGTATTAAAATCCTATCCAGAAAAAAATGCCTTTGCCGCAAAACGAGTCCGTCGATACAAACACCATCGTATCTTAGAAAATGGAGAAGCCTTTGCTGCTTTAGAAAAAATCTCAGACAAAAACATAGCCACTACACCTCAAGACAAAAACGACCTTGAAGAACTTGAACAACACAAAATTCAATTAAAAGCAATGGCTTATGACCCTGAACTGGATGAAGGCACTTCTCCTGTACCTGAAAATGAAAATGACAAAAAATATCAGGAGGAAAATTCATCAGAAGTAGATGATTTAGAGCAGAATACTGTACCTGAGACTTCCATTGAAGAACCCGGAATCATTGACCACTATGTTCACTGGCTCAGTGCTGGAATTGGATTTATTAAAAATAACAACTCGCCTACAACTGGAGGAACTCACTATTATTCTTCTGGTAATTTAAAGTATGGAATCAGTTTAGGTCGACTTTTATTTCTAGACCAGCCTCAATTTCAAGATTCATTGACTTTAGAAGTAGGGATATCCCTATATAAAGCCCTCAATTATACAACCCTAGGGGATGCTTATGGCGTCACTGGACTCATGAGTAGCTTGCGCTACAACATTTTTTTCAGTGAAAGTCTTGCTTTATTTTTTTATTCTGGAGTTTTAGTCAATCGAGTTATATCAAGCACCCAAGGCAACAATAACTCTAAAAATGCTCTCGAAGGGATCTTTCCTGCTGGAGGAATTGGATTTTTATTTCAAGTAGGCCCAAGCTGGTACACTCGATTTGACATTGGATATGAGTCTGTTTTTATGGGACTTGTGCTACATTTCTAATTTTTTATGATGAACTTGAATCAACGTTTATTTTTAGCTCTTAGGTTAGCTCTAACTGTAGTTTTGGGATTGCTCCTGGTGAGTCCTCTCTTTTGCTGTGGAGTCAAAGGCCTGCCTCTACCACCCTTAGTCATTGTACCAGACAAGGGAGACCCTACTCCTGAGAAAGACGTCAGTTCAAAATAGAAGTCCTTGGCTGGGCCTGAGATTCTATGATAGTAAATCTGCAATGCACGGAGTTTGGACTGCTTTAATTACTCCTTTTAACGAGTCGTCTCAATTGGATCTTTCTGCTTTCAAAAGGATTTTGCAAGAACAGGTCCGTGCCGGAGTGTCTGGAGTGATCCCCTGTGGAACCACTGGAGAAGCACCGACTTTATCTCGAGAAGAAAAAAAAATTTTGATTCAAACCTCTCTTCAGGAGTTAAAAGGTACCTCTGTCCAAGTTGTAGCAGGAGTCGGAACCTCCAATACCCAAGAAACCTTAGAACTTGCAACTTGGGCAGCTCAAGCAGGAGTTGCCGGTTTACTCGTAGTCACTCCTTACTATAATAAGCCGTCGCAAGCTGGATTGGAGTCTCACTTCCTTTCCATTGCTGAAGCAGTCTCTTGTGAGGTGATTCTCTACAACGTACCTGGCCGAACAGGAGTCAGCCTCACAGCAGAGACGGTGGTACGCCTGGCCAAGCATCCCCGAATTCGAACCTTAAAAGAAGGCCAAATCCCTTTGGCCAGTGAGATTTTTGATTTAGCTGCCCGCAATGGCTTATCAATCGATCTCTTATCAGGGGATGACTCCAATTATCTTCCTCTTCTTTCCATTGGCGGTGCTGGAGTCATCTCTGTGGCAAGCAATCTCTTTCCAAGAGCTATGGTAGCCATCCAAAACGCTGTAGATCAAGGCCACTTAGCAGAGGCTCGAGCGATCCATCAAAGATTCTACCCCCTTTTTCGAGACCTCTTTATAGAATCTAACCCCGTTCCAGTAAAACAAGCCATGGCTGATCTCGGGTGGTGTCTCCCAAAGGTGAGAATGCCTCTGGCTCCCCTTGCACTGGCTAGCGTCGAGAAGTTAAGACAGTCTCTCAGATACTGCGGTGTTACCCAGGGAGCTTTATTATGACAAATCTATTATTTGAAGTGAGCCAACGGCTCCACAAACTGCCTCCTTACCTGTTTGCTAAAATTGATAAAATCAAGCAGGAGGAAATCCAAAAGGGAAATTCCTTAATTTCTTTGGGGATTGGCGACCCTGACCTACCCACCCCTGATTTTGTTATTGATCGATTGGTTCGGGCTGCAAAGAATCCCCAAAACCATCAGTATCCGTCCTATTGGGGAATGCTAGAATTTCGAAAGGCAGTTGCTCGTTGGTATCAAAGTCGATTTGGAGTCAAACTCAATCCAGAGTCTGAAGTTTTAACCCTGATTGGGTCAAAAGAGGGTATTGGGCATATTCCTCTAGCCTTTGTGAATCCAGGAGAATCTGTCCTTGTCCCTGATCCTGGATATCCTGTTTATCATGCTGCAACTTTGCTCGCAGGAGGACATCCCATCCCTTTTGCTCTGAAAGAAAAAAACAAATTCCTCCCTGATTTTGGAGAAATTGAAAGACAGATCCAATCCAGCACAAAGGTAAAAATTTTATTTTTAAACTACCCTAATAATCCAACCTCAGCTTCTGCTAGCCTTGAATTTTTCAAAGAAGTGGTCTCCTTTGCTAAGAAGCATCAGATCATTGTCTGTCATGATAATGCTTATTCTGAAATTTTTTATGATCACTGTCCCCAACCCAGCTTCCTTCAAGCCCCTGGAGCAATCGACATTGGCTGTGAGTTTCATAGTATTTCAAAAACGTTCAATATGACGGGTTGGAGAGTGGGTTTTTTAGTAGGAAACCCAAAAATCATAGATGGACTTGCACAAGTGAAGACAAATATTGATTCAGGCGCCTTCAATGCCTGCCAGGAAGCAGCAACTGAAGCTCTGAATCACTCTGAGCCGTTTTGCTCAAATCTGCGACGTATTTATCAAGAAAGAAGAGATATTTTAATTCCAGCACTTCAAGCCACGGGATTAAAATGTCAAAAACCAGAAGCTACTTTTTATGCCTGGGCGAGACTGCCTGAGGGTTATCCATCTGAAAATTATGTTTTAGATTTGATCCGAAACCAAAAGATTGTCGCCACTCCGGGGAACGGATTTGGCCAAGAGGGGGAGGGCTATGTTCGCTTTACATTTTGTTCAGAGGCATCAGTGCTCAAACAAGTGGCAGAAATTCTTAGAAAAACAAGATATTTTTAACTCTTTTTTCAAGATTCCTCAAATCTTAATCGTTCACCAACATTCTCTTGAAGACTTTGCCGTAAACGACTATCTGGAGATCTTATGAATATCTATGTCTGCATCAAACAAGTTCCCGATACTGAAACTAAAATTAAACTCAATCCAAATCAAAGTGGAATTGATACAACAGGAATCAAATGGATTGTTTCTCCTTATGATGAATTCGCAGTTGAAGAAGCTCTGCGCCTCAAGGAAAAAAACCCTGGAAGCACTGTGACTGTTCTTTCAGCAGGACCTTCCCGGGTGATTGAAGCAATTCGAACAGCACTGGCTACAGGAGCTGATCAAGGAATTCATATAGAAATTCCAGAAACTGCAGACAATCATTTAACAGCCAAAGCCCTTGCTGGTGCCCTTAAAAAAGAAACCCAAGTAGATCTTATTTTTACAGGTAAAGAAGCCATTGATGACGGTGCTTCACAAGTCAGTCAGTTAGTAGCAGAGTACCTCCATCTTCCTTGTGTGAGTGTGGTAAACAGCATCCAATATGGAAATCAGACTGTCCAATGTAAGCGAGAAATCGAGGGCGGTTCTATTGAAATTTTAGAAAGCTCAATGCCTGTTCTGATTGCTGCTCAAAAGGGATTGAACGAACCCCGCTACGCAAGTCTTCCTAATATTTTAAAAGCTAAGAAGAAAGAAGTAAAATCCCTGAAGTTAGGTGATATTGGAGTGTCTGAAGCGGATCAGAAAATTCGGTATAAGAATTTTCAACTCCCTCCTCCCAAGCAAGCTGGGAAAAAGATTTCAGGTGATCCCACAGCACAAGCCAAAGAACTGGTTCGCATTTTACACGCAGAAGCAAAGGTGGTTTAGTCGTATGGCAAAAGTATTCATCATTGCAGAACAAAGAGATGGTCGCCTTAAAAAATCCACTTTTGAGCTCATTGGAGCTGCATCAAGTGCAGGTCATGAGACTCATGCTGTTCTCTTAGGGGAAGGAGTTTCAGGCCTAGCAACTGAGCTAGGCCACTACGGGGCCAAGACGGTTCATGTCGCAGAGCATTCTGCTTTAAAGTATTATACATCCGAAGCTTATTCTCAAGTCATTGTTCCTCTTGTAAAATCAATCTCTCCTCATATTATTCTTGGAAGTCATTCACCCACCGGTCGGGATCTCATGCCCCGCATTGCAGCACAGTTAGAAACAGGTCTAGCCAGTGATTGCACCCAACTTCGGTTTGAGGGAAATCAAATCCAAGTCCGTCGTCCAGTTTATGCAGGAAAAGCAACTGTTGAAGTCGAATTTTTAGGAAACGGCCCTAAGCTTGCCACGATTCGACCCAATGCTTTAGGCATTCCCAAACCCAACACTGGACTTTCTGCTACCGTTGTTCAGATTTCTCCGCATTTAGGGACTCTTCGAACACGGGTTCTGGACGTGGTCAAGGGATCAAGTGGCAGACCCGATGTCACGGAGGCATCCATTGTTGTTTCAGGGGGTCGCTCACTGAAGAGTGCCGAAAATTTTAAAATTCTAGAAGATTTAGCCGATGTCCTGGGTGCAGCTGTAGGAGCTTCTCGAGCAGCTGTAGACGCAGGTTTTAGACCTCACCGGGATCAGGTAGGTCAGACAGGCAAGGTAGTGTCACCCTCGCTCTATCTGGCTTGTGGAATTAGTGGAGCCATTCAACACTTAGCAGGAATGCGCACCTCCAAGGTGATTGTTGCAATTAACACAGATCCAGAAGCTCCTATTTTTGAATTAGCTGACTATGGGATTGTAGGAGATCTTTTTACGCTCGTTCCACTCCTGCAAGAGGAATTTAAGAAAGTGAAGGAAAATTGACGCTCGAGTCCTCTTTGGATATTCGGGAGAATTTTAGGAAATTTTTATGACATGGCAAGCGATTGTCTTTCTATTCGTTTCATCTTTAGCTTTTGGGTACTCAGGTTATCGCTTCAGTCTTTTATTGAAGATGATGAGCAGGCAGCAAGGAAAAGCCTTGAGGCTCGACCGAATTCCAGAAAGAATCATAACAACGATAGCCAATGTTTTAGGCCAGCGTGCGGTTTTAGAGAAAAAAGCAGCTGGGATGATGCATGCCACTATTTTTTGGGGGTTTTTAGTCATCACGATTGGCACAGTGGAGCAGTTTGTTACTACTGTTTACCCACCTGCTCACTTCGAATTTATTGGTCCAATAGCGTATTCCGTCCTTGTCTGGATCCAGGATATTTTTACCTTAGCTGTGCTCTTAGCTGTGAGCTATGCCTGCTATCGTCGTTACATTTTAAGGCCGGAGGGTTTAGGTAAATCCAAAGATGCAGCCATCGTTTTGACTCTCACAGGCTCTTTGATGGTTTCAATTTTGCTCATGAACGGATTTCGTATTTTAGGAGAATCTCCCTGGTGGATGGAAATGATGCCCATCTCTCATCGAATTGCCTCCTTCTTAGGCCGATGGGGGTTTAGCCCTGAGTTGTGCTTAAACTTATCCACGTTTTTTAAGTGGGTTCATATGCTCATTGTCTTAGGGTTTTCTGTTTATATTCCAAGCTCAAAGCACCTTCATATCCTTGCAGCCGGACCTAATACCTTTTTTAAAACCCTGGACCGTGAAAAGGGCATGAAACCCATCAACTTTGAAAATGAGTCTGTGCAGCAATATGGAGCTTCAAAAATCACAGACATGAGTTGGAAAGATACCTTAGATCTTTACTCTTGCACGGAGTGTGGAAGGTGCCAGGACCTCTGCCCTGCTTATAACACACAAAAACCTCTGACTCCCAAAATGCTGATCTTAGACTTAAAGAGCAACCTTTATCGAAATCAAGACAAGATCCTGGCAGGAAAATATGATGAGGTTTCTTCAGTGATTGACACTCAAGTCACTGACGATGTGATTTGGTCTTGCACATCGTGCCGAGCCTGTGAAATCGCTTGCCCAGTCTTTATTGAACATACCGATAAGATTTATGATATTCGCAGAAACCTAGTCATGATGGAATCTCGATTTCCTGCCGAGGTTCAACCCGTCTTTAAAAACATGGAAAACAATGCAACTCCTTGGGCCTTCAGTTCTGCCGATCGAGCCAATTGGGCTGAAGGTCTTTCAATCCAAACGATGGCTCAAAACCCAGAAATTGATGTTTTACTTTGGGTAGGATGCGCAGGATCTTACGATGATCGAAACAAGAAGGTTTTACGAGCCTTTGCAAGCCTCCTTAAAAAGGCAGGAGTGAAGTTTGCAATCCTAGGAACTGAAGAAAAATGTACCGGAGATCCTGCTCGCCGGATTGGAAATGAATATCTTTATCAAACTCTCGCTAAGGACAATATTGAGGTCTTAAATAAATATCAGGTTAAAAAAATTGTAACGGCCTGCCCCCATTGTTTCAACACGATTAAGAATGAATATAAAGACTTTGGAGGAAATTATGAGGTTTTCCATCACTCCGAGTTCATTGCAAAGCTGATTACTGAAGGTAAAATTAAGCCTACAAAAACAGTTGAAGAAACCGTGACTTTTCATGATAGCTGTTACCTGGGCCGCTGGAATAACATCTACGATCAACCCCGCTCAGTTCTTAAGTCCTTACCAGCTATAAACCTCGTTGAAATGAAAAGCCATCATGACCAAAGTCTGTGCTGTGGTGCAGGCGGGGGGAGAATGTGGATGGAGGAAACCTTAGGTAAACGCATCAACGTTGCCCGTACTGAACAAGCACTCGCATCCAATGCAAGCATTGTAGCCTCGTCCTGCCCCTTTTGCATGACCATGATCACCGATGGAGTCAAGACTCAGGAGATGCAAGACAAGGTTAAGGTGATGGACATTGCCGAGCTGATCGATCAAGCGACCCCATCTTAGAAAGTTTTCTGGAAAATTGAGGCTGTTGAACTGCCGGTTTCCATTTGTTATCTTTGAATTCAATCAACTGACCATCAATATCTAGATTAACTTGATTTTCTTGGATAATACTTTTTACTTGATCACTTGGCTTTTCAAATGTCAGATGATAACCTATTACTTCATCGTCTTCATCTAAAAGATCTTCACAATCCTTGAAGGAACCCCAACGATCAAATGGTTTTCTAAATTTATCTGGAATATACATGTTTGATTCTTCATCATATTCAACAACATCCTGTCCATAGCTAAACCGCCACAAGCGAGTGCGATTATTGATAGTTTGATCCTGGGCATCGAGTTTCCCAAAAACAGTAAAATATTTTCGATCTTTATGAGGGCCATAACATTTATTTGACACTTTCTCTAAAATCAAATCAGGAGCTGGACGATTATTGGATTGAGATATCAACGAAAACCTTGAGAACATAAAGCTTAAAGGTTCTCCCACTGCATATTTATCTAGTCTTTCAAGATAATAAATAGTTTTATTCTTTAGATCACTAAAAACTGATTTCTCAGCAGGATAAATGGGCAGGTGAGGATCAGGCAGAGGCTTCTCATCTGCTTTCTCTACTTTAATATTATTCTCACGACCTTCTCGTCTCAAAACTGGAAAAGAAGAGTCCCAAGTCGAACATGCTAAAAGCTGTCTATCTTCTTTTAGATCGAATAGATCAAAGTCTGTTTGATCTGCTAAATCATCACAGTCCGTCTCTTGATCTACCTTCTCTGTTTGATCTGCTAAATCATCACAATCCGTCTTTTGATCTACCTTCACTGCCTTGGCAGGTCCAGGAGGTGGTGGTGGTGGTGGTGGTGGTGGTGGTG
>CAIZRG010000035.1 GCA_903935335.1 Oligoflexia bacterium
AATATAATAATTATCTTAAAAAATATTTTATTTTCAACTTTATTCTTAATTTCAATTTCTAGAATCTCAGATGCTAGAAATTTTGTTTTCGATCTATCCGGATCATTTCATGGATTCGGTGATATCACTGGACCTCTATGGACTTTGCTGGAACTGAGAAAGCTTTACCCAGATGATGAATTTAACGTTATTCTTGATGAGCGTTCACTCAACTTCATCGAAATCATATACCAGAAAACATCCATCAGTGTTTTAGAAACAGATTTTAATATTAAATTTATAGATCAGAAGAACGCTTCAAAATTAAAGATAGCAGACTATTCTTTTCAGTTGTTCTATGGTGGAAGATATTTACATGATTTCAGTGATTTAATATATACAGATGACCAGACCATCACAGTCATCAGCAACACAATGCATGGAAAGAGTCTAGACGAAGTCCGAGATGTAAACAGCCACTTATTCTTCAAACCACCAGGAGTGGGGTGCGATAGATCTGGAATAATAAACTCTCCAGAATTGAACCGATTCAAATCGAAAAATAAAGCCCAAAGAAAAATCGAAGCTGCTAAAACTTTTAATATTCCAATAGTTAAAAAAATCTTAAACAAAGATCAGTTCGCTGAAGCAAGTATAGGATTTTTCTACGGCACTCATAATGAAATTCATGACTCTAAACTGATTGGACAAACAACAAATTATATTAAAAATATAGAAAAACATAATAAATTCAAAAATCCTGTGATTTTATTTACAGCAAACTCGAAGGATCAACTCACCCAAGTGATACCAAGCTTTCATTTTATACTTGACTTAAATGAGCTTGAAAAATTAACTCAATTAGAAAACAGTGTATATGTAGTATCACTTGGTTTAATTTCTGGAGAACAGTTTACTGGTATGATCGCAGCTTCAGATGTTCCTGTACTGATTGAAGGAAATAGCGCCGTTAGTACTGCTTTTAGATTAGGGACCCCTTTTTTAATGTATCGAAGCCCCTGGAATGGAATACAAATTAGGGATATTATTCACCACGAAAGCACCACCTGTCAGTCGTGTTATTTAGGAGAAATTTACGATGTTCTAGAAGACAGCATCAAGCCGGAATTTAATAAAATTCTTGATGAAATTTATTTAGATGAACAAAGAGCACTAGAACATTATTGTTCTTTAGGTATTCAAATTCCAGATTTTCACGAAAAGATATCAGCTATTATTGATATTAGCCAAAAGATTAAAAATCTAAAGACTGAACCCTTAAATCCTGAGCAGCTGAGCAAAAAGTATATTGAAATCAGTGATCATGCATACGAAAGAACAAAAGATGAGGCACTTGAATATTCTATTATTTACGATGCTTTTAAAAGGAAGCTCATACTTGAGTCTGATTTCACTTTAAAACAAAAAAATATTACTGCAAGAGGCCTTGATATTTTTAAAATGGAAAGTCGCTTCATCCCAAACCAGCCACTCTTTTCTAAAAAAATAGAACTTTTTATGAGAAAAAATTACCATGCTCAGTATGCGGCTCAAATTCATAGAATAAATGAAAAAAGTCAGCAAATAATTCCTTATCGGGACTTAAAGTGAGGAAGCATTTTCTTAATAACAGGATCTTTACGTAAAATATGTTGCTTAAGGATCCCTCCAAGATGAAGACCTAAGAGAACAATTAAAACTATTGCAAAAAGCTCGTGACAATCCCAAAAGAAGGAAGAAAGCTCTTTATCTTTTTCTCGGAAAGCGGGTATGGAAAACAGATTAAATATATTAATAGATTTTGCCCCTGTCACAGACATCGCAATCCCTGAAAATGCCATAAAAATTAAAGAAACGTATAAACTTCGGTGAACAAACTGGGCAAAGCGCTTTTCCCACAAAGGCATTGTATCTGAAAATTTAACTTTTATATTTGTGAAATGCCAAACAAAGGCTGCGATTCCGATAAAAAATAAGAAGAATCCTAGAGGTTTATGAAGGCCACCTATCAATAGAGAGCTGAATGGGCTATTTTTTTCAAGAAGGTACTCCACTATAGCAATAGAGGCATATTGATGAATAAAAAGTAGAACTATAGTCCAGTGAAAAAATTTAGCGATAGTACCAAAACTTTTTTCTGAATTTTTAAGACCCATAAAGTCCTCCTGAGGATAAAACTACTTCCTTGCTCCTTGCAAAGTCAACTTTCTAAAAAGTTTAGATAGCCAACTTTTTTAGGCTGTAGTTCTTAGATCAAAAATGAATGATAATTTAGCCAAAGCTTAAAACTTCATTCATTTTGATTATTTTATATGATAAAATAATTATCTGTCAACAAGACTTTGATTTTTCTCAATTATAGAAGTAATCCACAGCTTTTTACTCAAGAGTCTTCACGATTCCAAAAGTTTTTAGATTCAAAAAAATCTTCTGGTACTTTTTTTAATAAATTAAAAAATTAGAAATTTTAGAATTTATCTGATTCCTCGTTTTTTGATCATTTAAAATAAATCTATTTCAACCTCACTCCTCTCCATAATTCCCTAAAGGGATTACACTAAAAATCACAAATAATCTCACAACCAACAAGAACTTCTCTGAGAGAATCGATCCATGCTTGCCTAATTTTATTTCCACTCAGACACAGTGATTTTAACTGAGTCAGTCCTCTCAGATGAATCACATCTTCTGAACGGAGATTATTTCTAAAAAGATTTAGCTTTTCTAACTGAGTGAGTCCCATTAAGTAAATAACTCCGACTGAACCAATGTTATTCTCATACAAATTCAGAATTTTTAACTGAGTCAATCCTAAAAGATAAGCAGCACCACGTGATCCAATATTGTTCTCATCGAGATCCAGGAGCTCTAACTGGGTTAATCCTGACAGATGCACAACACCTGCATCTCCAATACTGTTCCCACCCAGCCATAGGTGCTCTAACTGAGCTAACCCCGCTAAATACACAACACCTGAATCTCCAATGTTGTTTCCACACAGATTTAGCTCTTTTAACTGAGTCAATCCTGCCAGATGAGCAGCACCACGTGATCCAATATTGTTTCCACATAGATTCAGCTTTTTTAACTGAGTGAGTCCTGCTAGATGAGCAGCACCTTCTTCACGGAGATCATTGTAAAACAGATCCAGCTCTTTTAACTGAGTGAGTCCTGCTAGATGAGCAGCACCTTCTGCATGGAGGTCGTTCCAACCTAGATCCATACCTTCTAAATGAGTGAGTTGCTGCAGATAAAAAGCTCCATCTACACCCATTCTACTATTAAGTAGATTTAAAAAATTTATTTTTGGAAAATATTCTTGAATAAATTCTACTAAATCTTTTAAGCTTTTATCTATTTTCTTTGAATCAGATACATCAAGTAATTCGATCTCTGTGTTCTTCTGGATTGAAATTTTATCTTTAGATAAAAATATAGATAATTTTTTTATAATATCAGCTGAAGAGCTACCTTTTATTTTAAGGTCTTTTATACTTTTGTAAGTAATTTCATTAAATTTTTTATCCACCTCCGAAAGAGCTATCCAAGATTTTTGATCTAAAAAACTAATCGTATTTTTTAGAATTTCACAAGGAACATGACTAAAGCCTGATTTAGATGAATCTGGAAATAAAATTAAATATAAAAAAATTACTAATAAATAATAAAAATTTTTCATTTAAATAAATTTTTTGATGTGATCCGAGTTTTCTCCGAATATCATTGTAGTCTTTTCGCCATACTTTCAATTTTTCTTGAGAATACCTAAATAAATAAAATGCTTTCACATTAAAAAAATCAATCTCGGAGCGGTTCATCCAAGCTCTCAATCAGTATTTCAAAAAAGACCTTCAGGTCGAATGAAATCTAATTTCATCCCAATTCTCTGGGCCCAATTATTTATTGATAGAGAACTAATACAAATATAGTTTTTATAACAAGCGTTAGAGATTTTTATTTTTCCCAGTTGCTCCTACATTTGCTTCAGATGATTGAATAATACTTTTTCGAAAGTTCTCGGAAATTAAATTATTTTAGACACAGAATGCGATAAAATTCTAGATTAAATACTTAAAGCCTGTTCTTTTAATTTATTTTTTCTTAGCTAAAAGATTCAAACCGCTACATAAAATTAAATTATTTATAAATAGTTTTAAAAGTATACTTTTGACAGCTATCAATGAAAAATAATTTTGCAGCCCACCAAAGCTTGCCTGAGAATATGGCTCGATTTATTACTGATGTTGTTCCCAGCATAAATTAGCCACTTTAACTGATTCATACCTGCGAGATCAGTAGCACCTGCATCACTGATGCGATTCCAACTCAGGTCCAGCCATTTTAGCTGAGCCAAATCTATGAAACAAGTAGCACCTGCATCACCAATATGGTTCCAACTCAAACCCAGCCATTTTAGCTGATTGAGTCGTGCCAGATAACCAGCTCCAGCTTCTCCAATCCTGTTGCTATGCAAATTGAGATTTTCTAACTGAGTGAATCCTGCCAAACAAGCAACTCCCACATCTCCAATGTTATTCTTACTCAGATTTAGCCGTTTTAGCTGAATAAGCCCTACCAAACAAGAAACTCCTACATCTCCAATGTCGTTGCCCTGCAGATTGAGATCTTTTAACTGAGTGAGTCCTGCCAAATGACTAGCTCCAACTTCTCCGATCTTGTTGCCCTGCAGATTGAGGTCTTTTAACTGAGTGAGTCCTGCCAAATAACCAGCTCCAGCTTCTCCAATCCTGTTGCTATGCAAATTGAGATCTTCTAACTGAGTGAGTCCTGCCAAATGACCAACTCCAGCTTCTCTGATGTTGTTCTCACTCAGATTTAGCCGTTTTAGCTGAATAAGCTCTGCCAAACTAGCGACTCCCACATCTCCGATCCTGTTGCCTTGCAGATTTAAATCTTTTAACTGAGGGAGTTGTACTAGATGAACAACTCCCTCATCGCCAATCCTGTTACCCTGCAGATTTAGCTCTTCTAGCTGGATAAGTCGTGCCAGATGAGTAGCTCCCTCATCTCCAATTTTGCTCTCATTCAGATTCAGTGATTTTATATTTAAAAAATACTTTTGAATAAACTCTACTAATTCTCTTAAGCCTTTATCCGTTCTGTTTGTTCCAGATAAATCCAGTGCTTCAAGAGCTGTGTGGACTTGACCCTCAGATTCACCTTTCAATAAAAAAGCAATTAATTTGTCTTTAACATCAGCCTCAGAATCCCCTTTTACTTTAAACTTTTTCACACCCTGGGGAGTAATTTCTTTGAACTTTTTATTCACTTTTAAAAGTATTATCCAAGATTTTTGCTCTAGAAATTCAACTACATTTTCTAGAATTTCATCGGGAGATTCATTAAGACCTGCTTGCGATAAACAAGGAAATAAAATAAAGAATAAAAAACAAACCAGATGAAACACTCGCATTGCATTATGAATCTCAAATAACTATTTAAAAAACAAGGAAATTATCCTCTTCTTTTTAAATTATCTCATAGGCTGAATCTTAAGTTTATGAACCCTACTTTGACTTTGGTTGTGTTCAATCAAATCAAGCTCCGATTTAAGCTTTTAAAAATCATTGACCATTATACGGTCTAGATATACCACAGCCGCTCAAGCTCTAGCGTAAATCGGATAGTATACTCATCAAATTCGGACATTCTCATCGTTTCATGAACTCACTTATATAATTAAATTTTAATTATAGCATCTTTTAATTTGTTCTAAGCTCTAACATCAAAAATCAAAATAAGGAATCGAGAAAACCATTTTATTTATCAGACGTCCCAGTTACAGAATGAGAATCAAATGTGATAGTTCAAAAAACCCATCCAATCTGAACACCTCCTGTTGGTTGGATTTTGCTTGATTGATCACCCTTCATTTGACCTGACAAATAATCAATCCCACCTTGAAGGACGATATTAAATCCTTCGTCCCAAAACCATACATAACCAAATTGTGCTGACTCTAATATTCTTGATGCAGAGAGAGTCCTATTAGTGGGAAACAAATAATTTAAACCCAAGGTGAGTACAATCCCGTCGGTGAAGCGTTTATGATTCAGAAAAAAATCAACACTACCACCAAACCCATAGTATGTAACTGTATTTGATCGAGACTTAGCTTCTACATAAGCAACAGTAGGCCCTAAGGCAATTGTGTCTGAAACTCCAAATTCAGCAGAAACATTTGCAAGTCCAAATAAATGCCCGAGCGGTTGTGCATTAATATTCACAGTTTTAAGTGGTTCATCAGCAACTGCAGACTGAATCATGCCAGATAATCTTAAACAAATAGAGATAATGCTAATTATTTTTTTTTTGCACAGTAATCATCCTCAATGAAGTGATGGTTATGTTTATCACAAAATTTATATATCTACAACTTAAATAAGCCCTCGTTAAACAGAGGCAATATCCTTGATATGATCTCATCGCCAATCTGGATGACATCATTCAAAAACAACTGAATTAAGTCCAGCAAAGACCCCTTTGGGCTGTTTGACATCATCATTCAGCGCTGGTTTTCGTGAATGATCTGGCGTAAGTTTATTAAAATGACAACGGATACTTTTCAAGTCATCCATACAGCGCGAGAAAAGGGCAAGAAAATTGTCGTCATTGCCGGCGCAGGATTTGCTGGTCTCAATGCAGCGAAGGCATTGGCTAATCAAAGAGAGGTTCATGTCGTCCTAGTGGATCAAAGGAATTATCACCTTTTTCAGCCTTTGCTGTATCAAGTGGCTACTGCCGGATTAAATCCGAGCGATATTGCCGTTCCAATTCGCGCTCAGTTTTCTAAAAATAGGAACATAGAGGTTCATTTAGCTAAAGTAGAGAGAGCTGATTTGATTCAAAAATTTATTACTGGCCGGACTGATCATAATTCTGAGATTCAATACCAGCTTTCTTATGATTATCTTATTTTGGCATGTGGATCACTTCACAGCTATTTCGGAAACCCAGAATGGGAGGAGTTTGCTCCCGGCTTGAAGTCTGTTGAACAGGCTACTGAAATCCGCCGAAGAATTTTATCAGTTTTTGAAAGGGCTGAAAACGAAATTCACCCCGAAGTAAGGGCATCCCTACTTAACTTTGTTATTGTGGGAGGAGGACCAACCGGAGTTGAACTAGCGGGTGCTATCGCAGACGTCGGCAGAACAGTTCTTGCAAAAGACTTTAAACACATCAATCCAGCCGAAGCCAAAGTGATCTTGCTAGAGAGGGGACCTCGCATATTATCCTCATTCTCGGAAGATCTCTCAGCGAAAGCCATCAAGGATCTGAACGAACTTGGAGTTGAAGTTCGTACTTCTGCAATGGTTAAGAACATTACGAGCTCTGGCGTGCAGATTGGCAGCAATGAATTCATCAGGTCACAATGCGTCCTTTGGTCTGCTGGAGTTCAAGCGGCTCCATTAGTCATTGATCCCAAGCCTGAAATTGATTATGCAGGTCGAATCAAGGTAACGTCTGATTTGTCGATTCCAAAATTTCACGATGTATTTGTAGTGGGTGATTTGGCTGCCATCTCAATTAAAGCCGATAAAATCCTTCCGGGCTTGGCTCCAGCGGCTATTCAAGCAGGGAAATATGCGGCCTAAAAAATTATGGCTTCAATCCGAGGCCAATCTCTAGCGAGCTTCACTTATCAGGATCGTGGACAGATGGCCACAATTGGAAAAAATAAAGCTCTTGTGCAATCGGGTAAAATTAAAATCACGGGTCGCATTGCATGGTTAGCTTGGATGTTTGTCCATATTTTTTATCTGATTGGATTTAAAAATAGAGTCTTAGTGATTGTGCAGTGGGCATGGAGCTATTTGTTTTCAAAAAGGGGATCAAGACTGATCACTGATGCAAACTGGAGATTACATCAATGATTTTCATAAGTATTTGAGGTGCAATCTTTTTTTTAGTCGAAATTTCAGCCTGACTTTTACGCAGATTTTTCATCTTTTTTATGAATGTAATTTTTTTCACGGCTTCCTGAAGGATGAATATTCATGCTTGCAAGGAAATGTTTAAGTTGAGAAAATACTTGAAAAGTACGGTTTTAGAAAATACTTGTGTTCAAACGATTCGAGAAAAATTAATCAAAGTCGCAGCCACTCTCAAAGTCAGTACCCGCAGGATTCTTCTTTCTTTGCCTAGCTCTTATCCTTATCAAAGTATTTGGCAGCAGTTTTTTCATCCCCTTTAGATCCGAAGCGATCGCAAATTTGAAGATTTTTAGATTTCCCAGGAAATCGCTGAAAACACTCGTTCAAAATGAGTGGATTTTGTATTTTTTAACGAAGTTTTTAGAAAATTTTGGTTATTTTTCAAAAATTTTTACCACATTCCGCAGTTCACCTCAAAACTGATATTTTTAGCAGATTTTAACTTTCAGGTGAAACGTTCGGGTTATCAAGAAGGTTGCCAACAGGAACACCAATGACTGATTCAGCCCCAGTGGTTATACCACAATTCAAGAATCCGCTTTTGAAAGCTGCTTTCCCAGCAATATCAGATATTGACTGATGAAATGCAGCACCTGCTATTTCTTTCTGAGACAGACCTTCGACTTGTACGATCGAATTTATGAATAGATTCACCTATTATATTTTCCGGTTAAAAAAAAAGTCATTTTTCCCGTTTC